>JARLHE010000034.1 GCA_031292385.1 Oligoflexia bacterium
ATCGACGAGACCGGTCGCATGCAAGAGGGGCTGGAAGGCATCGAGCCTTCCGAGTCCTTGAACGACTCGTTCGATGAAGAGGAAGATGCGCGGCTGTTTCCCGGCAAAGGGCCACGTCCCAGCATTCATGTGGCGGCGGATGACCCGTTGTCGATTTATGCGATCAACCTGAACGAACGGGCCGCCAGCGGCCGGATCGATCCTTTGGTCGGGCGCGCGGTTGAGCTCGAGAGAATGATCCAGACCTTGTGCCGCCGGCGCAAAAACAACCCGCTGCTCGTCGGTGAGGCGGGTGTGGGAAAAACCGCGCTTGCCGAAGGGTTGGCCCTTCGGATCGTCGAGAAAAAGGTGCCCGATCTGCTTGAAAATGCCGTGGTGTATGCCTTGGACATGGGCGCACTGCTGGCCGGGGCCAAATTCCGCGGGGATTTCGAACAACGGCTCAAGAAAGTGATCCAAGCCGTCGAACGAAAAGCCGAGCGCGGCTTGATGCCGATTCTTTTGATCGACGAAATCCACACGATCGTGGGTGCCGGCTCGGTGAGCGGCGGGGCGCTTGACGCCGCGAATCTGCTCAAGCCGGTCCTCTCGCAAGGCGAAGTGCGGTGTATCGGCTCGACGACTTATAGCGAGTACCGAAGCACCTTTGAAAAAGACCATGCGCTGGCTCGCCGGTTCCAGAAAATCGACATACCAGAGCCGACGCAGGAAGAAGCAATTCAGATTCTCAACGGCCTGAAGCCCCGTTTCGAGCAGCACCATGGGGTGACGTTCACCGCGGAAGCGATCCGCGCCGCGGTCGAGCTTTCGAGCAAGCACCTGACGGACCGATTCCTCCCCGACAAAGCGATTGACGTGATCGACGAAGCGGGAGCCAAAGCCCGTCTTCGTTCCAGGCCGCTGATCACCGCGGCGGCGGGCGCGACGGTTTCGGCTTCGGTCGCGCCGACGGTTATCGATGCCGCTGCGATTGAAGAGGTGGTCGCGCAAATCGCACGGATTCCGGCACGTTCGGTCAGCTCAAGCCAGAAGCAGCGGTTGAAAAATCTCGAGCGCGATCTGAAGCTCACGATCTTCGGGCAAGACCATGCCGTGGATGCTTTGGTGACGGCCATCCGTCTGGCGCGATCGGGTCTTAGGACCGGCGATCGTCCCGTCGGCAGCTTTCTTTTCTGCGGTCCCACCGGCGTGGGCAAGACGGAGCTTTCCAAGCAGCTCGCGCGGTGCTTGGGAGTCAGCTTTCTCCGCTTTGACATGAGCGAGTACAGCGAGCGCCACACGCTTTCGCGGCTGATCGGCGCGCCTCCGGGTTACGTCGGCTTCGAGCAGGCGGGGCTTTTGACGGATGCGGTCCTGAAGAGTCCCCATTCCGTGGTGTTGCTCGACGAAATCGAAAAAGCGCACTTCGATATTTGGAACATCCTGCTTCAGATCATGGACCACGGCACGCTGACCGACAACAACGGGCGCAAAGTCGATTTCAAAAACGTGATCATCATCATGACCTCGAACGTCGGCTCGCGCGAGATGGAGCGGCGGGCGCTGGGAATGGGCGCGGTCGATGAAAAGAAAGGCTCCGCCGCCGCGAAAGAAGTCGAGCGCACCTTCAGCCCCGAGTTCAGGAACCGCCTCGATGCGATCGTTTATTTCAATCCGTTGGACATCGTCACGGTCGAGCAGGTCGTCAACAAACAGGTGCTGGAGCTCGAGTCCCAGCTCATCGCCAAAGGCGTGGAAGTGGATGTCACCGCCGAGGCGCGCGAGTGGCTGGCCAAGCGCGGCTATGACCGGCAGATGGGCGCGCGTCCTTTGGGGCGCTTGATCCAGGATAAGATCAAAAAACCTTTGGCCGAAGAGATCCTGTTCGGCAAGCTCGAGAACGGCGGAGAAATCAAGATCACGATCAAAAACGACGAGCCCAGCTTCGAGATCAAATCGAAACCCGCGGGGGCGAACGCCAACTCAAGCTCCAAGGAGCCCGCGGAAGCGCCTCATTCAGAGCATCGCCCGTAAGAGCAAGTCCCTGATGGCCGGTTAGTCAGCTGTCGATGCGCAATCGAGCTTCGCCTCGCCGTGAGCGTGTTCCTGCAAAACGCAGCTCAGGACTTCCGCGCCCGAGCGGTCGTGTTCGGTGACCCGCCATTGATCCGAGTCGAGTTTCTCGAGCCCCAGAAAGCCGAAATCCACGCGCGAAAAGATGTCACCTTTGGGCGTTCGGGCGGATTCGGAGCTGTCGAGCTTCGTGCCTCCGTTGCCGGTGATGATCTCGACCGGCGAGCCGGGATGGATCCGAAACTGATGCAAATGCCCGGTCAGGATGAGTTGCAATTGCTTCGGAAGCAAACTCTTGTCGATTCCCGGGGCATTCGACTCGAAATCTCCCTTCGCCAAAAACGGGCGATGCGTGACCAGCCAGGAAAGCTTCGGCTCCGCCGCGCGAGTGGCGGGCAGGCTGGCCGCGATGTTTTCGGCGGCGGCGGAATCGATCACCCAAAGGCGGTGATCGCCGAGCATGAGCGGGTAGGGATCCGTCTTTTCGTTGCACGCCGGTGCGTAAGGGCGGGGTTCCAGGAATCGGTCCCAGCCTTTGCCCCCGCGTTTGCAGTCTTCGTGATTGCCGCGGGCAAAGACCCAGGGCGCGGCCTGTAGTAGCGGATCCGCGGGCGCGAACAAATCTTCTTGCCAAGGGAGCCAGTTGTCCCCTGAGTGAGCGCCTTCGCAGCCTGTATTGCCTGCCGGGCAGGGGCTCTCGCGGTAGTAATAATCGCCGACGTGGATCACCAAATCCGGCTTCCACGCGGCCGCGGCTTTCGCCACGGCGGGAAAGGGCCAAAGCGCCGGGTCATTGCAGGCCTGGACGGCGGAGCCTTTGATTCGGCAGCCGGTGTCGCCCAAAACCAGAATGCGCTTCGGTTCGAGCGGCAGAATCGCAAGCTTTCGTCCCGCGATGCTTGCCGCGCGGGTGGAAACGGGGATCGGCGTCTCACAGCTCAAAACATCGAAGGAGCCCGGTGCGGCGGCCGCACGGGGCTTCATGGGAATTCGCATCTCGATGCCGGTATGAAATCTCTTTCCCATGCCGGGTTGAACCGAGGCATTGAGCTCCGGGCAAACGGCTTGCCGGGTGATGACGCGCGCCATTTGCTGCGAAGGCGCTTGGGCGGCAGGCACCATTTCGACCCAGGCGTAATCGATCGGTGGGATCGGCGCTTCCGCGGGCTTGGGCTTGGAGCTGGCGCAGCCGGCGGCGATTAGGGCAATCAGGGCGAAAGCTTTGATGATTGGACGTGTGCTCATAGGGGGTTGATATCATGAGAGACAGGGAGATCTTGAATGATTTTCAAGAGCTTAAAATAATCTTGACGCAACGCGTCAACTATAATAGATTGCGCGAGGATGGGAGAAGTCATGAAAACCCAGTTTTTCGTTCCGGCGATTTTTATTTCGATGCTGTTGGTGACGCCGCTCGCACATGCGGATTCGATCGAGGCGATCAAGGCGGCCAGTCCAAACGCGACGCCTTATGAGATCCTGGCAAAGCTGTACAACGAGGCGACGTCTCCCGCGAGCGTGGATGACTTCGACGGGCCCGGCATCTTTACGACGATGAGATGCGCGAGAGCGGACAAGGGAAGCCTGTCGGTGCACGAGATCGACTCTTTGAGGCGTTTCAGCGTGAAAGGCTCGGGAGGCGCCGCGGAAGGGCCTCTTTTCCCAGTCACTCCGGAGCAAAGCAGAACCGTCTTGCTGGTCGAAAAAGACCGGAACAAGGTCGAGCAGCTCGCGCCGGGCGAAACGCTTGCCACGACCGCCACGGATTTGATCGTGAAGACGACTTGCCCAGCCGGCGTTTCCTGCGAGGATGGTTTTCCTTATCAGCTTTACTTGAGAAAAAGCGGGGACCTCATCGCGATCAAAGCCGAGCTGGATGTGGGGACTTCATCTCAAACCGAGATGTATGCTTACTGCTGGCACGGCTGAAAGAGGCGAATCCCGCGTTGGCGCTCCAGCGCTAATCGGTCCAGAAACTCGTCCCGCGGGATTTCTCGGGCGCCGAGCGCTTTCATATGCGGCGTGAGCATTTGGATGTCCATCCACCGGGCACCCGCGGCGCGCAAATGATCGATTAAAAAAAGCAGGCCCAGTTTTGAGGCGTTGGGTTTGAGATGGAACATGCTCTCGCCCGCGAAAACGCCGTCGACATCGACGCCGTAGACGCCCCCGATGAGCTCGTTTTCTTCCCAGACCTCGATGCTATGGGCGTATCCTCGACGATGAAATTCGCCATAAGCTTTGAGCATCCGAGGGGTGATCCAGGTCCCGGATTGGCCGGGGCGGGGAACTTTCGCGCATGCGCGGATGACCGCATCGAAAGCCTGATCGACCGTAAAGGCGAGCCGCCTTTGCCCGTGGGCACGCCCCAGGCTTTTTTTCAGGCTTCGGGGCACGTGAAGACGCTCGAATTCCAAGATGGCGCGAGGATCGGGGCTGCACCAGGGCAGGGGGCCACGGCCCATCGGCCAGGGAAAAATGCCGGAGCGGTAAGCGAGAATCAGGGTTTCGGGCTCAAGATCGCCGCCTACGGCGACTAAACCGTCCGAATCCGCCTCTCGGGGGTCAGGAAATTGCGTGACAGGCATTCCATTTCAGTTTAGACAATATTCCGTCTTAAGGAGACAAGAGATTATGGTCCCAAATACGTCAACCCCTGCTGCCGAAACTCCAAGTCTTGCTGTCAAGCGTGCTGCACGCCGGAAGGCTCGTCGCGCTGGCGATGAGAAGCGGACTTTGAAGCTTCAATCGGACAAGGAGTTCGCCAAAGCCTTTTTCGCGGCTCGTTCGAAGCGCTCCACCGATAAGAAGCAAGCATTCCGTAAAAAGAAGAACAGGAAGAAGTAATTTCCGAGGATTTCATTGAAAGCTTCAAGGGCCTGCCGGGCAAAGCCCAGCAGGCCCTTTGCTTTCTGGAAATACACGGTTATTCTGTCAGGCATGGGATTTCGTGAAACCGCCAAGCTGCGCCTTTTCGGATTGCTTAAGGTTCCACTTCTTCTTTTCGTTTCACCGAGCGTCCGGGAGCTATCGGACTCGCGCTGCGTGGTGCGGATTCCCTTGAATCGCCTCACCCGAAATCACCTGAATTCGATGTATTTCGGCACCTTAGCCTGTGGGGCCGATTGTGCGGGTGGCCTTTTGGCCATGCATCACATTGAAAAGCAGGCTCCCGGCAAAGTGAGTCTGGTTTTCAAAGACTTCCAAGCCAAGTTTTTGAAGCGAGCCGAGGGGGATACGGATTTCACCTGCGAGGACGGAGTCATCATTTCTGAAACCGTGCGAAAGGCGATTGAGACCGGCGAGCGACAAAATATTCCCATGAGAATTACAGCAACAACGCCAGAGCAGACGGGGAGTGAGCCCGTGGCAGAGTTTATTTTAACGCTTTCCCTTAAATATCGCGGAGATAAAGCTAAATAGTTTATTAACTGACAGTTTTGGTTGTCTAATTTGACACACTATGTTAAAAATACACGGCGCCAGGCCCCTTCCGTGTAAAAAAGACGGTAGGTGATGCAGGTAAGAGGTGAGCAGGAAGTGCTGAGGTTGAAGTTACGCAGACGCCGCATGAAGCGATTTCTCCGATTCGTCGCATCGACGATCGTCGCTTTTTTGCATTTTTCGTCGGCTGCGCGCGCGGGCTCCCCTAATCAATCTCCGGACACGCAGTCAGAACCGCGCACCGCAGAGAACAATGTGGTCGCATCGCCGAACACAAAAATGGATAGCTTCCAAGATATTATCTCGGATGCCGCCGCTGACCCCATCGACTCCTCCGTGGCGCCGGCGTACGAAGACCCTAATTACGGGCCCAAAAGAGCCGTCCTTGGTCTCGAAGCGCAAGGTTATATGTATTCCCCTCAGACTCAGCAGGAAGAAATCCTGCCTTCGATTTGGGGTAAGTTCAAAGACAGCGGCGATATCATGGGGGCCCAAGGCCATATCTCTTTTCAAGCCTTGGCGATTCTTCCGCCTGCGGGCAGCGGCTTTTACTATGAGGCCCCCGAGGCCTATATCGGAGCTCCGATCGCCAATAGCGCGGTTCGGGTCGATGTGGGCAGAAAGCTGGAGCATTGGAATCTGCTGGATGAGCGCTGGCAGCTTGGAATCTGGCAGCCCCGCTTTCTTTGGGACTATATTCATCCGGAAGAGGTCGGCTTGACCGGGGTATTTCTATCGGCCGAAGGATCGGGTGTCCGGTTCGTCGTCTTTGGGTCGCCCTTGTTTGTCCCGGAGCGCGGCGTGCCGATCAATATCGAGAATGGCCAGCTCACGTCTCAATCGCCGTTTTTCGTGTCGCCGCCTTCCAACGTTCAAGTGTTGGGGGTGCCCACGACGGTTGATTACCAGCTGAATGTACCGTCGATCTCAAGCATCATCTTGCATCCGAGCGCGGGGTATCTCTTGCACGTGGGCGAGAATACCGGTCCGTGGATCCAGGGCGCGCAGTCTTTTTCGCCGATGAATCAACTGATCACGGCGTACAGCCCCTCCTTGGTCACCACGTCCAATACGAGCTCGGTTGAGATCCCGGTTTATCCGCGGGTGATGAGCCATTATCTGACTTCGGTCGATATGGGCTATCAGGTCGGAATTTTCTCCGCGACGCTTTCGTCGCTTTGGGACGTGCCGATCCAGCAAACCATCGCCTCGAACCTGGTGAGCGAATCCGTGATCCCGTCGCTCGCAATCAGCCCCTCCGTCGACTTGCGCTTTCATATTCCGAATTGGGGCATGGTTCACACTTACCTGAGTTTTCTGGGGCAATGGGGCGGCAACGCGCCCGACGTGGCCGGGCCTACCGCGGTCCAGGACATCACGGCAAACGCCGGCGACGAGCGCTACCCCTATCAGCGCGCGTACATGATCGGCGGCGAGAGCGGCGTGCCGGGAGCCTCGTATCTCGGGGCTTGGGCGGATCACGTCGCGATCAGCGCGCGCTTGCTTTACGATATTACCCATCGGGGTACGATTCTCTCCGCCGATGTGCGGTTTCAGCCGCTGGCCCGTTGGCAGATCAATTTCGGCGCCGATTTGCTCGGTTCCACCGAAGAGCTGGCCGCGGGGCAATCTCCGGTCGACTTGATCGGCCGTTATAAGGCCAACGATGATTTCCGAGGGGGGTTAAGCTATGCGTTTTAACCCTTCTTTGTGTTTCGCGATGGCTTCGATCCTGCTTGTGAGCGCGGGCTGCGGGATCAATATCGGCGAGCATCCTTCGATGACGTCCTCGATTTCCGTGGGCTCGGGCTGCCTGAACGGCTCCGTCGACAAGATCAGCAAATACTTGCACGGAAACGCATCCGAAGCCGAGATCAGCGGCGTCTGGGATTGCATGGGCAGCTCGCTCGCGCTTTTCGAGAATAATACGCAGGGGTCGGTTCCCGGCCAGTACAAGGCGTCCGAGCTGAAGGAATTCCTGGAGCGCTATTTTTTGAGGAATTTCCGCATCGACGACGGGCTGATGGCCGAGATCATGCGGCTCAAGCAGACGCTGCTCGGGGGCGATACCGATACGCTGACCCGGGAAGATCTCGAGCGCGCCCGTGCGATGCTGCTTGAACTGAAGACGTTGAGCCTCTCCCTTTTGCCTTATGTCCCGCGTCTGAATCCGCAGGATATTTCCGGGATGAGCGCCGCGGAGCTCGAGCAAGCCATCACGGCCCTCCGTGAAGGGGCGGCGTCCTTGGGCCAGATCGTCCAGAAGGATGCGACCCCTTATACGTTCGACCATCTCTCGAATTTTATGGCCGAGCTTTCTACCCTCCCGGATGTGGGAGCGGATAAGAAGGCGATCGCGAATTTCAGAAATTATTTGCCGGTTCTGCAGCAGTTGAAAAAGATCCTGGTCTCGTCGGGCGCTGAGAGCGATGCGCAGCAGATGACGGGCGCGGACTGGCGGAACTTCATGACGGTCGGCGCGGATTTCTACGCGCTTTATTTGCGCTATATTTTCATCGCCAAAAATGACGACTCTTTCATTCACGGGGAGGGGTTGCAGCATCTGGTCTCTGTCTTGGGGATCGGCGAGAAGCTTTTCGAGCAGGTGATCTCCCGCAACGGTGGACAAATCAGCTTCAAGAATATCGATGAGCTTCTGGATACGCCGCAAATTCCCGGATTGATCTATTCCGATCCGGGCGATCCGAGCGACATCGGCTACTTTTCCTTGCTGGGGGATAAAGTTTGCCGGCAGCATGTCAAGGATCTGGTTCGGGTTTTCGTGCGGCGTTACATGACCGAGCCGCAATCTTCCGGCTTTCGCCCGTTGAATATTCATAATTTAACCAATGCTCCGGCCGCTTGCGCGTATCCCGCCGCTCCCACCCAGGATACGGATGGATTGCGGCAGGAGCATTTGAACCGTTTTTGGAACTATTTGCAGTGGATGGCCAGCGGCCAGCAGTACGCCGCTACCTTGTTTTCCTATTTGAACCCAAATTCCTGGGATCAGTCCTATCCGGCCGTATCGCTCTCATCCGTTTCGCTTGAGGACCTCTTCAGTCCGGCCGCGCTCAATGATTCCAGCTCGCCGTTGCGCGACGCCGCGACGGATCTTCAGGCGTATCTGAAGCAGCCGGATCTTTTCCCGCTGTTCCACGGCGACAGCCTGCTCGTCACTTACAACGGTTACCACGGTGACCGAGGCCATAGCTTCACCGAGCTTTCGGCGGTCAGCGCGGTGCAGGGGGTCGTCAATTTCGTACTGAGCACTTATGTGCCCCATCAGCAGGTCGGCCTGGCGGCAAGTCCCGAGGATATCGAAGCCAGTGTCCGGGACTTGATGGGCACGGGAGCGTCGAGGGCGGCGATCGAGCAATTCTATTATGAGTTCCGGCAGATCGGCATCGATCTGAAGATTTTCGATCCGAACGCGAATCCGAAGAAAACCGCGGATAAGCGCTTTCTTGAAGCGAGCTTGTTTACTTATCATTCGGACGGAACCGATTTCATGAAGCGTGACGAGGCGGTGGATTACGTTTCGACGTTGCTCTCCACGATGCAGCTCTCCAGTGACGCCTATAATGCGATGAGCGCGGCTTGTCCGGTCAGCGGATCCACCGCGGCTCCGATCGATGTCTTCGGGCGGCCGGCGATTCCGGTGGATTGCTTCTTGAAGACGATGTTCGGAAGTTACGCATCGACTCTGTGGAAGGACATGCCCGGTCTTTATGCCTATTTCGAGTCTTTGCCGCCGCGCCCGGCGCATCGACCGGTCGCGGAGCCATCGCCGTCGCCGTCGATGGGCGCCACTGTCGAAGAGTTGAATCGGAAGGTTTATCGTGAAACTTTCGCCTGCTTATTGGGCACCGTCGCGCGAAGCTTCGGTGAGGGGGCCGCCTGGGTGGATTCGAACGATATCCAGCAATACGCGGCTTTGAGCCACTATATCGAAGGCCTTTTCTCGCGCTTCGATACCAACGGGGATGGGTTCATCGATCTTGCCGAGGCCAAGAACGTATTTCCCTTGGTCAATCCGTTATTGACCGAAGCCTATCAAACCGCGCCTCCGGGATCGCCATTGGCCTCGCTGGATTCGGATTACAAGCGTTTGGCGGTTTTGACCTACATGATGAAATACGGCGAAATCCCCACCGCGGTTCAGTTCATCCAGTGGGTCGGGTGGGATTACGTCGACCCCGTGGATTGGTTCAATCCCACTAATCACGCGGCTTGGCAGTTCAAGGCGGATCGCGCCCGAGTCATGCAGATTATCGGCTTGATCAGCTCGGTCGAGTCGACGACGACACTGGGCAGCACGCTTAAGGCCCGGTTGGACAGCTGCTTCAATTAGGGTTTAGCTGCTTCGATCAGCTTGGATGCTTCCCTGAAAACGGAATCGAACATGGGCTCGGTGAGCCTGCCGGTGAACGTGTTCTGCTGCGAAGGATGGTAGGAAAAAAGAAGCCATTTGCCTGGCACGATTTCGTATTTTCCACCGTGCGCGAATTTCGGTTTGCGTAGACGGGGGGCTTCTTTTTCGAATTTCTTGACCAGATGAGGCCAGACGGAGTTCAGGGCGATCTGCCCCAAGGCGAGATAGACTTTCACGTCGCGAAACACCTCGAGCTCGCGGTCGAGATAGGAAGCGCAACGCGACAGCTCGATCGGTAAAGGTTTGTTGGCGGGCGGGGCGCACCGGAGCGAGCACGCAATGTAGGCATCGTGTAGCGTGAGCGAATCGTCTCGGTGATTCGAGCAAGGCTGGTTGGCGAAACCCGCCTTGTGAAGGGCGCGGTAGAGCCATTCGCCTGATCGATCGCCCGTAAAGACGCGGCCAGTGCGATTGGCGCCGTGAGCGGCGGGCGCAAGGCCGATGATCAGGAGTCGGGCGTTCGGATCCCCGAAGCCAGGGATGGGTTTGCCCCAATACTCGTCATTCCGGTAAGCTCGGCGTTTCTCCTTGGCCACCTGTGCGCGGTATTTGACCAGGCGGGGGCAGCGCTCACAGGCGACAATCTCTTTATTGATTTTCCGTAGGGCCTGGCTCGGATCCATTCCCTTCTTTTTTACCTGAGGTTTTCGTGGAACGGAAGGCGTGGCTGGCGCCGAGGCGCGTGCGTAGTCCCGGGATGCCCAAGGCGGTCGCCGTTTCAGGCGCTTCTCTCGAGAGAAGCGCCTCGATCACCTCGGAGGCCCAGCGATAGGCATTGTGGGAGTGAACGGTCTCTCTCATCAGGGTCATTCGGGCGGCCTTTTCCTCGGGGCTCATGAGCAGGGCGTTGAAAATCGCATCCGCCATTTCCTCGATCGAATAGGGGTTGATGATAAACGCCTGGGTCAGCTCGCGGCTCGCTCCGGTGAATTTCGAGAGGATCAACGCGCCCTTTTCAGGGCTCTGGCACCAGACATATTCCTTCGCGACCAGGTTCATCCCGTCATGAAGGGAAGTCACCAAGCAGAGATCGCCGAGCTGGTAAAAGTATTGGATTTCCTTCCACTCATGATGCGTCGGGATGAAGACGATGGGCTTATAGCCGTTGGGCTGGGAATAGCGGGCATTGACCCGGTCCACGAGGCGCACCAAATCGTCGTTCAGGCGCTGGTAAGTCGAAATGTGGGTGCGGCTCGGGGAGCCCATTTGCGCGAGCGTGAAGCGACCGATGTATTCGGGGTGCTTCTCGAGAAAACGCTCGACCGCCTCAACGCGCTCCAAAAGCCCTTTCGTATAATCGATCCGATCGACGCCGACCGCGACGTACTGGGCTTTGATCCCATATTGCGCTTTCAGCTGCTCGCGCTCGGGATCGGTCAGCGCTTTCACGGGCGCGGTGTCGATGCCGATCGGAAACGCGCGCACCCGGGTCTCATGGCCGTCCATCGTGACGGAGAAGTGTTCGTAATCGATCCTCGCTTCGAGATAGCGGTTACAGGACTCAAGGAAGTTATTGCAGTGAAACTGGGTATGAAAGCCGATGATGTCCGCGCCGAGCATTCCGCTGAGCAGCTGTTGTGCCCATGGGCAGATGCCGAATGCCTCCGGATTCGGCCAGGGGATATGCCAGAATATCCCGATTTTAGGCCGATTCGACGGCGTTCCCCGGCTCTTGAGGATTTTAGGAAGCAGGCCGAAGTGATAGTCCTGTACGAGGAAAAGCGTGTCCGAGTGGATCAGGTTTTCCGGGATCGAGTCGGCGAACAACTGGTTCACCTCGATATATCTCTGCCAGTCGCTCAAGCGGAAGATCGGACGGGTATGGGCCAGGTGGCAGAGCGGCCAAAGTCCTTCGTTGGAAAAGCCATAATAATAACCTTCTTCCTGCTGCGGCGAGAGGCGGACTCTTTTCAGCGTGTAGGTCGGCTTTTCGGGCGGGACGGCGATTTCGTCCTTTTCATTGGTGACGGCATAGTCGGCGGAGCCGCTCCCGTGGGCGATCCAGAGTCCTCCGCATTGGCGCAGGATGGGTTCGAGCGCGGTCACCAATCCGCTGGCCGGGCGCATGACTTGGATGCTCCCGTCCGGCGCGCGCTGATGGATATAAGGCTCGCGATTTGCCACGACCACCAGGCTTTTTTGCGCGATCGTGCGGCTCAGTGACGTGGGCAGCCAGCGCTCGGTAGCGCTGCGCGCGTTCGGGCTGGGGCGCATGGAAAGGATTTTAGCCAGCTTATCGATATCTTCCGAAATCGGGCGCAGATCCCTGAAAGTACCGGAGAAGGAATCCGATCCGTTGACCTCGTGCAGATGGTTTGGCCGGCGGCCGGCGATGAGCGAGCGCAGGCTGGTGTGGAAAAGCCTCAGGTGGCTTTTGAGCCAACGCCGCATCTGGCTCGTCACAACCACCAGGATCGCGCTGCCGAAAAGCAGGATGAGAAGAAAAGCCCGAAGGAAGGATTCGATCCAGACCTTCCGCAGGTAGGAGAGGTCGCGCGCCACGACAAGCAGATATTTGCGATTGATTCCCCGGATGTCGGACGTATCGACGGGGTGGAACGCGTAATCGATTTTACTGTTGGCCGGGGGCCGCTTTTGGCAAAGCGGCGCCAGCGCGAAAGTATTGGGATAGCCGCGGGATTCCCTCGGATAGAATAGGTTATTTTTCAAGTCGTAAACACAGACGCCGAAGCCGATGAGGCGCGGCGTTCTTTCCAATCGCCGGGCGGTCCGGGCGAGGCGACCCAGCTGATGCTCGCTGATCGCGGTCTCGATACTTTCTTCGAGGCTGGCGACCAGCGTCGCGGTCTTGGAGTGTTCTTCGGCGAGGAGATGACGCCTCTCGATGTAGCTTTGAGCGAAAGCCGCGGCTGCCGCGACCAGTAAAATGACGTAGATCCAGATCAGGTAGAAGCGTCTCATGCGCCGTGCGCGAAGTGCAACGGATGTGCCGCGCGTGTTCTAAGGAGCAACAAGCGAATGGCCTCGTGTTTGCTCCCAAAAATCGAGGGATAAAATTAAGTATGTCGCAACTCGATTATGGCATCATCGGCAATTGCCAAGCCTCGGCGTTGATCAGCCGAACCGGAACGGTGAGCTGGTGCTGCTTACCGCGCTTTGACGCGCCATCCATGTTCGCTTCGATTTTGGATGAAGATAACGGTGGCTTTTGGAGCATCGAGCCCGCCGCGAGCCCGACCGGGCAGACCTGGGAGACGCGCCAGCACTACCTGGTGAATACGAACGTGCTCGCGACTTGTTATACGGGCTCGCAAGGGGATTCGTTCGAGATCATCGATTTCATGCCGAGGTTCGAGCAGCAGGATCGGATGCAAAAGCCTCCGCAAATCATCCGGGTCCTGCGCCTGCTCAGCGGCATGCCTCGCGTGGTCGTGCGGTGCCGGCCGCGATTCGATTACGGCAAGACCGCGCCCCGGGTCTCGCAGTCGTCATCCGAAATCGTTTTTCAGACCGACGCCGATCAGGCATTTCTGACCTCGGATGCGTCGATTTCCTATATCCTGAGCGAAACCCCTTTTGAGCTGAAAGAAGACAAGCATTTCGTCTTCTCCTACGGCCAGCCGTTTCAAGGGCCGATTAAATTCATCGTTGAAGAGCAGCTGGAGCGCACGATCTCCTTTTGGCGCATCTGGGCCAAGCACTGCAATATCCCTTTTGAATTTCAGAACGAGGTGATCCGGTCAGCCTTGGCGCTGAAGCTTCACATTTTCGAGGATACCGGGGCGATCATCGCCGCGACCACGACTTCGTTGCCTGAAGGGCCGGACGGCAACGGGCGGTGTTGGGATTACCGGTATTGCTGGCTCCGCGACGCCTATTTCGTCGTCACGGCGCTGAACCGCATGGGCCAGTTCGAGGAGATGGAGCAGTTCATCCGTTATCTGCAGAATATCGGGGCCTCTGAGCCCTCGAAAATTCTGCAGCCCGTTTACGGGATCGACGGGCAAAAGGAATTGGTCGAAGACGAGCTGACCTGGCTGAAAGGCTTTCGGGGCTTCGGCCCGGTTCGGGTGGGGAACGCCGCCTATCGGATGGAGCAGCACGATGTTTACGGCGAAATGGTGCTCGCCATCACGCCTACGTTCTTTGACCGGCGCATTGATCGCACCGATCAGGAGCAGGCGCTGCGAAACGTCCAGCAGCTGATCGAGCAGGCGATCATCAGCTTCGAACAGCCGGATGCCGGTCTTTGGGAGTTTCGAGGAACCAAAAAACACTCCGTCTTTTCCAAGCTCATGAATTGGGCGGCCGTGGACCGCGGCGTGCGGATCGCCCGGCATATCGGGCGCCACGATCTGGTCGCCGAGTGGAATCCTATCTGCGAGCGGATGCGGCAGAATATCGAGCAAAACGGCTGGAATGATATCGTGGGCTATTATGCCCAGAGCTATGGGGGCGATTCGCCCGATGCTTCGAACCTGCTCTTGCCCGCTTATAATTTCATCTCGCATCGCGACGTTCGGTTTCAAAAAACTATCGACGCATACGAGCGCATGCTGCGGTTCGGCCAGGGCGTTTACCGCTACCGCACGCCCGACGATTTCGGCGTGCCGACGACCACCTTCACGGTTTGCGCGTTTTGGATGGCGGATGCTCTCTGGGGCGTGGGACGGAAAACCGAGGCTCGCGAGCTCTTCGCTTCGGTGCTGAATAAGTCCAATCATTTGGGACTTCTTTCGGAGGATATGGATCCCGAGACCGGGGAGCTCTGGGGCAATTTTCCCCAGACCTATTCCCACGTCGGATTGATTAACACCGCGATGAGAATTTCAAAGAGCTGGGATGATGCGTTTTGAGGGGCAAATCAGGAGGTCAAGACTTATGAGAAAATTCAGAGCTTGCATTGGGTTGGGAGCATGTCTGGGGCTTTCGTCTTATTCCGCATTGGCCATCGAGCATAGCTTCAGCGGGACGGTGACCAAGATCACGCCGCAGACGATCGACCTGCGAAAGGATAGCGAAACGCTGCAGTTCACGCGGAAGCCCGGCTCGTACTCGGATTTGCGCGTGGGCGATCAAGTCGTGATCTCGACCGATCTCGAGGCGAACGGGATCAAGAAGGAAAAGCACAAAAAAGAAGAGGCCGGTCAAAAAGGGAAGCCGATCCTGGATGACCGGGCGTTTTACAGCGCGAGCTCGGGCAATCCTCAGCCCGGCGAAGCAACGCCCGCCCCGAAGAAATAGGCCGGACTTGACTCCCGTGCCGCGCATCGCATAGATTGATCAGCCATTATGAAATCATCGAACGCACCGCGGCTTTTGGCCCGGGAAGAGTGGATTGCGGCCTGTCATTTTCACGATATCACCGAGGCCGAAGTCCTCCATGCGGTCGCCGATCGCGTGCGGGAGTTGAAGGCCAAGGCGGGCTCGGTCCAAAGCGGGCACCCCTTGGTTTTGCTCGATTTGGACTCGACGCTGTATGAAGTGGGCCCGCGCTCCTTTGAGATTATCCGGGAATGGATGGATACGGAAGAAAGCCTCGGGCATTCGCGCGTTCGCCACGCTTTGGAATCTTTGCGCGAGGAGCAGGTCGGCTATTCGATGAAGGATACCTTTGAATCCATCGGGCTGAAAGCGGGAACGCCCGAAGTCGATCATGCGCTCAAGGTCCTGAAGGAGTTTTGGGCCGCTCGTTTTTTCTCGAATCAGTATTTGCCCTATGACCGGCCTTATCCCGGAGCCGCGGAGTTTGCCCGGCGCCTGCATGAAGCCGGAGCGGAGATCGTCTATTTGACCGGCCGCGACGCTCCTCGAATGGGGGAGGGCACGGTCGATAATCTCGTGCGCGACGGCTTCCCCTGGGATAAAAAAGGGACCCATCTGCTCCTGAAAAGCGACTTCAATATTCCCGATCTCGATCATAAAAAGAACGCCGCCGACTATATCCGCCAGCACGGGACCCTCGTCGCCTCATTTGAGAACGAGCCGCCGAATCTGATCGCGCTATCAGAGCTTTTCCCCGAGGCTATGCACGTGTTTCTGGACACGGTATGCAGCGATCATCCGGCGCCGGTAGGCAAAAACCTTTACCGGATCAATGGTTTTCACAAACTGGCTCCCTAGTCTGCTCCTGAAAGGGGCACTTCCTAGACCTTTGGCTTAAGAATTGGACTGTTGGCGCCCCTATGAAGCGCCAATGCCCAGATTCTGAGTGCTCTTCCAAAAACAGTGATCCGAAAAAGAGATCCTTCGTCCGAAAAGGGCGCTATTTCCGTCGCTCCGACGGTCAGTGGATCCCGCGCTATCAATGCCGCCACTGTCATC
>JARLHE010000035.1 GCA_031292385.1 Oligoflexia bacterium
GCGCCATCACCCGTCCGCAACTCACACGCGTGTGAAAGGGGCACGAGGGGCGATTACGGGCCAAGGAGAGTTAAAGAAGCTTCGGTTTGATCCGCTTTTTTCTCTCAATCACTCGTGTGCGATGCTGCGGGCCAATCTCAATCGGCTTTTTCGGAGAACGTGGTGCACGACTAAAACCAAGCAAGGCCTGATTGACCACCTGAGCATGTATGTCTCGTTTCACAACCGGGTGCTCACTCCACCCATCAGCAGTTAAAGGGGCCAGTTAGTGGGACATTATGTCCTGCCGAAGAGGCGGAAATTCACCCGATAGCGCTAAAACCGCACTTTTTCTGGCTATTTTATTGCCGTTTTTCAGGCACAGGCGTTGCACTTATCTGAATGAAGAAACAAACGGCACATCATTTCAAGTGCCGAAAATGGAGAACTAAAATGTCGAAACAATCCGTAATCAAGGCATCCGATTTTAAAGATATCGAAAAGCTTCGGGGCGAGCTGATGGTACAATCCCATCTATTTAAGGCCGAGGCCCGCGAGCAGTTCGAGCGCATGGAAAAGGAATGGAAGAAACTGGATGCCGAGCTTCGCCCGGCAATCTCGGCGGCCTCCAAAGCCACGCAAGAGGTCGGTGCCGCGACCCAGCTGCTAGCCGACTCTCTCCGTGAAGGCTACGGCAGGATCAAGAAGTCTTTGAATCTTCACTAAGCGCGCAGAAGGCATCCCCTCAAACGCGTGGTTTTGCGCCAGCGTCCACGAGTATTTCGAGGAGATGCCTTCTCCAGTTAGCGGTCGAGCCGAGGTCCCCGCGGATCGCGTTGGCGCTCATACTGAGAAAGACGTCCCAAAAAAGCTCGCGCGTCACCCGCGACATGGGGTTTTTTCGAAAACCCTTGGCCATCCGGATTCGTTGCCGAATCAAGCCGCGGGAGTATTGAAAAGGCCGATCCATGGTCAAAGGAGCATGCTGGGCGGAAACGAACTCCCAAAACTCCGTGAAATCCTTGTCGCTCATCGCGCCGATCAGGCCGAGCTCCTCGAGAAAATGCCGGCCGTTGGCCGAGTCGTTTTCCAACATAGCCATGCAAAGGTCGCGCTCCAAGCAACGCGTGCGATCGTCCCAGGAGACGACCCGTCCGAAGTCGAGAAACGCGATCCGATCCCCGATGAAAATATAATTGCCAGGATTGGGGTCCGCCTGGAAAGTGCCATACTTGAAGCCGAGCTGCGTGTAGAAACGAACGATGGTTTTGCCGGCCTTGTCTTTTTCCGCCTGCGTGCCGTGGGCCATGAACTCGCATAAGTTTCTTCCGTCGATGAATTCGGTCGTCAAAACCCGCGCGCCCGAATACTCCTGAAAAACCCTGGGAATGATGATGTCGGGATCTCCCTTGAGGAGAGAGCGGAATTTCTGCTGACTCTCCGCCTCGAGCCGGTAGTCGCACTCCCGAAGGATGCATTCCTTGAATTCATCCACCACCTCCCGGTTAGCGCCATCGAGCAGCGCCGCCAGATGTCTGAAAAAATTCAAATTGCTCAGGTCTTTTTTCATCGCGGGAAGCAGGTCGGGATATTGGATTTTCACCGCCACCTGCTCGCCGCTGAACAGCCTCGCTCGATGGACTTGGCCGATGCTGGCGGCGGCGAAAGGTTTGCTCGACCATTCCGCGAAAAGGCGCTCCGGACGCTTGCCAAATTCCTCGAAGATCACGCGCGAAACGGTGCCCGCCGACATCGGGCGCGCGTGGGTCTGTACCGCCAACAACGCTTCCCTGAGCTCATCCGGAATGTTGAAGTCCAGATAACTGGCCAGC
This sequence comes from Oligoflexia bacterium, assembly GCA_031292385.1. GTDB lineage: Bacteria > Bdellovibrionota > UBA1018 > UBA1018 > UBA1018 > JARLHE01. The sequence continues at coordinate 1,812 of JARLHE010000035.1, forward strand.
TGCGCCGCTTTCAGCGGAATGCCTCGGCTTTCCCCCAACGATCGAACAAGCCGGCCCGCAATCGATACCTGAATGCGCCGCTGGACGGGGTCCGCGGAAAATCCTTCCATCAAAAGACGCGCGATCACGGCCTCAAGCTGCTGCCGAATTTCGACGGAAGCCTTTTTAGACTTGAGCCGGGATTTCGAGACAATGGCATGGGCCCACTGAGCGCTCAACGCCTGGCATTCATTTTCCGCGACGGCACCTGCTTCATTCCGGAGGAAGTGCTGCTCATGAAGCTCGATCAGCTTCAAAACCGGGCCGGGGATCGGTCGCTCACCTTTTTCCCAAAATCCGACAGCGCCGTAAGATACCCCAAACTCATTGGCCAATTCTCTCTGGGAAAGCCCCAGAAATTCACGAAGGCGAAGCAATCTTGCGGCAGGGGTCAGACGGGTAATCATACAGCGCACACAATGTGTGCATGGAGCGGCGGCGTTGTCAACCCGCGTAGACCCTCCGAACTAATAAGACCCAATTCACAATCATGAATTCTTGTGAAAATAACCGTCCACACAAGGTGCCGAAGGCACAGGCGTTGCGCCGGGATCCGGCGGTGGCGGCATCTGGCTTACTGCGTGCTTACGCCCGTACTGCTCCGGATGTAAATCGGGCCCGAGTTCCCTGACGCCCACGGGGCATAACCGCTGATCGCGTTGCTAGAGCTCGAGACATCGCCCACGCCACCATCTACGTCCGTGACGAAAATCCCGTAGCCGTCCACGTTCGAGATCTGGTTGTTCACGATCGAGAAGGTCCCCACGCTCAGGCCCCAGAGCCGGATGCCATCGCCGTCGGACCAGGGAAAAGAAACCGGATCGCCGGGGTAGTTGCCCAGCACGTTCGAGATCACGTTCGAGGAAACGGTCAGCGCGGCGGGGTACGCCGAGCTCGCGACCTGATCGATGCCCACCATCTCGATACCTCCGCCACCGTAGGAGCCCGTCATCGAGTTTCCGGAGATCGTGAGGCCGCCCACGTAGCGGACGGCCTCACGATCTCCGGTCGGGTTAAAGACGCCTGCCAAGCCCTTTCTCTGGTCCTGGATGCCCGCTTGGGCTTGGCCTGCGCGACCTGCCACGATGCCGGGGGCGTTGTTCTCGATTACGAGATTTCCAGTCCGCTCATTAGCGTTGCCGGCGGAAACAGGCCCCGCGCCCAGGAAGAATCCCGCGCGGACGCCGTATCGCGTCCCGTTGATCGCGTTTCCGCTGACCGTAATGTTGCTCAAGTACCAGAGGCTGCTAACGGAATCCTGGCCAGCAAGATCAATGGTCACTTCGGATTCCATGTAGACATAGGTGAAGTTGCCGTCGGTGTCTGATCTTCGCGAACTTCCTCCAGCGATCGTCGGATTAAAAGACGGGCTGTACTCGCGCGCCTTGGCAACCAATTGAGCCAAAGAATTTTTTCCGAATACCCCATTATCCAGATTTTCAGTTCCGCTTATGCCGTACTTAACTTTAAGCACGGGTTTGTTCGCATCGAGAGAGATCTCATCGAGAACAGGACAATCATCGGAACCCAAATCCGGCAAATAAGGGTCCCGATACTGAATGCCCGTCGTGTACCAAATGCTCGCGACGTTGCCATTAGAGCCGATCTCACGCTCCTGGACCTTATTTGAAATAAAATAGCGGGAATTTATTGGAGCGAGAGCCCCTGATGCATTCAATGACTCATCCTCCGCTAAATAGTTTTTTACGTCATCATTGATGAGCAAAAACCCGTGTTGCCATTGTCGAAGAAAGGAGGAGGACCGTTCCTATAAAACTCGAAAATTTATTCATACAAGGGTGATAACATGATCGTCTTGCCTTTTCTGATAGAGGCCTCGACACCCACGCGAGAAAACTGTCAAAAATCGACTCGGCCATTCCGCCAACATATGCTATTTAAAAATAGCATTGACACATCGCGTTATCTGCGTTAGAAAGCCCGGCATGAGATTAAGGAATTTTTGGCAATTAGGCAGTATTTTGGTTTGTGCAAGCGGCATTTCGAGTGCGGCGTATGCGGATGTGCTAGCGAACAACGTCTGCGATCCTAAAACTCCGATATGTATCTCGAGTGCCCGCGCTAATACAGAGGGCACTTTTCATTACGTCGATTCAATTCTGGATCAGTCCAGTGGCCAATCCGGCGGATTGGACGCGAATGACAGCTCCCTCTATGTTCAAAACTCCGACGGAGGACTTGTTTACGCGCCGAACGGGGCGACGCCGACCCCCGTCGGAAAAACCACCGTCCCCGTCGGCGATAACGCGAACACCCAGCTCATTCGCGGCGTGGCGATGAATCCCGGCTTTTCATTTCAAATAACCTCAGGTCCCGGACCGGACCAAGACAGCTGCAACTCAACGGCGATGGGCTTTATTTACGAACACACGCTCAGTCATACAACCATCGTTTCGACCCAACTTCTGCAGAACGGCACGACAATCGGAACATTCCAACTTACGTCCGTGGATGAGCCGTATTCGACGAACTCGAACGTGATTCCCTGCCAGAATTAACCAGACCGTTAAATCCGCCGGCCGGCACGTTTCAGTGGACAACTGGAGCAGGACCAGGCACGTCACGTGCAACCCGAGCGTAAGGTGAATCTCGCTTACCGATACTCGATCGCTTCGTGTCTGCTCTCTTTGTCCGTAACGTTGCCGGTTGCGTGGGCTCACACCACCCGCCCGCCCCACCTGCTTTCCGTTTCCACGAAAGGAACCGAAATGAGCTTCGAGCCGACGGAGATGACCGTGCGAGCCGGCCAGCACCTCTCCCTCACGTTCAAGAACGCGTCCGATCCGGCTGTGGGTTTCAGTCACAACTGGGTGCTCGTTAAACCTGGCACCAAGGCTAACGTCGTTGCCGCCGGACCCCAGGCCGGACAGGAGAAAGACTACGTTCCGGATTCGCCCGATGTGATCGCCCACACGCACCTTTTAAAGCCGGGCGAGAGTCAGACGATTCAGTTCACCGCTCCGCCCAAACCGGGGGACTATCCCTACTTCTGCAATTTTCCGGGACACTCGGAGCTTCTCAAAGGAATGCTTCATGTCACAGGTTAGGGAATACTCGGCCAGGCGATTTGCCGCCGGGTACCGAATCCTGCATATCGCTTTCGTTCTTATCCCCATTGTCGCTGGAATCGATAAATTCTTTCATCGTCTCGTCGACTGGGAGATGTACCTTTCACCCGCCGCACAACGGGTCTTGGGAACGCACGCTCATCTTTTCATGCAGATCTCAGGGATCGGTGAGATCTGCATCGGGATTGGCATGTTTTTCCTGCCTCGAATTTTTGCTTACGTGGTCACGGCGTGGCTTTTGTCCATCGTGATCAACCTCCTCCTCTCGGGCACCTATTATGACATCGCGTTGCGCGACTTCGTCCTCGCGCTTTGCGCTTTGTCCCTGGGCCGCCTGAGCGATGCGTACAAAAGCGACGCAGCCGGCCCCGCGTAGGCGCGCCGTTTGGAACAAAGACCTGCAGCGCTGGCCGCGGGGTCGCACCTACTTATGGGACAAGTCACGAATAAATTAGTATCGAGTTTCAGTACCGCTATTCTCTGGTTTGCTTGCGGCTTGAGTGGAGCCAGCTGTAACGGAAGCCATAGCCCGGTCCTCAGTCAAGCGGCGGCAAACGCGATGAACATCACCGTCACGATTCCTCGTGGCGCGGTTGGAAAGGGGCCAGCGGCGTTCGGCACGAATCCCCTCCGCGTACCGGTAGGCTCGACCGTGACTTGGATCAATGGAGATACCATGGCCCACACCGCCACGGCGAATAGCGGGAGTTTCGATACCGGGGTCATTGCCCCGGGGGCAAGCGCGACTACGCCTCCGCTCAACGTACCGGGCAACCTCCCTTACTATTGCAGAATTCACGGGCAAGCGAGCATGACGGGAGTACTTCAGATCCTCCCGAAACACTTTGGCCCGCCTCTTGCTCATGCCCGATGGCCATGAGTGGCTCCGCCGCCTTTCTGCATCGTTTCAAAAGCCTGTTTCCGAAACACCGTGCACCCCAAGAAGAAATCTTGGCCTGGCTAGCGACAGCTCACGCTCAAGCGGAAATAACGCTTAACGCCGCCGCCTCTGATGAGGAAAGAGAGGCGCTCATCCGGAATGTCAAAAAACGGGTGATTCGATTCGGCTGCAGCACGGATCGCATCCAGTATCGGAACTCGTCTCTGGATGACTTCACGCACACTGATTGGGATAAAATGCGGATTTTCGCATTAAAGTCGCGACCAGCCGGGCGATCCGCCCAAGAGCGTTCGGAGTTCTACGCTGAAGTAGTAAACGAAGTTTTTCAGCAGTTTTACTCAGAGGAGCAGAACTCTCCCTCGGTCCTCGTTCATGTGACATGCACCGGCTATGTTTCTCCAAGCGGTGCGCAGCGACTGGTCGCCTTCAAGAACTGGGGCGAATCCACGGAGGTCCTTCACGCGTATCACATGGGTTGTTACGCGGCACTGCCTGCGGTCAGGCTCGCCAAAGGCCTTCTTGCCAGTGGGAAGGCCTCAGTCGATCTCGTCCACACGGAGCTTTGCACCTTGCATTTGGATCCGACGCAGCACAGTGTCGAACAACTCATGATGCAAACCTTGTTCGCGGACGGGTTGATTCGGTATTCCGCATCACCCGTCGCGCCCACAGCCGAGGACGCCCTTGAGGTGCTCACCGCCAGAGAAGAAATCATCCCGAATACGGAAAACGAAATGACTTGGATGGCGTCCGATCACGGAATGCGAATGACACTGTCGAGAAGCACACCCGAGCGTATCGCCGAAGTGCTGGACGGATTTCTTTCCAGACTCATGGCACCCACACGTGCCAGCGTGGATGAGATGAAGAAAAATGCGGTCTTCGCTGTGCATCCCGGAGGACCGAGGATCATCGATCACGTGAAAGATCTTCTCGGGCTTCGCGACGACCAGGTGGCGGCGAGCAATCGGATTTTACGCGGTTATGGAAACATGTCCTCCGCGACGCTTCCTCATATCTGGCAGTCCATTCTGGAAGACGAGTCAGTTCCGGCAAATACTCCGGTCGTTTCCCTGGCCTTCGGGCCCGGATTGACGATCTCGAGCGCCGTCCTGACGAAGCGACACTGTCCCACATGACTCTTATCTGGTTAATTCCATTTCTGCTCCAGGGCATCATCATGGGAGTCGACGAATTTCATTATCACCGGGAGAGAGGCCTCCCTCCCTGGGAGAGGATTGGACACCCGATCGACACTTTCCTTTTCGTCCTCTGCCTTGCCTTCACGTTGATCGCATCGCCTGGGACGTCAATGCTCAAGATTTATGCTGGCCTAGCGGCGCTTTCTTGCGTCGTTATTACGAAAGACGAGTTCATCCATACCGAGCTTTGCTCGAAGACCGAGAATTGGTTACACGCACTCTTATTCGTTCTTCATCCGGTGGTTCTGATCGAGGTCGGCGCGATTTGGGCTGGAGTCGGGTCGCCTCCGGCCCTCGGTCGGGCGATTATTCCCGGAGAGTGCCTGCTTGTCTGGATCTTCCTCGCTTATCAAATCATTTTCTGGTGGGGGCCTTGCCATGAACGTCAACAACGCGTTCTACGATCAGCTCGGTGAGCGCTGGTATACCGCAACCGACGATCCGGTAGCTTTGCTTCGAGCGGAGTGTCGCGCAAGATTGCCGTGGATCTTAAATACGTTGGAACCTCGGCGCGAGATCCTTGACGTCGGATGTGGCGCGGGCTTTCTATCGAATGAGCTGGCAAGAAGCGGCCACATCGTGACCGGCATTGATCTCTCAGCCGACAGTCTGCGGGTTGCGGCTTCATACGACACGACAAAATCCGTCCATTACAGCACGATGGACGCTCTTCACCTGGAATTCGAGGACGGCTCCTTCGACGCCGTTTGCGCGATGGATTTCCTGGAGCATATTTCGGATCGAAAGCGGTTTCTGCTCGAAGTGGCGCGAGTTCTCAAGCCAGGCGGCCTATTCTTTTTTCACACCTTCAACCGAAACCCTTTGGCGTCGTTGATTGTCATCAAGGGTGTCGAGTGGTTCGTCAAGAACACTCCTCCTCAGATGCACGTCTCCCATCTTTTCATGAAACCAAAAGAACTCCGCGAGATCACGAAACAGGTCGGTCTTGAAATTCGCGAATTAAGGGGACTGAGTCCTCGGTTTTTAAGCCGGGCTTTTTGGAATATGATTATTACCGGAAATGTGCCGGAGACCTTCGAATTTACTTTTACAAACTCGACGCTGATTTCTTACAGCGGGGTGGCGGAAAGAGAGCAAACTCCGCCAGCGGGCCCTGGAACTACCCGTCGTTCTTCAAACAAAATAAATCCATGTTCAGCGCATAGATAGTCTTATCCTCGGCAGCCTTCAATACTGGGCTTGACCCGGTTTGGTGGACACCAAAGGAGTGTGCTATATGGCGTCCACAATGCAGGAAAACAAAGGACAGAAGCGAGCTCGCAGGAGCTTTTCGGATGAGTTCAAGGCCGAGGCAGTTCGCCTGGTCCTAGAGGAA
>JARLHE010000036.1 GCA_031292385.1 Oligoflexia bacterium
ATCGTGGAGCGCTTCCCTCATGCGGGAAAAGCGACCGAGATTCTGATTTTTGCCGGCAAAGGCAATAATGCGGGCGATGCTTTTGTCGTGGCCAGACGGCTTCTCTGTATGGAGCGCCGAGTGCGCGTCTTCCACCTGGAAGACGAGAAAGTTTACAAAGACGCGCCCCTGAAAAATTTCCGGATTCTCAAGGCGATGAAGGCGAAGCTGACCCACCTGGAGACTTCATCCGACCTGCAGGCATTCTTCGACAGCTCGCCAGGTCCTTTTACGGTCATCGACGGGATCTTGGGCACCGGTCTCAAAGGTCATCTAGACGGGCTTTATCACGACACGGTTCAGATCATTAACGGCGCCAATACGAGCGAGGTGATCGCGCTCGATATCCCGAGCGGCGTCAGCGGCGATACCGGCGAGGCCGGCAGCACTTCGGTTCACGCGGATTTGACGATTTCGTTCGGCTTCCCGAAGATGGGCCATTTTCTGCCGCCGGGTGCCGTTTTGCGAGGCGAGCTCGTCAATGTCGATATCTCGCTCCCTCCGCGATTTCGAACGGAAGGGGATAAGTTTCTGCTCCGGCGCTCTCCGATGAGCGATCTTTTAAAAGAGCGCGACCGTTACGGCCATAAGAACTCTTTCGGTCATACGCTTCTGATCGGGGGATCTCTCGGGCGCATTGGCGCGATCACGATGGCGGCACGCGCGGCCCATAAAATGGGAACCGGGCTGGTCACGGTCGCGAGCTGGCGGGATTCTTACGATCCTCTGGTTGTGAAGCTCCCGAGCGAGACCATGGTGGTCCCCGTTCAAATGGATAGCGCCGATTACGAGCAATACAAGCGCAACCTGGAAAGCTACTCGAGCATCGTGGTAGGGCCGGGGCTGGGGCTAAGGCCCGATGGCAAGCGTCTGATCGAGGATCTTTTCGGCAATTACCAGGGACCGATCGTCGTCGACGCCGATGCCTTGAATCTCATTGCTGATCACAAACTCCATGAGCTCCTGGTTAGTCGTCGTGCTCCCACGATCCTGACTCCCCATCCGGGCGAGATGGCGCGTCTGCTGGGCTGGTCCAAAGAGGACGTGGTGAAAGATCCGGTGCGCGCGATCCGCGAAGCGGTGCGGATCACCCATTCGACCGTGCTGCTCAAGGGTGCTGCGACTTTGATCACCTCTCCGGAAGATGTCCTTTATCTCAATCATTATCCGAACGACGGAATGGCGACCGCTGGCAGCGGCGATGTGCTTGCGGGCATGATCGGCGGGCTCGTGGGCCAAAAGATGGATGCGTTTCAAAGCGCGCTTTTGGGTGTTTATCTGCACAGTCTTGCCGGCGATTTCGCCGCCAGAGAGTACGGCCATCGCAGCATGACGGCCGCCGATATTATCGAGAACATCAGCAATGCCTTCAAAGACATCAAAACCCCGCCCGAAGCCATCACGCCCCGAAAAAACGTGGAAGGCCGTACGTGGTTGCTCTGAGCAGGCGCTGATTGAATTAGCCGGTCAGCTCGGACCGGAGCTCAAACCGGGGGATCGCGTCTTGCTGGAAGGGTCTCTGGGCGCGGGGAAGACTACTTTCGCGCGGGCGCTGCTTCGGGCGTTAGGCGTGATTCAGCCCCCCGAGGGAAGCCCCACCTTTGCCATCGCTCATGAATATGAGACCGCTTCCCGCGTGGGAGTGGTGCACGTCGACCTTTATCGTCTGAAATCCGAAGCGGAAATCGACGAGGCCGGGATCCCGGATTATTTCTGGGACCCGTCTCGGATCGTCATCTGCGAATGGTTATCGATGTGGAGCGATTTCGAGCGCGCGGTTTTGAAGAGCGGAAGGAATTGGCGGGTGAGCCTGGAAGCGAGTGAAGATGTGAATTCGCGCGATGTCCTGATTACGCGGCCCGGGCCTTAGGAGCCAGGAAGGGGAAGGCGTTCGCGATTCCGTTTTTCGCGCTGAGCTCTTGATCGGAGATCAGGATCAAAAGCTTGCCCGTTCCTCCGGAGCCGCTTCGGATCACAAGGAGCCAGTCTTCGGGCTTTAAGCCGAGGGAGTTTCGGAAGAGGCGGCGGGATCCGGTTTCAGTGGGTTTGCCTTGCCCTAAATTTAAGATCCCCGTGTTTAAAATCTCAGTCCAAAGGTCGAAGAAAAATTCCCCGTTGAATGTCAGGCCTTCCCAGAGGGAAAGAAGTTCGCCGGGTTCGTACGCGGCAGTTGCCCGGAGCGGCGAACCGGAGAAAAGAAGTGCGCGAACGGAAGACTTGAGCGAGAGAGTGTGGACGCCCTTCAGAAGAGCTTCGGGGCTTTCCGCAAGCTCAGCGCCTTTCCATAACCGCATGCGACTCATGGATGAGGAAGTTAGGTTGCGGGTGTTTCCCCGGCGGGCGACCGGCTGAATCTTGGGGACGGACTTTGGAGGGGGGGGCGGCTGCCGCTGCGGTTCTTGCGTCGAGGGTGTTTTGACGCTATTGGTCGCTTTAGCGCGAGATTCAGCCAGCTCAAGCTTCTTGCGATTCAAAAGCTTTGTAATTCCAGGCATTGTTACGTGCTGGGCCTGGTCCGAGTCGATGGTGAAGACCGGGTTTGTACCCTCTTTTTTGTTCCCGGGCGGTTGATTATTCGAATTTGACATCGCTTTAATCGTATCGGTATGAAACTAAAAAACCTGAGGTTTGCCGCAGGCTGTAAAAGTAGTTGACGCTACTAATACGGCATGGTACGCCCTTGGATAGGTTTTGAGAGGATTAGGGCCCCCGCTGAGGGGAGTAAGGGAGTGAAGGAAACGATATGCGCCTCACATCAAAAGGACGATATGCCGTCCGCGCGATACTCGATCTGACTTTTAATTCCAACGGCCGACCTGTTCGACTTCAGGAGATCTCTGAGCGACAGAGAATCTCTTTGCATTACCTTGAGCAGCTTTTCCGCCGTCTTCGCAAGGGAGCCGTCGTGAAAAGCGTTCGCGGCCCCGGAGGCGGATACGTTCTGGCCCGCGCGATGGATGAGATCTCCGTCAAGGACGTGCTCATCAGTGTCGGTGAAAACATCAATCCTGCCCGCGATTTGGTCGGAACCGGCGACATCAAGAGCGATACGGTTGAATTTATCCTGACCAAGACTTACTTCGAGAATCTTGGTTTAATCATGCAGGAATATTTAATGACTACGTCGGTGGGTGACTTGATCCGCAAGGCTCGAGGCGCTCAGGAGCTGACGGGTACGGCGGCGAGCGCAAGCCTGCTCGATGCAACCGGCTTCCAAGTTCCGGCATCGCAACCGGCACTCGGCCATAGTGGTGCTCATAGTGGAGCGAAGAACCGCGATTTATCTTGATGCGAATGCTGGGGCTCCACTGAAGCCCGCTGCGATCGCGGCGATTCGTCCTCTCTTAAATTCCGAAGACGGGCTTCTGCCCAATCCTTCCAGTATTCATGCTCACGGGCGAAAGGCGAAGCGCTGGGTCGCCGAGGCCCGTGAGAAAATTGCCGCATCATTAGGCAGCTCCGTTGATCCTGAACAGCTGGTATTCACTTCTTCGGGAACGGAGGCCAATCAACTTGCCATCCGTTCGGTTCTGGAAGCTCGACTGGAGCAAGGGGGGCGTCCTCATTGGATTTTAAGCCCGATCGAGCACGATAGCACTCTTCAGTTAGTGGACTGGCTCGTGAAACGAGGCGGTGGCGTAAGCTTTTTGCCGGTCGATGCGCAGGGCCGAATCGAGGTTTCCCGGATTTCGGATTTGTTCCGCCCCGAGACCGCGCTCGTGAGCGTGGTTTGGGTCAATAATGAAACCGGCGTGATTGCCGATATTCCCGCTTTGATCCAAGAGACCGAAAGGCGAAAAATCACGCTTCATCTCGATGCCGCGCAAGCCTGGGGGAAACTCCCGCTCGATCTGGGTTCGCTTGGCGCGGATCTGGTGACCTTTTCCGGTCATAAGATCGGAGCCTTGGCGGGAATCGGCCTAGTCTCCATTCGGAGAGGAACCGCTCTTCATGGGCTCATTCGCGGCAAGCAGGAAAAGGGGCGGCGAGGCGGTACCGAAAATTTGCTGGGGATCGTATCCATGGGGGCTGCGGCCCAGGATCTGGACCCGGTTGCTTGGACGAAGCGCGTTAGTCCGTTGCGAGACCGGCTTCAAAGTGTTATTCGCCAGCGGCCAGGACTTGCCGGAGTGCAGATCAATGGAGAAGAGGCTCCGAGAGTTGCCAATACATTGAGCCTGAGCTTCGAGGGAGTCGGCGGAGATGGCCTGGTGATGGCGTTGGATCTGGCAGGCTATAGCGTGAGCGCGGGCTCGGCCTGTTCGAGCGGAGTTCTCGAGCCTTCGCACGTGCTGCTGGCCATGGGACGCACCAAGGCGCAGGCGGTATCGGCTATTCGGGTCTCGCTTGTGGATGAAGTGCCTCTGCCCGTGCTGGATGGCTTTGCCGACGCGCTCGAAAAAGTAGTCGTTCGTGCCCGAAAGAGCGCTGCGACTGAATAAATTGGATTGGAAGTTTTATGACCACCTCAAACGCCACGACCTACACTCCTAGTGGGCAATCCTCCGCGACCTCCCGCTCCGGCCACGGAAAACGCGTTTTGGTCGCCATGAGCGGAGGCGTGGATAGCTCGGTCACGGCTGCTTTGCTCAAGACGCAGGGATACGAAGTCATCGGCGTCCATATGCAGCTTTGGAATCACGGAGAAGCCAATCTGGAGCGAATGGGGGGGCGCTGCTGCTCTCTTATCGATTCCAACGATGCGCGGCGGGTTTGCGATAAAATCGATGTTCCCTATTACGTGATCAACGCCCAGGACGTTTTTCAGGAAAAAGTCGTCGATTATTTCGTCCACGAATACCTGGAAAACCGCACTCCGAATCCTTGCGTTCAGTGCAATACCAAAATCAAGTTCAACTATCTTTTCCAGAAAGCGGATGAGCTCGATTGCGAATTCGTGGCGACCGGACATTACGCGCAAGTCGAGCAAGATGAACTGGCCGGCGTGGCCCGCCTCAAGAAAGCGATCGATCCGCAGAAGGATCAGACCTATTTTCTGTTCGGTCTGACTCAAAAGGCGTTGCAGCGCACGCTCATGCCTCTGGGGGCCTTTCCTAAAATGGCGGTGCGGAAATTGGCCGAGGAGTATGGGCTGGCCGTGGCTAAAAAAGCCGACTCCCAGGAAATTTGCTTCATCGGAACCGAAGGCTATAAGAACTTTCTCGAAGAGCGGGTAACCCCGGAGCTGCGCCCCAGGGGCGTGATCAAGACGATCGACGGGACCATAGTCGGGGAGCATGAAGGCCTCCATCGGTACACAATCGGCCAGCGAAAGGGCCTGCAACAGCTATTGGAGCGCGGCGGAAAGCAGTTCGAGGATTATTTCGTGGTCGACTTCGATACCGTCAATCATTCGTTGATCGTCGGTCCGGAAGAGCTGCTTTATACAAAAGAGCTGATTGCGACCGAGGTCAACTGGCTGAATTTCCCCAAGACCGAAAACGCGTTGCGCGGGGTCGCGTGCCGCGCCCGCATTCGCTCGCGCCACGAAGAGGCCGAGTGCCTTGTGACGACTTTCGAGAACAACTCGGTTCATGTCGAATTCAAGGAAGCCCAGCGCGCGATCACTCCGGGACAGGCGGTGGTCTTTTACGTCGATAATGAAGTGATCGGCGGCGGATTCATCGACAAAGTCATCCGTCCCAAAACAGTCTAGGTGAAGCGTGACTCACGAATCGGTTCCCGGTCGTTACATCCTGAAAACCCTGGGTTGTAAGGCCAATCTTTACGATAGCCAGTTGATTGAAGCCGAGTTGCGCAAGCGCGGATGGAGACCCCTTGGTGCCGGCGATGCCGCCATCTCGGAAGGTCCTGCGGACGTGCCGGTTCTTTGCGTCGTCAATAGTTGCACGGTTACCGACGAGGCCGATCGACAAAGCCGCAAAATGGCCGCGCGACTCGCGCGCGAAAACGAAAATTCCTTCGTCGTCGTCACGGGCTGCTCCGCGGAAGTCGATCCGCAGCGGATCGCCGCGTCTCAGGGCGTGAGCTACGTGATCGGCAATCGCGACAAGCCCGCGTTAGTGGATCTGATTCTTTCCAAAATCTCCGATAAAGGCTCCCCTGCACGGGGTGAAATCATGGGCCAGGCGGAAGGGTATACCGAGCTTCTTTCCCGCCATCCCATGGATCGCGAGTGGCCGGATCCCGAGCCGCAGCTTTTGGCATCCGATGAGGCTTTGGAAAACGTCACGACCAAGACGACCCGCTCTTTCGTCAAGATTCAAGATGGATGCGACGCCTTTTGCACCTATTGTATCATCCCTTACGGTAGAGGCCCGAGCCGGAGCGTCCGCCCTCGCGAGGTTGTAGCGCGCATTCGGGAGCTCGTTCAAGGCGGCGCTCGAGAGGTGGTGCTGACCGGCACCAATATCGGCGATTACGGAAGTGACTGGTCCAGCGAACCCGCGACGGGCGCTCCGCAGCTGGTCGAGCTCATTGAACTGATCTTGTCTCAAACCTCGCTCGAAAGGTTGCGCTTAAGTTCGCTGGATCCGACTGAAATTTCGCCCGCGCTCATGGCGCTCATGGGACGCGAGCCCCGGCTTTGCGCACACTTTCATGTTTCTTTGCAAAGCCCGCATTCGCGCATCCTTCGCTTGATGAAACGGCGCTACGGTTTTGACGAGGTCAAAGACTGTCTTGAGGCCATTGCCCGAATTGAAACTTCGGTCGTGGGCGGTGTTTTCGTCGGAATGGATATCATCACCGGATTTCCCGGCGAGACGAAAGAGGAGTTCGAGTGGGGAGTTGCGCGCTTACGGGAGCTTCCTTGGAATCGGCTTCATGTCTTTCCCTACAGTGAGCGAGAGGGGACGCCTGCGACGCGCTTGCCCGGCTCGGTCCCTCAGGCCGAGCGCGTTAGGCGGACTCGTATTCTCAATGAGCTGAGTTTTGAGCGAATGGAGCGCCATCATCAATCCCTGCTGAACAGACAAGAGCCTTTGAACGGGGTGCTGCTGGAGCGCGCTCCAAAGGGGCCTAAAGGCGTTGGAGAGGCCGATCAGGGGGCTTTATGGGTGTCTGGCTATACGAGTAACTATATCCGGGTCTTCGCACCGGCAGGATCCCCTGAAGAATTGCGAAATCAGGTAGTTAGCATTCGTCCTGAAACCCTCTCCTTAGATCCGGCGGGAGGGGATGCCGCGCTCGTGGGCCAGTTTAAAAAATCCTCGAGTAATTGTTGACAAGTTTTGACTGTTTTTGTTATGTCCCTTTGCGGATGTGAAGCCGTGACAGTCTGCCGGCCGACGGTAAGGTACCTTCGGAATAGTGGCGGACGCGGTTTCAACAGGAATTATGAGCAACTACGAGCGCCTACAAGAACGCCTAGGTTATATATTCGGTGACCGAGGCATTTTGATTCAATCCCTCACACATACGTCCTACGGGCATGAATTTCTTCACGATAAGCCCTTAGCGTTACGTGACAACGAACGCCTGGAGTTCTTGGGTGACGCCATTCTTGATGTTGTAGTTTCGGATATCCTCCTCGAAGCGTTTCCTAACGCAAATGAAGGTCAACTCTCCAGGATGAGGGCCGCGGCCGTCAACGAGAAGACCCTCGCTCAAGTCGCGCGCGCTATTCATCTTCAAGATTGCGTCCGCCTTGGAAAAGGGGAGACGCAAAGTGGCGGCCAGAACAAACCGTCGATTCTTTCCTGCGCCTTTGAGGCATTGATCGCGGCGATCTATCTCGATGGTGGCTTTAACGCTGTCTATCCGGTCGTGCGCCATCTCTTTGCCCCCATGTTTCCGGATGATCGGGAGGCCGGAGAATTGCTGCAAATGGCATTCTGCGACCATAAGACACAGCTTCAAGAAATCGCGCAAGCCCGTTGGAAAGTGACGCCAACCTATCATCTGCTGCAAACATCCGGGCCTGATCACGCAAAAGTTTTCGAAGTCGAGGTGCGAGCCAACGGCAACCGCCTGGCGTCCGCCGCCGGCACCTCTAAAAAAGAAGCCGAGCAAAACGCGGCTCGTGCCGCGATCGACACCATCGTTCACACACAAGTCAGTAGGGAAACATGACCACGCGCGCCGGATTCGTAGCGATTGTCGGCCGGCCCAATGTCGGCAAATCGACGCTCTTGAATTCAATCTTGGGAACCCAGGTTTCGATCGTGACGGATAAGGCCCAGACCACGCGCGAGCGCGTGCTGGGGATCCTGACGACCGAGCAAAAACAAATCGTTTTCATCGACACGCCGGGCATTCATCGTGCCAAAGAGGGGGGCATCAACGCGTTCATGATGCAGGAGGCCCGCGAGGCGATCGAAGGCGCTTCGTTGATTTGGTACCTGGTCGATCCCGCATCGGCGCTCAAGCACGAACAGGCTGTAATTGAGCTTCTCTCCAAGAGCACCATCCCGGTCTTCCTGCTTCTGAATAAAACGGATTTGATCAGCGGGGCGAACAATCGCGCGCGCCTCGGCGCGTTCGGCTCCGATATCGAGAAATCGCTTGAAGAGCACGGAATCAAAGTCGCGAAAAGCTTCAGCCTTTCGGCCATCAAGCATAAAGGCGTTGACGAATTACTGGAAGAGACCTGGAAGTACATTCCGGAGAGCCCGCTTTACTATCCGGACGAAGAGATGATTTCGGATCGTCCCATGCGGTTTTTCGCCGGCGAGAAAATCCGCGAACAGCTCTTCCTGCAGCTTGGGCAGGAGCTGCCTTATTCGTGCGCGGTTGAAATCGAGAAGTACGCCGATCCCGACCCGAAGCGCGATAAAGGCAAAAACCTGACCCGGATCGAGGCCGTCATCCATGTGGAGCGCGAATCCCAAAAAGGGATGGTCATCGGCAAGGGCGGCCAAAAGATCAAGGAAATCGGCCAGGCCGCGCGAAGCACGATCGAGGATTTCATCGGCGGCAAGGTTTTCCTCGGATTGCGCGTGGACGTTTTGAAAGATTGGAGCAAAGACGAGCAGGCTTTGCGGCAAATGGGCTATCACCTGCCTAAAGGCAGGAGCTCATGAAGCGCGCTCGCATCGTCATCGTCGGCCGACCGAACGTCGGCAAGAGCACTCTCTTCAACCGATTGACGGGCACCCGCCGCGCGCTCGTGCACGATGAGCCGGGCGTCACCCGCGATCGGCTCGAGCTCAAGACGGAATGGTGGGCTCAGGGCCGCAAATTTCCGGTTCTGCTCACGGATACGGGAGGGGTAGGGGGAGAGCGCTTCGGCGAGGAGATCGATAACCAGGTCGGCATTGCCCTTGAAGACGCCGATGCCGTGATCGTCGTTTTCGACGGGCGGGCGGGGCTGACCGCGCTGGACGAGGATCTGATGAAACGCTTGAACCGCGCCGGCGTTTTGAAGCGCCTGCCGGTGGTAGCCGCCGTGAATAAAATCGATGCGGAACAGCACGAAGCCATGATCGCCGATTTCTACTCCATGGGACTGGAAAACGTCCTGACGATTTCCGCCGAACACGGGCGCGGCATCGATGATCTCGAAGAAACGATCGCCCAGCTCATTCCGGATTTCCTCGAAGAAGAGGCGGACTCTGACGAAGTCGAAAGCGAAGACGGGGAACCTGAGCCGGAACCTGAAGAAGGCCTTCCCCGAATCGCCATCGTGGGCCGGCCCAATGTCGGCAAAAGCACCCTGACGAACGCGCTTTTGAATGAGCGCCGCATGATCACCAGCCCGATTGCCGGCACGACGGTCGACGCGGTCGACTCGCTTGCAAGCATCGGCGGCAAGCCCTTCGTGATCATCGACACGGCGGGAATTCGCCGCAAAAGCAAGACCGAGCAAGGAATCGAGGTTTTGTCCGTGGTTCAGGCGCGGAAAACGCTCGAGCGCGCGGATGTCGCGCTCCTGATTTTAGACGGCGAAAAGGGCCTGACCGACCAAGACGAGAAAATCGGCGGCCTGATCGAGGACGCGGGCTGCGGCGTGGTCCTCGTCCTGAACAAATGGGATACCCAGCGCGGCACCGACTTCACGCAAGAGCAAGCGGCCGAGCGAATCCGCGGCCAAATGGCCTATCTCAAGTACGCCCCGATCGTTTTCACGAGCGCGAAATTCGGAAAGGGCCTGAACAATATCGGGGAGCTTTTGACCGAGATCCTGCATCAAAGAAAATTGAAGATCCCAACCCACGAGTTCACGGAATGGGTCCGCAAGGAAAGCACCGTTCATAACCCGATGAACGCGAAGTTCTATATGTGCCATCAGGCAGGGCGGCATCCGCCTACGTTCGTTTGCCATGTGAACGATCCGGAACGGGTGGATTTCAGCCTGAAGCGCCATTTGCTGAACGCGCTTCGCGAGCGCTGGGGCTTCATGGGGAGCCCGGTGCGCCTGCTCTTCGTCAAAGGCGCGAGCGATCGCAAGCCTAAGCACTGACTACCAGGTAAACATCAGCCCGCCAGTCACGGTCAGGAACGCCCCGGTCAAATCGGGCGCCACCGTGGTGTAGGGGCTGTTGTGAGTGTCTTTGAAGCTCGCCGACGAAATGGTCGTCTCGAGGTCGAAATACACGCTTCGAACGACGATCGGGAATTCCAGGCCCGCGCCCGCCGTGATCCCGACCGTGCTGTCGCTATCGCTGCTGTTGCTGACGGAATAGTTTTGAGTCTTATTGAATTCCCCGAAGCCCCCTAAAATGTAGGGGCTCGCGAAGCTCAGCGGAGCCGAAAGATCCTTGGTATCGAAATAATAGCGGATGTTCAGGAACACGTGCGTGAAGCTGACGCTGGTGTAGCCTTCAGCCGTATTCGGTGAATTATAATAGTGGGGCGCGTACGAAAAGCCCATGTCCAGGGCGAGATGAAAATCGAACCAGTAGTGAAGCTCTCCCACTATGAGCGGAAACCCGCCTTGCCAAAGGTCGCCGCGGTTCCCAAGCGCGGTATCTTGCCCGGCACCGATGCTTACACCGAACAACCGGCCAAACTGCATGAATTTCGTTTCAGCCTCTTCATCGCCCTCCTGATTGAACTCCCCGTAATCCGTAAAGGGCGTGCTGGTGAAGTCCTCTTCGTCGGATGGGAGGGAGCGATCTTTAGCAGGAGAAGCGGAAGGAGAAGGGGGAGCGCCGTCCGCAGCCCATGCGGGGCGACTCTGGCTTGAAACAACGAGGGTAGTCAAACCGATCAAAACAAGACTCACGCGGAGCGCCATTTTCCTTAATCGTATACCCACGCTTCATGAGCGTAACTGTCGCCTTTCTTTTTGACAACCCCCGAAGAGTTTTCTAATTACCGAAGGATATGGATCTTCACTCACTTTTTCGTAAACCCGGTTTCATCGTCGGCGCCGCCGCAATCATCATGGTCGCAACCGGTGCCGTGGTCGCAGGCATCTCAATTCAAGAAAGTCATACGTCGGCTGCAAACGACCTGCTTTTTCAAGCAAGAAAGAGCCTGGAGACCGAATCCCAAGCCCTGACTCAGGAGCTGAAACCCAGTGCCGCGGCCAAACAAGAGAAGGCCGACGTCGCCGCCGCCGCCGCGAGTGCGGCTAATTACGCGAAAATCGATGTCGCCGCGAAATTTCCGGAAACTTTGAAGAAGTTCACGACGATTACCGAAACCTACCCATCCACTCGGGCCGCGTTTGAGGCCCGGCTTGCGATCGGGTCGCTGTTTTTTGATCACGGGGATTCGACCCATGCGCTGGAATGGTTTCAAAAGGCAGCCACAAATGCCCCGAAATCGTCCGATCGGGCCGCCGCGCTTCAGTCCGAAGGCTATGCCTATGAAAACCTGGGCAAGCCGGCCGATGCGCTTCAAGCCTACAAGAAGGCTTTGGACCAGGGCGATGCGAATATTCAGGCGGACCTTCAAAAGGCCATCGCTCGTTGCGAGGCTCAAAAATCCGCTAAGGGAGCCTAATGAAAGCCTCACTCAGATTGAAACTCGCGGGCAGCGTGGTGGTTCTCGCGGCGATCGGCGGCGCGGGACTTGGCTGTTCATCGCCCAATATCCACAAAGACCTCAAAGATGATCCTCGAGTGATGGTCCGCAAGGGGACCTCTCCCACGCGCACCACGTACGAGATGGGAGACCGCGGGACCGAGTATTCTAACGCGGTTTTCGCGGGCGAAACGCTGATCTTCGGCAATCAAACGGTGGGGTTGATCTGCCTTTATCCGAAAATGAACCGCCAGCGCTGGTCGCTGAAAATCGAAGGCGGAGTGAGCAGCGAACTGCTTGCCGATAACGACAGCGTGTATTTCGGCGGCGGCGACGGTTATCTTTATTCCGTCAATACTGAAACGGGTAGGGTGAACTGGAAGTACCAGATCCGAAACCCGATCGTGTCCCAGCCGACGGTCAACGGCGGCAGGCTTTTCGTCACGACGTCTGATGACACGATTTACGCATTTGATGCCGGCACCGGAAAATGGCTCTGGCATTATCGCCGGCGGTCTTCGCCTTCGGCGACGATCTTGGGCGCATCATCTCCGCTGGTGGACGGATCCGAAGTGATCGCGGGCCTTTCGGATGGCTTTCTGGTCGCGCTCAACATCGCGGATGGCCAGCTCAAGTGGGAGCGAAAGCTTCACACGGGCACCAAATTTACCGACGTGGATGCTAAACCGGTTCTTTCGGACGGCGTGATTTATGTCCCGTCTTACGACGGCGCTCTTTACGCCTTGAAGCGCCAAGGCGGAGACGTGATCTGGCGCTTTGATGCCGGAGGAGCAAAACGCGTCATAGTCGAAGGCGATTTGATTTATCTGCCGGCCTCGGATGGCACTGTGTACGCTTTGACCAAAGATGCCGGCAAAGTCGTTTGGAAATTCGAACTCGATAAGGGGGTTCCGACGCAGCTTGCGGTCAGCGATAAATACATCATGGTCGGCTCAAGCTTTCAGTATCTCTATGTGATCGACAAAGCTTCGGGCAAAGGCGTTTATCGCTACAACGTCGGTAGCGGCAGCGGTTTTTACGGCGCGCCGGCGTATGATGACAAAACCCGACGCATATACATTCTGTCCTGCGCGGGGAATCTGTACGCATTCGAGCTTCGAAAGCCGCCGCGCAAGATTTTCCCTCACGGCCAGATCGACGGGTATAGTTTCGACTGATTCAGGACTCAATCAGCTCCATCAAACTCCAAACCCTGGTGCGACTTAACATAATGCTTATTATCAGACGCACAGAACTCTAAATAAAAGGCCCAAAACCCTATTTAAAGTTCCGGGCCTTTTATTTGTAATTACAGGTATTTGTTAATCGAGATCCAACTCGAGATCGGCATCCGCGATCGACCGCGAGCTGGTTGAGGATTCATAAACATGGGCGCCGATCTGAGCCTCGCCTTGTTCACGACCGCTTTTTGAAATAACGCCACGAATCGAGAAAAGCTTCCCGGACGACGTATAGCCTTCGATAACCGCGAGCCATTGGCCGTTGGAACGCGTCCTGAATTGGAGGTAAAACGTTCCTTGATCCGTATCTGCACGGAACGTGCAACCTCTGCTGAGACGCTTAAAGGCTGTCCTGAATCGCATTCCTTGAAGCTCTTGGTAGCTTGGGTCGCCGCCGGCTTCAGTCGTATCGATCGATCCGACATCCAGTGAGGCCTGGATGGAATTCGGGCATTCGCTCGGAAGAACATCTCCGTCAACATGGGTTGAATCAATGAAATCGCGCTCAACGACGTTGAAGCTCGCGGCATTCATCATCGTTGCGTCATCGACCTGGTCCTGGTCTTGGTCTTGCGCGGACGGGTCTTCGATGCTGAGGCTATCCGGATTGACATTGCCGTTACCCAAATCTCCGCCGCTGTCCGCAGTCCCGGAATTGTTCCAATCCGACTGGAATGCCGCATAGTAATAATTATAGACATCCGCGCTCGTGAGAACGACGGCCGTTTCCCGATTGTTTTGAATCGAATTTTGATCCCAATTGATCGAGCTGATCAGGGTCTGCTGGCCATCGACCAACGCGCCCTTATTGTGGATATAGGTCACGCCCATGGCCTTGAGATTGGCCGTGCGCGCTTCGACCGGAAGACCTTCCGACGAGGCCGCATTGTTCAGCGCGGTAATGGCGTCGGTGTTCTTTGAATCCACCTTCCCGCCATGCGCGAAAACCCGCTCGTCGTTCAATAAAACGCTCACATGTACCCCGCGCCGAGCTGCCGCGAGAATGGCGTCCATCAACGGAGACGAAGAAGAGCTTCCGTTTTGTTTCCACTGCGGTTGAAGCTCCATCTGCTCGATCATGATCGAGGATTGGGCGGAGTTCAGCAGGTTCAAAAGCCCCTGCTGGCTCGATACCGGCGAAGCCAACGGAGCCACCGCCGAAGCGTCGGCCTGGACGATATTGCCGCCATTTGCCGAATAGAGATCGGCCTCAGCGGAGGTGAAGTCATCTTTCGGCTTCACCGGCTTTTTCGGACGAGGATGCCGTGTAGGAGGCGTTGCCGCGGAGCCGTTACCGGAGCCGATCGCGCCGCTCATTCCCAAAAGATTTTGAATGTCCTGATTCGAAGGATCGGAATCGGAAGCGAACATGGACGCAAACTCCTGGGCGACCTCCGAATCCTGCAGCCACACTTCCCAACCGCGGTTTCCGGTTGTGCCAGGTTCGGGCTGCCCCGTTGGCGAGTAATTTTCAGAGCCAATCAGAAGCGAGCTGCTATCGACCACGATGTATTTCGCGTGATCATAGCGAAACCGACGCTTCACTTTATCGCCACTAGCCGTGCGCGAGCTCATTTCAACGTAGCGATCGCTGCCCGCGGCCTGGGACATGGCTTGAATCAGGCCCGATTGAAGACCGCGTGCCGCGGCCGAGATCCCCCCTACCGGCTGGCCCTCCTGCAAAAGCTCGACATGGACGCCGCGATTGACCTGATTGATGATCGCCTGAACGATTTCCGAAGAACTGAGATCGTAAATATTGATTAAGAGTGACTGCTGCGCGCTGTTGATCGCGGCGGTTGTCAGAGCCAGGTTACTGTCAGGCGAGTTCGCCAGTTGAACCGGATAAGCAAAAGCAAGCTGCGCGGCAAGTAAAGTAAGCGCAGATACGGCGATTTTCCGGCTTAGTTGAAGGATCCCTCTCGAATTTACCATTTGCTCCCCCCCCCCGAGGTTACAGATTTACAGATCTACAGATCTAATGGTTCCAATGACCTAGAATCTTCTTCTTGAAGAAGAATCACTTGGCCGCTCAAACCGCAAGTGTTTCAAAACCGGACTCGCATTTGGATTCTAGAAAAAACCGACGAGTGTCGGATATGATTGAATAAAATTCTACGCGCCTAACAAAAAGCTAATTGACGCATTGTGTACTGGGCGCCCAAAGGGGTAGGTAAGTTTTTTCGCGGCTTGAAAGATTTTCAGACCCGACTAAGTTCCCCACATCATGACACAACTCCGCTCTTTTCTCGCCTTCGGAGCGACGCTTCTACTTTTCTACCCCGCCCTAAGTCGTGCGTCAGAGGATCTGCCTCCGATTTCTCCCGAGCTCATTGCCCGGGTCGCCGGCAGTCCGGGCTGGAAAAGATTGATGCATTATCACCAAGGGCTTCCCTTCGGGCGAATCAAAAGCGAGCTCCAAGGAAAGGGGTTTTTCTTTTCGCCCAATGGCAGAACGAATCCCGAGGCGGAGCTCCGCGCCAGTGCCGAAGCTTTCGCGCAAGATCGCGAAGTAGGGGAGCTCCGCCAAAATCCGCAATGCGCGTTCCCGGAGCGCTTTCGGTTTATCAAGAGGGAGCTTCACCTCACCTATCACGAAGTCCCCTGCCCTCTTCTCGATCAGTATATGGCGAAATTTGACGCCGACTCGGTGACCCTCGTTTTCTCGGGTGCCAATCAGGAAAGCCCCGCGACGATGTTTGGCCACACGTTTTTGCGCCTCAACTCACGCAAAAATGGCCCTGCCGAGCTTCTCGATCAAGGGCTGAGCTATGCGGCGTTCGTACCGCCAGGCGACGGGCCCTTGGTGTTTTACTGGCTTGGCATGACGGGCGGTTATCGCGGCAGTTTTTCCATGCTTCCCTACTACCGAAAGGTCAACGAGTACTCGAACGCGGAGAGTCGGGATCTTTGGGAGTACCGGCTCAGTTTGACGCGCGAGCAGACCGAGACTCTTCTCAGGCATGCCTGGGAAATCGAAACCAACAGCTGGATGGGCTACTATTTTTTTGACGGCAACTGCGCCTACGCCCTTTTGGCGCTGCTTGAAGTCGCAAGGCCGGACTGGGAACTCACGCCCTTTTCGCTCTACGTGATTCCGGGCGAAACCGTGAAACAACTCTCGAGAATTCCCGGCGCCATCAGCCAGGTGAACTTCAGGCCTTCCTTGAAGCGAAAGCTGAACTCCAAGATAGACCGGCTTTCATCCCCCCAAAAAGCTGACTTTTACTCGCTCATCGAAAGCAGGACCGCCCCGAAAGCGATCTCCGATCCCCTGGTCCTCGATGCGGCGGCCGCTTATTTTCTTTTCAAAAAGCAACAAAACGACGGCAAACTTTCGCCCGAGATGCTGGATCAAATGCGCCTCGTACTCTCGCGTCGAAGCGAATTTCATTCGGAAGCGGCGCCGGATTCCGCGAACGAAAACGAGCTTCTCTCGGACGGGCCATCGAATCGGCCAGATCTCGGACACGATGAAATTCAAATCGGGCTCGGGCTAGGGAGCGCCCGCTACCAGGGAGTCCCTACCCTCTTTCAGGAGTTCCAAATCCGCTCGGCCTACCATGATCTGCTCA
The DNA here is from genome assembly GCA_031292385.1 of Oligoflexia bacterium. Lineage (GTDB taxonomy): Bacteria > Bdellovibrionota > UBA1018 > UBA1018 > UBA1018 > JARLHE01. The sequence goes on from JARLHE010000036.1 coordinate 16,730, forward strand.
ATGACGATCAGGGCTTTCCGCGCTTCTCCCAAATCGAGTTTCCAAGCCTCGCGCTTCGCTATTATCCATCGCCCGAAACCTTTGAGATCGACCGGCTCAATCTGCTTTCAATCGTCTCTCTTTTTCCGCTCGAGCGAATCGATCGTAAAATGTCGTGGCGGCTGACTCTCGAGTATTACAGCCCCAAAGACTATTCCTGCGACTCCTGTCACGCGTTCCATTTCCAGGCGGGCCCGGGGCTCACGACCGAGCTTTTCACGCCGTCGGTTTTGGGCGCGCTCTTTGTGCTCGGGGATTGGGAAGACGGCTCTCGTCAAGGGCGGTGGTTTCGCGCCGGCCCTGGCGTCCAAGCCATGATCATCGCCAATCCCTTAACGGGCTATAAGACGCAAATCGCGGAAACCACGTTGACGGATTTAGGCCAAGACACCCGCTCGCGCGTTCGTTACGAGATCGAATGGGATCATTCCGTCAAACTTGCGACCCAGTGGGATGCCCGGCTTTCGTGGAGCGCGATTTTGAATGATTCGGGGTTTCGGACTTACTACGACGAAACGCGACTCTTGCTGAATTATTATTTTTAGTTGTACGATCCTTGAGTAAAGGAAACTAAAACACCATGAACCTTAAATTTCTGGCACTCGGATTAGTTGTTTCGGCCACCGTCGGGGCATCGTTTCAATCCATCGCATTCGCGGATTCTTACGGCTCGAAGAAGTCTTCTTCGTATAACTCGGAAAACGGGGGCGTTCCCGGCGAACCCGATACCGATGGTTGCGGCCTAGGTTGGCAGGTCACTCGCGACCGTACTCTTTTTGCCAGCATGATCCGCGGCACCACGAACGCCACGATCCCCCCTTCGTTCGGCATGACGACCGGAACCTTGGGCTGCGCAAAGCTTCCCGTGTCCGAGAACGAAAGAGAAGCGGTGAAATACGCCGACGCGAATCTCGACTCCCTCTCGGTTGATATGGCCGCGGGCAAGGGCGAGTACCTGCAAGCGTTCGCGCAGACTCTGGGATGCGGCGGCGCTTCCGACTCCTTTTCCCGGATGGCGCAGGCTCACTATGATGCCATCACGAAGAGCGGCCAGGCCAACGCGCTCGAAGTCTATCAAAACGTCAAACGCGAAATCCAAGCTGACCCGGTTCTTGCCGCAAGCTGTGGCGTTTGATCGGTTCCTTAGTTTTAAATGATTCGCCCGCTGTTATCCGGAGCCTTGCTGGGATCGCTTTTGCTCCTCTCCGGATGCAGCGGGCTTTTTTATTGGCCCGATCGAATCCTTTACTCCCGCCCGGAGCGAGTCGGCTTCTCGGCCCAGGAAATCGTCTTTACCGCCGCAGATGGGGTCAAGCTCGATGGCTGGTATATTCCGGCACGTCGCCGGGATCCAAGCCTTAAAATCGAAGGCCCCTCTCGCCCCCCGCTCGGCACGATCATTCAGTTTCACGGCAACGCCGAAAACATCAGCAGTCACTACCTCTCGCTCGTTTGGCTTGCCGATTACGGCTACAATGTTTTCACATTCGATTATCGCGGGTACGGACGCTCCCAAAGTAGCCCGGACCAAAGCGGCACCCATCGGGACGCGATGGCGGCGCTTTCGAAAGCCTGGGAACTGCACCAAAACTCGGGCGCTGCAAATGAGTTCATTGTCTACGGTCAGAGCTTAGGCGGCGCGATCGCCATGCGCGCGCTCGAGGACTTTCCGCACCGTGACCAGGTGAGCCTGATCGTCATGGACTCGACGTTTGTCTCCTACCAGCGAATCGCCCATGAAAAAATGGCGAGAATCTGGTTTACCTGGCCAATTCAGTGGCTGGCGCCGGTTTTGGTCTCGGATGAATATTCAGCCGAAGACGCCCTCAAAAAAAGCCGAACCTCTTTATTGGTCATTCATGATCACCGGGATCCGGCCGTTCCGTACGATTTAGGTGAACTCACTTACCGGGAGTCGGTCTCGCCGAGAAAGGAGTTCTGGACCCTCGACCAGGGCTACCACATCGGCATTTTCGTCGACCCCGCGTACCGCCATCTTTTCGTGGATTTTCTGCGCGCATCCGACGCCCCTGTGTCCGAATAGACCTATCGGTACGATTGACCTGTGGCTACTTTTTGCTCATCTTTTTTACGTCGTTTTAATTTAAAATGACCGTTTAAGCGGATTGCCGGCTGAGCACCACGCTTGCATTAGATCGAGTCATGACGAAACTCGGATATCTGGCCGCACTCAACTTCGCAGCTCTTTCACTCACTGCCGCCGCCCATGCGGCCCAACCCTATCAATCGCCGGATGAGCTAAAAGACCAAATCAGCATGTACGTGGCCGATCTCGCGGAAGCGCGCCAGGCCTGCTTGAAAGAAAGCAAACTGGGCCAAACCGAGCTCGCCGATTCTCTTCACGATGAGGCCCACTCCTGCAGCGACACGCGAATGGACCAAATGGATGACGACCGCCAACATATTGCCGCGCTTGAATCCACGTACAAGCAGGAGCTTTCAAACCGTCACTCGAAGGCCCGAGAGCCCGCCGCGCCCGCGCCGGATATCGAATCGGACGCCATTATCTCGGGCGTCAGCGCGAGCGCCATGTACTAAAGCTTCTCTAAAGCACCCTGCAACTGCTTAACCCGCTCGGGCGCACTCGCTTGAAGCCGCTCATAGCGGTCTTTCAACTCTTCGGGATATTTCTGGGCAAGCTCCTCCGCGCCGTTCAAACAGAGCGTCTGCGCGGGGATGGCGACCTGAGCACCGACGCACTCGTTTTCAAAGCGGTCAAATAAGGCCTTCGCGGCATCAGGCGATTGCTTGGCGCTCTCAATCCGAGACGAGATCTCCTGAGCAAACCGAATCAAGGACGGAGGGGTGGCGTGAAGATCATCTCCCGCTTCGTGCTTCAACGTCTCGGGATCCGGAAATTGCAGTCGAGCCGAATCGCCGAGGGTTGCAGCCTGAGAAGGGGCTGTCACCGGCACAACACTTACGACTTGCATCTTTTGGGGAGCAGCGCTCTCCAAAGGATTGGGCGATAAACGTCGAGGCTCGGCGTGCCAAAAATAGATCGCTAAAACGACCGCAGATATGACGGAAGCAAACGTCAGAAGTTTCTTAATCGCCATACAGATTTAATGCGATGTCAATCCGCACTGCTCTGGAGTTTGTCCGCTCGCAAGGCACGGCCCCGAATCACGCGCCGGAATATAGATTGCGGAATTGCGACAATAAAAGGTTTCCCCGTACGATTCAAACGCCGGCCCCCATTTATCGTAACCCTCGGCCGCCACGTAATTCTTGTCGTTATCGACTTCCGGATCCCAATTGACGATCTCCATCTTTTCTCCGGACGGAAGGGTGAATTGAACCCCCGCAAAGGCATTACCAAGCATATCTCTCAGAAAAGGATGCGCGGGACTCGATACGATCTTCGTGTACTTCATGTCGATATCACGCGTATTATTCGTAATTTTTCCCACAAAAATAAGAGACACCGGATTGTTGACGTTATTGTCCTGAAACTCTTCTCCGATCATAATTTCAAGGCCTGAGGCTTGATCGGAGTTATTTCTGCAGTAGTAGTCAGCAGAGGCATTCAAAGAGGCAAAGATTCCAAAAACTGTTACTAAAATCGTCTTTTTCATTTTTATTCTCCCGGTTCCTTGAGCGAATGCTTAGCAGGGAACCCGAAAAAGCGAATCGCGAGACGCTGACAACATAGAGGAAATAGTGTCAAAAGGACAGAAACGTTATGAGCATGAGCTCAACCCGTTAGTTATTTTAAGAACCCGCTCGAACTCGACATATCCGGATCGCCTGATTTTCCGCGAAGCATGTCGTTCAAGGGCAAGACACGGTTTAAGGCATCGGCTTCGATCATCCGGGCAATTCGGGAATCCGCGGCCGAGCAGCTGGAACAGTTTTTTATGAAAGCCGAAACATAGACCGCTTCGACCGAATAAGCGCCCCAGGCTTCGTTGTCACAGGCATAGTAGCCCGCATAGTCGTGCCCCTCGGGGCATTTCACGTGAAGATGCCCGCATCCCAGGCGGTCCGGAGTCTTCGCGCGCATCAATAAATCAAGAGTGCTTTGATGCATCCCTCCCGTGCAGTCCGAATGCCTTGCCTCATGCACGAGAGTCGAGACCCGAACGAGGGAAGGAAAAACATACCCCCCATGGTCCTGCGCCGTGTAGCCATCTCCCAATTGCACGATTCCCACTCGCGAAGAATCGATCAGAATATAGGAATCCCCGAATTCGAAATAAAGCTGCCGAGGGGCGCTTGCCAGCGCCGCAAACCAAAGGTTCACCCCCATGTTGAGGGCCACGGTATAGACTTGCCCGTGCCCCCCATGCGACGTGTCCTGGATGTTCGAGGCCTCGAAAAGCTGGTCCTCGATATTCACGCGGGACGGAATGATATAGCCCAGACGCTCGTTCAAATATTGAGCGACGGCGTTCGTATCAACTCCATGAAAGACCTTGTCGAAATAAGATCCCGGATCGGCCGATATTTCGTATTGAAGCGCCTGGTACAAGTCGTCAACAACGAGCGCTTTTTCGCTTAGAGTCAAATCAGGGGATAGCTTGACGGAAAGCCGCGAGCTCACGTCCGCCTCATGCGGGACAGGCCCAGGGCCTGCGGAGGATGGGTTTTCCCCATGGCCCCAATTCGGCCCCTGAGCGCATGCCCCCAAAAGGGCGGCTAGCAGGATAAAAACGAGATGGATCGGTTGCCTGGTCGTTCGCACTCGCTGCCAGGCATAGAAAGAAGAACTTCTTTTAGCAAGTTACTTCTTTTTGCCGAGCCCTCGCCAAAGCTTACCAATGCCTGGTTTGCTCTCAGACTCGCTTTTAAGCAGAGTGTCCGCGTCAGTCGACGAGATTTTACCCGCCGCAGCGGCTTGGGCGACGATCTTTCGTGCTTCTTCTTCCGTCATCTCGCCCGAAGAGGCCTGTGGAGCGGCGGCCTGGGGCTGACCTTGGGTTTGCGCTTGGGCCATCGCCATCGCCGGCGCCATGGACATCAGCATCTGCTGAAAATCGGGAGGAAGGGTCTTTTGAAACTCCTCGGCTTCACGGCTGACATCCTTGCCGCTCATTGCGCGCTGCATAATCGATTGAAGCTTCTGGAGCTGACCACGAGGCAAGCGCTGCAACATGGAGGCAACCTGCGCCATCATTTCGGGGTTCATGTTTTCCATCCCCGGAGGCATGGCAGGCATTCCGCCAGCACCCAACGCGCCGCCCTCGGCCATCGATTTCGGGGTGCTCAAAAGCGGCGCGGCGCTCACGCCGTGACAGCGCTTATACTTTTTGCCGCTCCCGCATGGGCAAGGCTCGTTGCGGCCCAGTTCAGGACGTCCCGTCTCGCCTTCCGGCTTGTTTTCCACAGAGTCAGTCATTGTTTGAGCCCCTTCGTTATGAATTCCGGATGAATTCGCATTTGACGTTCGCTTGGCCTGCATTTACGGTCTAAATGAGTGGCCGCAAAAAACAATAAATCCAAGCAGCCGATTTCCCAGCCCAGGCTCACCCCAGCCAGCCTTCACGTCCTGATTACCAGTGCCGCCCTGTATGTATTTAGTCAAATTCTGTTTTTGATCAATATCCAGTTTCCGCGAAACCGGAATTTCGACGAATTCCATTACGTCCCGGCGGCCCAACAGTTTCTGAACGGGGTCGAAACCCATAACTGGGAGCACCCGCCCCTTGCTAAAGAGCTTTTATCGATCGGCCTGTTGATTTTCGGCGATCAACCGATCGGCTGGAGATTCATGAGCACGATCTTCGGCTCGATCACGCTCGTGGCGATGTATTTTTGGGCTCTCGCCCTGTTCCGCGACAAGAAGACCGCGCTCTGGGTCGCGCTTCTCACACTCGCCAACCAGCTTCTTTATGTCCAGGCCCGAATCGGCATGCTGGACACCTTCATGTTCGCCTTTATCGCCCTGGGAATGGCGGCCTTCACCGCGGCATGGAATCCGCGCGGAAGCGATGCCTCGAAAGAAGCCGCCCCGATCGACTATTTGCAGAATTTTTTCAGCGGCCGGAGGCTGCTCTGGATCGCCGGCGCCTGTTTCGGGCTCGCCACCTCCTGCAAATGGTTTGGATTGATTCCCTGGGCCCTCTGCGCCGGATTAGTCGCGCTGGTCCAGCTCTTCAAACACTGGAACGTGAGCTTCGGTCCGTCTTCCCTGCCGTCCGATGACGATTGGTATCATGCCGAGCTTTGGTCCGGAATCCGCGCCAAAGACTGGGTCATGTGCCTGCTCGTGATTCCGCTCGTGGCCTATTACCTGCCCTTCATTCCGTTTCTTTTCACGAGCAACGCAGAGCATGGAATTTGGGATATCCTGGTGAGCATGCAGGCGCGAATGTGGGATGGCCAAGGACGCGTGGTTTCCGCGCATCCGTATATGAGTCGCTGGTTGGACTGGCCCACGATCCGGCGGCCCATTTGGTACGCCTTTGATAAAGAAGGATCGGCGCCGAATGAAAAAGTGCGCGGCGTGCTTTTGCTCGGCAATCCCTTCATTCTTTGGACGGGCCTGCTTGCCCTGATTCCCTGTATCTGGGGATGGCTCGTGGATCGCAGGCGCGACGCGTTTTTGATTACGGCCGCCTATTTCGCGTTCTTATTTTCCTGGGCGATCATTCCGCGGAAAATCGCCTTTTTCTATTACTATTACCCGGCGGGAATGGTCCTGAGCTTCGCCTTGGCCTATGTCTTTAGGACCATGGAGAGGAATTCCCGGGAGGCAAGCTGGGCCCGCTGGGCATATCTTGCCGTCGCGGTCGCTTTTTTCATCTACTTCTTTCCGATTTCCGCCGCGCTTGCCATCCCGGCGGAGAGCTTCAGAAAGTGGATGTGGTTTAGTTCCTGGGTTTAGCGGACGCTTCCGAAAGAAGCGGAGCGAACGTCCGGAAGGCGTAAGGGGTTTTAAGACCGAGCCGGCGCTGAATTTCCGCTTGAGCGATTCCTTCTTGAAACCACGCGAGAACCGCCGAATGGCGGAAGTTTCGCGGCGTCAGGCGAGCGCATTCCAGCTTAGTGGCGTAAAAACGGACCAGAAGCTCGACTCCCCGCGGGCTGATCGCTTCTTTCAGCGGGCCGTGGCGATTATAGCCGAGAAAAATGAAATCATCCGCTCCTAGAATCGATTTTCCGCCGGACCGAAGCTCCGCGACTTCATGCGCAAGCTCTTCCGAGATGGCGACTTTTCTAGCGGCCTTCCCTGGGATCGAAAGCTCAACGCCTTCTAAATCCCGGAATCGCAGCTGGCCGATCTCGCTGACCAGGCAGCCGGTTTCGGCAAGCAGCCGAAGCAGGGCGCGGTTTCGGCGATCCAGGATCGTGTCTTTCGGCAAGGTCGCGATCCTTTCGACAAGCTCGGCGCGCGAAAAGGTCAGCGGGACGCGTTCGACTTTATGGGGCGCGGGAAGCTTGGTCGGAATCTCGGCGGCAAGCTGATTCCGCTTCGACAGATAGCGAAGAAACCGATGCGCGGTCAGCAGCTTTCGTCTTCGGGTATTGGTCTTTTGCGAAGTCGCCTTCAGATAATCGTGATAGCGTTCCAAATCAGCGACGCTCAGCTGATCCATTCGTACGGGAACGGCCCCCGACTGTCGCTCCAAGAAGGAGTGGAAGGCCAAGACGTCCAATCGGTAATTTTTAATCGTGTGCGCGGACTTTTCGGTGCCTTCCAAGTACCCAAGAAAGCTCTTCAACGCAGCGGCGAACGGTTGACACTTCTTCACGATCTGATGATACTGAAACCAAATGAAGATGACACGTTTTTTCATGATTCTTGCCCTAACTCACGCGATGGCCCTCAGCGCTTCCTCCTGCTCGGGGGGCAAATCCGGAGTGGCCGCGAACTCCAATGAAATCCTCGTAGGCCATGTCGGCTCCCTGACTGGCAACGAAGCGACCTTCGGGATCTCGACTGAAAACGGCGTCAAACTCGCTTTCGAGGAAATCAACGCCTCCGGCGGAGTCAAAGGCAAAAAACTCAGGCTTCTTTCTCTCGACGATCAAGGCAAGCCCGAAGAAGCGGCGACCGCCATGACGAAGCTCGTCGCGCAAAATCACGTGGCCGCGGTCTTAGGCGAAGTGGCAAGCTCACGCTCGATTGCCATGGCGCCCATCGCGCAACGCTATCAGGTGCCGATGATCAGCCCGACATCGACCAACCCCCGCGTGACTCAAACCGGAGATTATATCTTTCGCGTCTGCTTCATCGATCCTTTCCAAGGACGCGTGATGGCCAAATTCGCGCTCGACACGCTCAAGGCGAAAAAGGTCGCGATCTTGCGCGACGTCAAAAACGACTACAGCGTAGGCCTCGCCAATTTCTTCACGGAAACATTCAAGGCCGGAGGCGGCACGATCGTGTTGGACGAAAGCTATAGCGCCGGCGACTCCGATTTCAAATCGCAACTCACTTCAATCCGCGCCCAGAATCCGGACGCGATTTTCGCTCCCGGCTATTACGGCGATATCGCCCTGATCATGAAGCAAAGGGTTGAGCTGGGCATCAAAGCGCCGCTTCTCGGCGGCGACGGTTGGGACTCGCCTAAACTTGCCGAGATCGCGGGCTCGGCCATGGACGGCAATTATTTCTCGAATCACTACTCGCCCGACAGCACCGATCCGGCGGTTGCCAAGTTCGTCGCCGACTACAAGAAAACCTACGGCGGCGCCGCTCCGGACAGTATGGCGGCACTGGGTTACGATGCGGCAAAAATTTTGGCCGATGCCATGAACCGCGCTAAAAGCCTCTCGGGCTCCGATCTCCGTGACGCGATCGCGGCAACCAAGGATTATCCGGCGGTGACCGGCAAAATCACTTTGGACAAGGACCGCAACGCCATTAAATCGGCGGTCGTGCTGGAAACCGCGGATAGTAAGTACAAGTATCTGACGACGGTCGCGCCTTAAAAATGATTCAGTTTGTCCAACACCTGATCAACGGCCTGAGCTTGGGCAGTATTTACGCGCTGATCGCCCTGGGCTACACGATGGTGTTCGGGATCTTGCAGCTGATCAACTTCGCGCACGGCGAAGTCTATATGCTGGGCGCTTTTATCGGAATGTATTCGGCGCGCGCTCTTCATCTGACGGATCGTCCTTCGATCGGAGCGCTCGTGGTCGCGATGGCGATTTCAATGGCGGGAACCGCGCTCGCGGGCTTCACCATCGAGCGCCTGGCCTATCGCCCGCTCCGAAAATCGCCGCGCATCAACGTGCTGATCACGGCCGTGGGCGTGTCGCTTTTTCTTCAGTTCTCGGGGCAGCTTCTTTTCGGCGCCGACCCGAAAGTTTTTCCGGAAATTTATCACCCCGGCGGCCAGTGGCATATCGGGCAGATCATGCTGAACCCGCTCCAGCTGACCGTCTTCATCATCTCGATCCTTTTGATGCTCGCGCTTCAGACGATCGTTTATCGCACCCGCCTGGGCCGGGCGATGCGCGCGGTGAGCTTCAATCATGATCTTGCAAGCCTGATGGGAATTCCCACCGATCGGGTGATCAGCTTTACTTTCATGCTCGGCTCGGCACTTGCGGGCGCCGCCGGCGTGCTCGTTGGCCTGATTTATCCCAAGATCGACCCTCTCATGGGAACTCTTCCGGGACTCAAGGCGTTCGTCGCCGCGGTTTTAGGTGGAATCGGAAACGTCACGGGCGCGGTCGTGGGTTCGCTGATTTTAGGGCTCTCCGAGGAATTTTTGGTGGGTTATTGGGCCCCGACGTTTCGGGACGCGCTCGCATTCGCGCTCCTGATCCTGATTTTGCTTTTCAAGCCCACGGGGCTTTTCGGAACCGGCAGACAAGACAAGGTTTGATGACGTGAGCAAATATCCCGCACTCAAAAGCCTCGTTCCCCTAATTCCATGGACGGCCGCCTTCGCGGTGATCTGGCTCTTCAATCGGTTCGTCGCCAACGGCATCAATCCCTATTATTTTTCAATTATCATGTATGCCGGCATCAACATCATCCTCGCCGTGAGCCTGAACCTCGTGAACGGCTTTACCGGCCAGTTCTCGATGGGGCATGCGGGTTTTATGGCGATCGGCGCGTATTCGTCGGCTTTCTTCACGACTCAAATGCTGGCGCACCAGCCCGGCTGGATGGAATCCCCGCTTTCGTCTTTCAGCCTCTTTTTAGCGGCGATCTTGCTGGGCGGCGCGACGGCGGGCATCGCGGGCGTGATCGTGGGATTGCCCTCCTTACGACTTAAAGGCGATTATCTCGCGATCGTCACGCTGGGCTTCGGTGAAATCATTCGCGTCGTTTTACTCAACATCGATGCTGTCGGTGGCGCGCGAGGCATGGCCGGAATCCCCGCGCTCACGAATTTCGCCTGGGTCTACGGCTTCGTACTGATCACGCTTTTTACCATCACCCGGCTCATCCAATCGCGGCACGGCAGAGCATTCCTGGCGGTGCGCGAAGATGAGATCGCCGCCGAAGCCATGGGAGTCAACACCACCCGGGCCAAAGTCAGGGCATTCGTCATCGGCGCCGTTTTCGCTGGCATCGCGGGCGCCTTGTTCGCTCACCAGCTGATGTACCTCAACCCTCAAACGTTTGACTTCAATCGCTCCTTCGAGATCATCATCATGGTCGTGCTGGGCGGAATGGGAAGCATCACCGGATCGGTCGCTGCCGCCGTATTTTTGACCGGAACACGGGAAGCCCTGCGTCCGCTGCAGGAATTCACGAAGGTCGATTTCCGAATGGTGATTTATTCGCTCATGCTGATTTTACTGATGCTGACCCGCCCGAACGGCCTTTTCGGCTCCCAAGAGATCAGCAGCATCCTGAAGCTGAAGCGCAAAAAGGAGGGAGCTCGTGGCTGAGACAGCGCTTCGCGCGCAATCGCTCACGATGCAGTTCGGCGGCTTGACGGCCGTGACTCAATTCGATCTCGAGATCGCAAGCGGCTCGATCTCGGGCCTGATCGGCCCCAATGGAGCCGGCAAAACCACGGTTTTCAATATGCTGACCGGCGTATATCGCCCGACGGCCGGAAAAATATTCGCATTCAGCAAAGAGATCACCGGCAAGAAGCCTTATCAGATCACGAAATTCGGCCTCGCCCGGACGTTCCAGAATATCCGCCTGTTCAAAGACCTCAGCGTGCTCGAGAACATCATGATTTCGATGGATAACGATCCCGCGCTTCCGCATTTTGGGCTTCTCCCCACGCTTTTCCGAACTCCGAAATCCACCCAGGCCGAAAGCCGCCAGACCGAGCGCGCCCACGAGCTGCTCAAAGCCTTGAAGCTCACGCACCGGGCTCAAGAGCTGGCGAGAAACCTTCCCTACGGCGAACAACGGCGGCTTGAAATCGCGCGCGCAATGGCCACGGGCGCGCGCCTGCTGCTGCTCGATGAGCCGGCCGCCGGCATGAATTCATCCGAGACGGCCGAACTGATGGAGATGATCCGCCACATCCGCGATGAGCATCATGCGACGATTCTTCTCATCGAACACGATATGCGCCTCGTAATGGGCATTTGCGAAAAGATCACCGTGCTCGATTACGGCGTCAAAATCGCCGAAGGCACCCCGGGCGAAATCCAGAAAGACCCCAAGGTCATTGAGGCCTATCTCGGCAAAGCGGCAAGCGAAAGGGCAACCCACGCATGACCCAGCCGACCCTGCTTTCGTTTCAGAACGTCTCGGTTCATTACGGCGCGATCCATGCGCTCAAAAGCGTGAGCTTCGACGTCCGCAAAGGCGAGATCGTGAGCCTCATCGGCTCGAATGGCGCCGGCAAGACCACGACGCTACGGGCGATCTCAGGACTCGTCAAAAAGTCGGAGGGGCGAATCCAATACGCAGGCGCCGATATCACCGCCCTCCCTCCTCACGCGATTGTTCGCAAGCGGATCTGTCAGGCCCCCGAAGGCCGCGGCATCTTTTTGAACCTGACGGTCGAAGAGAATCTGGATCTCGGTGCCTGGACCGCTCCGAACCCCAAGACCCTGGCCGAGGATTTCGAGCGCTCATATGAGCTTTTTCCGCGACTGAAGGAGCGGCGCAAGCAGAACGCCGGAACGCTCTCCGGCGGCGAACAACAGATGCTCGCCATCGCAAGAGCCTTGATGGCCCATCCCGAGCTTTTACTTTTGGATGAACCCAGCCTTGGCCTTGCCCCGCAGATCATCGAGCGGATTTTCGAGATCATCCAGCGCATCAACCGCGAAGGCATGACCGTGCTGCTGGTCGAACAAAACGCGCTCCAAGCCCTTCAAATCGCCCATCAGGGCATCGTTCTGGAGACGGGCCGCGTGGTTCTCAGCGGGCCGGCCGCCACCCTGGCGGCGTCTGATGAAGTTCGGAAAGCTTACTTGGGCGAGTAATTTTGAGTGTCTTCGCCTGCTTGAGGATATGCGAAGTTAATTAATCTTCAATTCAGGATCAGCTACGAGCACACACGCGCTCATGAATCGCGTACAAGATTCGCGACGAGTTCGGCCCTGCGATGAAAGCAGCCTGGGAGGGAGGATCTATAAAATGGTGCGGGCGAAAGGACTTGAACCTTCACGCCTCTCGGCACACGCCCCTCAAACGTGCGTGTCTACCATTCCACCACGCCCGCACACGATCCGATTTTACCTAACCGGTACTCCGGCTAACAAAATCGGCTAATTTTCATCTACCAGAACTTAACCTAACTGTTTATCCTCGTAAAACAATTCAAAAGCTACACGCCATACCCTCAAACGTACGTGTCTACCAATTCCACCATCCCCGCACATGAGAAGGAGTGTCGTTCATTGAATTGAGGGACTTTCTTATTCGTTGAAGCGAAGAAAGATGTCAAGCTCGGAGCGCTCGAATTCCTTACTCTAGCCTTCACTAATAAAAACCGACAAAACTAGTCGCCTGGGACGTCCAAGGTAAAGATGGGATTCAGGCAACGGCTTGCGGGCAGCGCCGCTGTCGGGCAAGAGATCGGAAAAGCCGATGCTCGCCACGGTCTTCGACCCGACTCCGCGCTTCTTCTAAAAAAGACTGATCACCTTGGCGCGGGTCCGCACCTGGTGTTCCGATAAATCGCGCTCCAGGAGCGCACCCAGCAGCTCGAGCGTGATCCCGTCCTTCCGGACATCCCGGCCCTCCGTCATCGCTTCTTTCACAAGATGCTCGATTTCAGCCGTCATCGAGGCATGCAATCGGAAAGATCGGAGCAGAACACGCTTGTAGCGAAAAGGGCCAGCGAATATTTAATCAATAAACGTTATTTCAAACCGTGGGGTTCCGAATAAGTCCGAAGAAAATGCCGGCAGCGTCACTTCTTTGTCTTCCGGCCGGCATGCCCCCTTACGGCTCCGGATTTACCGCTCGCCACTCATTGCAACGAATATCGGACTGAGAGCCGGAGATGATGACATCACCCAGCGTTCCCGCGCTGACGTGAAGCGCATTCACAGTGATGAATGCCCGGTTAGGCAATATGTCCCTCGTTGTTTCCTGGATCGTAAGGGTCCCTAAACTCGAAGGCAAGTTGACAACCTGATTGGCGGAGCCGGTCACGGTCACCGCGGTTCCTCCGACGACTAAATTTTCTATCGTCGCGTTTCCCCGCACAGCCGCGCCCTGGGGATCACAAAACGCTTGAGCTTCCGATCGGACAAAATCCGCGGTAATGACGAGCGTGGGAGTAGACGCGATTCTGAGTACCAATTTGACGACTTCGGCATTGGAATCAGCGACACCTCCCACTCCCCAAGTGTTCGCGCTGATTACCCCGGCCGTAAGCAACCCGGGAACGGAGACCGAAGACGCAAAAGCGCTGAGCGGTGGCCGCCCGAACTCGGAAAGCGCTCCGGTATCCACGACCGTGGTCGTGATCTCATTGACCGTCGTAGTGGCGCCGAACGCCCGACCGCTATAGCCGAAGTTCGACTCGAGTACAGGAATCGGTACAGGAATGCATCCTTTCCCGCTGCATCCGGGAACGACTTGCCCCGCCTGGGCCTGTGCGGCCGCGAGAGATGCAATCACTCCATACAGTCCCAATACTCCCAACAATTCCAATTTTTTCATCAGACCTCCGGTTTTGAGGCCTGCTCGCTGTGCGAGATATGTGCCAGAGGTCTTTATCCGGCACCGCTCGCGGCTGCGGCATCATCCACTCGCACGAGTCGCAGATGCTGTCTTCGCTTTTCTTCATGCTGCGCAAGCGCGCTTTTGGCCTCGTAGTAAAGCTCCGAGATCGTGTCCTGTAAAATCGTCTCAAGCTCTTGGCTGGGCGCCTCACACTCCGAAGCGAGGCGGTACAAAAGAAGCTTGAGACTCTTTTTCAAAAGCTGCTTGGTCGTTAACTCCTGACCTTTCGTTTGATCGCTCATGGATATCTCCTCTTTCGCACGGTCGCCGGTGCGTATTTCACGACCTTATTGAAAAATGCGGGATCGCGCGAGGTCGGGCGCGTTAGCCGCGAAGCGTTTTTTATTGAAATTTCACGATGCAAACGGCTAAAAAGTTCTCAAGGATGCCTTTTATGAAACTTCTCGCGATCACTCTTCTCTTCATCTCAAACTCCTATGCGTCGCTCCATGCGCCCGATTACTCGCTCACTGGCCGAACTAATGATGCGGGGCTCGAAATCACCGCAGTGGCCCCGGATGGCCACCATTTCAATCTGAAGGCCCCATCGCACGCTTTTGCGCCCGACTCGGCGAGCGCGATCAAGCCCGCTCAGGCGAGCGAGAAGAAGATCGTTTTCCGGTTTTCGGGCAGCGCGCCAGGAATTTACGCGACCAGTCTTTACCTCTGCGATGACGCACGCACTTTCTGCGAGAAAAAAAAGGAACAGCTCGCTTGGCACACCACGCAAAACCAGAGCGCGGCAAAGAGCGATGAGCCGACCGGTCAGACTCCCGCCGGAACGCTCTCACACGGATTCCTGATCAACCAAGCGAAAGCCGCTTTCGCCAAAGCGAGAAAAGAAAACAAACCCCTGATTGTCGATTTTTTCGGAATTTGGTGCCCGCCATGCAATCAGCTCGACGAGCGCGTATTTTCAAGCGACGAATTCACCCAAGAGAGTGCGAGATTCATCAAGCTCAAAATCGATGTCGATACCGAAGCAGCCTGGGCCTATACCTCCCGCTATAAAGTCAACGGCTACCCTACGGTCGTTTTCCTGACCACGGATGGAAAGGAAATCTCTCGCATCACGGGCTATCGACCCTTGCCGCAATTCCTGAAAACGCTACGCGATGCCTATGCCTATCGAGATGATTCCCAGCTTTCCGCGCTGCAAGCCCAGGCGAAAAAGGGAGATCGCGCCGCTGCCGACCGACTCGGACTCATCGCACTGGGCGGCGCGCGATACGCGGAGGCGATCCATTACCTGGAAGGAACCCGAGACCAGCGAGAAAAACTCTGGGACGCGAAGATCGAGGCGGCCCGGCTCGAGAAATCACCAGAAAACCTGATCAAGATATTGAAGGGCGCGATTGAAGAGTTTCCGCCCACACCCGATTCGATCCAAAGACGAACGGATCTTGCCGAGCTGCTGCAAAAAGCGGGAGATCCGGCCGGCGCCAAAAAACTCTACCAAGAAGCCATCGTGAGCGCCGAGCAGATCCTTTCGAAAAACCCGCAGATCACCGCGGAATACGATTCGTCACCCGGCGACCTCTGGATGCAAATCGCCGAGGCTCACGAAGCTCTCGATGAAGCGGATGCCACGAAAGCGTCCTATAAGAACGCCGCACAGGAATTCCGCAAAGACCTCGTGGGAGAGAAAGATCGGGGCGGAAACCTCGATCTCGCCTACTCGCTCTGGAAATCAGGCGATGAGAAATCGGCCGAAGAGATCTACGTCCGGCTTGAAAAGACCTACTCCAAAGATTTCACCTTTTACCGGGGCCACGCCCGCATGAAGCTCGAGCTGAAAAAACTCGACGAAGCCCATGCTTTAGCGGAACGCGCGCTGGATCTCTCCTACGGCAGCAATCATCTCGATGTCGTTTTGCTCATGGCTAAGATCCTCAAGGCGCAAGACAAGCCGGATGAAGCGCGCAAGCTGATCGACCAGACGCTCGCAGGGAAGGCTAAACTTCCGTCCACGCTGCAAGACGATCTCAACGTGCGCTACCTCCGGGCGCTCAAGCGCCTGGAGGATTACCGCCATCAGCAGCTTGCGGCAGCCTGAGCGGGCTCGGTCGTCAGATCTTGAAAGAGAGTAGTTCCCTTTAAAGTGCCGAGTCCGGTCGCATCGTCATACCCGGAAACCGCCGGGTAATAGCCGTTATTGCTTCCGTCGCCGATGTCGTGGAAGTCACGGGTATACGCCTGCCCCGTCAAGCCGTAGAGATAAGGGTTAGTGAAACCCAAAGTGGGGTTTCCGCTGGATTGGCGCTGCTCGTTGACGAGCGCGGTGAACGCGGCCCAGATCGGAGTCGCGCAACTGGTGCCGCCGTAAATCGTCCAAGCGCCGTTCCAGTAAATCGAATAGCCCGTGCTTGGATCGGCGTTAAGCGAAATATCAGGCACATTGCGCATGGAGGAGGAAGCGCGATTTTGGCTCGTTGCAAGGCTCTTCTGCCAAGTTGGAAGCGGCCAAACCGCGCTTATCCCGCCGCCGGCACTGCTCCAGGTCGTCTCATATCCGTAGGCGCCGGCAGTCGTGAGCGTGAGCTGCGTTCCCCCCACCGCCGTGACGAAAGGCTGAGTGCCCGGATCTTCCACACTGAGCTTGCTTCCGTTGGCATCAGCTCCCTGGTCGCCGGACGCGGCGTAAACGGATATCCCTTCGATCGCCATCTGACGAAAGGCTTGGCTTTCGGATTCCAAATAGGAAATCGTGTAATTGTCTTCAGCCGCGCCCCAGGAAATGCTGACTTGCTGGGCATTGTTATCGCTGGCGATCTGGTCATAAAGCGCGAGAAGCCCTTGCGAGGTATTCGGAGCTTCGTACACTTTGATCGTGGCCTTCGGCGCGACCGCCGCGAGCAATTCGATATCGAGCGTCACTTCATCCGAGTTCTGGCCCGCGGTGCCCGTTGCGCCGGAGACCATTTGATTGACCAGTGTCGTGGTCGGAAGACCGAACGCCTGATCGTAGGCCGAGATATCCGCCGGATTGTAACCATCGAGCTCCACGAGCGCGATCGTTTCGCCGGATCCGTCCACACTCGTGGGGATGTTGTAAGCCGTGCGAATGTTGGCAGGGCTTAATCCGCCGCGAGGCCCGGACCCCAAACCTTGCTTTTGAATTTGAGCGAGCGGTACCGCGTGATGAGAAAGCTGAACCGGGGTTTCAAGCCCATGCACCGCGCGGATGCTGAGTCCGGGAGGCATTTGCGGATCGACCGACGGGGCATACTTCAGCTGGGACGATCCCGCGTATTGATGAACCTCCGTTTGAAAAGCCTGGTTCAAAGCGCCTGCCGGCGCTTGAGCCTGAATCAGAAAACCGCTCTTGCTCGTCGAGACAACCCGTATCCCGTTTTGCACCAGGAAAGATTGAGCGTCGGCCACTTGCTGAGCCGTGGGCGCGTAACGGTCTTGAAACTCCTGGCTCGTGATGAAGCGACGATAATTCGGATTCCCGGGCTGGTAAATTTCGGCGATCCGCTGATTCAGCTCGTCCTCGTTGTTCAGAGCGAGAGCAATCGTCACGGGCAAAGCCTGATTTTCGTTCATCAGACCCCGATCTTTCAGCGAGCTTACCGCCATCGGGATATGGCTTCCCGAAACGCTCGATATCGCCCGTCCGTTGCTCATCACCTGAGCCCGGGCCTGCGCGACCGCTCCTGAGGCCGGAGTACACGCGGGAGGCAGACTGTTGTCTTGGGAATTACAGGCCGCCAGAATAGCGGTCACCGAAAGCGAGGCAATAGCCGTATGCGCTGATTTTCTCGTTTTATTTTTCACGGGATGGGAACTCCTTTCCCTTTTGCGGCCGGGCATCTTGCCCAGCCAGACGAGCCACTTGAATCAAGCGTATCGAAGATTTTTCTATTTCTACAACAATTAAATAATCAGGGTCTCATCGGTAGCTAGAAAATTGACACCCCCGTGTGTCTTAGACAACCCAGCCTTTCCGTTTAGGTCTGGTTAGCCAATGAAATCAGGCGGTTCCAACAGTGGGTCAGTTGGAACACACCTTGCTCTATCAAGGCACAGGTCGTATATGAAAAAGCATCGATTCGACAAAACGCGCTCCTCCACTAAGACGGCAAAATGCGCCGTCCTGATTGCGACCACGCTCCTGTTTTCGGGCGCGATCGAGAGTTTCGCTTACGGCGCATCGGATTGGGATACTTCGACCGAAGCCGGTCTTACGCAAACCATCCAGCAAGTCGGCGCGAATATGGGCATCATCAATACGACGCTCACGCCTCCGGCCCTGAGCTGCGGATCCACCGCCGTCGATCAAGGCATCGGGCAAAATTCTTGGGAAAATTACGGCGGCAACCGGAAAATTCGCGCGATGCTCGATGTCGCCTGGAATAACCGCCAGTCAAAACCCATTAACCAAGCTTACTCTTACGTGAAACAAGCCCTCTACCAGACCGGCATCGTACCCCAGGGCTCGCTCACCTCAACCAAGCCGGCGCAAGCCGTGGGCGATCTCAAAAGCCAGGGATTCGTGAACCTTCTGGATTCCCCCGCATACGCCGATCTGAAAGAGCATCCGGAGATGGCACCCGTCGGCGCGATCATCGTCTACGCGGGCGATCCCAATTATCCGTGGTCGAAAGACGGCGACATCCAAATTCACATGAATGGCGGATTCCTCTCCGACTATTACTCCTCGCGCCCGACCAATCATCAGGTTACCGTGACCCATGAAAACGGCAAGACCGTGGAATACCCCGATCACGATCATTTTCGCGTCATCGGCGTGATGATGAAGCCCTCGCTCAAGCCATCCCGCGCGCAGGTCGAAGCCCCCGTCCACCTCAAGCAAAACCAACTTTTAACCCAGCCGGCGTCGAGCCAATCCGCCGTGCTCGACAGCTATTACGCCAATAGCCCGAAGATCCGTCAGATGATCAACGCGGCTTGGGTTGCCCATAAGCCCGCCACCACGTTCGAGTGCTACCACGCGGTTAAGCAGGCTCTTTACCAATCCGGGATCGTTCCCAGGGGCTCTCTCCACGGAGGAGCGGCCTCGTCAGCCGTGAGCGATCTCGAACAACAGGGTTTCGTCAACTTGCTGGATAACCCGACCTACGCGAACCTCAGGAACACTCCCGAGGAAGCCCCGATCGGCGCCATCGTCGTCTACGCGGGCGATCCAAGCCATGAATGGTCGAAATGGGGCGACGTCCAAATCCATATGCTCGATGGCAACGGCAAGGGCGCCTGGGTCTCCGATTACTTCTCGCATAACGCGATGATTAGGCAGACGACCGTGTTCCGCGACAGCGAGGGCAATGCCATCGCCTCTTATGCCGACAAGGATTACTTCCACGTCATTGGCGTCATGATCGACCCGTCGGCCGCATTCACTTCGGTCGCCCACCGGTAAAACAGCGAAATCCGCCCCCAAGATCGCCCTTTTATTGGCCTCACCCGTCTGATAAGATCAACGCACTCCGATGGTCACCATAAAATCCGAACGCGAAATCGAAAAAATGCGCAAAGCCGGCAAAGCTGCGGCCGAGTGCCTCACCGAGATGATGAAGCTCGTCAAGGCGGGCGTCACCCCGCTCGAAATCGATCGCGCGTGTCATGAGTGGACCGTTTCGCGAGGCTATATTCCAGCGCCCCTCAACTATCACGGCTTTCCGAAAAGCATTTGTATCTCGGTCAATGACGTGGTCTGCCACGGCATCCCCGATAAGCGTGCGTTCAAAGAAGGCGATATCGTCAATCTCGATGTCACGCCGATCGTGGAGGGTTTTCACGGCGATACGAATGCCACTGTTTGCGTCGGCAAGGTGAAACCGGAAGTCCGCAAACTGGTCGACGCCACCCTGGTCTGCCTGTGGGAAGGCATTCGCCAGGTAAAGCCCGGCGCGACCTTGGGCGATATCGGCTACGCCATCCAAAAATACGCGGAAGGCGCGGGCTATTCAGTCGTGCTCGAATACTGCGGTCACGGCATCGGCCGGGGCTTTCACGAAGACCCTTCAGTCAGCCACGTCGGGCGCCCGGGACAGGGAATGAAGCTTCGCGAAGGAATGACCTTCACGATCGAGCCCATGATCAACCTCGGCAAGCGCCATGTGTACGTGGAAGACGACGACTGGACGGTTCGTACGAAGGACGGATCGGTTTCCGCGCAATTCGAACATACGGTTCTCGTCACGCCCGATGGCGTGGAAGTTCTCACTCTCCGTAAAGGAGAGACACCCGTTTTTCCCGCCTAGGCTCTGTCCGGTGAATAAACGACGACCGGTTGGGGGCCAGTTTTGATGAAGACAAGGAGCGACGACGCAGTGCTACCCGGGGTAACACAAGGAGGAGCGACGCTGTATTCATCAAAACTGGCCCCAACCCGAAGGGCGCGGGTTCTTTTTTCTTGCTCCATTGTCGCTCGTCGTTGTGTTAGCCGGGCTAGCACGGCCTCCTCGCTCCGCGGAGCAAGAAAAAATAACCTCGCGCCGGTCGCCGTTTATTCGCCGGACAGAGCCTAAACCATGCAAGTCTTTTTTCGGGAGTTCGTTTTCCTCGACCGCTCGAAAATCAACGCCTGGGTAGCGCTCAGAAATACCGTTGGCGTCGCGATCGCGCTCGGAATCTGTTTGGCTTTCGGCAAACCGGTCGATGGCTTGGTCGCGGGACTCGGCGCGCTCGTCGTTTCGTACTCCGACTCGGACGATGCCTACCTTCATCGGGCCCGCCGGCTCTTGGCCTCAAGCCTGCTCTGCTCGATCGCCGTATTCAGCGGAATTTTGGCGATCAAATCCGTATTGCTGGCGACTTTCATGGCCATCGCCTGGGCGTTCCTCGCCGGGCTGATCGTGGTCTTAGGCCCCATGATCACCGATCTCTGCATCTTCAGCCTGGTCATGTTCATTATTTTCGCCACCCAGCCGCTGCCCCTGGATCGCGCCGTCACTTTCGGCTTGCTCACGCTCGGCGGAGGCTTGCTTCAAACCGGGCTTTCCGTGATGTTCTGGCCGATCCGCAAATATGAGCCCGAGCGCCGCGAGCTCGGCAAACTTTATTTCGAATTAGGCCGGCTCATCAGCGTGCCTCTGAGCTCAAAGACCACCCCCCTTGGCAGCGTTCAGATTACCCGCGCCCATCACGCGCTCTCGGCATTGTCGTGGAACCGTGCTCTTGAAGGAGATCGCTACCGCTCTCTCTTGAGTCAGGCGGAGCGGATTCGGATCAACCTGGTCTTTCTTCTCCGGCGAAAACGCCGGGCGATTCGTAACCAGGAGGAGAACAGCTTTTTAAAGACCCTCTCTCTTTTCATCAAAACGGCGGCGGAATCGCTGGGCCTGATCGCTCAGATCCTGCTCACGGCCGAGAGCGCGCCTCGAGCCTATAAAGCGCTCCAGCGCCTGGAAGCTCTCATCGCCGAGGCACGCGCCCAAAGCGCGTCGGAAGACGGCGACATCAGAGCCCAGGATAAAGAGCTTCTCTCGCAGATGAGCTCACTCTCGGGACAGCTCCGCGCCGCGACCGACCTCGCCTCGCGCGTCATTCCCGCGGGCACCGCGGCCTTTGCCCAGCGCGAAGCGATCCGCCCCTGGCGATTGCCCTTTCAGGGCTCGCTCGCCACGCTTCGAGCCAATCTCACCCTCAATTCCGCGGCCTGCCGCCATGGCATTCGAATGGCGGTTGCCATTGGGCTGGGAGAAATCATCACCTACGCGTTCAACCTCTACCGTTCGTACTGGATTCCGATGACGATCGTCCTGCTGCTGAAGCCCGAATACATGTCGACGCTCAGTCGCGGGCTTCTTCGCGTCCTCGGAACCCTGGCCGGCCTTGTTTTCGCGACCGCGCTGTTCCGCTACTTCCCGAACCAGACCGGAATCGAAATCGCTTTCGTGGCGGGGTTCATGTTCCTGCTGAGATGGATCGGCGCGGCCCATTACGGCGTCTTCACCTTCATGCTGAGCGGCCTTGTCGTTTCGCTTTTGGCCCTTTCAGGCCTTGACCCGAATGACGTCATCTATGCGCGAGGACTCAACACTTGCATCGGAGGCGCGATCGCGCTGATCACCTATTGGGCTTGGCCGACCTGGTCCAGAACGCAAGTCCAGGAAACGATGGCGCAGATGCTGGATTCCTACCGCGTCTATTTCCACGAGGTCGCTGCCGAATACCTAAACCCCGACCCGAATCGATCCCTCGACCAATCTCGGCTAGCAAGCCGAGTTGCCCGGTCCAATCAGGAGGCCTCCGCCGCTCATACCGAAGCCGAGCCTGGCACGCCCGAGACGCACAAGCGACTCCTTCGGGCGATGCAAGCAAGCTCCAATCGCTTTGCTTACAACATCATGGCCCTCGAAGCCGGCGATAAAAACGGCTTCGCGCCCGAGGATCTTAAAATTTTCGCCGTTTTTTCGGAAAAAGTGGAACAAACGTTGATTCTCTTGGCTGAAGCATTGCGGACCTGCCGGATTGATCCGCAGAAATTCCCCGACCTCCGCGCCATCCAGGCCCAGCTGATCAAAATCAACACCCCGGGCAACGCGATTTCCACCGCTTATGCCGAAACCGACCGCCTCACCAACAGCCTCAATACGCTGAGAGAGCAAGTCCTGCTTTGGGTCAATACGGTCAGCGGCCACACAATAAGTACGCAAAAAGTAGAGCGCCAAGCCGAGCTCGTGTAACTTATGACAATGAGCCGACTCCGCTTACGGCGCCCCTCACCCATTCTTTCGATCTTTCTGATCGTTTTAGTTGATATCCTTGGGCTCACGCTCATTTTGCCTCTTTTGCCTTTCTACGCCGAGCGCCTCGGCGCGACGCCATCGATCGCTTCCCTGCTCGTTTCGATTTACGCCTTTTGCCAGCTCGTCGCGGGACCGGCCTTGGGGCAACTCTCGGATCGCATCGGGCGCAAACCGGTGCTCATCCTGAGCCAGGCAGGAACGCTTGCCGGCTTTATCTTGCTCGCGTTTTCGACCCGGCTTTGGATGGTCATGCTTTCGCGCGCGATCGATGGTCTCACTGCGGGCAATATCACCGTCGCGCAAGCCTATATCTCGGATGTCACCGACCCCAAAAACCGCACCCGCGCTTTCGGGCTGATTGGCGCGGCCTTCGGGCTTGGTTTTCTCATCGGTCCGGCCATTTCCGGGTTTCTCGCGCAGTATGATTTCCATTACCCGATGTTTGGCGCGGCACTCCTTTCCGCCTTAAGCATTCTTTCATCCTTTGTTCTACTTCCTCGAGCCTCTCGCGACGAACATCCGCAAACCGCGGCAGCACGCCAGCCTATACGCCTCCGGCTCCCGAATCTCGTGGAGCGCTGGAACAGCTACGTCGCCGCATTTCGCGAACCCGCGCTCTCCGGCTATCTCTGGAAGTTTTTTGCCTTCAGCATGTCCTTTGGAACTTTCATCGGCGGCCTCGCCCTGTTTGCCGAACGAAGATACGTTTGGAAGGGGCTCCCGCTTGGCCCACAGCAGATCGGCTATGTTTTTGCCATCTCCGGCCTGGTCGGGGTGGTCATCCAGGGTGGATTGATCGGAAGGCTTTCCCACCGGCTTGGCGAAAAAAAACTCGTCGATGTCGGCTTTGCGAGCATGATCATCGGAAATTCGATTCTGGGACTCAGCCGAGGCAACGTCACGGGCTTGATCGTCGGAGTCCTTTTCCAAGCCTTCGGCGGCGCCGTGATCAGGCCCGCTCTGACCCGATTGATTACCGACTCAACCGGATCCCGCGGCAAGGGCTTTGTCGTGGGCCTCATGCAATCCTTGATGTCGGTCGCCCAGATCCTGGCCC
This sequence comes from Oligoflexia bacterium, assembly GCA_031292385.1. Lineage (GTDB taxonomy): Bacteria > Bdellovibrionota > UBA1018 > UBA1018 > UBA1018 > JARLHE01. The sequence continues at coordinate 40,629 of JARLHE010000036.1, forward strand.
CGATGCTCGGCGGCTGGCTGATTCAACAGGGGTTGTTGAGTCTCTGGGCATTCTGGGTTTCAGCCTTGGCAGTGATCGGCATCATGCTGAAGCCCGACGCCAAGAACAGCCCGACGGCAGTTTTTTGGCAATACTTTCAGTAACTCAGTGCCGCTTTGCCACCGCCCCCGTCTCAATCCGACCTCTCACACGCCGCCGTTCATCGGCATTCATCAACTATTTTAACTAGTTAAAGCTCGACTCACTTCGGCACGATTGCTGCTTAAACGCGCGCCAGCGACGGGTAAGTCTCTAACGACTTTGACTTCAGGGGGAAAAAATGAAAACCAAGAAAATTCTGACGAACGCTTTAACTTTGATTGCCCTGGCCTCCATCGTACCGACGCTCAGCGCCTGCACCGATGTACAGATCGCGGAGGCAGTCGGCGCCGGCGCGATTATCGCGGGTGCGGTCGCCATCGGCGCGACCACTCACTGCGTGCCGGGCTACGATCAAGTCTGTCACACGTTTCCCGATTACTATGGAAATCCGGTGACGGAATGCGCGGATCAATACGACTCGTGCGCGACCCTTGCTCCGAACACGATGGCCAGCATTTCCGCACGAGGCCAGCTCCCCGGGGCCAATATTTCCGCGCAGGCAGTGCCTCCCACGAACGTGGTCAATAACATCAACTGGGGAAAAACCTTCGGCATAGGCTACGACGCCTCGGCTCAGCTCATCAGCGCCAGCAAGACTGCGCGAGACAAGCAGGATCCATCGGCCCTCTATGCCTTGGGCCTAAGCGAAGACGATCTTAAAAACTTGGCTCAGTATCAGTTGCCCAGCGCCGCTGGCATCGATGCAATGGCGCGCAAGCTGGATCAAAAGCCTTCATCAATCAAAAGCATGCTGCAAACTCTGATCAGCGAGTCGAAGAAGGCCCCGCTCAGCTAACCTGAAATTAACACCGGTGACTCGATGCGCTGAAATAGAGAGGGGTAGCCCCCAATTGAACAGCCCATCGAGCACCGTTATGAAGCGAGGCCTCAATCTTCACAATTTCATTTTAGTCCTGTTTTCATTTCTCGAAATCGGGGGTTACCTCGGTTATGCGGCAGCCCCTCAAACCGGTCTGAACGGCGCGGCCCTGAATTCCTCCGAACTGAAAAACGTGTTTTGGATCAGTCATTGCGTGGTCCCTTTCTTACCCGGAAGCCCGTCTTTTCAGCGGGTCCTCCGAAAACATGAACCGAACGATCGAGGAACTCACTGCCTTTTATTCGCGGCAGCTTTCAGCTCTCGCCGACGCCGTGAATCAGCAGATTCACTGACGAAAATTGATGCATTCTATCCTAGGATTAGATACTAAAGGCGCCGAGGACTTCGATGGGCGCTTTGGACAATTTGCTTCAAGATACACTGAGCCTGGTGACACGGGATATTCAAGTCGAATCCGCGTGGCTAACCGCCTTGGCGCGCCTCGAGGATCTCGCGAGCGTTCAAATCCTCTCCAATCTCTCGGGCCACACCCCGTTCCACGAGCGCAGGGCGATCGAAGCTCACGCCGCTGACGAAATGCGCCACCGCAACGCTTTGCTCATGATGCGCCCCGTGGCACAAGTCCCTGCCGGCCGTTACCTGAGACTGGAGAAAAAACTCAGTGAACTGGCTGAAAGTTTCATCATCGGCTATTTCAGCAACCCGCTTCTCACCACGGCGCCCAATCGGCATGCCGCCTACGTTCACGGCGCGCTCACCATCGAGCAATTCCCCTTTCAAATTTACGCTGCCTATTGGAAGGCCACGAAGATTCCGGCGGTGCGCGACCAGCTCCTGAACATCATGAAGGAAGAGCATGGCCATCTCGCGCTCGGCAATCGCCTAAGAGCAAACCTTCCCGAAAAAGAACGCCTCCCCGTCGAAACGCTGCAGCAAATCGAGATCGAGATGTGCGCCAAAATGATACGCCGAATGAGGGTCGCCTTGCGTGAGTTTTACGGCATCGAAAAAGAGAAACAGAACGAACCTTTGGTGAACGCCGTCACGCGCGACAGCCTCACGCTCACCGCCTGGGTCTTCGCTTTGGGACATGCGGAGAAATCGGCGGCTCAGACCATGCGCGCGGCTCTTTTGAACAGCGGAGTGGCACTGACTCCCGCCATCGAAGAGCACGTGAACGATGAGATCCGCCACGGGCAAATGCTTCAGCGATCCGTTTTGCTCGATCGGCGCAGGAACTCACGAGACCCGGCCTATTTCGCGCTCGAGAGTGGTTTGATCGCCCATATGGATACCTATCTGAACACGATCTTCGGCTACGCCAAAAAGCGCGGCACGAACCCGATGAGCACGTACCGCATCGGAGCAAGGGCACTGGAAAGCAGGGTATTTCGGCATTACATGGAACTTGAAAAATCGACTGATCACCTTCTGGTAGCGCAGACGCTCTCCATGGTCTTGCAAGATGAGATCCGCCATGCGCAAATCGTTCAAAGTACCTCGAGCGAGCCGGAAGAAATCGATTTCGAACACGCCGCCTACGAGCGCCTCTCACGAAAAATCATCCGGCAAACCAGCATCGAAAAAGTAGCCTCATGACCACCGCCTTCATGTTTCCCGGCCTGAACGGCTTGCTTCGGCGCTCCGATCGCAATCAATACCTGCAAGTTCCCGAGGTCCAAGCCCGCTTTCGGGAGGCCGAACTGCTTCTCGAAGGAAAGTTCGGAATGAACCTATCCTTCGACCGCATTCTTTCGGGAACGACGGAGGAAATTTACGCCGTCAAAAACGTGAGCATCGCGGCCGTGATCATTTGCGCGATCCAGGTCGGCGTCGCCGATCGCCTTATGGCCTCGGAAGGCGAGCCTTCCTGGCTGATCGGCTGCTCACTGGGCGATCTGGCGCGCTCGGTTTGCGCCGGCGCCTACCGCTTCGAGGATGCGATCGTCAATCATATCCGATATACGCGCGGAATCGACGGAATCGAAAAAATCGGCGCCAATATCGGGGTCGCGACCCCGAGTCAGGCGGGCTTCAGCGATGAAGATTACCGGTGGTTTGACGAAGTCCAAGTCGACGTCTCCCGACTGACCCCACGTTTCCTCAACATCGGCGGCCGGACCGCCGACCTGAAAAAAGTCGAGGCGCGCGCCCGTGAGCGGGGCTGGCGCACCATGCCGATCCTGAATTATCCCGCGCATTCCCGCTACATTTTGCCCTATGTCGAGAAAATCCAAGCGGAGTTCGACGAGGTGCAAGTCCAAACTCCACGCCTCCCGACCTTTTCAAGCTTCTCGGCCCGGCCGATTTCAGATCCCGACGAGATCCGGCGCGAATTCCTGCTCAGCATCACCCAGACGATTCACTGGGATCGCGCGATTCGCTCGTTGGTCGAAAATCACGGCGTCACCCGCTTCGTGAACGTCGGCCCCTGCCGAAGCCTCTCTAAAATGATGAAAGACATCGGCGTAAATGCCGTAACCGTTGAAGCCTACGAGCTCATTCAATGTCGGGAGGAAGTCGCTCCCCCCATGCCTCACTGAACGCTGTTCGATCCCTGGTTAACCACATTGAAGGAATTCGACGGCAGGCCGGAGATGCCGACGCCGGTACCTGTGTAACTGTTATCAAAAACGCTATAGCCACTGGTGCCTTGACTGAGGTCAATGGCCGCATTGAAGCCGCCCAGGCGATTCCCCGTGATCGCCAGCGACGATGCCGAGGCCGCGGCGTAGATTCCGAAGGAACCCTGGCCATTGCCTGGCCCCCCGATATCGCTATCCAAGATCTTGCCTGCCACAGCAGCGAGCAGGTATATGCCGGTCGTCCCGCTGTTCGGATTGTTATGCACGTACTGGAGGTTATTCGAGTACATGAAACCTGTCAGCGGAGATTGAATCACGATTCCGAAGCTAGCCGTATCGATCTGGCTATTGGCGATCGTCAATCCGGACGCGCCGGCCCCGTTCACGTACACGGCCGTGTCCGAGTTCGTGAACTCGGAGTTGATGACCGAGACATTATTCACGTACGAGCCGTATTGAATATCGATGTTGCCATTTTGGAAAATGCTGTTGAGGAACTGGATCTGCGAGATCGGAGCGGCGGAGCTACCCTGCAGGGTGACGCCATTCCCGATTGACGAGTTCGGCGGAAATACCGCCAGCCCCGTAAAATCCAAGTTGGAAACCCCGATCACTTGAACCGCCGTGGACCAGCCGCCGTTCGTGATCTGCTGAGCCAGCACCGAGATGTCGTTAAGAACGCTCGGCGCGCCTTCCATGTTGCCGACCCCATTCAGGGTGATACCGGTGCCCGAATTGGCGGCAAGCTGAATGACGGACAGGCCTGTCAGATTCAGGGAATCACTCACTCGCGTCGAGTAATTGAAGACCAACCCGTTCGTGCCGTTGAATTCGAGTTTGGTCGTGCCTTGGCCTTGACCATAGATCGAGAGCGAACGACTCACATCGCTCGGAAAGCTGAACGTCTTGGCCGAGCTGAACAAGTAGACGCCGGCACCGAACTCGATCGAGCAATTGATCGGGCAGGTGGCGAGCATGGTATTGAGGCAGCTATCATTGAGAGTCTTGCCATCCCCCACGCAACCGTAGCTGCTGGCCAGCATGACGTTAGACGGGAGATAAACCGATCCTGGAACCGTTATGACGTCGATCGGCACCGCGGAGCTGGCAGCGAGGACTCCGTTTTGGCAGACTTGGCCCTGGCTTTCGCACTGGGGCAGGGCCACGGAGCTGGGCGCGGCAGTTAAGTTACCGCTCCCGCCCAAATTAATAATCGAAGCGCCGTCACCCGAGAAAATATTGTTGTAGACCGTATAACCCGCCGAACCCGAGCCCAAGAGCACACCCGTATTGAATCCCGAGATGTTATTGCCAGTCACCGTCACCTGCAGCGCCTGCACCGAAGGCGCAGCGTTGATCCCGACCGCACCCGCACCATTACCCGGGCCCACGATGTCGCTATCGTCGATCGTCCCGCTGATCGGCGCCAACAGCTTGATCGCGGACGCCCCGTCTAAGACGTACTGAACGTTGTTCGAGTAGAAGAACTGCGTGAAGATCTTCTGGAATACGATGCCGTCGCTGAGCGTGCTGAGCCGGCTATTGGAAACGGACAACTGAGCCCCGGACGCGGTGACCTCGATCGCGGTGTTGACGTTCTGGAACGCGGTGTTTTCAATCTCCACGCCCTGAATATAATTACCGTAGACGAGCCCGATGTTGCCGCCCTCAAAGAAGCTATTGGCGATCTGATACTGGATCCCGTAAATATTGCCGGTCAGATCTCCCGTCAGCGAGATCCCCGTGCCCACCGTGGAGTTGCGCGCTTCGAAGATAAAGCCATTGAAGTTCACGAAGGAAACACCCGATAGCGACACCCCGGTCGCCCACCCTCCCCCCGTAGCCTGCTGAGCGGACAGATGAACGTTGTCAAAAGTGGAGGGGTCCCGCTGAAGAGCGCCTGTGCCGTTCAGCGCGATGCCGGTACCGACGCCGCTGCCGGCCTGCGAAATGGACAAATTCGAGAAATGCGCAGAATCGCTCGCGTTGGCCGCGAAATTGATATTGAAACCGCTGCTTCCGTTGAAAATCAGGTTCGTCGCCTCGATCCCCTGCCCGCTGATGGACAGCGAACGATCCACGTCATTCAGAAAGCTGTAGGTCTTCCCCGAACTGAACAGGAAATTGCCGCTGCCGAACTGGATCGAGCACTGGGCCGGGCAGGACGCGAGCGCCTGGCTCAAGCAGGTATCGTTGCTTGTTACGCCATCACCGACCATGCAAGCCAGCGCTTTGCCGTTCACCAGCGTCTGATTGAATGCGGGCGCGTAGCCGGCCTTGGCCTCGGCCAATTGAAAGTAGTAACCGCCTTGATTGTCCTCACCCAGGGTTGTCGCCACGATTTGGATGCCGTTGGCATTGTAAGTCGCAGGCAAGGGCAGGATGATCCAGTTCCCGTTCGCGGGAACCGGGTAATTGGTGTAAGTCGCGGCGGGAACCCACGCGGAGCCATTGGAGTAATAGACCGTGAAGTTGACGGGAAAACTCAAAGCGACGCTGCCATTGTAACGCGGGAAGAGCTTCACGTAATTGGTCGGCTGCATGCCCTGAGACCACCAAAAGGCGAACCACTCCTCGGAGGACGCCGTCGAATGGAAGCTACTGCTCCAATCAGTGCCGAGATTATTGTCGTAAAGGTTCGTCACGGGCCAGCCGGATATCGCGCTCGATGCGGCGGCGGAATTCGTCGTGAGATCTTTTTGCGCGTAAGCCGAAGCGGGCTCGCAGGACAGAGCGACGGAACCGGTTTTCGACACGCCGGGGTCGGGATCCCCTCCGCAATTGGCAGGATCGAAAGTGATCGTGCAGGAAGAGGCGCCGTTACACGCGCCGCTCACGTAGGACACGCAGGACTCGGTTTTGCTTCCATATCCGTACGTGACGCTCGAAACCGACATAACCCCCGACGAGCAACTCATCTTGAGCGGGATAGAATCTATTTTAGCCTGGCTATAGGTGCAACTGCTTCCGACCGGACAGGCCTTGCCGTAGGCCACGCTCGTGACCGCCTGCGCCTTTTCGCACCATGCCGCACTGAAAGTGCCCCAGATCGCAACCGCCAACACAAAGGGAAGCCCGCCCCGGTTTGCATGGAATTTTTGCATAATTTCCTCGACGTGAAGCCCCAGAAAGTCCGTCAAAGAATTCTAGAAAAAAAACCATCACAACGCAATGCGTCATATTGGACATACGCGAACGGCCGCCGCTGCCGTGATTCATCTGAAATAAAAACGGGGAGCGCAACCCAAGTTACGCTCCCCGCGGATTCATTTCTTTGGTCAGACGGTTTACTTGTATTGAAGCACGGGGTGCTTTTCCTCGCCGTTTTTCCAAAGATTGTAGAGAAACAATTGCTCCTCTTCAGGCGAGCCGTTGCCAGGTCTCGCGGCGCTCGATGTCTTAGCCGTTCCTCCGAGCGCTTGCGCGCTCTTCTCGATTCTCGCCGCTGCCGCCCCGCCCCTCATGGCCAGAGCGTTGATCGCGCTCGAAAGATCGACAAAAACCCCGACGCCGGTTTGATCGACCGTGTTCGGGGCGCCGGCGAAGTAACCGATGTAAGTGGTGATATTGCTCGACTTCACGGCGTCAAAGACATCCAGGCCCGGAGTATAGCTACCCGGACCGGTGAGCCCCGCAAACGGTATTGCCGCACCGATCAAATAAGCTCCTCCCCCAATAGCGGCGTAAACCTTACCTCCGGAGGATCCCACTGGGGCCGCGTAAACTGTCGTCGCGGGCGACGAGAATAAGATCGGAAACGGGGTGCCGTTCGGAAGCGTGGTCGATGCGGATTCGATATGAATAATCGTGCTCAAATCCAATGTGAGATTTAACTCACCGCCGTTCAAGCAAGTGGACGTCGAACAAACCGTCGGCGTGATATTGATGACGCCGTATTGAATCGATGGATTTTTCGGGTCCACCACCGGGATATTCAATTCAGCGAGACCGTAGGAGCTGGTGTCGAGACCGGTCACGATGGTCGCGATAAGATCACCGGTACTGCTAGTCGAAATGCTGGCGGAAACGGAATTCAGCATCCCAGTCGTTGAATTGTTGTTGCAGCCGCTAAAGGCGAGAGCGCCCGCCGATATTATTGCCGCGCCAGAAAAACGGGCCAAATTGACATGTTTTTTCATTAAATAGTTCTCCGAACAGTGGTTCTTGTTGTGTTGTGGCTGCACTATCGAGCGCTGATTGGTTGCAACAATTGAGCGGCCGACTCGAGGGCCTGCGTCCTGCTCGAATCGTGCCAATCAGCACGAACTCAGATCTCGGTTGCAATGCGCGATGCTGCTCAATAGTATTTATAGTCATGACTCAACCTCGCAGCCCGGACCGACGTTTCTTTACCAGAACGCTGATTCAAGCTTCGCTTGCGATACTCCCTCTCTCAAAGCTCGCTCGCGCGGCGGGGTTTTACAATTTGGGGGCATTCTGGCAAAAGAAAAAAACCACGGTCGTTTTCCTTACCACCTCTTCGACCAGCCCCTGGACTGTCCCGACTGGTTGCACCTCGATCCAGGTCGAATGCGCGGGGTCGGGCGGCACGGGCTCAGCAGGCACGACCTCGAGCGGGGGCGCGGGGGGCGGGGGCGGTGCGTACGCTCGATTGAGCGCGCTAGCGGTTACACCGGGCAATACGATCCCGTTTCAAGTCGGCACCGCCGGAGGAACGGCGACAACTTGGCTCAAATCAACAAGCACAGTCGTGGCTGATTACGGGGTGAACGCGAGCGGCACGACGGCTGGCACCGGAGGTTCTTCGGCAAACTGCGTCGGCACTACGGTTTATTCAGGTGGCAGCGGAGGAGCGCCAGGCACCGGAAAGGCTGGCGGCGGCGGCG
>JARLHE010000037.1 GCA_031292385.1 Oligoflexia bacterium
CGCGGCCGTTTACATCGCCGCGAAAAAAAATTCGCCCGCGCGTTGGGGGTGGCTTTTCGCCGTTTTCGCGCTGATGAAACTTTACGGGTTCGATTTCTTGGGCAAGGATTTCGGCGCCGTGTTCGAATCGGCCGGGCTCATGCTTTGGGCTTATCTGCTACTACCTGTCCCCTTTAAATGCTGATCCCGCAAAGTGGCGAGGTTTGAATATTCAGTGATTCTGGCCTGATCCTTTCACTATTCGGGGCATGAAAATCAACTGCCCACGTTCTGATTGCAGCTCTCACTCACGACCCGGTCCTAATCCCGGACGCATCGTCCGAAACGGCACCTACTTAAGACGCTCGGACTCCAGGCGCATCCGTCGCTATTTATGCCGAAACTGTAAGACTTACTTCTCGCTCGCGAGCTTTCGATCCGATCGGTATCAGAAAAAAAGGCGCATCAACGTTAAGGTCCATCAACTTTATAATTCGGGGATATCGCAGCGCCGACTTGCGCTCGTTTTACGGGTCAATCGAAAGACCGTGGTCAGAAAAATTAGGTTCCTCGCCCAGGAAGAGCGAAAAAAGCAGGACGCCTTCTTAGACGCTCATTACAGATCCCGACCGCTTGCTCGGGTTCAGTTTGATGATCTTGAAACGAGCGAGCACACGAAGTGTAAACCCTTAAGTGTCACTCTTGCGGTAGACCCGAAAACTCGCAAGATATTGAAGTTTCAGGTCTCTTCCATGCCCGCAAAAGGGCACTTGGCTGAAATCTCACGGAGAAAGTATGGACCGAGGGCTGACGGAAGGCCCGCAGCTTGGGACAATCTCATGAGAGAATTCATCCCTTACGTGAGGGAGGATTGCCACTGGACGTCGGATGAGAATCCTCACTACCCGTACTATCTGAAGCGCCATCACCCGTCCGCAACTCACACGCGAGTGAAAGGGGGACGAGGGGCGATTACGGGCCAGGGGGAATTAAAGAAGCTTCGGTTTGATCCGCTTTTTTCTCTCAATCACACGTGCGCGATGCTGCGGGCCAATCTCAATCGGCTTTTCCGGAGAACGTGGTGCACGACTAAAACCAAGCAAGGCCTGATTGACCACCTGAGCATGTATGTCTCGTATCACAACCGGGTGCTCACTCCGCCTATCAGCAGTTAAAGGGGTCAGTTAGAAATGCTCTTCGGATGAGCGCTTTCGCGTTTGGATTCCGCGGGCGCCAGGTCGCGCCAGCTCTTGCCTTCGCGGGCAGCCGGGTCCAGCTGGAATTTCCGCACGGCGTTTTGATGATCCTCATAGCTATGGCTGAACTGGTGAGTGCCGTCGTTATGCGAGACGAAAAAAAGATAATCGCTTTGAGCCGGGTAAAGCGCGGCACGGATCGACTCGCGTCCGGGATTCGAGATCGGTCCGATCGGAAGGCCGGGGATGGTGTAGGTGTTATAAGGACTGTCGGCTAAAAGATCGGTCTTGTGGATTTTGCCGGTGAAGCGATCCCACATTCCGTAAATCGTCGTCGGATCGCTCTGCAGCCGCATATGAGCGGTCAGTCGATTGTGAAAAACGGAGCTGATCATTGGACGTTCGGACGCCGCGCCCGTTTCTTTTTCGATTATCGAAGCCAGCGTGATGGTTTGATGCCGGGTGAATCCGATTGCTTTAGCCCGCGCCGCCAGCTCGGCGGTCCACGCCGAGCTGAATTCCCGGTGCATCTGATGAAGCATGTCCTCAAGCGACATAGTCTTATTGAAGTAGTAAGTGTCCGGAAAGAGGTAACCCTCAACCGATTTCACTTCGGGCTCCAGACCGAATGAGGCGGTGATTTTGGGATCGTGGCAAAGCTTGAGGAATGCTTCCTCTTGCCCCAGGCCCTCGGCCGCGACCGCTTTCGCGATCTCGTACATATTCTCGCCCTCGCGCACGGTGACCGGGTGAATGATGCTGATGCCGGAGACCAGGGCCGAAAAAATCTGCACGGGCGTGTTATTCTGAGTGATGCGGTATTCGCCCGCTTTGACCCGTCTCCAGTAGCGGCCGACCCTGCCTAAGATCCGAAACAGCCGCTCGTTCTCGGGCGCGATTGCCCCGTCTTTAACCAGAAGCCGGGATATGTCTTTCGGACTTTGCCCTTTGAACACCTCTATAATGATGCCATCGGCCGGGATTTGCCTGAGCGGGGAAAGGGCGAACATCGCCAAACGGGCACTGGCGCCGGTCAGTCCAAGCACGACGAATAGGAAAATCAGCCCCACAATGGCCCTTTGGGGCCGGATTCCTGATGCCATGCTTAGATTGTATCTTAGTTTTTGATTGATTCTATTGGGGGCTTTTCAAAAAATTCACGCTCGATTTTTGCTTTACTGTACCGCCAGAGTTTGCTACGCCCAAGCTTGTTGGGGGCACTCTTGGCCTTACCAATCATCTAAAATCCCCATCAAATTAATATTGGAAATTCATGCATCTTCGCGAATTAAAAGAAAAGAAAATCGGCGATCTGGTTGAAATGGGCAAAGAGCTGGGGCTCGAAAATGCCGGCGGCATGCGAAAGCAGGACCTGATTTTCGCGGTCCTCCAGAAGAAAGCCGAAAAAGACGAACATATTTACGTAGACGGTGTTTTGGAATGCCTGCCGGATGGCTTCGGCTTCCTGCGCGCCCCTGATTACAATTACCTTCCGGGGCCGGACGACGTTTACGTTTCCCCTTCGCAGATCCGTCGTTTCGGATTGCGTACGGGCGATACCGTGAGCGGCTCGGTTCGCGCTCCCAAGGAAGGCGAACGTTACTTTGCGCTACTGAAGGTCGAGCAAGTCAATTTCCAGACGCCGGAGATGAACGCTGAAAAGGTTCTCTTCGACAACTTGACCCCGCTTTACCCGAATAAACGCATTAACCTTGAGTATCAGCCGACCAACTACAGCACCCGAATCATCGATATGATGGTTCCGCTCGGAAAAGGTCAGCGTTGCCTGATCGTTGCTCCTCCTCGCGCCGGCAAAACCGTGCTCATGCAGGATATTGCCAACGCCATCACGGCCAACAATCCGGAAATCAAACTGATCGTTCTTTTGATCGACGAGCGTCCGGAAGAAGTCACCGACATGCAGCGCTCGGTGAAGGGCGAAGTGGTCAGCTCGACTTTCGATGAGCAAGCTTCCCGTCACGTCCAAGTGGCCGAAATGGTCATCGAAAAGGCCAAGCGCTTGGTTGAGAACAAATATGACGTGGTGATCTTGCTCGATTCGATCACCCGTTTGGCCCGTGCCTATAACTCGGTAGTCCCTCCCTCGGGCAAGATCCTGTCCGGCGGCGTGGACTCAAACGCGTTGCATAAGCCGAAACGCTTCTTCGGTGCCGCCCGTAACATCGAAGAAGGCGGGTCGTTGACGATTATCGCCACCGCGCTCGTTGAAACCGGCTCCCGCATGGACGAAGTCATTTTCGAAGAATTCAAGGGAACGGGTAATTCGGAAATCCATCTCGACCGTAAGTTGATGGAAAAACGCATCTTCCCATGTCTGGACATCAATAAGTCCGCGACACGAAAGGAAGAAATGCTTCTTCCGAAAGAAGTCTTGAACCGGCTTTGGATCCTGCGCAAGGTCCTGCATCCGATGAATACCGTCGATGCCATGGAGTTTTTGCTCTCCAAAGTGGCTAATACGAAGACGAACGAAGACTTCGTTAAGAGCATGTCCGGCCCAGGTTGACGCAAACCTGCGGATTTGCTACTAAGACAGCCCATTAGAATTTTTGAAGGGATTTTTATGAAAGACGCTATTCATCCTCAATATAAGGAAACGACCATTTCCTGCGCTTGCGGCAACGTGATTGAAACCCGCGCGACGAAAGAGGGCATCAAGGTCGAAGTTTGTTCTTCTTGCCATCCGTTTTTCACGGGCAAACATAAGTTGCTCGATACGGAAGGCCGCGTTGAGCGATTCCTCAATAAATACAAGAAGAAGTAATTCATGCTCCAGCACGCTGGAGCAGCTGGAATGAATCCTTCCCCTACTCAGTTCACTAGCATTGGTGGCCAGGCCGTGATTGAGGGCGTGATGATGCGTTCACCGCATTTCATCGCGGTGGCCGTGCGTCGTCCGGACGGCAAGATTGTCATTCGTCAGCAGCCGTTCGTAGGAGTCGCTAAGCGGTTTCCGATCCTGAGAAAGCCCGTAATCCGCGGTGTCGCGATTCTGATCGAATCGATGCTCCAGGGAATGGAGGCGCTTAGCTATTCGGCCCGGATCGGGCTCAGCGACGAAGTGACTTTCGGAGTGACTCAAAAAACCGAAAAAATAGAAAAAATGAGCGGTCTCGCCGTATTCGGCGCGGTCGTGATGGCATTCGTGGTCGGCGGCGGCCTTTTCGTGGCGCTTCCGCATTTTCTTGCCGCTTGCGTGGTGCGGGTCGGAAATCCGCTTTTTCATCTCCTCGATGGGATTTTGAAAATGGGCATTTTGCTCGGCTACGTCTATTTGATCGCGCAGATGAAAGATATCTACCGCGTGTTTCAATATCATGGCGCCGAACATAAATCGATTTACACCTTCGAGGCCGGGGAAGAGCTCTCGGTCGAGAATGCGCGCAAGTACACGACCCTGCATCCGAGGTGCGGGACGAGTTTTTTGTTTTTTCTGATCTTGATCAGCATTCTGGTCTTTAGCGCGATATTTCCTCTGCTCGGCCTCACGTCCCATTTCGTGATCGTTCCGCTGAAACTGATTTTGATGTTGCCGGTCGCCGGACTCTCGTACGAGTTCATCAAATTATGCGCTTGCCGGATGGAGAGCCCGCTTTTTCGCGCGATGATTTGGCCGGGAATGATTTTGCAGAAGCTCACCACGCGCGAGCCCACCGACGATCAGCTCGAAATCGCCTTGGCTTCGCTTAAACAAGTGCTGTTTCTCGAAAAAGGCGAGCTCGGAGAGGAAGCGGGCGCTGAAGAAACCATGTTCGGCAACTTGGCCGAAATCGGATGGGTAGCGGCAACGGCCGCCGAATTTCCCGAGGTTTAAACTCGATGTTTGACAAACTCGACGAGGTCGAAAGACGTTACCTTGAAATCGAAAGCCGCCTTTCCGATCCCGAGATCGGCAATCAGCCGGCCGAATTCCGCAGGCTCTCCCAGGAGCACGCGAACCTTCAGGACCTCGTCGCTGAATACCGGCACTATCGCAAGCTCTCGGCCGATATCGCTTCCAATCGCGAGCTGACCGGCGAAAAGGATCCCGAAATCGCCGAAATGGCGCATGACGAGCTGAAGCGGCTTGAGCCCGCGCTCGAAGAGTCCAAGCACAAGCTTCAGATACTGCTTCTTCCGAAAGACCCGAACGATGAAAAAAACATCCTGCTCGAAATCCGCGCGGGCGCGGGCGGCGATGAGGCGGCTTTGTTCGCCGGCGAACTTTATCGGCTTTACCAGCGCTTCGGTGAGCGTCAGGGCTGGAAAGTCGAGCTCCTGTCGGCAAGTCCCACCGGGATCGGCGGATTCAAGGAAATCATCGCCACGGTTCAAGGCGCGGGCGCTTACAGCCGTTTGAAGTGGGAGGGCGGGGTCCATCGCGTGCAGCGCGTGCCCGCGACCGAGGCCCAGGGCCGCGTGCACACCTCGACGGTGACGGTGGCGATTCTGCCCGAGGCCGAAGAGGTGGACGTCGATATCAATCCGGCCGACCTTCGCATCGACGTGTTCCGTTCCGGCGGCGCGGGTGGGCAGGGGGTGAACACCACCGACTCCGCCGTGCGCATCACTCATAATCCCTCGGGTCTCGTCGTTGTTTGCCAAGACGAGCGCTCGCAACTGAAGAACAAGAACAAGGCGATGAAAATTCTCCGCTCGCGTTTACTGACGCTTGAGCAAGACCGGGCGGCGCAAGCGCATTCCGACGCGCGCCGAACGATGGTGGGAACCGGCGACCGAAGCGAGCGGATCCGCACTTACAATTTCCCGCAAGGACGGCTTACTGATCATCGAATCGGCCTGACGCTCTATCAGCTGCAAGACGTGATGGAAGGGAAGATCGACGAAATCATCAACGGTCTTCAAGCTCACTATCAGATGGAAGCGCTGAAGGCCCAAGGCATAGGAGCTTGAGCAGCCCATGGGAGCCTTCGGACAAGATCTTCCGACGAGCTTCGATTCAGCCTTAAGGTTGGCCGCCGCGATTCTTTCTCGAAATTCGGAGCTGATCAGTCGCGGCGTGATCCAAGCTGAAGCCGAGCTCCTGGTCATCGAAGCCTACCGCCGTTCGGGGCATGCCTCGCTGACGCGAATGGAGCTCTATTCGCGGCTTGCCGATCGGTTTCCGGAAGCCGCCGGGGAAGCCTTGATCATCATGGCGGGCGCGCGGTCCGAGGGGAAGATTCTCCAGCACATCACCGGTAAACAGGTTTTTCTCGACCATGAGTACGAAGTCGGCCCCGACGTTTTGGTGCCGCGCCCGGAAACCGAGGCCATGGTTGCCCATGCCGTGAAAATACTCGCGGAGCAATTCGACGCGCCCCGGTCGGGCATCGAAATCGGCCTCGGAAGCGGGATCATATCGATCGAACTCCTTTCCCGTTTTCCTTCGTTGCGAATGATTTCGTCCGAATTGACCGAAGAAGCCGCCCGCCGGGCAGGCTCGAACGCCAATCGCATTTTAGGATCGGGCAGCCGTGGCCTGGGAAGGCTCCAGATTTTGCGCGCGCCGAATGCGCTCGATGTTTGGGGCGCGTTCCGCTCCCTGGCTTCCGAAGGGAAGCCGCGGGCGCAGTTCCTGGTCAGTAACCCGCCTTATCTTGCGCCGTCGGATCCCATCGACCGGGAGGTGCTCGAGCAAGAGCCCCGGACCGCGCTTTTTCCTCCGGGAACGGATCCATTGCATTTCTACCGTGAGATCGCCGGGGGCTTGGACGAATTTTTGGAGCCTACGGGCATTGTTTTCCTGGAAATCGCGCCGGAGCGATCGGTTGAGGCACGCGCGCTTTTTGCCCGGTATGACCGCGATGTTCGCGTTTATTCCGATTTAAACGGACGTGATCGCTTCATTGAGGTGCGCATGGGTTTTGTGCCATAACCTCCTTATGGACAAAATTCGCATTCGGGGCGGTAAGGCCCTTCGTGGCAAAGTCGAAATCAGCGGATCGAAAAACGCGGCTCTGCCTGTTTTGATCGCGAGCCTTCTTACGGAGAAAAAATGCCATTTTCGCCGGGTCCCGAATCTTCAGGATATTCGGACCACGCTCAAAGTGCTTTCGCATCTAGGCGTGAGTTTGGGATCCGAGTCTTCCTTGAATCAAAATCAGGTCGAATTGACCGCGGCGATTCCGGCGTCGTCGGACGGCTTTCATGAGGCCCCCTACGATTTGGTGCGCACGATGCGCGCGAGCGTCCTGGTGCTTGGGCCTTTGCTGGCGCGTTTCGGCCGGGCGAAGGTGAGCCTTCCGGGGGGCTGTGCGATCGGCGCGCGTCCCATCAATTATCATCTTTTCGGGCTCGAGCGTCTGGGAGCGGAGATCGCCCTGGAGGGCGGCTACGTCATCGCGCGCGCGAAAAAACTTCAGGGCGCCAAGATCGTTTTCGAGTTTCCGAGCGTGGGTGCCACCGAGAACGTCATGATGGCCGCCGCATTGGCTCGCGGCGAATCGATCCTGGAAAACTGCGCTCGCGAACCCGAGATCGTGGATCTCGCTCGCGCGCTTCGGGCGATGGGCCTGCAGATCGAAGGCGAGGGGACTGAAACCATTCGCATTCAAGGCCGCGACTCCCTCAATGGCTGTACCCACGAAATCATCGGCGATCGGATCGAGGCCGGGACTTTCCTGGCGGCGGGCCTCGGAAGCGGCGGTTCGGTCGAGGTCATGGGGATCGCGCCGGAATTTTTGGAGGCCGTTCTCGTGAAGTTCGAAGAAGCGGGCGCGACCGTCGAGCGCAAGCCTGATTCGATCGTGATCACCGCGAATGGCCGCCCCAAAGCAACCGATATCATCACCCAGCCTTATCCCGGGTTTCCGACCGATATGCAGGCTCAGTTCATGACCGTGATGACGATCGCCGAGGGGACCTCGGTTATAACGGAGAATATTTTCGAGAACCGGTTCATGCACGTCCCGGAGCTTTCGCGCCTTGGCGCCGAGATCACGATTCGCGGCAATAATGCGATGGTGCGCGGGCAGGCCGGTCTTGTCGGCGCGCCGCTCATGGCGACGGATCTACGCGCGAGCGCTAGCCTGGTTCTGGGCGGGCTCTTTGCCCGCGGCGAAACGATCGTGAATCGCATTTATCACTTGGATCGCGGCTATGAGCGGATGGAAGAAAAGCTCGCGGGTTTAGGCGCGGATATTGAACGCATTCGATAACGGGGGACACTATGAGTGCCGATTGTGTGTTTTGTAAGATTGTCGCGGGTACCATTCCGTCGCCCCGGCTCTACGAGGACGAGTCATTCATCGCGATTCGCGATATTCAGCCGCATGCGAAAAAGCATTTGCTCGTCATCCCCAAAAAGCATCTTGCGTCGTTGAATGAAGCGTTTCCCGCGCAGGGCCCGGGCGAGGCTGAATTGATGGGAAAGATGCTTGAAGTCGGCGTCAAGATCGCCCGTCAGGAAGGCGTTGCCGAATCGGGCTTCCGCTCCGTGATCAATACCGGAAAAAACGGCACGCAGACCGTATTTCACATTCATCTTCATATTTTGGGCGGGGAGATGCTGCGAGCGACACTGAAGTAAGGATTTTCTGATCGTTTCGGTCAAAGACGCCACCCTGCGCTATGGGTGCGTAGAACTATACCTAGACACAGTGCTTTTCGGTATTTTTTATAGGAACTTAAGTAAAAAATGCCGCGTAGCCAATATTTCTTTAGTATACAAATAAAATCAAGTACTTGGGGTTTTCGTTGACCATTCGAGGTATTGGATGATATCAGTTGGTCTCTGTACAGAGGTGCGAAGTTGATTACACACTTAGGTATTAAGTGGGAACGGCAGTGATATGGCAGACAAGTTGATGAGTGATCTTTTCGATAAATGCGTCGCTTTTGAAGACGCAAAGCGTGTTCAAGCTGCGGGCGTTTACCCGTTTTTCCGTCCCATTGAATCCACCTCTGGATCATCCGTTGTCACTCACGGTAAGCGCCGCGTGATGATCGGTTCCAATAACTATCTCGGGCTAACCCATCATCCCCGGGTTCAAGAAGCCGCAAAGCGCGCTATCGACGAATTTGGCACCGGCTGCACCGGCTCCCGGTTCTTGAACGGGAACTTGGCTCTTCATGAGCAGCTTGAGAAGGAGCTATGTAAGTTTTTAGGCAAAGAAGACTGCCTGATTTTCGCTACCGGCTTCCTTTCGAACCAAGGCGCCCTCTCGACTTTGATGGGGCGTGGCGATGTGATTTATAGCGATCGCGAGAATCACGCTTCTATCATCGAAGGTCAGCGGTTGGCGATCGGCGATACCGTTAAGTTTCGCCACAACGACATGGAAGACCTCGAGCGTGTCTTGAAGCTCACGCGTAACAAGTTCCAGGGCGCATTGATTGTCGCCGACGGCATCTTTTCGATGTCGGGCGATATCTTCAATCTGCCCGCGGCGCGCGCTCTCGCGGACAAATACAATTGTCGCCTTTATATCGATGACGCTCATGCTTTGGGAGTTCTTGGCCCGAGAGGCGAGGGAACGGCGCACCACTTCAATATGCCGGATGCCGCCGATGTCGTCATGGGCACGTTTTCAAAGTCGTTCGCGTCCATTGGCGGCGTGATCGCGGCGAACAAGGACGTGATTCATTACATCAAGCACAAGTCGCGCCCGTTCATTTTCAGCGCGGCGATGCCTCCCGCAGCGGCAGCGACCGTGCTGGAGTGCCTGCGTATCGTCCAGGAAGAGCCCCAGCATTTGGCTAACCTTTGGAAGAATGCGACCAAGATGTCGAATGAGCTTCAGCGGCTCGGCTTCAATACTTTGAATAGCCGCACGCCGGTTGTCCCGCTCCTGATCGGCGACGATTATAACGCGTTCTTGTTCGCTCAGAAGCTTTACGACCGCGGCGTTTTCGCGACTCCGGTCGTTCGTCCGGCGGTTCCGGAAGGCTGTGCATTGCTCCGCACGAGCTATATGGCTATCCATACGGATGAGGAATTGGACTACGCGCTCAACGTGCTCGAGGATTTGGGCCGTGAATTCGGCATCATCGGAAACCAGGATCGGCAACAAGAGCTCGCCGCTTTGGCTCAAGCCCATTTCGGCGTTCAAGCATCCGCATAAGGCATTATGAAGTACGAAATTTGGGACGTAGTGACTGAAAAGGACTGGGAAGCTTTTATCGACCTTCCTTGGAAGATCTACGCGGGCGATCCTAACTGGGTTCCCCCGCTGAGAGTCGCGGTTCGCGATATCCTGAACGTCGATAAGAATCCGTTTTTCAAGCATGCGCGGATGAAGCCGATGCTCGTGTTTCGCGGCGAAGAAGTCGTGGGACGGGTCGTAGGGGTGATCGATGATCGCCATAACGAATTTCATAACGAAAAAACGGTATTTTTCGGTTTCTATGAATCCATTGACGACCAAGAGGTTGCCGACGTCTTGCTGGACGCGGTCGTTCAATGGGCGAGATCATGCGGGATGAAGACGCTTCGCGGCCCGATGAATCCGAGCACGAACCATGAATGCGGTTTGCTGGTCGAAGGTTTCAACGACCCGCCGCAGGTCATGATGACGTATAATCCGGCCTATTATATTCGGCTTTTCGAGCGTTTCGGGCTGGCTAAATCCAAAGATCTGTTCGCTTATGAGATCGATACCCGCAAAAACAAATTTGCCGAGCGACTGATCGCTCAAGCCGAGCGCGTGAAGCGCAAGAGCTCGGTGACCTTCCGAACCATCGACATGAAGCGCTTCGATCAAGAGATCGAGGGCATCCTGGGCGTTTATAACGACGCATGGGAAAAGAATTGGGGATTTGTTCCCATGGATCGCGAAGAGTTCATCCACATGGCCAAGGATCTGAAGCAGATTTTGGATCCGCGCTTGCTCATCATCGCTGAAAAAGACGACGAGATGATCGGATTCGCTTTGACGATCCCCGATGCGAACCAAGCCATTCATAAAGTCAAAGACGGCAAACTTATGCCGACCGGTTTGGTCAAGCTGTTGTGGAACCTAAAGGGACCGGGACGGCGCAAAACCGTGAATCGGATTCGCGTGATCACGCTGGGTATTAAGCGTGCCTACCAGCATCTGGGGCTTGGCCCGATGTTTTACATGGAATACTTTAAGCTTGCGCCCCAGCTCGGCTATCCGACGGGCGAGGCCTCTTGGATTCTCGAAGACAATAAGCCGATGAACAAAGCGCTTCAGCTCATGTGCGGGGAGCACTACAAGACCTACCGGATTTACGACAAGTCATTGGTTTAAGCGTCTCTTCAGGCTAGACTTGTCAGTATGAGGATTTTGGGGGTTGATCCCGGTTCGCGCCTGACCGGTTACGGATGCATCGAGACGGCGGGCGGGCGCCTGGTCTCGGTCACGCACGGTGTGATCAAGCTGGCTCGAACGTCCGGCAAACAAGATACTCCTCTCGAGGTGCGCTTACTTTCCATTTATCACGGTCTTTCCGACGTCATCGAGGTCACGCGTCCGGACGTGCTCGTGATCGAGCGTGTTTTTTTCGCCAAGAACGCGGTGTCCGCGCTCAAGCTCGGGCAGGCGCGAGGCGCCGCGATCCTGACCGGAATGATTCACGGCCTGAAAATCGCGGAATACAGCCCGTCCGAGGTCAAGCAGGCGCTGGTGGGCCAAGGGCATGCCGATAAGGACCAGGTCGCCCGAATGGTCGAGCTGATCGTGGGCAAGCAAAGTTTTGATACTTCGGACGCATCCGACGGGATGGCGCTCGCCATTTGCCATGCGAATAACATGCGGAATCCCCATGCCGCGAATTCGGCCGCATATGCCCAGGCCTTGCGATCGGCGTCGGGGCAGCGTAAGAAAAAGGGATCTTCGCTTGCCGAAGCTCTGGGTCTGTCGGCGGAAAAAATCGCGGGCAAAAAACGAGTGACTCCCGATAAAATGAGATGATTTTATGATTGGTTATATTCGCGGCGAAGTCCTGGAACATTCCGACGGCAAACTGGTCCTGCTTCTCGAAAGCGGGTTGGGTTACCTGCTTCACGTTCCCCAGAGCGCGGAGTACGGCGCGTTCGGGGTGGGTCAGAAGGCATCGTTTTATGTCCATACGCATGTGCGCGAAGACGCGCTGGATCTTTACGGCTTCGAAACGCGCGCGGAAAAAGAGCTTTTTCTCACCCTGACGGAAGTCAACGGAATCGGACCGAAATTGGCGCTCGGGATTTTGAGCAAAGTCCGGCCCGCGATCCTGGTTCAAGCCATCCTCGAAGAAGACAAGAACTCGCTGACCGAGATACCCGGGATCGGTAAGAAGACCGCGGAACGCATCGTGCTCGAGCTCGGCGACAAAGTCCGCAAGAAGCTCGATTCCGGAACGCTTCATGGTATTCCGACGGGCGGAGCGTCCAAAAAGGCCTTGGGCGAATCCGCGTCCCATCGCTCGCCGGTATTTAACGATGCCCGGTCGGCGCTGGTCGGGTTGGGGTATCGCGAGCAGGATGTGACGACTTTATTGAATCGCATGCTTGCGGATATGCCGTCGGACCGTCAGCCCAAGCAGGCTGAGGATCTGGTGCGAGCCGCCCTAAGGAATTTGCTGTGAGGAATCCGCTATGAGCGACCAGGAATTGCTTCGTCCGGCTTTGGAGATCGACTCGGTGGAGCCGACCCTTGAAAAAAGCCTTAGGCCTTCTTTTCTCGGCGATTACATCGGCCAGGAAACCGTTAAGCAAAACCTGTCGCTTTGCATGGACGCGGCACGCGTGCGCGGCGATTCGCTCGACCATGTCCTGCTTTCGGGACCGCCCGGCTTGGGCAAGACGACGCTCGCTCATATCGTGGCGCACGAGATGGGCAGCAATCTCCACACCGTGACGGGTCCGAACGTGGAGAAAAAGGGCGATTTAGCCGCGATTCTGACCAATCTCCAGCCGCGCGACGTGCTTTTCATCGACGAGATCCATCGCCTGCAAAAGACCATCGAGGAGGTCCTCTACGGCGCGATGGAAGACTATAAACTGGATTTGATCATCGGGCAGGGGCCTTCGGCCCGCACGTTGAGGATCGACCTCCCCCGGTTCACTTTGGTGGGGGCGACCACGCGATCGGGCCTTCTTTCGAGCCCGCTTCGCGATCGGTTCGGCGTTCAGCTCCGGTTGGATTTCTATCCGATTCCGGAATTGGAAAAGATCATTTTTCGCTCGGCTAAGCTGCTTGGCGTCGATCTCGATGCCGCTGCTTGCACCGAGATCGCCAAGCGCTCGCGCGGAACGCCTCGTATCGTGAATCGCCTTTTGAAGCGCGTTCGGGATTTCGCGCAGGTTCGTGCGGGATCCGCCGCGGGGACCAGGATTACGCGTGAGACGGCGCGCGCGGCGCTTGAGCTTTTCGAGGTCGACGACCGCGGCCTCGACAAGATGGACCGGCGGCTTTTGCGCGTTTTGATCGAAAAGTTCGATGGCGGGCCCGCAGGGATCGAAACGCTTTCCAGCGCCCTGGGTGAAGAGAGCGATACAATCGAAGAAGTTTACGAGCCTTACCTGATTCAGGAGGGGTTCCTGCAGCGCACGCCCCGGGGCCGCATGGCAACGCGGATTTCGTACGAGCATCTCGGGTTTGCCTGGGAACCTTCGGTTGAGTCCTGATTTGAGTGTGTCTTTAATCCCACATCCCGCTGTTCGCTCTATAGGCATCTGTGTGGATAAAAACACACACTCACCGATTCTTTCGTATATTGCCTGTGGTATATTTGAAAAAATCATTTAAATTCATATAGATATATCGGCCTCCTTTATTTTGAAAATCACCGCGGTTCGGCATACCCCTTGCTCTGTTCCTGTCTTAGATAACCAAGAAGGTTGACGAGGAGATCCGGGATACCCGGTGTGATCAATGACTATGCAACATCAACAAACTCTTAAAAGCTCGGTCTCATTGAAGGGGATCGGCCTCCATACTGGAAAAATCGTAAATCTCGTCATTCACCCGGCCCGCCCCAATGTCGGTATCCATTTTGTCCGCACGGATCTTCCCGGACGCCCGGAAATCGCGGCTCTCTACCGTAACGTGGTTTGTACCCGCCTGGCCACGACCCTGGGTCGCGGCGACGTGAAAATCAGCACCGTCGAGCACCTTCTCGCGGCCTTTCAAGGGTTGGGAATCGACAATGCGATCGTTGAAGTCGATGGCCCCGAGCTTCCGATTCTGGACGGAAGCTCCGCGCCTTTCGTGGAAGCGATTGATTCGATCGGCGTTTTCGGTCAAGCCGTGGTTCGTCCGGTCCTGGCGCTTCGCCGCAAGGTCGAGCTGAAGGTCGGCGAAAAGTGGGCGGTGGCCGAGCCTTCGTCGAGGCTTGAAGTTCATGGCTCGTTTGAGTGGGATCATCCGGCGATCGGTTATCAGGAATTCTACTTCCGCGAAGGGCAGACGGATTTCCGCGAGATCGCGGCTGCACGCACTTTCTGCATGCTTCGCGACGTCGAAAATATGAAGAAAGTCGGGCTCGCCTTGGGTGGCTCGCTCGATAATGCGGTCGTGATGGACGAGTCGGGAGTGCTCAATCCGGGCGGCCTTCGCTACCCGAACGAGCTGGCTCGCCACAAGGTCCTGGACGCTCTCGGGGATTTCAAGCTCGCTGGCATCGGCATGCGCGCGTTCATCCGCATGCATCGCTCAGGGCATGAGCTTCATGGCCAATTAGTCGAAGCGATTTTCAAGGACCCCAATAACTACGAAATCATCGGCGGGGTACGCGAAGAAGTCCGCACCGCGCCCATCGCGGCGCTGGCGCAAAGACTGGTGGCATCGGTTTCTTGATCACGGCGATTGCTCTTTGATCGCGAAAGAATCCAGAAATTTGTGAAGATCGATCCCCGGGTTTTTTCCCGCGGTTTCTGACGCGGTCAGCGTGTAGATCACGGCGGGGCTCACGTAGGTGCGCGCGATCGCCTGGGTCGTACGGCCGCCGTAGGTCCACTTCACCGTGTAGGCGAACTGGCAGCCTTTAAGGCCGCCGCTCGCGATTTCCGAGCGCTTGAGGTCGTGGAGCTCGGCTCCGTAACCGCTTTTCAGGTCCCTTTCCGTGCCGTCGCAGATGCCTTCGGCGGTGCCTTTGAAGGCCAGCTTTTTGTTCTTCAGGCGGAAGGCCGTGATCGCGAGAGTGACCGGATCGCCGTCTTTCCCGTCCTTGCCGAACTGGTAGGTAACGGCTTCGGTGGTGTCGTTCTCTTGTCGGGTGAAGAATGGGCTTCCCGGAAATTTGACCGTGAATTCGCCGTTTTCCGGGGAAAACAGTTCCCATTTGTAGCGTTGAGCGGCCCAGGTCGGCGACATGAGCGAAGTCCAAGCGGATAGGGCCAGGGCTGGCCAGATGAGCGGGTGTTTCATGAGCGCACCATTTACCTCAAGATGTCTTGCATTGTCACGATTTTGTCAGTATAAGTCGCGGCGTGGGTTTTTACATGAAGATTAAAAAACAAATTCTTGCGGCTGTTGTTTTCGGCCTTCTCGCGTCCACCGCGGTCCTCGCGGCGCCGGCGCAAATCGTCCTCATCCGACATGGCGAAAAACCGCCTCAGGGAAACGAGCTCGATGCGCAGGGTTGGCAGCGCGCCAATGCGCTTCCGGGTTTTTTCAGCTCGAACCCGGTGGTGGATGCTTACGGTTCTCCGGTCGCGATCTACGCGATGAAGCCCGCCCATATGAACGCGGACGGAACGAACCAGGAAAGTGACGCCAATCCGGAAGCCGGCTCGCTTCGGCCGATCGAGACGGTCACTCCGCTCGCGCAAGGCTTGGGCCTGACGATCAATGAGTCGTACTCCCGAAAGCAGATCCAGTCGCTGGTCAGTGATGTCATGGGCAATTCGAGCTACGAAGGCCGCATGGTGACGATTTGCTGGGAACACTCGATTATCCCGCAAATGGCCCAAGCGTTCGGGCTCACGAACGGCCCGACCCATTGGCCGGACAGCGTTTTCGATATCGCCTGGGTGCTGCACTTCAACGGCGATCAGGTCGATGGTTTCCAGCTGGTGCCGGAAGCGTTGTTGCCGGGAGACGCGATGACCGCTGCCCAGGCCGCCGCGGAATTCCGCTGAGCCCGTCGCGCCCCGTAAGCATCGCCCTTTTTCATTTTTATTTTTAAAAAGTAGTCGTACATTATCGAAAATGAATCCTGCTGCGACTTCCGATCTGCCGAGTGGTCAAATTCTCTCCGTGCGTGATCTGAGTTTGTCGTTCCGCCTGCGCTATTACGAGCAGCGCACGATGCGGGGGGTCTTCGTGGAGATGGCCCGAAATCCGTTAGGCGCGCTTTTGAAATCGAAAGATCGCCTCCATGTTCTTCATAACGTCAGTTTTAGTCTCAAAAAGGGCGATCGTCTTGCCGTGATGGGGGTGAATGGCTCGGGGAAAACAAGCCTCTGTCGTTGCATCGCCTCCATGCTTCATCCCGATTCGGGCCAGGTCCGAATTGCCGGGAGTTGTCGCGCGGTTTTCGATGCGGGAGTGGGGGTCATTCCGGAGCTGACAGGGCGGGAAAACGCAAGTCTCCTCGCGTCGCTTTTGTATCCCGGCGATTCGCCCGATGCCCTTCAGGCGCTTGTCGACGAGGCGACCCGGTTCAGTGAGCTGGATCATTTTCTCGACGTGCCTTATGAAACCTACAGCTTAGGCATGAAGGCCCGTCTTTTTCTTTCGGTTGTGACCGCGAAGCCGGCGGATTTGCTGATCTTGGACGAGGTCTACGACAATACGGACCGGTTTTTCCAGAAAAAGATGACTGAACGGCTGATGAATTTCATCCAAAGCGCCAAGGCCGTGATTTTCGTCACGCATTCGGCCGATGTCATGCGCCAGGTCTGCAACCGCGCGCTCATTTTGCACCAATCCCGCGTCGCCTTCGATGGAGACATTCAAGACGCGATCGCGGCCTACGACTCGTTACAGGGGCGTTCGCTGTCGGGCGGGACCGGCGCATAAAATGAGCTCGCCTGTCTCCGTATCCGCGCTGATCGTCAGTTATCAAAGGGACGAGTGGCTTGAGCGATGCGTGCGAAGCTTGGTTTTCGCCGCGGATTCCAACTCATTTTCGTTCGAGATAAGCGTGGTCATCAACGGGCCCGATCCGAAAAGTTGGGATAAGGCGCGCGCGCTTAGGGATAGTTTTCGCGGCTGCCCGATCGAGGTGATCCGTTTAGAGATGACGGAGACGCCGGCTCGGGCGAGAAATCTCGCCTTAAGCTCCCTTTCGCGCGTGAAAGCGGAAAAGTGGATCTTGTTCATCGATGACGACGCATTCGTTGAGCCTGATTTTTTCGCCCGATTCACGGGCGTTTTGCTGGCCTTTCCGGACGCGGGGGCGATCGGAGGCCCGAACTTGACCCCTCCGGGCTCGTCCGTCTTTCAGCGAGCCACGGGCGAGGTTTTAAGCTCGCGTTTGGGATGCTTTGACTCCTACACGCGCTATCGACCGGTCGGGGCGGCTCGGCGCGCGACCGAGCGCGATTTGATCCTTTGCAATCTGTTTGTGCGCGGGGAACTTCTTTCAGGATCTTCATTTCCATGCGACTTCAAATGCGCCGAGGAAAATTGGCTCATTCAGACGCTGGTTTCGCGCGGTTATCAAGTGATCTACGATCCGGTACTTCGCGTTTGGCATGAACGCCGGCCGGGCTTCATCACGCTCGGTCGCCAGGTTCTCAAGTATGGTTACGGTCGTGGGCAGAATGTTTTTCGACGTCCCAGGTCGGCGCGTGCGCCGCACTTGGTGCCCTCGGGCGCGGTGCTGGCGGGAATCGTCCTTTGCCTGCTAGCATCGCTTGTTCCTTCGGCGGCGCGATTGCTCGGCGTGCTCACGGTCCTCTATTTCGCGCTGATATTTTGCTGGGCAGGGCGGAATACCGGCTCATTCTCCACATGGATGCTGAAGGCGTCCCTCTTTCCGGTAATCCACGTCTGCTATGGCATTGGCGTGCTCACGGGGTTATCGTGTGAGCTCTATGCGGCTTGTCTTCGATTTTTACGGCGTCTCGGTTTGCGTTCAGTCCGCGACGGCCGAATTTGAGCCGATTCTCGCCGATCTCCGCGCGGATTTTGAGTTCTTTCACCGGCCGGTGAAGAAGGTCGATGACTCTCCGATAAAAGTAAAAATTCTTCTCATGCCCAAGTCGAAGGCGGCCCGAGCATGTTTGGCCGCTCCATACGTCTTTAAAACGAGGGAATGCCGTGTTTACGGCTGGGGCCCCCTTCGCGCGTGCAATTTCCCTGACGGCTTGACCGTCATCACGAGATCCCGGTTTCGCCGCGGCCGCCGCCTGCGGACGTTCTGGGTTTTGGATCCGGGATCCTCATTGGTGTACGAGGCCGCGTATGTCGCGATTCTTTCGGCCGTGGGAGAGGAGCTGGATGCGCTGGGTTACCATCGAATTCATGCGCTCGCCTTTCGGCGCGCGGGCGTAGCCGCCGTTCTTCCGCTTCCGTCGCGGGGCGGAAAATCCTCGATCGCGTCCCTTATGATCGACGATCCGGAAACGCAGCTCTACTCCGACGAGATTCCTCTGCTCAAGAAAGGACGGCTTTATCCTTTTCCGGTGCGCATCGCGCTTTTTCCGGACGTCGCGCGGAAGCTTGGACTCGAGGTTTCGACGACGCGGAGATTTCCGAGAAGGATTTATCCGGAGAAGATTCTCTTTCCGATACCCCAAAGCCGCGTGGCGCCGGCCGCGCCGCTGGGGCGGCTCTTTTATCCGGCGGGGACTTCGTTTTTCGCGGTCCGTTTCGTTTTCAACGTCGTTTTTGGACTCGGTACTCCGCAAATGGCTCAATACATGCTGAGGATCGATAATTTTCCGAGACTCGCTCGCATCGCTTTTTCCCGGTTCTGGACGGCAGTGTCGATTATCGCGAGAAAAACCGAGTGCCGCCCGGTGCGTCTGACGGGCTCGGTGAGCCAGGACAAGGCTAGCTTGGACCGGTTTTCAGAACCACCAGCGAGCGAACCAGATTCGCGCCATGAACGAAGGCCGTGACAGCGGAATGCCGCTCAGGAGCGGAAAGAAATAAATAAAGAATCCGGCCGCGACCCCTACGTAGAGAATTTTTTTCCAAGGGGCGAGTCCTAGTCCTCTGGCCGCATAGATCAGCATGGGGCCCAGAAGGATCGACGCCGGGAGATAGTAATAAAGAAAGGTCGTGTGCCTTGGCACCAGGATCCAGAACATGAACAACGGGAAATAAAACATCATCAGGAACTGGGCGGCCGCTTCATAGCGCCTGCACGCGTGCCAGACGCAATAGCCAACCGCGGGAATGCTGGTCCAAAAAATAAACGGATTTCCCAGCAATACAATGCCGGAGAAGGTGGGATTGATCGGGCTCTCGTCGCGGGAAAACAGGTACCAAATGGGCCGGAGCGTAAGAGGCCAGCTGTACCAGGGGCTGACGTAAGGCTGCGGGTTATCGTACTTGAATTGGGTCACGAACATCTGCAGCTGCATTTTTAGGATATCCCGCCACCCGTAGTAGTGACTGGAATCCAGGCCCAGGGCGTCGATGCTGTGAGCGGGAGTCTTCATGCCGAGAAACGGGATCAGGGTGACCAGATAGACCAGGCACGCGGTCGCGAAAAGAATCAGCAGGCAATCCCGCAGTCGTGTCCATCGCCTTTCGGGCCTTTCCAGGACATAGAGAATCGCGGTCATAAAAAGCGGGATGATCGCGATCCATTTCGCCGCGACGGCGAGGCCGAAAAGCAGGCTTGGAAGGATCAGATCCTTTCTCGGTATCGGGCGATTTAACGCGGCCGAGTCCATCCAGAGTTGGGCAAAAAGAGCGATTGCCGGCATGAACAGCCCGACGGCGAGAATATCGAGAGTGGCGATCCGGGCTTGGACGAAAACCAATTGGTTGACGACGACGATGAGCGCGCCCAAAAGCGCATCGAACCGGTTCTTGAATAATGCCAAACCCAGCCAATAAACGCTCAGAATCGAGACGCCGCCAAAAAAGACTCCCATGATGCGCCAACCTAGCGCGCGGTCTCCGAAAAGCGCGATTCCGGTCGCGATGAGATATTTTCCGAAACCGGGATGCGACCAGTTTTCGTTGATGCCATTCATTAGAAATTGTCTAGCTGCCGAAACATATCGGGCTTCGTCAAAGTAGGTCGTGGCGGGCAGTTCGATCCGCCATAGAAAAAGATTGAGGGTGAGCAGGAAAAGAAGGGCAGGAATGCCCAGCTCTATTGGGTCGATTCCCTTAAAGTATTTTATGACACGTGTCATTTTTAACACTGGCGGAACGCTCGGCGGGAAGTATGAGCGAGGAAGGTGTTTCGGCAAATTCCTATATAAGTTACAATAGAATAGACCACGATTTCACTATAAAAGGGGTCTGTCCATCGTGCAAGAAGGGCTGTCAAAACGGATTCGTCCTATGCGCTTTTTGGGCTCGCCATTTACGGGTTCAAATGCGGGGGCTTCGCTGGTTACCGTGATGATCGCCGCGGGCCTTTTGGCCGCAGCCGCGGTTTTGATCACTCAGCTCGCGATCAGCAGCAAAAAAACGGCTGAACGAAGTGTCAGCGGCGTTGAATTCGACGCCTTGATCGCGCAGCTTCATTCCATCGTCGCCAATGAAGTTTCCTGCCGGACCGCGATTGGCGGGCCTTCCGACTACGTGCCAGCCCAAATTTTTCCTTTTCCTTCTCGTGCGGAAAGTTTCACCCTCACCGCGTGGAAAAACCCGAGCCAGGGCGGAAGTTTCGTTAATTTCAAGACCACTGCGGGTCAATTCAACCCGATTGTACTTTACAGCCGTTTTTCCACGGCGGGGACGCCTGCTGTTTTTCTTGCTCCGTTCACCGGGGGCGGTCCCACCGCCGTCCAACCCAGCAACATGATCGGCACTCTTTTGATCACGAAGCTGGGGTTGATCACCGGGGGCGTAGATTGCCCGCACAACAACCGTACGCCGGTACCCGCTTGCTCGAATCGAACTTACAGCACTTATCTTTATGTCGAGGCGGCAAGGCCGAACCTTTACGGCTGGTCCGCGGACATGCCCAACGGCACTACGATCAATAACGCGACGGGAGCCGGCACGACGACGATTCCTTTGAACGTGTACTTGGACTCGAGCTCCCAGTCGATCGTCTCTTGCAGCGGCTACGCGTTTTCGAACAGCACGGGCTCTTTGCCGGTTTGCTTGTCGGATGAGTCGCTGACTTATGCGCCCACCATTGCCGGCGGAGCTCCGATTGTTCAGTGTGTCCGGGTCGTTTGTCCGACAGGGACCTATCGTAAAGGCTACAATGTGGACACCAGCGTTCAGTGTGGTGCACCATGAGGCGAACCGTGCGTAAACAAGGATTACCGGGATTCACGCTCAACGAGATGATGGTCGCGATCGCGGTTTCCTCTTTGGTTTTTTTAGGGGTTGCCAGCGTTTTCACGATGATCACCCGGCTGACGCAAAATGCGCGGGCGCTCGCGGATATGCATTCGCTCGAAGGCATGATCATCCAGCGTTTGGCGAATCCGCAAACCTGCGCAAGCTTGTTTAGCCCGAATCCGACTTTGGCCCCGGTTCAGTTTCCTGGCTATAGCGGCACCCCCCCCGTGCATTATGGGCAGACGTATAATCCGGCCACGGCTTACACCAGTGTCAACCTCGTGGGGGCAGGTTCCCACTTTTTCGCGCTTTATAACGCTGCTCCTTCAACGACGATGGCCTCCGTTTTGGTCGCGGATGTGCCGAGTAATAACCCGTCGCCAGGCGGGAATAATAATGTTTTCGGCTCCATCCAGGTCATGTCGCTTTCGCTCGATCTCTTGACGCACAATACGTCGATGGATACGACCTTCGCCGACGTCGTTCTCGGACAGCTTCATCTGCAGATTTTGAAAACGCTCACCTCGGGACAATTCGGGGGCAACGCCCAGCGGCTCAACGGGACGACCGCTCCCGTTCCCACCGATATCTTTATTCCCGTAAGTTTGGAGATCGCCAATGCCTCCTCGCCCGGCATGCCCAGTTTTCAGCCGGTAACGACACTGGTCAGTTGCGCGGCCGCCGGCGCGTCCAATTTGAATCAGTTGACGCCGCCGACATGCACGTCCGATCAGCACCTTTTTTTGGACCTCACGAATCCGACCGATCCTCTGTGGGGGTGTAAGTGAAAAAGAAAATCGGCTTTTTCCTGAACCAAAAAGGCCTGACGCTGATCGAAGTGATGGTCGGGCTTATGCTCTTGGCCTTTGTCATGGTGGCGCTCGGAAGCGTGCAACAAATGATTTCCAACTTTCACCGGACTTCGGAAGCCAGCTTGGATCTTTCTTTGCTCACGAGCAAGCTCAACGGTTATCTACAGAACTACGGTACTTGTCAGACCGCGCTTGGGTCGCAACCCTTTGCGGCGACCTGGCCCACGCCGACTTCGTCGTCGGCGCCGCCGGGGGTTGAGGTCAAAATTTTCGATCCGACTAGCCTCACTCCCGGAACCCCGCTTTTAACCCCGAATACGGCACCGCCTGGCTCTCCGTTCACTGCGTACTCCACGTTTAACAGCCTGGTCGTTCAGCATATTGTGATCGCCCCGCTGGGCACGTATCCGGCGGGCCAGCCGATTATTGCGAATTCCACTTTTCCGGCGACTTTGACCTTGAGCGTTTTTAGAAGTGATAATGCAGCGCAAAATGTCGCGCGATTCACGTCTGGCATCCATATGAATCTCACGTTGGCAGGGGGAAATATTTCGACGTGCAGTATCATTGATCTCGCGCTTGGTGCGCCACCGGCGCCGCTCGAGGCGGCTCCGAATCCCTGTGCCGTGGGATATTCGCTCACGACAAATGGGGACGGTACTACGATGAATTGTATTTTGACCCAATGTTCGCCCGGCCAGGGGCCGCTGCTCAATCCTTCGACCGGAGTGATCGCCTGCGGCCCTTAAGCTTGAAATAAGCTCAAGACTTTTTCTATCCGTGGGGATACCACTGATCTTAGGATGAGCGCGAGCCCAGGGCTAAGTGTCGATTTCCAACTCGAAATTCTTGAAGAATGTGGCTTCCACTGCCAAGCCTGCTATGTCGACAAAACCGCTCGTTTGGAGTTCGGCGATAATCAAATCCGGAAAATGCATGCCTTGTTTTCCGAATTTCAGGCCAAAAGCTATGACCTCGATCATTTGATCGTGGGCCCGACGGACTTCACGACCTCTCCCAGCTTCGACCGGATCAGTGAAGAGAAGCATTTCGGCGAATTGACCTCGTTTTTCAACGCGACCAATTGGACAACGACTTTGCTCGCGAGAAATTGGCAGGAAAAGGTCGAAAAACTTTCCCGGTTCAACCGTAGCCGTGAGGCGACGTTTTCCATCGTTTTGAACCCCCAAAAGTCCTTGGACCGGAGGTATCTCGATTTATTCGTCGAGCGATGCCGGCAATTGCGGGAAATTTATGCGAAGCCGATTCGCAGATTTTACATTGTTTTCAATGCTTATCCGCATCGCGCGCAAGAGAGGGTCGATTTCAAGCGGGACTATTTAACCGTTCATCGGCTGGTTCACGAGCTTTTCAAGGTCCCGTCCTTCGAGCATGGCTTTTCTTTCACGCGGGCTCCGTCGATCCAAGGCCATAAAGAACGGATCATGGGCTCCATGGATTGGTTGAACCAGGTCTATGATGAAGTGGCCGATGCGACGGAAATTCCCATTCAGTTTTTAATCGAAGGCGATTACTCCGCGAATCGATACGTTTTCAAGAACGACCGTTTTTATTTCGCCCCGCTATGGCATGAGCCGTTCGTGAATTTCGATCCGGCGCTCGAGGTGCCGGTACGGGAGTGGTCGGTCTCGGAGTTCGAGCGGTTCGAGCAAAAGATCGTGCTGCGGCAGTATGAGCGACTGGATCAACTGGTCTGCGGTCAGTGCACCTATAATCCGCTCTGTTTGAAGAGAGGCATTGTTCATCTGCTGGATGTACTGGGAGAGAACCGCTGCCTGGTGCCGCGGCAGGCGGTGGAGCAAAGGGGGCTTGCCTATGATTGAGCATCGTTGGGCCACGCCGATCTCTTATCAGCCGGTGGCGGGCTGGGCGGATCACGTTTTGGACCTCAAGGCCGCGATCATGGCCGAGCGGGCCCGCAGTGAGCAGGGAAATTTGGACGGCAACAGCCACAATGTCTGGGATTGGCCGCATCCTTCGGTTACGTGGCTGCGTGAAGGGATGTCGGAGGCGGCCCGGCTTTATCTGGGAGAGCGGGGCGCCGCGATCGATTCCATTCCTTCGTACTGGGGCCGGGCCTGGGGAAACGTGTTGCAGTCGGGACGCGGCTTCTCTTATCACAGCCTGCATGCGCATCACGAAGCCGATTTCTTCGCGGTTTTCTACGTGGATGCGGGAGAGGCCGAGGAAGCTTCGGGAGCGCTGGCTTTGATGGACCCGCGCTTTTTGAACAATACCCATCTCATGAACCGGGAAAACCGGGTGCTGATCCAGCCGCGCACGGGTTGGCTGCTTCTGGCCCCTGGCTACGTTTGGCACGAGGTCCTGCACTATCATGGGCAGCAACCGCGAATCTCGATTGCCTGCAATTACCAGTATAGCTTGCTGAGGATTAAGGATTGAGTCAGACCGAGCTGCCCGAATGGAAACTCAGACAGGCGCTTTCGCATCGGATTTTTCCGATCGAAGACGAGCTACAGCCCGGGGCGATCGAGCTGGTGAGTTCTCCCGAGCGGCGGCTTGAGCTTTGTATCGATTATTTCAAGTCCCCTCAGCCGGAACTTTACTACCCCTGCAAGTCTTATTGCGTCGCCGTCATTTATGCGCGGCTGCTGAATCGGTGCTTCGGCGTCGATTTTTTTGCCGTGTTGAATGACCCGGAGCTTTTGTTTGGCAACGATCCTTATTTCGTGAGGTATTCGGATGACCGGGCCTTTTACGACGCGATTCTCTCGAAAATAAGCTTGGACTTCGATGAATCGATTTATCAGGTCGAGAGAACCATTTCGTTTTTCAAGCGGGAATTTTTGATCGGGGAGGCTTATGAGCATTGGCTTTCTCGGGTTTAATCTTTTCATCGAAGTGCTGAATCAATGCCGGTGGAGTTGCCCGGGCTGCCATGTCGACAAGAAGAACAGCGAGCGCGGCTTCCTGGATGGCGATGCCCGCAGGCTGATCGCCTTGAGCGAGGAGTTCCGCGGTCAAGGCCATGCGCTGCAAAGATTCTTTGTCGGGCCGACAGATTTTCTGACCGCGGAAAACTGGGATCTGATCGCGGAATCGGAGACGTTTCGTGAGCTGGCTTCTTTATATTCCACCCTGGCCGTCTATTCGACATTGCTCGGCGACGATGAGGTCCTGGACCGGAGACTGACGCAGCTGAATCGAATTCATCCTGCTATCAAGCTCGTTATTCCGATCATGCCTGCCGACGTTCTTCAGCGGCCCGAGTATTTGCGCCGGCTTCGGCGATCCGTCAACCGGGTCAAGTCCGGGTTCGGAATCCATGATTTTCAGATGGTGTTCAATGTCTTGCCTCGGGAGGGCGAGGATTTCCGTAAGGTGTCCGAAACGTTCATGCACGAATTCGGCGTGAAGCCGGAGTATAACTTGAGCTTCGCGCGATCGGCGGATTTGAAACGTGACCGCGCGGAGCTGGTGCGCCAATTGGATCATATTTATCGCCAGCTCGATTTTCACATCGATCGCGACGGCTCGCAGGATGAGTCGGTCGAGGATTGGTTCGTGAAATGCGCGGTCTACCGGGAAGGCGAGCTTTATTCAATGCCTCTGTTGCTGGATCCTTTCGTGAATTATCACCCCGCGTTCCGATATTCCCAGGATTGGAGCTACGCCGGTCTTCAAAAGTTCGAGTCCGAGCGCATTTTGCGGGCCTATGCCGCCTGTGATGCGATGGAAGAGTGCGGTCCCTGTCCTTATCTCGGGCTCTGTTCCCATTTGGGTGTTTTAGATTTGATGAGCGAGATGGGGGAGCGGCGCTGTATCGCTCCGCGCTCTCATTTTCAGGACGCGAATGAGTTGAGCGGGTTTCGTCTTTGGCCGTGGGGGTATCGTGCTGAAAGTCCATAGTTGGTCGGATAGTCACATCGTGTCCGCCGCGATCGCAAAAGATGAGGCGATCGACTGTAAGCTTTATTTCGAGAGCATCGCGTTCTTCAATCGGTTGCTCGCGGATTCGCCCGGCGAATTCAGCCTTTGTGCCTACAATAACGATTTAGGGCGGGACTTCCGGTTTCCGGAAGCGGAGTTGCTTTTGGAGAAAATCAAATCAAACGTGATCGAGTACGTCGATCGATTTTACGGGCTAAAGGCAGGGCAGGACGACCTGGTCCTTCTTCATCAGTTCATTTGCGCCGTTTTTCCTGGTTTTTCGCAGCCCCAATACGAGCCGCATGACCACCGCGCGAGCGATGTCGTCGCCACTTATTATCTCGGCATCGGCAGGAATGAAGGCCTGGTGCGTATTTGGAATCCGGAAAGCGCGGAAGGGGAGAATATCGTTCTCTCGCCCAAAAGCGGCGAACTGGTTCTCGTGCCCGGAAACCTGCCGCACGACATCCTGGAGTTCCGGCCGAGCGAGCCTTTTGTTTCGGTTGAAACGCACTTCTCCGTGCGCGGTTTTCCGCGTTTGGCTTTGCCGCTGGGGCGTTAGAGAAAGACCACGACCACCGTTCTGGCGATCTTATTGATGTACGCGCACTGGGAGGTTTCGTGGCACTGCGGGCACCGAAACGTCTTGTCGAAGCGGGCAAGTGATGCGACCGATAAAAGCTGGATTTTTCTTTTGCCTTTGATGATCTCGAGCAGCTGCGATGGAAGTTTCTGCGTTGAGGAGGGGCGGATCGAATTGTCGCCGAGGGCGACCCCGCAGTATCCGCATGAAATATGAACCGCCTTCGCGGTGTCGAAATCGACAGCCGTGTCGTATTTTTCGTAAGCTCCGTACACGATCTTGCGCGGGGTGTATTTCCACTGAAGACGTTTTGACCTCAGCCACCAAAGGGTCTTCTGAAAACCCTGCACGTTCTTGCCGGCATCCTTCCGATATCGTTTAACCCGGAGTCGATAGGCATCCAGCCCTGCTTTCGAGACCAGCTGGCGAAGATCCGAGAAAACGTACTGGTTCAATGCTTCGAACTCGGTATTGGCTTCGACATGTCGCATGATTTTTTGTTTGAGGTCTTCGAGGTGCGTGATCCAGTAGCCCACCCAGACTCCGAGAGAATCCACCTCGGGTACTAAATGGGTCGGGTTTGCCGGGCGGAGTTTCTCGGGATTTGCCATGCTGGACGAGTTTATGCGGAAAAGGCTGTATTTTTCAATTAACTCTTGAGTAACTTCCGAGTCACTCTAAAGTTACCGGTATGAGGCGCGACAAAATTCTCATTCTTGTTTCCGAAGCCCAATCCAATTGGGGAAGTTGCCGCACGATCTCGTCCAATCTGATCGAGTCTTACCGGCGCCTGGAGGGTCAGTTCGATCTGCAGTGGCTGGAAATGCCCAAAAACCTGCATGAGAACTACGGCAAAAATTACCATCAGGTGACCTCGTTACACGGCTTGTATCGCGCGATCCGGGAAGCGAGGCCCGATAGGATCGTTTTTGTCGATCATGCACCGCACTCGGGCGATATTCTGACCGCCCTGAATGCCGTCGGAGACGGTGCTATCGCGGCGCCGCTCATCATTCATCTTTACGGCGATTTCACCTGGCTCGCGGAGAAATGGATCAAGCTTGCCCGCGCGTTTCCGGACCATCCTTTGCAAATCGTCTGTGCATCGGAAAAACAGACCGAGTTCGTCAAGGGTTGCCTGGCGGAGGGAAGCCCACCGGACGCCGTGCATACGGTGCCGTTTTCTCTGGATCCGAAAGCCTTTTATTTTGATTCCGGTCTGCGAGAGAAAACCCGGGCGGCCTGGGGCATCGGGAGCGACGAAAAGATAGTTTTATATACCGGTCGTTTAAGTTTGCAGAAAAACATCACCCGCCTCATCCGCGAGTTCGCCCGGATCGTCGAAGAAGGCCTTGAAAAAAGTGATGACAAGAGCCGTCTGTACTTCGCTGGTAATTTCGATGATATCGGCTCAGGTCCGCTTGGGATCACGACCTCGAGCGGCTACTACTACGGCCGTGTTCAGGGCTTGATCGCGAGCCTGCCGCCGACGGTGGCATCGCGTATCCGATTCTTGGGCATGCTGGATCCAGCCGAGCTTCATGCCGCCTATTGCGGGGCCGATGTTTTCGCGAGCCTGAGCCTCTATCATGACGAGGATTTCGGCATGTCTGTCGCGGAAGCCCTGGCCTGCGGCTTGCCGTGCGTGATCAGCGACTGGGCCGGTTATACTTCGTTCGCGCGCCCGGGTCTGCCATGCCAACTCGTACCCGTGACGCTGCATAAGGATGGGGTGCTGCTTTCGTCTTCGGTTTTCCGGCGAGAGCTGCGGTCAGCGCTCGCCAGATCGGCCTCCAACGAGGATCGCGCTTCAGTCGGCGAACGGTTTTTGACTCATTTTTCAATCGAAGGCGTGGCCCGGCAGCTTGAGGCGTTATTGAGAAGAAACGTGGATCGCTTCGCCGGCTTTAATTGGAAGCTGGAGACTTTGCTTACCGTCGATCGCGAGCCGCCAAACGTCGCCATGCAGCCGATCAAGAATTCATTTTATGAGCAATTATACGCTCCTTATTTCACTGATCCCGATTCAGCGCGATCGGTGGAGTGGGAGCCAAAGCACGACCTCATCCATTGGGCCAGGGAATATCGGGAACTTGGCCCCGCCAGGGCTACAACCAAGGGAAAGCCCGAGATCCAAGAGTTGAAGTATTGCCTTTCCCCTTTTGCAATCGGGTACACCTCTCCGGCTCAGCCGGTCTTTCTGTTTGACGGATGGGATCGCGATCTCGTCACGAAAAAGCCGCGATGGCATGCGCGCGACGGCATCTTGCCGCTTTATTGGTTTTTCAGGCAAAGCGCGCCGGAGCGGTTTCCGGCGAGGCTGCTCGTCCACGAGGAGTTGCATTTTTTGGTCCCTTCAAGTTGGAAGGAGCACGTTGATTTTTATCGGGTAAGATCTTCCGTGCCGCATTTTGACTTTGATCAAGCGAAGGGGTTGCTTCTTTGCGGGCTGATGAGCCCCGCTTTCGCAAGCCCGCCCGAGCTTGAGAGGCATCTGGAGCGAATTGTCTCGATCGTCGGTTCCGAACGCCTCGCTCGAATGCGGATACAGGTCTTCATGCCTTATCGGGATTCCGGACGTGACTCATCCGTGTTTTGGGACTCGGTTCACGAGCAGCTTTATTTGGATACGCCCGTCACCCTGTTGAGGAAAATGGGGCTGCACGTTCAGCCCATCGCCTGGAATCAGATTGAGTTCAGAAAATCCTTCGAGGGCGATCTCTACTACGAGCTGAATCATGGATGGGTAATTAAAGATACTTCGGTACGGCATCATGTTCTTGCCAAGGGGGCCGTGGCGCTCGAGTCGCTCCATAATTCCGAGGCGATCGCCCGCTCCCAAGACGAGGTGATCCCCCTTTCTCCTTTCCACGAGCTGGTGGTTTCGAAAAGCGGAGCTTCCGCCCCGTTCATGCTTCCGGAGGAGAAAACGGTCCTTGAGTATGCCGCGATCGGGAATTCGCTATTCAGCCACAAGCGATTCAACCATCCGTGGCCGGAATGGTTCGAATCGCTTTGTAAATCATCGCTTGGGCGAGACATCACCGATTTTGAGCCGCGCACGGATCGCAATCCGTGATTTAAGACGAGAATCAGTGGTTAGCGACTTGGAACGTCTGTCTTACGGTCGCTCCAATCGTGGATGTAGCGCTGAGGACGATGCGTTGGGGCGGGCCGGATTTGAGCCAAGCTGTCGTAGAATAATTGCCGCCCACGATGGTCGTCGTTGTTATCCGAGTGGTGCAGTTCTTGTCGCCGTAAAAGGCGGCATTTCCGCTGGCGACCGAAAGACGGACCGGTAAACGGGTCACGACCGTGGCCGGTTTGCCCGAGGCATCGACTGAATAGAGGAAAATGGGGCCGCAGAAGTTCGGGCCGATGATCTGGTTCGAGTTTCCGGTCGTGAATTGGAGTTTGATCGCGGTCGGCGTGGCTCTGCCTTTGAGCAGCGCGGATAATGTGGTCGATGTAATGCCGTTATTGTAGCGAATGACGAGCGGCTCTTCCATTTCGGCGGTGGAGCTCACTTGCCGCGTGGGCGAAAAGGCGACGTAGATCAGGCAGTCCTTCAAGATCGTATCGCCGCAAGTACCGTTGTTTCCCGGGTATTTTCCGCCAAGAAAGGAAAACGGGGGCTTGAGCTCGGCGGAAAGGTTTGTTGCCCAGAAATCGCCGGTTTTTCTCACGACGAGCTTGAGCGGCACGGAGCTATTGGCTCTCACGACGTTAAAGTCGAAAACACTTGAAGGATCAAAGCTTAATAGCGCGGGCGCCTTCACATGGAACGCAAAAGGGCTGCCATCAGCCGGGATGTCGCCGCCCAGGCTTTTGAAAACCAGGTTCGCGACGTAATCCTTGCCTGGCGTGAGAGTGCAATTGAACGTAATTTTCGTTTCGGGGGCGCTCACCGTGGCTTCAGCGCACGCGGAAGCTCCGCGAGAATCAAAGATCTCGGCGGCGAACTTTCCCGAACTCGCCTGGCTTTTCCAGTTCAAGGTGGGAATCGTCGTTCCCTCGAGCAGGTTGTCGGGAGTGGTGTCCGGGCCTCCGGTGACGCCGATGACCACGAATACGCCTGGCAGAGGTTTGGAAACGATCCCGGTGGGGTGAGTCTTGGAGTAAACGAAGTAAATCAGGCAAAGTACGGCGATTAATCCAAGTGTCGTAATCGTTTTCATCCCATCTTATCAGTAACCAGAGCCCTTCAAAGACTCAATGAAAAATCTTGGGTTTCGGCGATTAGCATGATGCACGGTGGCTTTCCTGTTGACGCAAAGGCTGACAGCGGGCCCAGATTCCGCATTGGGCGGAACATTTCACGTCGAGCTCCTTGCGCTCGATGAGCCGGAATTCGGGCGAGAGCAATTCGTCGATCTCCTGGATGCTCCAGCGGTAGATCGGATGGCCCGCGAACTCGATGCTCTTTTGGTCGAAGCGATCGCAGATCGCCATGTAGTAGCCCGAGGGCGAAAGCGATTCGAGCAGATTTTTCTTGAATTCAAGCAGCTCAGCCGAGCTCAAATGATAGAGCACGTTGTGGGTGAGGAGCAGATCGATGCCGGTTTTGGCGATTTCCGGCAAGGCAACCGGGTAGATCGGGAAGCGGTGGGTCTTATCGGTGATCGTCCGGCTGATTTCCTGTCCGAAGATGTTCTTGAAGCCGCTGTCGAACAGCGCGTTCAAGACGATCGGGAACCCGCATCCGGCATCGCCGATGAGCGAGTCGGGCGCGCGGTATTTTCGGATCAACGGCGTGATGATCGTGGTGCATTGATAATCTTTTTCGAAGCGCTCTCTGTAGTAGTCGTCGTAAAAGGCGCGAAAAGCGGAGAGCTTCTGCGGGTCCATGGCTTCTAATATCTCTCGATCAATCCGTCGTGGTTTTGCTCATCCATAAAGCGGCCGCAAGGGGCCCCGAATAAAGGCATGTTTGCCACTTTGAATTGAGTCACGACGCAAACCCGGGGCTGCGTGTTTTGATGCGGCATCATGTTGTGCGGCACGTTGCCGGGCATGATCAGAGCCCGGAGATTTTTAGGCTCGTAAATAATCCCGTCGCCATCCCACGACCACGGGTTCCATATTTTCAGATCGCCTTCGTGCGGGACGAAGTTGGCGTAAAAGACGATCGTGAAGTGGACCGCACGATGATCATGAGGCCCGATATCCCGGTGCGAGGTTTCCGGGAAATACCCGAGGCTGAACGAAGTGACCACCGTGATGTCCTCACGGCGGTAATTCTTGCCGTAAAACTCGTGGAGGTATTGAAGCAGCACGTTCGACAGCTCGTCGACGATATTCTGGCTGAATCCTCCGGCGAGATTCGTGAACAACGTGTTGTTCAGCTCCCGGATATGGGAGACCTTCAGCTCGTTTCGCAGGGCGATGCTCCGGAAAAAAATATCGCACGCCCAGTCTTGCGTGTGCGGCAGCTCCACGTCGGCGACGTGGACGTTCTTCCAGGTGATTAAATGGCGTATCATGATCGACTCACTGATACCTCTTGCAGAGCCCTTCCACCCATTCCGGCCAGACGTTGTTGAATCGGCTTGTTTTAAAGAAGAAATCGCCCATGTGGGCGTATTGATCGATGAGCTCCCCCGGAATCGACGGGCCGGCGTCCAGATTCTCCCGTTTGATCAGGACGAGGTCGTGAAAATCCGAAAGCGGAATCGTTTCGTAGCCGCGCGTCCGGGCTCGCTTCGTATCGAGGGCTTCGAGCATGATGGCGCCGCGGGACAACGCCAGATGTCTCGCCGCGCTGTCTTTGATCAGCAGGCCCTGATTCAACTCGTAGTAGAAGTATCCCCGCAAAGACCGGGTCGAATCGAGCGCGGAGTCCGAGAGCACTTGGATATGGGTTCCCAGCTTTTTCGTCAGCAAGAAGGGAAGGGTCGGCAGGACGGTTTCAAACTGCGGGTTTCGGAAGGCGGTGTTGTGTCGCAGGGGGAAGTACAGCTCGATTTTCATCGTCGCGAGCCGCTCCTTTCCGAGCGTCGCCACAAGCTGCTCCAGTTGCGTTTCAATTTGCTGAAAGTCGGTGAAAGACGGGGTCATTAAGCCGCAGAGAAAGAGCCCTTTGGTCTGGCTGAGATCCGTTTCGGAGGCGCGTGATTCGATGCGATAATACTCGACTTGGGCCTGCCAGGCCGGGGGCACCCAGCGATGAAAGTCTTCGTGCACGAGAAGGCGCGACGCGAATTGCTTTGGCTCGAAATTGCGGAAGAACGAAACTAAGGGTACCAGACCGTCCCGCGCGTGCCACCGCCCTCCTTCGGCGACGAGGCGGCTGTCCCATCCGTCGAACAGAAAAATGGGCTGCGAGGGGGCGTGATACTCCTCGCTAAATGGCCAAAGGCTGGTCTTCAGCGCTTTGGACTCCGGCCTCTCCTCAAAGCCTGACCTGGGGTTCGCGTGGCGCAAATAATCGGTCCACCAGTTGATGAGATCGGTGTCCGGATTCCACTTGGCCTCGGCCAAAACTCCCGGGCTTTGGGTGAAATAGGGCGAATAGGCTTCTTCATGGAAGGAGTCGCGCACGGCCAGAAAAGTCGGTCGGGGAGTTTTTTTCCGGATGATTTCCAGGAGATTCGAAAGTTTCCAATTGAAGCCGCGGAAAGGGCTGGTTTCTTGAGCGAGTAGGCCCGGAATCCGCGCCGCCACGCAATCGATCGAAAAATTCTTCAAGAACCGCTCGCCGTCCGATTTCCTTGCTTCATCGGACAAGGGTTCGGCGAGAAGAGGCAGCAAATGATTTTGATAGGCGGAGGAGGAGACCAGGATTCCCTCTTCGTGAGGCGTAACCGGCACAAGCCGGCAGCCGAACGAGGCATAGCCGCCCCAGTCCGTCACGACCGATGGCAGGCCGCAGGCCATGGCTTCGGCCACCGCCATTCCGTAATCCTCATCGTGATACAGGCTCAGGCTCGAAAAAACGTCGGCCCCGCAATAAGCGCCCAGCAGTTCTTTTCCCTCCAGTTGGCCGAGGAAACGAACGCGCCGCGCGACGCTCTCGGGGATCCCCGAAAGGATGCGATTGATTTGCTGAAAATAGTAGCCCTGGGGAGTCCGTATGCTGAGCAGCTTCGATCCGATATCGTCGTAGCCGCCCGCGAGATAAAGATAGTCGGTGCGTCCAGCGGTTTCCGGGATCCGGGCGAACTCTTGGATCAGCCGCGTGACGTTTTTCTGCAAACTTAAACGCCCTGAATATAAAATAACCCGGTCATCCGGGCCCATGCTCCAGCGCTCGCGGGCCTTTTTGCGCAAGACCGGATCGAAGCGGAACTCCTCCGGGTTCACCGGGAAAGGGAGGCTTTGCACGCATCCCCCCTCTTTGGAGAATCCTTGAATCAGCTGCTTTTGCTTGTCCGAAGCGCAAATGATCCGCAGCGTCGGCAGGCGCGGGCTGTTCTGAAGCTTGGACCACTTTTTCGCGTAATAGGTGAAGTCGCCGTAGATATGGATCGCGACGGGCGGAAGCACGAACGGGTCGTCGATCGCGAGAAATCCCGCGACCAAATCGGCGGCGTGCGGGAGGTGGTCGATGAAAACGACCTGGTCGGGCTGGCTTGTTTTTATTTTCAGGTAAAGATCATGGACGGGAGCGATCTGATCGTAAGTATCGAGGTCGCTCCCGAGGTTCCCCGGCAACGTGACCCACTGGACCTGGAAACTCCCGGGCAGTCGCTCATAGGCTTTTTTCAGGTTCGAGGAAATAGTCCGGCAGCTCCCCCAGTCGGAGGGGGTTCCGGAGGCGACGACGATGATTTTGTTCGTCTTGAGCGGCATTCTTCGGGGTTTATTGCCTGGAGGTCAAGGGAGCGCGCCCCGCACGTTCGAGCATTTTCCTCTCGTTCATGGCTACGCGATTGAAGATCGCCCATTCGAACATCCCGGCAAAACAAATGCGCGGAAAAGTTCCGGTATAAGGGGGAACCAGGTGCCAGACGTAGCCGGGGAAAATGAGCATGGTGCCGTCTTCGGGGTAGACGCAATGCTGGCTGTCGAAATCCTCGGCGTAGAGAAATTCATCGGGCATCCACCGGGGATCGCTGAGCTGGACATAGCCGCTGCCGTCGTTGCTGACTCCGGCGGATGAATAATAGACCGCCGTAAAATCGCCCAGCTGATGGGCATGGATGTTTCCGTAAGTGCCGTTCATGTAAATCTGGCACCAGGCGTCTTGGATGTATTTCTCGTTTTCCGGGCCCGTGAAATCCATGTCCTTCCCGTGCGCCTTC
This sequence comes from Oligoflexia bacterium, assembly GCA_031292385.1. Lineage (GTDB taxonomy): Bacteria > Bdellovibrionota > UBA1018 > UBA1018 > UBA1018 > JARLHE01. The sequence goes on from JARLHE010000037.1 coordinate 35,044, forward strand.
GCGTACCGGGTGTAGCTGTAGAGAAACATTTTCTTGAGCTGCTCGAAATCGGGTCCGCCCCAGTCCCAGATATTGTGGTTTTCGGGCGTGAGCCTGCCGAGCCGGCCTAGCTGTTCGAGCGCGAAAGCGGAAATTCGGTCATTGAATTCTTTGCCGACATTGAAGCGGATTTGCATGATCTTCGTCGCCCAAAGATCATATTCGGTGACGTTTTTGATGTGCTGTTCCATTGAGCTTATCTTCTCCAGTTCGGAAACTCTTGCATGTAATGCTTTTCGTCCGAGTGCTTCAGGTGATGCGGAAAATGCGCGCTCGGAAGCTTGATCGTCGTGACCATGCTGATTCGCGTGGATTTATTCACCTGCGGGGCGACCTGGTGCCAGGTATAGCCGGGCGCGATCACCATTTTTCCGGGCTTCGCCTGGATGGTGTGCTGAATATAGCTCGTGTAGCGCAGGTTGTGATCCGGCCAGCGCGGGTCGAAAATCTCGAGATCGGCCCCGTCCTCGACGTTGACCCAGTAGACGGACGTGAAATCCGAGCCGCTGTGGTTGTGCAGCTTGCGCTCGTGGTGAAGCACCCCGGCCGGAATGCAGAAATACCAGATATCGATGATGTCTTTCATTTTCATTTCGGGAGCGTTGTCGAAGGCGCGAGGCAGCTCGCCCGGGCGGCATCCGATATCCGAGTCGTACATTTTCAGATGATCGCGAAAGGCTTCCAGGAGCCGCTCGGCGATTTGGTGCGCGGCCGGCGTATCCAGGCTGAAGACATAGTGGGGCTGATCGCCGATTTGGTTCTTCAGTGCGTTGATCTGCTGCGTGCAATCGAAGTAGAGCTGCGCATTGAGGTCGGTGACGTCACTGAATTCGTAAATGCCGACGTTGGTGGGCCAAAGCTTCAGTTCTTCTTTTTTTGAAAACAGGCTCATATTTTTTCTATATTCTCCAACCTTGGGTCTTTTGGGTACCAATATCGCTTGAGCTTTAATATACGCATATTCCGCGCTGATTCGTAAGTGACTCCGAAAAGTTTCTGCGTTCCCGCAGGCTCTTCCCCCAGCTCGGGGAGAGGGGTGGGCGAATTCTGACCAAAATGCGCGTACACTTGATTCAGGTCTTCGTGGAAGAAATAGAGATCACGGAAGTTCTCGTGGCGCGGGCTTCCGAAATGCCGGCCGATGCCGAATCGGTGGGCCAGCCGCCAGCCCGCGGGCATCGCGGGGAGCGGATAGCGCCAAAACTCGCTATCGTAGATTTTGTAATAGCAATGCCCTGTTTTCAGCCCGATTTTAAGCGTGTAGCAATCAGTGCAATGGACTTCGTCCGGGACGCCGATCCGTTTTTTCAAATCGGAGTCGGGTACTCCTAGAAACGTAATGGACACGACGTCTTCAAAATAGGATCTTCCGTCTTGCTCGGTCAGACCAACGATATCGGCTTGGTTAAAGACGTCCGAGTCCAAAAGTTCGGGTCGCGTGCTCACCGCCAGTGAAATGAGGTAGCGCCCTCTCACGTGCCGGGCGGAATAAGTGTTTTCGCTGACGCCCTGCGCATCCAAACAGATTTCATTGGCTTCAAGGTCGAGCATCAAGTTTTCTCAGAGGGCCAATAAAATGCGAGTTTCGCGTTTCTTGCGACTTTAATGCCTTGAATCTTGCAGTTCGAGACGACGCAAAGACGGTCTTCGGTGGCGTGAAAAGCTTTCACGTCATGCGGGAATTCACCGGGAAGAATGACGAGGAGCCCTTGGTAAGGCTGGATTTCAATATTCTCCCGCCGGACGAGCTTTGGGTTCCAGAGCCGCAGCAGTCCTTGATTGGGTGACGTGTTGATGTAGTAGACCAGAGTAAAATTAACGCCAAGGTGAATATGCGGATACAGAGGGCCCCGTCCCGGCGGCGGAACCAAAACATACGAGGTGTCTTCGTAATTGAGGTCACTCGCTATTACATCGGGTTTATAAAGACGCGCTATCGATAAAAAGGCCTCTTGGAAAAGATAGTGGAGCTTTTCGGTAGCCTCGTCGTTCCAATCCCAGAGTTTCCTGTCGAAACTCAGGTAATATTTGCGGGTCTCCTGCGCGTAGATTCGAGCCGAGAAAAAGAGCTGCGCATTCATGTCCTCGCAGTCGGTGACTTCGCCGAAGAGGCAGGTCTTCCCCCAATAGCGCTCGAATCGGTGGTTCAAGACAGGAGTTTTCATTTGAGCTGACGCCAGGGTAAGCTAGAGCGCGTGACAAGACAAGGGCTTCAGCTCGACTTCCGGCAATTTATCCGGGATTCCGAACGATTTTTGGAAATTCGCACACCTCGGATTATTGATGGCGCGCTCATGCGGCGCTGGCCCGAGAGCATGCTGGTTCATGCGGACGGCGGGATCGTGCGGCCCGAGCCCACGAGCGAGCATCACCGGAGTTTTCTTCAGCGGATGCACGAAGACGCGGGTTATTTCTCGAAACCCTTCTACGCTTTTGAGATCGCCGACTGCGCTCGCAACTCGAATTGCTTCGAGGTGGATGTTTCCCGGCCCGTCCGCGAATACGAGCTGGCTTGCTTCAATTCCTATAACGCGTTGATGGAGCCGAACTTCGACGCGCTTTCGGCCTTTCTTTCGCGACTGGGTTTGACAATCGAGTATCACGAACTCCAGGGCACCGACGCCGAGTCGGATGTGGAGATCCTCGATGCGCGTATCGGCGTGATTTTCGGCCATTGGGAAGTACGGCCATTTTTGAGCCATCTCCATAGCGAGCTTCAATTGCGCCTCACAACCATCGAATATTGGATCGGCAAAAAAAATGCGGAATGAAATTCAAAATCCGGGAGTTTTCGATCCTGAAGCGAGCAGCGTGACCATCGATGCCGGCGGAGTGAGCGAAAATACCTATCATCCGGTGCGCTCGTTCCGGCATCCGCCCGTGCAGATGATCCTGGCCGCCTTGTACGATGCGTTTCCGGAGACTCTTCGCGAAGATATCCAAACCTGGGAGATGGTCGGGATGACGCTCGCCAACGGCGATAATTATCGGGCCGACACCATCAGCGTCTTCTATGCCGGGGGACCGGCGTCGGAAACGCTCGATCGGTTCGAGACTCCCCAGGGCAATTATGTCAATGCTCACACGATTAAATACGAGCTCGCCACGCGGAAGAAGTATCTCAAAGTTTTTGACGGTGATTGGTGGAAGTACCCCTTGCCGCCATTGCCCGTGGGCGCCCAGTTCGGCGAGCATGGCGGCATTGGCCTTCACTATAAGAACGCCGTGCTCGAATCCCGGCGGGATATTTATTTTTTCCATCGGGACGAAAACGCGGTGATCGAATGGTGCCGCGGGCAAGCGGTCGATTACCCACTCTACGCCGGCGATCCCGGAGGCCCGATCTTACGTCTTTACGGCCTGGCTTTTGATCAGCAAACTCTGCGGGTCATCAAGTTGAAGCGTTACGTGCATCCTTGGTCGCTGGATATCCAGCACGGAAGGCGGATGTAGCCGCGTTCCACCGGTGGAGCGCTTCCCTGGGCGCGATGCAGTTTTTTGTGTCCAAATAGTCCTGAAGCTTGAAGAGGCCGTTTTTTGCGCAGGCGCCGGTAAAAGCGCAATCCACGCAATCGGTTTTTTGGTCCAGTCCGAGATAGGACTCCATCATGACGGTCTTTTCCCAGGTTTCGAATTCCTCGACTTTCCAGTCCTTCACCGGAATATGAAAATCCTCGCAAAAGCTCACAAGCGGGCTGTACAAAATGGGCGGCCAATACCATTGGCCATTGCGATAGGCGTAGTGACGGCTGAGGCCGTCGCGCTGCGAGCCGTAGTAGAAGTTCAGCGCTTTCGCGTCTTCGCCGTTTACGGCCCGGTCGAAATTTCGATTGAGGCGTTCGATCGCCTGCAATAAGCGCCGTTCGGAGACATGGGCGCCGCGAGCGACGCTGAACGTGTGATAGGGCTTGCGTCCGAGAATCCTGAAAACCGAATCGCTGACTTGCTTGAGGTCGAACTCCTGTCCGACGAATTCGGCGTTCAACAAGGGGTGGGGGAATGGATCATGCGGAAAGCGGCAAAGGCCGAGGAATCTATCCCGTTTTCGGCGAAGCAGCTCGAGCCGTTCGGGATCGCCCAGGGCGAACGGATCGATCACGTGAAAAAAATTGATCCGACGATCCGCCATGGCCGAACTCAAATAATCCGCCCATTCCTCGGCCGAATCATCGAGAAACGTGGTGTTGAGCAGCGTGGAGCGGAACAGGCCTTGGAGCTCTTTGAACCTTCTCTGCTCGAAAACCTCGCGCGTGTTGCTTGCGGTCATGAAGTCGGTGGGACCGATCTCGAAATGATCGAGCACATAACCTTGGCGGCTGAATTCCTTCATCAAGGCAATCGTGCGATCGAGATCTTCCGGTGCCGCCCAGCCGAGCTGGGCGGTTTTCTCCACTCCGCAACCGCCGCAAGCCCAGCGGCAGCCGTGCAAGAGATCGAGGATGAGGTCGAGGTGAAACGGGCTCATGGGTTTGCTCTCATGCCCCGCCCGCGGAGGCGGTACCCGTCGAAGGCTCTGCGTGGCGCGATGCACTCGCGGGTCTCCAGCGCTTGCGCAAGCTGCAAAATCCCCTGTTGCGCGCATTGGGAAAGATGATCGCAACTCGCGCAATCTTCTTGCCGCTCGGCGACCGCGTATTGGGAAACCAGGCTTTTGGCCTCGAACTCATCGATGGCCCGCGCGGTCAGCTCGCCCGGCAATTTGAATCGCTCGTCGTAATTGACGAAATGACCATAGAGAACGGGAGGCCAGTACCAGCTGCCGCTGCGCCAGGCAAAGGCTTTGTTCGTGGGCTTGAGCTCGTTTCCGTACTGAAAATGCGGATCACAGTCGACACGGTCGTAGACCCAGTGATTGAAAATCGAATTGAGCCAGTGGATATCCTTGAGGATCAGCGCCGAATGGGCCGTTAGATCGTCCTTACGCGAGCTCGAGATCGCGTGCCACGGACGGGATTCGAAGCTCTTCACCATTTCAGCGGTGATATTCAGGATCTCCCTGAGCAGGCTGTTGTCTTTTTTGGCGCTGTTCGGCTGGCTGTTGAGCACCGGCTCAAAACGCGTGGGCAGCTCGAGCGTGTTTTTGAAGATCTCGACTCGCGCGAGGATTTCGGCCATTAACTCCGGATTGTCGATCTTGGTGGGTTCGATCACGAGGTAGAAATATATTTTTTTCCGTCCGAACAGATCCCGAAGCGTCTTGGCCCATGCTTGATAATCATCCCGGTTGCCGGCCCCGGTCAAAGTGGTGGTGAAATAAAGGATGTTGAATTGGCGGCTGAGCTCGGCAAATCCAGGAGACGCGAGCAGCTCCTTGGTATTCACTGCGGTGGTGAAGTCGGTGGGACCGACCTCGAGGTGATCGAGGATAAATCCCGAATCCTCTTTCAAAGCATGGATGTTTGAGATGATCTTGGAGAATTCGGCTTCGGTCGGGATCGACTGACCGGATTTGGTCACGCCGCAGCCCCGGCATTGGCCCTGGCAACCGTTGAGCACGTCGAAAATCAGGTCGAAATAAGGAGGGCTCCAGGTATGAATCGCCATATCAATAGTTGGGAGGGGCGGCCTCGGCGTATCGAAGACATTCGATCATTTTCGTTTTTGGCGCTACACAGCGGGCACGGTTAAGGATTTTCATATAGGCCGGGATGAAGCGCAGGCTGCACAGCTTTTGAAACTCGCAGTTCACGCACTCGATTCCTTCCTGGTAGTATTGGCTCACGAAGAGCTGGTTGAAGCTTTCGAGAAGCTCCAGGTAGCTGTTAAACCGGATTTCCATGCGGGGATCGGTCGCGTTCGCGAATTCGTAATAAAGATTCGGCGCCCAGTGCCACTTTCCCTCGTGCCATAGAATGTTGAGAAAGCTGTTCTCGCATTCGATATTGTTGGCGTTGAACATCCGGGTAACGAGCCCGATTTGATTGACGACGTCGAAAGCGCGATTGACGAGCGCCGGGTCGGTTTCGGTTCGGCGGGTGAAGTTGATCGCCAGCTCCAGCTCGAGATCGGGCATCGCCTGTGCGGCGTAGCGGTGGACCCGGCTTAAATCCTCTTTGAGAAACTCTTCGCTCGGTTCGACGTTGATTCCCGGCGCGAATTTGACGGTGTTCCTGCTCAGCTTCCGGATGAGCTCGATGTTTTCGCTGATTTTTCCGAGATAGGCCGGATGGTCGATTTGCTTGTGATTCAGCACGACATTGAAATGGATGTAGTCCTTTTTGTAGTGCCGGTTGAGGATCTCGATGATCTCGGTGATCCGCCCCTCGTTTTCAAGCAACGAGGTGTTAAACGCCAGATCCGTTTGGGGCGACTTCGCCAAGTCGATGAAGCGCGGATCCAGGAGAAAGCTCGTCGCGTTGTCGGCCGAGAACACGTCGGTCGGGCCGACCCGGATGCAAGAGACGCGGAGTCCGTCCGCCTCGCATTCGGCGATCACTTTTTTAATTTTCTCGAATTCGTTGAAACTTTGATTCGCGTTACGGACATAGCAACCCCGGCAGTACCAGCCGCAGCCGCTCAGGGTGTCCAATACGATGTTCAAGAACCTGGGTTTCATCTCACCGCCGCCGTTTGATACCAGTCGAGGAGCTGCTTCCCGCCGTTGCAGGAGTGTTCAAGGGATTGAACGTCACGAAGATGCTCCGTCAAACAGTGTCCCAGATACTCGCACTCGTTGCAAAAGGGGTTTTTACCGGCCTTCTCTTTCTCCTCGTAGCACCAATGCATGTATTCGGCGATGTCGCGTAAGGGACGGAAATATTCGCGATCCTGCGAGTCAAAATCGAGCACCGCGAGCTCTCCCCGCGGCGTGATGTAAAGGTGGTCGTTAGAGTAGGCGTTGTATACGCCCGATAGGCATTCTCGGATATTGACTTCGTTCATGAAGAGAAAGTTTTTCCGGACCGAGCTTTCGATCCAGCGCTTCACCCAGTCCTCCTGATCGCTCCACCGCATTGGAAGCTGGTTCCATTGGTTTTTGGAATAAGGCTTGATTTCCACGCTTTCGAGCCGTTCAAAGGTATTGAGAAGCTCGATGAGGGAGTCCGGATTTTTCTCGATGAGGCGCGGGGAGCTCAGCATCAACACCCGGAACGGCCGCTTCAGTTGTCGCATGTTTTCTATGACTTGCTCGTGCTTTTCGCGCGCGTCCCCGTCGTAACTGACCGCGAGCGTGATCCGCTCGGAGTTGAAAAAATCCCGGACCACGCTCAGGTTGGTGGTCACATCGACCGGGCCTTCGTAGAACTCCGAAACCGTGGAGAGGAGCTCTTCGAAATAAGGCGCTTTCAGCAATCCGATTTCCCCGCCATATAGGTCGACCCCGGTCAGCGCCTTGTACGACGAAATCTCCCTGAGGCGATCGCGCAGCCGGTCGATGCCGATACGGGCGGGGTCGGCCAAGGCGGCCGTGCCCAGATAACAAAAAGAACAGCGGAAATTGCAGTAGTAGCTGGGATTGATGCTTACGCGCAAGGATCCCCCAAGCCCATTTCGTGAAGTTCCGGCTTGAGCGCCTGCATGCCCTGGCAATGCGCTTCCACCTGGTCGGCGCGCTGGATGTCGCGAATGGTCTTGCGGCAGCCGTTGCAAAGCTCGAAAAATTCGCAGCTGAAGCAAACCGGCTTCAGGGATTGAAGCTCAGGATCGGTACTGAGGGGGCGCGCGACCGCAAGCGAACCCATCTCGACATCCCATTCGATGGCATGTTCGCGGTCGTCCGCGATGCTTCCGCAGGAGTAGTAATCGCCTTCCGGATTGATCGCCCGGATATGCTCATCGCAATTTCTGGCCCTGGGGCACGAGAGCGACTGAGCGTCTTGCGCTTTGGCCAGCAGCTGCTTGGTGTTGAATTCCCAAGGCGCGAGTCCCTCTTTCCAGACCTGATGATAGATTCGGTACATCTCGGATTGCGAAAAATGCCGTCCCTGCCGTCCTGACGCCATGGCGGCGTTGAGCTTGCATTCGACATCCAGTTTTTTCGCGAGCCGCACGTTCTCGAGCGCGTAGGGCGCGGATTCCTCGTCCATGACCGAGATGAAGTCGGGACGATAGCCTACTTCCCGAAGCATGAGGTCCGACGTTTCGAGAAATAAATCAACCGTGAATACCTGGGTTGGCGTGACTCTTCTGGAGCTTCCGTACTGGAAGCTCGTGATGACGCCGACGCGTGGATGGCGAAAGAGATCCCGCCATTTCGCCGGGTTTTTGTAAAACGACCAGAGGTTTGTCGTGAGGCCCAGATTTGCCGGATAGCCGTGCTTTTCGACGTGCTCCAGGATCGCGAAATAATACTCGGGCTTCATCATGAGCGGATCGCCGCCGTTGACGACGATCGATCGGGTGCGCGGAAAACGCTTCAGAAAATCGAAAATCCGTTGAAGGTCCAGCGTGGTTTTGGATGATTCGGCGATCTCGTTGCTCGAGCAAAACGTACACGAAAAATTGCAGGCTTGCGTCGGCTTGATGATCAATTCCATGTCGTTACCACTTCTTGTACTGATCCTGATATTGCTGAAGCGGCGCAATGCAGCCGTCGTATCCGATCACGTCGAGGGTGTGCAGGATCTGGCGCTCCACGCACTTGCCGACATGCCCGCAATCACGGCAGCGTGGCTTTTCCGGCAGGCGGTTGAACTGGCTCACGATGAGTTCTTGCTCGCAGCGTTCGAACTCATCCACGCTCCACTCGCGCAGGGGGACTTTGAGCCCTTCGTCGAAATTGACCAGACAGGCGACCAGAAACGGAACATAATAAAATTCCCCGTTGCGGTACGTGTAGCGCCGGTTGAGAAAATCATAGGCGGTGTAGCTGTCCTCGCCCAGCGCCTCGAGCCGGCTCGTCTGCTCGAGATCGTTGTCTTGCGGAACGTAAGTGGCGATCACCTCGTTGAGCCAATCGATGCTTTTAATGAAGTCGTCTTTGTATTTTCTCATCTCGGGCTTCCGGGCGAAGCTCATGACGTAGTCTTGATTGGCGCTGAAGTGATCACGGTACCATTTCGACGTGTTCACGTAGTCGCGGTGCGCGTTCATCACGCGCGGATCCGGGTACTCATACCAGTTGAAGATCACGAACTGGCGGAGGCTTCGCGTCTTGAGTCGGGAGATGAAGCGGTTCTTTTTCTCGACGATTCGCTGCATGTACTTCTCGTCCAAGACCTTCATCGGGTTCATGACGACGTAAAAATACAGGCTGGTATCGGCATAATCCCGGTTGATGACGTCAATGATCTCTTCCTGGTGTTCATCAGGCTCGGCCAGAAAAGTCGAAGTCAGGTACCAGAAATCGAATTTGTGAATGAGCGCCCGAAGCCCGGGATCTCGTAAAATATCGAGTGTGTTTCGCGCCACCATGAAGTCGGTGGGGGTGATGTTCAGGAAATTCAGGCGGTAGCCGCGCGATTTGAACTCATCGGCCAGGGCGTTGAGGCGCGCCAGGTCGCCGCCCGAGAAGCCGTCTTGCCCTTTCGTGGCGACGTGACATCCGCCGCACTGCCATTTGCAGTCATTCAAAAGCTCTAGGTTGAGATCCAGCAGCAGCGGCTTATCCATGCAGGGCCTCGTCGAAAAACTCCTTGATGAAACACGATGCCTTCTGCTCGCGCCGGGCCCGATCCGCCTGCACGAAGCAGTGGAGGCCGCAACGATTGAAGTGAGAGCAGCTCAGGCACCCCTGCTCGTCGATGAACTTCAAGGCCATCTCGCTGATGGAAAAGCGGTCGAGCGGGGTTTTGAAGTCGGAGGGGCGGTACGGGAAATAGCGGCAAGACGAAATCGTATCGTTCGCGAGCACGGTCAGGCGGTTCAGCGAACAGCACTTCACCTCGTTGAATTCCTGGTTCAGCCAGCGGCGGATCGGCTCGACGTTCGGGTAATTTTTCGCCAGAAACTTCCAGGCGCGGAGGTTATCCTCGTCGGACGGCGAGAACAGATCCTGCTGTTTGAGATCGGGGATGTAATATTCGAAAACCACCGGAACCCGCTGGTAAAGCCAGTCAAAGAGAGAATCGCGCTGTTCGATCATCTTGTCGATGCTGAGCCGGTGAAGAACGACTCCAACCAGCCGGATACGCTCGCGCAAGCGCTCGACATTCGCTTTGAAGAGCTCGCGCTGCTGGGCATTCCAGTTGCGCCCCACGAAATCGAAGCTGGTCGCGAGCTGCGCGGGACCGAGCTCGGCGCTGATCCGGTCCAAAAGGCTCTCCACGCGCCCGTATTTCTCGAAAATCAGGTTCGTCGTGAACATGAAGCGAGCGGTTTTTCCGTGAGCGTCGCAATCCTCGCGGAGGCGGCGGGCCAGCGCGAAGAGGTTTTCGAAGTGCTCGTCCGAGAAATGGTCCTGGAAAATCTCGCCGCCCATCAGGTTGAATTTGAAGTCCTTGCCCGGATGGTCGCGCATATAGTCTTTGACCAGATCCGCCTTGTTCATGAGGCTTTTCAGGCTGGCTTGCTCGAGCGAGGCGCGGTGGTCCTGCGAGCAGAAGGCGCATCGCAGATTGCAGTTCTCGAAGAGCTGCATTTCCACTTCGACAAGATCGTATTCTTTCTCTTTCAGGAGATGGGCTAAAATTCGATCTTTCTGCGTGAGCATGGCTTACACACTCATTCCGTCGATTTTCTGATAAAGTTTCCGGAACAGGCAGGTGTCCATCTTGGGCCGCTTATCGTAATCGTGCAGCAGGAAGCACCCGAGCCCGCAGTTATCGAAGTACTCGCATTGCAGGCATCCCATGTTCTCCACGAAGCGCCCCTGCATGTTCCCGTTGTCGAAGTTATAGGGCGTTCCGCCGAAATCGCCGAGCGTGCGCTTGTCGACCAGAATGCGGCAACGGCCCACCGTCCCGTCCGGCTGCACGATTTGATCGGCCCGGCAGGACATTTTTTGGGGTCTTAGGTCGAACATGTCCTGAACCGGGCCGCTTTTCGGGAAATGCTCGATGAGCCAGCTGAAGGCTTCGAAAAGCTCTTGGTCGGACGGGCTGTAGCTTTCGGCGTTGTGTTGGGGCGAGAAATAATCGAAGTAGCAATAGAGCCCTCGATTATAAAGGCTTTTGAGATAGTCGATGGTCGCGCTTTCTTCCGACCTTTTGCCGAGCATGATCTCGACATTTGGCTTCGTGAGCACGGTCGAGATCATCTTGATCGAGGGGAAGAACGTTTCCAGGTTTCTTTTGAAGACCTCGAGCGTCGCTTTGTTGAATCGGCCGGAAAAGTCGTAGCTCACGCAGATCGGGACCTCGTGGCCGTGGCGCTTGAGCTGTTCCAGTAGATTCGTTACGCGCTCGGTTTTTGAAAAGATCAGGTTCGTCACGAAGTGAAAATGCGCGTATTTCCCTCGTGCACGGATTCCTTCGGATACTTTGATCACGAATTCGAAGTATTTTTCGAAGACCTCGTCGGGCACTTCGTCCATGAACAGCTCGCCGCCCATCATATTTACCTGATAGCCGAGGTACTGCGAGCCCAGCCGGTCGACCTGCTTCAGCAGGCTATGTACCTTGCCTAAGATCCCGTCGATCCCCGTCCAATCGTCGTGCTTTTGGTAGCAGAACCCGCACTGCAGGTTGCATCTTTCGAAGAAATTGATGAAAAACTCGCCCTCGTCGTTCATCTTCCGGCGCAAAGCGACTTCGGCGAACGAGCGGAAGCCGAGCTCCCGCTCATCGGGCTTCTTTTCATCCGTCCATCTTCGAGCGCTGAAATCATCGGGTCGGGTTCGTTTCGTCATGAATCCATCCAGATCAGTTGCTTCAACACGTCATTTCGCCGCAGGCGATAGCAGTTATAGAAATAGGAGATCAAAAAAGGATTCACATCGCGGATTCGGTGAAAAATCTCCGAGCCTTGCGGAATCGCCATATCCAGGTCCAGGAGCTCCTGCAGGCCCATTTGCGGCCGGCTCGCGTAGTTCAGCTGAAACCGGACGACGGGATTATGTCCGCTCGGGTCGCGCAGCCAGCCGATTTCGAAGAAGTAGCGATGTTTGAGCTTGAGGAGCTCGATCTTTTGGCCTGGGTCCACGGAGCTTTGCCAGGAAGGGTTCAGCGTCCAAACCCATTCGGGATCGATCACCTGCATCCTCACGTCGGGGGTGTCGACGTTTCCGTTCAGGAAGACGTTCTGCAAGTAGATGCGCCGAAGCTCCTGAAGCTCGTCCTCGATCATGGTTTGATCCAGGACGTTTTTGATGTGCGTCTCGAAGGCCTCGCGACCGGGCCACCGCGGGTCGGCCAAAAAGCTTGAAAGCTGGAACTCCAGACGCGGCTCGGCGGGAATTTTGATGCCGGAGATCGGGGTTTCCCAATAGTCGTCAAACGCGGCTTGGCTGTCGAGCGCGGGTAGGTGCTCATTGAGCAGGTAAAGCCGGTACTGTTGGTTCAAGCAGGCGAGGTGGTAGGCCGTCGATTTTGATAAGCCCGGAAAGCCGGTTTTTAGGCTTTGAACGAATGCCTGATCAAACTTCAAGCCGCAAATCCTCTGGCCTGACTCGTTTTTCCATCAGGGCGACGAGCATTCCGAGCAGGCTGTTATTGGGATTGTAGAAAAAGTGGAAAAGATTCTTTCCGCGGAACATCTGCTCCCAGAACTGCCGCTTGAAAAAAGCCGGGGCGGATTTCGGAGCGGTCGAAAAATACGACTCGAAGAAGCCCGGGACGTAAAACAAGTCGACCACGTTCTGTCCGACGAAAAAAGGATCGTCGATGACCTCGGCCCCCTCTTGAGGGGCCTCTCCGAAAGCGCTGCGGTAGGCCTGGGTCGTGGTGATCGCGTAGAGCGGAAGGCTGTCGCAGAAGCGCTGCCAATTGCCGATCAAAGCCGGGTTTTTTTCGATGAACAGTTTGAGCTCTTCTTTGTTGAAAATAGTCGATTTGAACTCCAGGTCCGTTCGGTCCTGCTTCGAGAGAATCAGGGCGTCGGCTACCGAGAGCGTGAAGCTCGGCACGGAGAACATGTTTCGGCTCTCCATATAGCACTTCAACATCTCGAATTTTTCGTCGAGCGAAACATCGGGCGTAAAGCGAATCTCGCAAGGAATGTCGAGATTGGACAGGTAAATCAGCAACGACTTTCCTTTGAGCTGGCTCTCGGCGTAATTGATGACGAAAATCTTGGACTTATCGAGAAAAAATTCTCGCATCACGTCCATTGAAAATGGCGCCATGACTTCCCGGACTTTGGAAGGATCGGTTTTCGATAAATCGAACATATCTTATCTCCTCGACCGGCTCTTGGGAGGCGGAGTGTAGCAATTCGAATGGCAGATGAAATTTGAGTTGCAAACGAAACCCGTTATTGCCGCCGGGGCGTCGTTTTGCTCCGGCAGGCGGACTAGAGGTGAAAGGGGCGAGCCGCCCTGATGCGCCTGTCCCGCATAAGCCGCGAAGATCGCCGCAAAGCGATGTGCTGCCTTCAAAGATTCTTGGGGAATATTGATCTCGTCCGCAACCGGCGCTTTCGCGCCACCGGTCAAATCGCTTACCAGTGTTTGCCACGGCGTAAGCTGATTCCTCTCTGGCTCGTTCATACGGACTTTCCTTTTCTACTCGGTTCCAAAAAAATCACTTAGAACAGTTTTATATTCGTCGATATTTCTCTGTTCTTTGAGGTAGGTCATCAGCTTTTTAGGCGCGGCACAGATGTCTCCCTGCCATGCCAGCTGATTGCAGTCTCCGTTACAGACGTCGTAGACGGGGCAAGTGTAGCAAATCGGATTTCGATTGGATTCGCATTGGATGTTTTTGATGCGCCCCGGGGAAAAAAGCAATTTGTGAATGCTGTCATCCAAAGTTCCGAAATGGTTATCGGGCGCGTGATTGGGGCAGCCGCCGATCGTACCGTCGGCATTGATGGTAAAGATCTTCTGCTCGCAGGCGCGGCAACGGCAGCCGCTATGCGTCGAATAAGTCAGGGAAGTCAAAATACTGTTCAAAAACAGGTTCTGCGGTCCCCATTCCCAAACCTTGTATTCAACCGTCTGCTGGTACATCCGGAAAAACCACTCATCCAGCTCCTGATTTGACGGCGTGATTGCGGGATTTAGCCGGGCATTTCCATTTGGAGTGATGCGCTCCAGGTGTAAATACGATGCGCCGACCTCCGCTGCCTTCCGAATGAGCTCAATGGGTTCGTTTTTGATGATGTCGCGGCCCAGGCTCACCATCATCGTCACGGTGAAGCCGAGCTCTTGGGTGAGCGTTTTTACGTTCTTGGTCCAAAGCTCTTCTTGCTTGGGGTTAGCAAAACGAATCCCGCGATCCCAGCTGGTGGCGATGTTTTTCTGGAAGCACTCGGTCATGAAATCGATCTTTTCTTGATCCAAGTTGTATACGAGATTTGTTGTGGTGCTCCAGGTGAGATTGGGCCAGAGGTCTTTGGTGTAAGTCCAAACCTCTCTCATCTTGGAAACCGGCGCCAGAAAGGGCTCGCCGCCATGAAAAACAATCTGGGCCTGCCGGAAGTGCGGGATCGCCGATTTCAGGCGGTGAAGCCAGTCGATGGTCTTAGTCGTGTCAAAAATGTTCTTCTTGCCGGATGATCCGCTCGTGAAGCAATGAGCGCAGTTCAGCTGACAAGTGTCCGTTGTTTTCAGGTAGATCATCAGATCCGTCATCGGAGAGCGGGAATATGGAACTGATGGGTTCGACTGAGCGCTCATATGTATGATTTTTCCGTGAAAAAAACATATATCCAATGATTGCCCATAGCAAGATTTTCTTGGATACTCGCTTTTAAGGGGACAATTTTCATGAGCCTGACAGAGACGCGGCGGGATTCGATCATCCATTCGACGAAATCGGCGGGAAACAACCCTCCCGTTTATTTTTGGCCAGAGGGAAGTACGCTTCCCGTCTATTTTTGGAATGAAGAAGATCTGGAGATCCGCGAAAAAATTATCGCGCATATCACGGCCGAGACGCGCGCGTTGATCCAAGGCCTTCATTCGAGAATGAAAATTCGTCGAATCGAGTATCCGTCGATCGTGCCTTTTTCGGACCTGCGCGACCGGCCCCACGAGGCGTGGCGCCTTGCTGGAACCGATCTGGCCTTGAGCACGGGTGAAGGCGAGGGCGGTTGCGTCCCGTTTCTGCGGGAAGTGATGAAAGAATGGACGCCGGAAACGCTTCCGGTTTCTTATCAATATCAGAGTAAAAACTTCCGGTCGGAAAACCCGCGCTATACGGGGCCGTTTCGCTCGCTCGAGTTCTGGCAGCTCGATTGGGATTGTTACTGGGTGGCCGATCAAGTTCGATTCGCTCCCGAGGAAACCCAGGTTTTTTCCACAATTCTTGAGCCCATCATCGGACCGACTTACATGAAGCCGGAGCCGGAGCAGACGAAGGATGGGGCCTGGAGGCTCAACTTCGACATCCTCTCCGATGTGACGGATCCCGCCGTGGAAGTGGCTGGATACAGTACGCGCAGCCAGCAGCCTCCTTTCGTCGAGTGGAAGGGGCCAGAGCTTCACGGTTTCAACATCAGTTATGGGATCGACCGCCTGGTGACCGCTTATAAGCTTCTGAATCGTCGATGAATTACGAAACCCAGGGCGTTCGAATCGTTATCGACTGTTTGCGCGATTGCGACTGGAAATGCCCAGGATGCTTCGTCGAGCGCTCGATGAAAAAAGAGTTCGACGCTCATGACAAGATCATCTCGCTTTACGAAGAATGCAAAGCGCGGGGAACGGTCGAGCCCTATTCGTTGACGATCGGTCCCACCGATGTCTTCGCTTCGACCAATAAAATCGCGTTTTTCGGCAATCCGAAAACACGCAAGATGTGCGGCTATGTTCCCGACCTGGCGATGACCACGACGCTCCTGGGCGAGGACGGGCGGTACGACGAGCTTTTGGAGATTTTGGACGATTACACGAACAAGCTCGTACTCGTGGTTCCTTTGAATCACCGTCAGATGCGGAATTCCAAATACGTCGAGGTCCTGCTGAAGCGGGGCGAGTACATCCGCAAAAGAACCCGCAGGGCGGTTTATTTCGATCCAATCTTCAATATCACGGATAATAAAGAGTTCATGGATCTGGATGTCGACTATTGCATCAAGTTCCTCGACCGACTCCAGCCGAACGCCGACGTGGAGTTCGCTTTCGGTTTTACCCGGCAAACCGGCGTCAATAACCGCCTCGTCGCGGAACATCTGCAGGCTTTCGCGCGTTTCATCGACTCGAACCATCGTCAAGGAATCATGTTCCCGCAGTTCAGCGAGGCGACCCTGAAGCGGGACTGGAAGAACATTTATCTTTCGCTGCTTTGGCGCGAAGGCGAGTGGCATTGGTTGTCGATGATGTACGCCGATTTCCTGATCAACTACGCCGAGACGACGAAAATCCAGTTCAACAACCTGGATGATCTCCAGAATATCTTCCTGCAGAAGGTGAATAGCCAGTACTCGCTCCAGCAGGAATGCAATGAATGCGAGTTTTTCAAAAACTGCTCATGGAGCTTGATTCCCGCCTTCATGGACGTGTTAGGCGAAAAAAATTGCATCATTCCCCGCGAGCCCTACGTCGATTTCGTGAGGTATCACAAGTCGGCCTCGGCGATCGGCTTGTACGCCAAATCCGGCGAGCCGTTCTGGGATTGAGAGCGAGTCCGCCTATTTGTGGGGCCCGAAAGCGATGATGGCCATTCCCGCAAGCGTGACCGCCGCGCCGGCGACATCCCAGCGATCGGGAATTTGTTTTTCGACCAGCCAAAGCCAAAGCACCGCGGTCGCCACGTAGACGCCGCCGTAAGCTGCGTAGGTCCTTCCGGCTCCGGTCGGATGCAGCGTCAGAAGCCACGAAAATATCGCCAAGCTCAAGGCCGCCGGCGCGAGCAGCCAGGCGGACCCGCTTTTTCTCAACCAGAGATAGGGAAGAAAGCATCCGAGGATCTCGGCGCAAGCGGTTATCAAATAAATGCCGAAGGTTCGGGCAATGGGGGTCATTTCGATTCTTTTTTCACGGACGCGGCTTTAAAGCGACTCGAAAATATGGAAATCGACCGCGAAAACGGGGAGAGTAGCGCGGAAATGACGTTTTGATACCTGGCCGAGTCGTCCGAAATGCCGAGCTTGAAGCGGCCGCCGCTCGCTTTCACGTCGGTTCCCGATAAGTAAGTGCCGAAAACATGGTCCCAGAGCGCGATATTATCGCCTAAATTGCGGTTGTGATGGGCCGGGTCGGCGGAGTGGTGGATCCAATGCGCCCTGGGTGAAATCACCGCGAGTCCCAGCCAGCCCCAACCGCTTCGGCACTGGGAATGTTGCAGATGCCCGTGGACGAAGCGAAGCGCCATGACGACGAAAATCGAGCCCATTGAAAGCCCAAGGAGCGCGAGCAACGCGACCCGAATGGAATCTTGAACGACGTTCAAGAGCGGGTGTTCCCGGTAGGCATTGAGAATCGTCATTTCCTCGGCCGTGTGATGGACCTTATGGAACTCCCAAAATTCAGGAACGTTATGCGATAGCCAATGAGTCCAGTACTCGATGAAAGTCGTGGCGAAGTACGAGACGATGGCTAAGGTCCAGGGGCCGAGAGCGTGCTCGAAATAGGTCAGTTTCCAGGCTTGAATCCATCGGTTGCTTGCGATCCAGTAGGTGATGGTGCCGAGCCTCAATACGGAAGACGAGGCGCTGTACAACCAGAACCAGATATCGGTTTCCGCGCTGGGCGAGCCCTTGATGAGCCGACCGAAGCTGGTTTCGCGATATTCCCGTTTCTTCAGGAAACGGAGCCAGGCGCCTTCTCCCAGCAGGAGCAAAATCGGGGAGGCCATCAGGACATCGAAAAGCGCCCAGCCGAAGGTCGGAGAAAATGGGGCTTTTCCGGGCCACTGGCTGATGATCCACTTCACATGGAGATTATTGAAAAAGAAATAGACGAGCGCGAAAAGAAGAAGTCCCGTCGCCAACGCGTGGCGCGCTCTGTGGGTTATGCTTTGGTTTTCGGGCAAAACCGCCAAAGTCGGCAAGAGCACCGTCCTCCTTAGAGGTAATGATAAAACTCGTTCTTCCGCTTCTTCCAGTAGTAACTGGCGAGACCCAGCATCAATGATGCGACGATGATGCTTTTCGCGAAGGATGGGAAAAAGACACCGGGCGAAAACGCATAAATGCACTCCCGGATCGGCTTGATCAGCAGATACAAGGGGTTCAGGTCGATGAGCCAGCGGATGTTTTCCGGAATCAGCTGGGGCGGATAAAAAATGGGCGTCAGAAAGAAGAGAACGTTGATGATGAAGTGGACGAGAAAGCGGACATCCCGGTAGAAAACGTTGAGGAGCGCAAGATAGCCCACGACCCCCGCCACCCCCGCCAAAAGAACGATCACCACGAAAGGGAGCAATAGAAGCCCAGGGGATACAACCCCGCTTAAGGCCAGCGTGGGAATCAAGACCAGCAAGAACGCGGCGAGAAAGTTGATCCAATTATCCAAGAGTGAGCTGCTCAAAACGACGACGGGTTGGACCTTGAAGGCGACCAGGAGTTGCCTCGAGTTGACCAAGGTCGGGATTCCCATATCGAGTGAGGAGGTGATGAAAATCCAGGGAAGCAAGCCTCCGAGCAGGAAGATGGGGTAATTCGCCATGTTGATTTTCAAAATACTTTTAAAAACGATGGCTTGAGCGCTGAACATGATGGTCGGATTCATGATGACCCAGAAAAAGCCGGCGAAGGTCCGGCGATATCGCGCTTTCATCTGAGAGAGGGTCAGCGTTCGGGTCATCGTCCAGTACGAGTGCAAGTTCATTTCGTTTTCGAGTATGGCATGCTCCGAAGGGGGTCGCCTAGGGTCTCGTGGCAGGGAGCCGGAAAATAACGCGCCTGGCTTTCATCACGTCGTGCGATAATGAAACCCGACGTCGCCATGGAACGGAAGAAAATAGATCCCGATAACTTTTGTTACTATCCCTTCATGCAGCTGCTTCTGCAGCCGACCGGGGTCGTCTCGCCCTGTTGCTGGAACCAGGAGATCACGCTCGGCAAAGTTCCGGAAAGCGATCTGTCGGAGATCTGGAACGGCCCGCGCATTCGCGAATTGCGCCGTGAGTTCTTGGAAGGAAATCCGAAAATGTGCGAGTCGCAGATTCGCAATATACGCTGCCATCTCTGGAGCGGGCGGGATTATTCCCATCGTCTCAGCCTCGATGAGGTGCAAAAGGGCGGGCCGAAGCGCCTTGACGTGCGCCTCAACGGAAAGTGCAATCTCCAATGCGTGATGTGCGATGTTTGGAAGCAGCCGAACGGTCTTTATGAGCAATCCGATTTTTGGAATAAAGGCCCGACCGAAATCTTCCCGAGCCTGCTCGAGCTGGATGTTCTGGGGGGCGAGCCTTTCGTTCAATCGGATACTTTCCGGTTGATAGACGAGGTCTCGGCCGTGAATCCGGGCTGCACCTGGGCTTTCGTCACCAACGGCAATTACAAATTCTCCGATCCGATCGTTCGTCGCCTGGATAAGATCAAAATCCGCTGGATGCAGGTCAGTCTCGACAGTTTGCGCGAAGAAACTTACCGCAAGATCCGCCTGGGCGGAGATCTCCAGAAAGCGATCCGCACTCTCGACGGGATACTGGCGTATCAGAAGGAGCGCGAAAAAATCGGGCGCGGCTTCAGGGTTTTGATCACCATGTGCGTGCAGAAGCTGAATTGGGCCGAGGTTGGAGAATTCGTCGGTTATGCAAAAAAGTGCGGGATCGAGTTGGTTCTGCAGTTCGCG
Organism: Oligoflexia bacterium; assembly: GCA_031292385.1. Classification (GTDB taxonomy): domain Bacteria; phylum Bdellovibrionota; class UBA1018; order UBA1018; family UBA1018; genus JARLHE01. The sequence continues at coordinate 54,803 of JARLHE010000037.1, forward strand.
TTTCAACCCGACACGGTCAGCTTGCTTTCATTGTCGAATGACGAGCTCGTTCCAGTCGAAAAATACTTTTCATCGCTTTCCGGCGAATTCGGCGAGCAAATCCTTCATGCGGTCCTGCAGCCCGTTCGGGACCGGTTGGGCGCTTAAACTATGGACGCGCCGAAGACCTTCTGTTCATTGGCCTGGGTTCATCGCTTCACGAATATCGGCGGAGAGATCCAGGTTTGCTGCAGCAGCGAGGAAAAAGACAATAACATCCGCGCCGACGACGGCCGGCCGATGAGTATCGCCGAAACCGCTTCCGACGAGCAAATCATGAACTCCCGATACATGAAGGAAGTTCGGCTGAAAATGCTCAGCGGCGAATGGCCGGAATTCTGCCATCGCTGCGAGGTCACCGAAAAAACGGGCGGAACCAGTCGCCGGAACAGCGAGAACTCTCGCTATTCCGGCATCATCGGGGACTTGATCCGCGAGACCGCCGAAGACGGCACGATCCCGGTCCGCATCCGTTCGGCCGATTATCGGCTCGGAAACCTTTGCAACCTGGCTTGCCGGATGTGCAATCCGCGCGCGTCCTCCCAATGGATCAAGAACTGGAACGACGTCGATCAGAATCTGTTCAAGCTCTCTCCGGAAAGAGCCCGGGAGTTCAGCGAATACGATTGGTATCAGAAGCCGAATTTGATGGAAAACATCAAGACGCAGGTCCCGGTGCTCGAGCATCTTCATTTTGCCGGGGGGGAGCCCTTGATCGTCCCGGAAATGGCCAAGATCCTGGAATACTGCGTGGCGGAAGGGCACGCCGCGCATATTCGCCTGACTTACAACACGAATATCACGAAGATTCCGGAAAAGGTGAAGCGCCTCTGGCCCCGCTTCAACGGAGTTCAACTCCTTTGCAGCGTCGACGGCTACGGCGAGCTGAACGAGTTTATTCGTCACCCGTCTTCATGGAAAACCATCGATCAGAACCTTCGGGAGCTGGATCGGAGTTTCGACGAATACGGGCTCTCGGAAGTCCAGATCATGACGACCTCGCAGGTTTATAACATCCTCTCGTTGGACCCGCTTTTTGATTACCTCGCGGAGAATATGACTCGGGTGTCGCAAATTCCCCATTTGATCGACCTTCATTACCCGCTCTATTACCGCACCCAGATTCTTCCGCCAGGGTTGAAGAAAATCGCCCGCGAGCGTCTGCGAAATATTTTGAAAAGGACACAAGAGAGGATCGAAGCCGGAAAGATTCCAAGAAGCCAGTCCTATCTTTTGGACCCCTTGGTCGGGGTATTGAATTTCATCGATCTTGAAGATCATCGAGAAGCGATCCCTGAATTCGTTCGCGCCGCGAAATCAAAAGACCGCATGCGCGGACAAGACACGTTCAAGCTCTTGCCCGAGCTCGTCGAGCTCGAGGCGTCCCGGTTCATGAACGATGGCGATTAGCAATCCGGCTTTGGCAAAATTCCTGGAGCTGGCCTCGGGCGCCACGCGGTCCGGCCTGTTTTTGCCTTTCAACGAGGCAGTCCGTTGGGGCCATAGAAAATGGGTTATTCCCGTCATCGAGCGCAAGCTGCGGCGTGAATTGGCTCTTCCCGAGCTCCGCTTGATCAGCCGGAACTCGGTTCTCGAAAAGGGCGTCTTCAATTTGTTCGAGAGCGACGTCGACCTTTCCGTCATCCTGCCTTCGGGCCGCGCGGATGCAAGCGCTTGCGCTCGGGCAATCGCCGTCGTTTCAGGTCTTCGCGATTTTCTTCCCTTCGTCGGAGAGCTGGAAATTTACGAGGACTGGGAAGATCGACTCGCGGAAGTCATGTGGAGAAGAAATCCCGTTCTGCTCTCGCGTATTAAGTCACTTCGAAAGTGGAGGTGGCAGATCTCCGCTCTTTCCGCGGCGAATTCGGGTTATCACAGAAAAAAAGCGCTTAGATCCATACAAAGAATCCGGCGCTCGCTGGGGCTTGCGCCGGGACTGTCACAGCCGTCCTTTGACGACGGCCGCGAGATCGCCAGGAGACTTGACGACGCGTTGAACGGATATTTTTCATGCCGTCCGGAAATTCCGGGTCATTTATCGCCGGGCCACAGCAATTACTTGCAGTGGAGCCTGAGCGCGGACGTTCCCGCTCAGCCAATGGATTCGATTTTCGCGATCATCAATACCCCAGATTCGCTGCTCAGGTTGGCGGCCGTGCTTCCGGACGGGGTTTCGATTTTTCCGGAGCAGAAAGAATCGATTATCGCCTTGCGCGCGGATGCGGGCATTTCACGCTGTCTTTTCTGGGTGAGCTTGAACGAATGGCTTTTGGCTCGATCCGTTTTGCGGCTCGATACCCAGGAGAAGCGCCCCGAGCTGCGTCCATGGCTTAACGTGCTTTCCAGCCAGATGCGGCCGGCTCTTCTCGCGGATGACGACTTGCTTGCGCCTCCGCTTCGAGAGCTTCTCTTATCGGCGCTATCGCCGTAAAGACGCCTGTCTCAGGCGCTCTTGTTGCGGAGCCGGTCTTCGAAAGCCGTGAGCGCGACCTTCGCGCCGTCGCCCATCGCGACGACGATCTGCTTGAATGGAGTCGTGGCAACGTCTCCGGCGGCATAGATTCCCGGGACGTTCGTTCTGCCCTTGGGGTCGACGACGATTTCCCCGTAGGGCGTGCATTCGACCGTGTCCTTGCAGAAATGCGAGTTGGGAAGCAGCCCGATTTGCACGAAAACGCCGTCGGTCTCCAAGACGCGGAGCTCTTTGCTCGCGAGATCTTGGTACTCCAGGCCCGTGACCTTTTTGCCATCCCCGATCACGCGGGTTGATTTTGCCTGCGTGATGATCTTGGCGTTGGGCAGCGCCTGGAGCTTCGACACAAGAACATCATCGGCCTTGAGCTTGTCGCTGAACTCGAGCAACGTCACGTCGCTCGTGATATTGGCCAGATCGAGCGCGGCCTCAACGCCCGAGTTCCCGCCGCCGACAACGACGACTCGTTTGCCTTTGTAAAAGGGACCGTCGCAGTGAGCGCAAAAGGCGACCCCTTGGCCGATATGCTCTTTTTCCCCGGGGATGCCAAGCTGGCGCCACCTTGCTCCGGTGGCGATGATCACGACCGGCGTATCGAGATACTCCCCGCTTTCGAGCGTGACCCGTTTCGGGTTTTCTCCCGTGATCTGGCTCACTCGCCGGTGCTCCAGCACCTGGATCGGATATTGCTGAATGTGGCGCGCCAGTTCGGCGGAAAGTTTCACGCCTTCGGTGTACGGCACGGAGATCATGTTCTCGATGCCCTTGGTTTCTTGAAGCTGGCCACCCATGCGTTCAGCGACGATCGCCGTCTTGAGACCTTTGCGCGCGCTGTAGATGGCGGCCGAGGCGCCGGCGGGGCCGCCGCCGATCACGACCACGTCAAACACGCCGAGATTTTCTTCCCGAACTCCTTCACCGGATTTTCCGAAAACTTCTTCAAGCTTCGAAAGCAGATCGATCAGTTGGGCTTTGCCCGAGTGAATGAGGCTTCCGTCCGATATGACGCTGGGCACGCCTTGAATCCCGAGCGCTTCCACCTCGTCTTGGGCGATCGCACCGTCGATCGTCTCGTGTTGGAAGTCAGGATGAACGAGCGCCATGACGTTGAGCGCCTGCACGACTTCCGGGCAGTTTTCGCATGAAAGCGAGACATAAGTTTTCAGTCGGATCGGGCCTCGCAGCTGGTGGATACGCGCTTGAATGCCCGCGTCCGGGAGCTTGCCTTTTCCGTCAGAGTTGAGAATGGCAAGAACGAGCGAAGAGAACTCGTGTCCGCCCGGAATGCCGCGAAACGCGATCGAGGCCTGTCCGCTGGAGCCGATCACCTCGAAGCGCGGGGCCTTGGACTCCGGGGACTCCGGCGCGGCCGCGAGCTCGAGGCGGATCTTGTCAGACGTCGAAACGATATCTTTCAGCATCGAGAGGAGCTCTTCCTGATCGGCATGGGAACTCCGAGCGACTCGAAGAGTGACCGTACCGGTAAGTTTGCTGAAAACATCATGGAGCTGTTCTTTGAGCGTTTCGTCTAACATGGTGTCCTCCTCTCAAAATATCGGATTCGGGGTGCCGCTTGGGCATCTTGGCGCCGCCACGGCACCCCGTGTATCGTGTAGGGTTGAATCCGCGGTTTAGATTTTTCCGACGAGATCCAATCCAGGCTTCAAGGTCTTGTCGCCTGGCCTCCACTTGGCCGGGCAGACTTCGTTCGGGTGCGAGGCGATGAACTGCGCGGCCTGCACCTTTCTCAGAAGTTCGTCGGCGTTGCGGCCGATGCCGTTGTCTTGGATTTCCGCGATCTTGATTAAACCCTCGGGGTTCACCACGAAGGTGCCGCGATAAGCGAGCCCGGCTTCTTCGATGTGAACGCCAAAGGCGCGGGACAGATGGCCGGTCGGATCGGCGAGCATCGGATAACGGATCTTCTTGATCGTCTCGGAAGCGTCATGCCAGGCCTTGTGCACGAAATGGGTGTCCGTGCTGACGGAGTAAACTTCGACTCCCATTTTCTTGAAGGCGTCGTACTTGTCGGCCATGTCGCCAAGCTCGGTCGGGCAGACGAAAGTGAAATCAGCCGGGTAGAAGAAAAAGATCGACCATTTTCCCCGCAAGTCGTCTTGCGTGACCGTGGTGAATTTTCCGTCGACATAGGCTTCGACTTTGAAATTCGGAATGCGTGTATTGATCAGTGTGTTCATTTCTATGAATCCTCCTAGAAACGAACCTAACTCCTTTTTGGTAATAAGGAAAATTGATAATAATTATAATTAGATAGTTTTTATCTATCGAGTTGCCCGGGGCCGCGGTTCCAAGGCATCCTGCAGAGAAGCTCGGCCATTCCGCAGAAGCCGGTCGCGCCAGCGAGGGTCAGGCCGGCTCCAAAGAAAGCCGCTAACCAAGCAAATGCCGGATGAACGTAGAGGCTGAGGAGAGCGAAAACCAGTACGCCCGGGCCCACCACGAGTTGAACCTGCCGCATGATGGGCAAGGGGGCTTTTCGCGTGATCTCGATAGGACGCCCTTGCTTCTTCCATTCGAGAATCCCGCCGGGGAAAACTTCGGTGCGGATCTGGCCCGAAAACCCCATTTGCTCGATCTGCTTTTGGGCGATTTTAGCCCGGGATCCGGCCCTGCAAATCAGCAGCACCGGGTTCGTGTTCCCGGATTGCGCGATTTTTTCCAAAGCACTGGGAGCTAGTTCCGCGAATTTCGAAAGCGGAACCAGGACTGCTCCAGGAATGTGTTCTGCCTTGAATTCGTCCGGTTCCCTGACGTCGATAATCACTTGGCTCATATTTTTCTCCAGGTTGTTGGCGGGCTGCTTAGGGGCAAAAAATCTTGTGAAGCGCGCGGATCAGTTGAAGGATCTGCCGGTTGCGGATCTCGTAGCGAACGAATTTGCCTTCACGATAATGGGTTACGAGGTCCTCGCTCTTCATTCTGGCCAAGAATTGCGAAATCAGCGATTGCGAGCAACCGCACAACCTCTGCAGTTCGCCCACGCTCTTGGAACCTTCGGACAAATAACACAGGATCATCAGCCGCTGGGGATGGGCCAGTAGCTTGATCGTGCGCGCCGCCAGATCGCATTGCTCAAGCAACGGGCTGAGCGTTTGGGCCTTTGACATATTAACAAATTATAATATGATAATGTGTAAGTCAAGTTTCAAGGTTTGAGCTTATCGAGAGGAGTATTTGTGGAGATAAAAATCAGGTTTCCGGGGAACAAGAAGGTTTCGGCCGAATTCGACGGTTACACCGTTTTGACTGACCAGCCTAAAAGCGAGGGCGGCGACGGAAGCGCGCCGGCTCCTTTCGATCTGTTTTTGGCCTCAATCGGGACATGCGCCGGGTACGTCGTATCGGCCTTCTGCGAAAAGCGCGGAATCCCCACGAAAGAAATCGAGCTGGTTCAAAAGATGGAATGGGACGAGACAAAGCATCTCTTTTCGAAGATCAGCATCGAGATCCTGCTTCCGAAGGACTTTCCGGAGAAATACCGAAGCAGTCTCATCAGTGCCGCGAACCTCTGCTCGGTCAAGAAGCACATCCTGAATCCGCCGCAGTTCGAGATCGAAACAAAAAGCCGCCCTGAATAGCCCGGGCACTCATTTTGAATCGAAGTTAGACTGCGCTTTCTTTACATCTTCCCAGTTCGCCGAGACCCATCCAATAAGGCCTTCCATTGGGCGTAGTAAGCTCTTCCCAAGAGCAGTCAGCTCATATTCAACTCGAGGAGGAACTTCCGGAAACACCTCTCTTGCAACTAGTCCATCCCGTTCCAGGTTTCGCAACGTCAGAGTCAACATTCGCTGGGAGATGCCCGGAACGGATTTCTCCAATTCCGAAAACCGAGCACGGCTGCCATGGATCTTCGCCAGAGACAGGACCAGGAAGATACTCCACTTGTCGCCAATCCTTGTAAGCAGCTCACGGACCGCCGCGGGATCTTTGTGACCACAGACGTAGGCTGGATCTAACTGTTTGGCCTTATTCGTATTTTTCATGGCTTACCTCCATGTTCGTAACCGAGTTCAATGTGCCTTCTTCTTTTTACGGAGCACGCGATTTATAATGTAACTATACATTAGTAAGCTTGGAAAAAGCGCTAAATACACCAAGGAGTTTTTAATGAAGAAAAAAAAGTACGCGGAATATGAGGCCTCCAAGCCTTACTTCGATCTGGTTCGAGGGGCGCTAGGAGACCTCGTTGAAGGCGAGCACTTCTTCGACGCCGTTACCGACAATGTCATCTACGAAGTCCTCTACGACTTCCCCGGTTGGCCTCGCGTTATCCAAGGGCGCGCAGATTTGATGGACCAGTTCAGGGGGTATGGCGACTACATCAAGCTTCAGTCTGCCGATAACTTGATTACCCACAAGGCGGACAACGGTCGTGTTGTCGTCATCGAATACGAAGTCCATGGAACCATCCTCGCGACAGGCGTGAAGTACAACAATCGCTTTTGCTCGATCATAAAGATTGAGGGCCGGAAAATCGCGCACTGGAGAGACTATATGGACTCCCTTGCCGCCTGGAACGCCCTTAACGGTAATCATTAAAAGGAAACGCCCTATGAAACAAATTCTTATTATCGAGGTAAGCCCCCGCACAGGAGTGTCAGCCAGCCGCAAAGTGACCGAGAAACTATCCGCTCGACTCAGGGCTGAGTTTCCGGATGCCAAGCTAGTCTATCGAGACTTGGCGAAAGATAAAACGCCGCATCTGGATGACAGCACGTTAAAAGCGATTTCATCAAAAGACCCCGTCGAAATTCAGGCCAACAGGGAGTCGGGGCGTCTCTCGGATCAGCTCATCGACGAGCTCTTGTCCTCGGATCTTTTGGTGATTGCAACGCCGATGTGGAACTTCGGAATACCTTCGTCGCTGAAAGCGTGGATCGACTTCGTCGTGCGTGCGGGCAAGACCTTTAGCTATACGGAGTCCGGCGTATCGGGATTAGCGAAGAACAAGAAAGCAATTTTGGTTATCGCTTCGGGTGGAGTTTTTAGCGATGGTCCTTGGAAGCCTTTCGACTTCGTGGAGCCCTACTTACGCCATATTTTGCGGTTCATCGGGATTGAAGACGTGCAGACAGTTCGAGTAGAAGGCTTGAATATTCCTTCGCTCGCTGGAGCGGCCGTACCAAACGCAGAGGCGGCTGTTGAGCGGCTTGTTTTATAGCCTGGCCAACAGAAGGATGACGCGGGTTTCAACCAAAAGGTACGGCCTACTTTTTTGAATGGTCGGGGCGACTGGATTCGAACCAGCGACCCCTTGCACCCCATGCAAGTGCGCTAGCCAGACTGCGCTACGCCCCGACCTATGTAAGGCAGTGATTCCATTTGGGGTTTTCTCATACTTCGGAATCACGACTGCTTTGTGACAGTCAGAACCCCATAGGTACCGGACAATAGCGGCTTTTTCAATCGCTAAGCTGATTTTCGCTCTTCGGAGGGGCCTTCGCCGATTTGTCTGAGCTTTCGGTGAACATTTTTGAGGTCCGAAGAGAAGCCGATCAGGCTGGATCCATGGAATATGAAATCAATGCCCAGGAGAAGGCCTGGCACCCAGAGCGCTGAAATCGGGAAGGTCGCGATCATGTATGCGCCCAGAATAAAGGATGCGATCGCGCTGGCGAGCGCCCACCCCCAGCCTGCAAGCGGACGCATTCCGAAGGCGATCACGCCCTTCGCGGCGGCGCTGACAAAAAAATAAAATGTCATCGCGATCGCGATCCCCAGCATGCCGCTTGCCGGATACCTGAGTATCAAAAGGCCGGCCGCCAGGGCGGTGACCGCTTGGAGCACATGCCAGCCATTGCCGGTTTCCTTTCTTAGGCGGATCGATTGAATGATGTTTACGACCCCGCTCACGGTGAACAGCGCTCCCAAAGCGAAGGTTAAGCCGAGGGTTGAGGTGACCGGCCAGGTTAAAGCGGCGATCCCGAAAACAATGAAGCTGATCCCCGCGGCGAGGAACCAACCCCAATTCTGGCCCAATCGGGAAAGCTGCTCAGGCATTGTCAATTCGGATGGACGTTCAAGCATGACAAGAGGGGCTGCATCTTAAATGCCACTCCACAACCAACTGTGGTATAGGAGCCCGAGATGAAACCCGTTTGCAAGATGACTCAAGTGGCCGATTTGATTCCGGACGGAGCGACTGTCCTGATTGCTGGATTTCTGGGTGTAGGAGCTCCGCTACGAATCATCGATGCGCTCGTTGCCGCCGGGCGCAAGAACCTCACGCTGATTGTGAACGATACGGCGCGACCCGATCTCGGAGTAGGCAAACTAATCGCCGCTCGCGCGGTAAAAAAGCTCTATGCGTCGCATATCGGTACCAATCCTGAAACCCAACGCCAGATGCTGGCGGGCGAACTCGATGTCGAGTTGGTTCCCCAGGGGACATTGGTCGAGCGCATTCGCGCTCACGGGTTTGGGCTGGGTGGAGTTCTGACCAAGACCGGACTCGGGACTGTCGTCGCGGAAAAGAAGCGGATTATCGACATCAACGGTGAAAGCTGGCTTCTTGATCTCCCGCTAGGTGCCGATTTCGCCCTGATCCACGCTCATAAAGCGGATTATGTCGGAAATCTCACGTATCAGTACACGGCCGATAATTTTAATACGATCATGGCCATGGCGGGGAAGAAAGTCATTGTCGAAGCCGATGAAATCGTCGCGGTGGGTGAAATCGCTCCTGACGATGTGAAAACTCCCGGTGTGGTTGTCGATTATTTATTGGAGAGCCGAGCTTGAACGCTAAAGAACTGATTGCAAGACGAGTCGCGCTCGAAATCAAATCCGGAACCTTGGTCAATCTGGGAATCGGGCTTCCCACTTGGGTTGCCAATTTTATTCCCGAAGGCGTGTCGGTGACTTTGGATTCCGAAAACGGCCTGGTCGGCATGGGAGGGAAACCTCCCAGCGGACTCGAGAATTGGAATCTGACGGATGCGGGAGCGTCCCCGGTGACCGCGCTTCCGGGCGCGGCGGCTTTTGATTCCTCCGTGTCTTTCGGTTTGATCCGAGGAGGACATCTCGATGTCACCGTGCTCGGTGGCCTCCAGGTGGACAGCGAAGGGCATTTGGCGAACTGGATGGTTCCCGGAAAAATGGTTCCGGGCATGGGCGGCGCGATGGATCTTCTGAACGGCGCCCGGCGCGTGATCATCGCCATGCAGCACACCGCTCAGGGCGCGCCGAAAATCGTGAAGAAATGCACTTTTCCGCTCACCTCGATTCGGGTGGTGGATTTGATCGTGACTGAATTGGCAGTCATTCAACCGAGCGCTGCCGGCCTGGTTTTGCTCGAATACGCTCCCGGAGTTTCGGTAGCCGATATTCGCCAAGCCACGGAAGCGCCTTTGATCGTGAGCGAGAACGTTCGCGAAATGAAGCTGGTGCAAAATGAAGTTCCCGTCGTTTAAAGAGCTCTCATCGAAAGTAGGCCAGGAAGTCGGCGTGAGCGATTGGCTCGAGGTCGATCAAAAGCGCATCAACCAATTCGCGGACGCGACTGAAGATCATCAGTGGATCCACGTGGACGCGGAACGTGCCCGGCGTGAATCGCCGACCAAGGCGACCATTGCCCACGGCTATCTGACCTTGTCCCTGATCGCGGGCTTGATCGATAAGACGATCCAGGCGCCGGATATCAAGCAAGTGATCAATTACGGCTTGAACAAGGTCCGCTTTCCCTCGCCAGTGCCGGTCGGAAGCCGTTTGCGCGCGCGTTTCACCTTGAAAAACTGCGAGTGGATCAGCGAAACGGCGGCCCAGCTGACCTGGGCCGTGACCGTTGAGCGCGAAGGGCAGGAAAAGCCCGCCTGCGCCGCGGAAATCCTCTTCCGCTACTTTATCTAGGCGCCCGACACCATTTTCTTGGGCGGGCTAACCGGATCGGCGTTTTTTCGAGAGCTTGAGGAACTCATCCTCGATTTGGAGGCGGGTTCTTTCGATCGCGTCGTCCAAAAGGGCGTTTTGGATTTGGTCGAGCGAGATATGATACAGCTCGGCCAACTTGTTCATTCTGCGAAACGGAGGGGCGGAGATCCCACGCTCCCAGCTCGAAACGAACTGTTGTTCGAATTTCAATTTTTTAGCGACGTCGTTTTGGGAAAGGCCTGCTTTTGTTCGGGCGGCTCGAAGAAGATCTCCGAGTTTTAGAAAATATCGAGTCATTGTTAAAGCACCACTTGTTGTTGATTCCTGTTGTTGATTTTTGAAGATTAACAAAAAGTCCGACATCTGTCGAGATGCTCGGAATTCGATCCGTCTCGTGTTTTGGGCCGGACTCGGCGCTCTCGCGTGATTCCTATTCGATTGCCGGAGGTTGGTTCAATCATCCTTGTTTGGCCCCGCTTGGCCGGACGGCATCGGCCTTGCTCATGGTCTCCCCGCGTCGAGCATGGTGCTTGATGCAAACTCAATTGAAAACTCAATTGAAAACTAAAGGAGATCTAGTTGATGTCTATTCAAAGAAATTTGTCGGCTTTGCTTATCGCTACCTGTGCCACCGCCGCCCTTGCGGCGCCGAGTTTCGCCGCTACCCGCGGGATGCATCCGGTTCATGCTAAGGCGACTGCTCGCAAGTCAACCGAGCATAAGTCCGCGTCTCGCAAGGGAGTTGCCAAGGCAAGCGCGACTCAGAAGCGCTCGGGCGGCGAACGTCGTGGAAAGGATCGCATCAAAGCCGCTCCGGCCAAAGCGAACGGCGGCCAAGCCGTCTAACCGCTGACTTTATTGTTCCCTATCCATAGGGTGGGACGAGCGATGATCCCTCACAGGTGCTATCGCTTGTCCCATCCATTTTTCGCATCGTCAGGCGTTCGTTCTCCGGTTAGATTATGAAGATGCGCGCAAGCTTCGGATTGATTCCGTTTATACTTTTTGTCTCATGTAGTTCAGGCTTCAATAAGCCCCAGACCAAGAGCGACATGATTCCTCCGGTCATCCGGGCCGTCGAGCAAACTCCGGATCAGCGGGCGGTTTCCGAGGCCCATGCCCAACACGTCATTATTTCCACCCAGGGCCGCGTCACGACTCAGATCGCGAAAGGCATCCTGCAGCGGGGGGGAAATCTGGTCGATGCCGCGATCGCCGCATCCTTCGCGATCGGCGTGGAGCGACCCCATTCAACGGGGATCGGAGGCGGGGGATTTATGCTTTTCCGGGATGCCGCGACGGGGAAGGTTCATGTGCTCGACTTTCGGGAGCGTGCTCCCTCTCGGGCGAATGCCGAGGTGTTTTTGCGGAAAGACGGCAGTGTGACTCCGCTCGCGAGCGTCGAAGGGATCAGGTCGGTCGCGGTTCCGGGCTTTTTAAAGGCCATGGTCGAGCTTCATCGCAAGTTCGGAAAGCTTCCGCTCGAGGAGGTGATTGAGCCCGCGGCAAATCTCGCTGATTCGGGGGTGAAGGTTTATCCGGATCTTGCGGAGGCGATTTCGGAAAAGCGGGATTTGCTGGCCCGGTTTCCGGAAAGCCGCAAAATCTTCCTGCACAAGGACGGTACGCCTTATCAGCTGGGCGAGAAGCTGGTGCAGCGCGATTTGGCCCGAACGCTTCGTTGGCTCGCTCGAGCGTCCTTGGATGAGTGGGTGATTTCCGAGTTCAACGAGAAAATCGCCGGTGAGTCGATCCGTCGGAAGGGTCTTTTGACGATGAGCGATTTGAGCCGCTATTCGACACGCTGGCTTGACCCTCTTCTGGGCGGGTATAAGGACTACCAAATCATCTCCATGCCTCCGCCGAGCGGAGGCGGATTCCAGGTCGTCGAGACCTTGAATATTCTCGATCATTTCGGTTTATCCGATATGACCGCTCAGTCAGCGCCGTTTCTCCATCTTTTTGCTTCGGCGTCTCAATTGGTTTTCGCCGATCGCAGCCAATACCTGGGTGATCCGGCTTTCATTCGAGTCCCCATGAAGGATCTGACTTCCAAAGGCTATTCGCTTGAGCAAAGCCAGAGAATCGACTTGAATCATCACACTCCCTCGGATGTGGTGAATCCCGGGCGCCCAACCGCAAGGGAGTCGACGAGCACGACGCATTTTTCGATGATGGACGATCAAGGGAACGTGATCGTTTCCACTCAAACGATCAACGGCTCTTTCGGATCGGGGATCGTGGTGCGAGGACTGGGGGTTGTCCTCAACGACGAAATGGACGATTTCTCGGCCAAGCCCGGCGTCGAAAACATGTACGGCGCGGTCGGCGGGGACGCGAATTCGATCGCGCCCGGAAAGACTCCCTTGAGCAGCATGGCTCCCACGATTGTCATTCAAAACAATAAGCCGGTGCTGGCGCTCGGCGCGCCGGGCGGGACGCGAATCGGGAGCTGCGTAGCCGAAGTCGCGCTTAATTTTTTGCAGTTTAAAATGTCCCTTTACGATGCGGTCAGCGCTTTCCGGATTCATCACCAATGGAAGCCCGATATTTTGAATATCGAAGCCCCCGGACCCTCGGCCGCGGCTTTCGAAGTGCTTCGAAAGGATGGCTACGCCATCAATCTCGCTCCTAAGGCCGTTCCCTGCCGGGTGATGGCTGTCGCGCGCGACAGCGGCGGTTTTGTCGGTGTTTCGGATCCGCGAGATGACGGGGCGAGCGCGGGCTTCTAACCTGAACGCCCTAGGCGCGCTTTCTCGCAAGCAGCAGATGGACGGAATAGATTTCAAGCTGCCGGACGTGCTTGAAAAACAGCCAAGGAAGATGATTGATTCGGTCCTCGATGGTGAAACCGGCTTGTTCGTAGAGCCACTCGACCGCGCGGGCCGAATCGCCTCGAAGTTCGGCGGGTACGAGCGGCCTTAGGCGCTTCGAGACGAATTCGTGCCAAATATAAGGTCCGGTTTGTATGGCGATGCCGCCGGCCTTCAGAAGCTTGTGCTGCAATCTCGGCAGCGAGGCGGGTTCCTCGAGCATGTCAATGGCGTTTAAGACCAGGCAAAGATCCCAGGATTCCGAAGCGAGGGGAGGGGCATCGATATCGCCTACGATGAAATCGCCGCTTCCGTCAAAACCCTTCGCGACGCGGAGTTTGAGCTTCCTTGCCGAATGGCCTTGAAGCAGGTCCTCCGGAATGGCGATGCTACCCGAGTACGGCATGCCCAGGGCGACGTGTCGGGCGAGCGCGATGCTGGAAAACGAGCTGTCGACGCCAAGATAGCTTTTTATGTAGGGTCTGATGACCGGATATATTCCGCCGACGCCGCAGCCGAGCTCGACGACGGTGCTCATGCTTTCGCCCTGCTTCGCGAGCCGCGAAACCCATTGGCCGATTTGAACGATGGGGCTTTTGTCCCAGTATTCGCGGATCAGGGAATCGATGAGCGGGCTCGCTTCGCCGGATCTCGGCTTCCACCAGCGCTCTCCGCTTTCGTCGCCGGCACTCAAATAATGGTTCATCAAATACAGGGCCATGACCCTTTGGGCCTCAAGGTCTTCCTCTACTTGCTCGATCTCGATTTCGGCTTTCGCGGTCAGAAAATCATCCCGGTATTCGAGGGGGATTTCCGGGAGCGGGACGAGCCGGGAGATTCCTTTGACGTGGCTGACGAGGTATTCGGAAACGTTCTCGACCAGCAGGACGATTCCGGAAATGATCGGGTAGCGGCTTCCGCAATCCTTGCACGTCAAGTTTCCGGAACGCACTTCGTAAACCTCTGTGCGCTGTTGCGGCGGGTGGTTTGACGCGAGCTTGAGTTTGCCGGCGCAGCGATCCTTGCCCTTTCTTTTCTTCGGGCAGCGGAGGAACGGTAGCGTGGTGTTCAGCACGATCGGGAGTCCTTAAGACATGAGGTTAAGCCGTTAGGCGACGGTTTTCTTCGGCGCGGCCTTTACCGCGGTGAGCTCGTTTTGCAAACGTATGATACTTCTTTTGTACTCGGCTTCGCGAGCATCTTTTTCGACCATTTGGCGTTTTAGCAGCTCGAGCTCCTGCTTTTTCGCGGCGAGGGCCTTTTCCGCGACCACTGCATTTTTCTGAGCCCGGGTCAGCTCGCGCTGCTGAGCGGCGTTCTGCTGGGTGCTTGGGGCGCTTTGCGCGCGGCGGTTCAGGCGCTCGATTTCTTCTTTGAGAGCCTCGATTTGGCGTTGGTTGTGCTCGTTCTTTACGCGCATCTGGACTTCGCTCGCCGCGCTTTCTCCGGAAGTTTCCTTATCCGCCCGGATTCGTTGCTGCATGGCGGCCATGAGCTCCTTCATGCGTTCGACATTGGCATTGCGCTGGTTGACCTGGTGCCGCGCTTGCCGAAGTTCCTCGGTCAACGCGGTTTCACGGGTTTTGAACGCGAATTCCTTCTTGCGGAAGGCGGCGGCGAGCTCGCGACTCAGCTCGTTGATCCTCGCCTTTTCGTGGAAGACTTCCCGGAGCATGCCATCGACGTGCTTTTTCGCCTTTTCTTCAGGCAGTTCGGCTTTCAGCTCCTCGATGTTGCTGATGAAGCCGTTCAAATTCTTATCGAGTTTTCGGGTCTCTTCGTCGAGCTCGCGTTGCACCTCCTCAACCGTGAGGTCGTCACGCAATGCCGCCGGTGATGCTTCGGCGGACTCGCCGGGTAATGCTTGAGAAGTGTCTGGCGATATTGGCGGAACTTCGCTTGGCGGTGCGGCGATCGCCGACGCGTCAGCCGGAGCTTGCTCGGGCCGAGCCGCGACATCGGGCGATTTGAAATTAGCCATTTTCGGCCTGACGTGACCGGCCTGCAGGCGCCGGATCTCGGCTTGGGCCTCGCCCAAATCGACTTCGAATTCGCGGCAGCGCTTCTGGAAAAGGCGCGCGGTTTCGCGCTCACGGATGAGGGACGGGGCGATAGATGTTTTGCTTGGGGCCGCCGTCTGGGGTTCCGCTTCCGTTTTCCCGGTCGCTGCTTTCTGCAATTCGATTTCGGCTAGCCGTGATTTCAAAAGTCGGGCGTCCTGTTCGGCGAGCTGCCTTTGATCCTCCGCCGCGCGAAGCCGGGTTTCGAGCTCGCGGGTCCGGGTGATGTAGAATTCCACCGCTTTGCTCGAGTCATCGAGCTTCTTTTCCAGCTGGTGATTCGGCATCGCCGCGGTGTCCAGGATCTGGTAGTCCATAAGCCGGGATGCGACTTGGGTGGCGACTTGGGAGTCGGGCAGAAAGTTTTCGAGCTCGACGGTGACTTCGGACTTCGGGATCGTGCCGGTGAAGATGCTCTCGGCGGCGGATCTGGACATGACCTGGCAAAGAATCGAAATAGATTCGTTTCGGGTTGTCTCGGGTTTCATAAGGATTTCGACTTGATCCTTCGTCAGCAAGGCCTGTTTCGATTCTTGGGTATCGTCATCGCCCTCGGCAAGGGAAAGCGCTTCGGCGATTTTCGGTTCCGGCACCACGGTCGATACCAGTTTCGCGAATTGGAGTTTCGGCAGGCCTTCGGCGAGCGCTTTCGCGATTTCCCTCGGCGGCAGGCCGTCGGTGATGATTTCCGAATACCGATCCTTTGGAAGGGCGGAGGTAATCGCCTTTGCCAGTTCATCTCTCGGAAGGCCCGCGCTGATGGCTTCCATCAGGTCGTCTTCGCTCATTCGCGAAACCACGATTTCTCCGACTTTCTTGAGGGGCATCGCGGAGACGATCGCCTTCGCCAGTTCTTCCGGGGTAAGGTTGTCAATGACGGCTTTTGCGGTCTCTTCGTTCGCCAGGTTCGAGCTTGAGAGCAGCCGCTCCATTGTTTCAGGAGTGTGAGCTTTTCTGAGCGCGGCGACGGCTAGCAACGGCTCGTTTTGGGCGAGCGCCTTCGCTTCTTGGAGAAGGGAGAGGAGGTTACCGGCATTGTTGTCCGCGTTTGATCCGGATACCAGAACGGCGTTGGCCTGGGGCGCCGGAGAATCGCCTCTGACCACGGTGCTTTCGACATTCGTTTCTTGCTGAGGCCCACCTTTCGCGACTTGTTGAGCTTCCTGCCGGGAGTCTTCCGCCGAGAGACGGGTTTCGGCTTCGGCCAAGACGGCCTGGGCGCTGATCCTTTCTTCTGGCGACGTCGCCGCTTCGATCAGTTTTCGCGCGTTTGACCGACGGTTTTCGAGCAGTTCCGTGTAGGCGACATCGCCCAGTTCCACGTATTCACGGTCTGGCGAGACAGTCGAGCTGTCCCGGGAAACGAATACGCATTCGATCGGCGCCGGAGCCCGGAGCCGATTCGCTTTGAGCGGGAAGGAAATGGAAAATTCGGCGTATTTGGAGAATATGTCGAGCTTCAGCGTCACTTCGGCCGTGAATTTCGCGATAATGTAAAGCGACTTGACGAGCGATGGCGATTCCATCGAATCTTTCGGAAATTCATGATCCGAGAATTCCGATATGACGTCGCTGTAGGCGGGATCGAAAGTGAAGCCGACCGAGGCGAGCGCCTTCTCTCCGTCAGCCGCGAACTCGATCGCGACCGGATCTCTCGGCGACTGTGCGCCTTCAAACATTCCCTGGTTCTGGCAGGCTTCGGTTACAGCAACGCTCAGCGCGTACCTGAAGGACGCGATCGGTATGCCCGAACCGGCGGCGATCGCCGAGAGCAGGTCGGTCACGCGGCCGATCTGATGCTGAGAAAAGATGTTTTCGTAGTAGATCTTTACCTCGGGTCCGACTGATGCGGCGATTCCGAATTGAGGTTTATTCATCGATAAACCCCTGTTCGCCGTAGATGCTCGGAGCGGGCGCATCCATTTTGATCAGTTCCGCGTTGACCCGGCTCAGGCGCGAGATCAGCTTGCGCGTGCTTTTTCCGCCGTTCCCCGGTTCGTGAAGCAATTCCATTATGCGTTGCAGCGACAGCGAGCGGGTCTCGGCGGATGGAATCGCCGCGCGGATTAAGCGAACGAGCTCGGCCGTTTCGCCCTGGTTGGAGAAGCGCGCCGTGCCGAATACCGTGTTATCGAAAACCTGTTCCCGGATATTTTTCAAGGCCGTCAGGTCGCAATAGCCCAAGTGGAGAGCGAAGAATACCGCGGTGCTTGCGCGAAGAAGCGCCAGTTCGAAAAGCTCGATGTTTTCCTCGGCCGATCGAACGAGTTTTTCCGGGGGCAGGGGATCGCAAACTTCTTCCGCGAAAAAGCAGAGAAAGAAGGGCTCGATTTGAACTCCCTTGCTCCAAAGGGGACCGGTTACCTGAAGCACGGCATCGTCAAGCTGGTATTGCGGAACGGGGAGAACGACCTCCAGGTCACCGGAGTTTGTTTTTACGCCGTATTTTTGACGGGTCGTGAGGAGATTGCGGACTTTGGCGCCCGCGTTTTGGAAGGGGATGATTTGCTTGACGAATTCGGGGAGATAGAAATTCTCGAGCGGCCTGTTTTTTTCGAGATCGGTCGGACTGAAAAACTGCAAAGGCGCTTTGATGGCGACGAATTTCTGGTTTTTCGGAAGATAGACGTACACCGGAGTCAAAAGAATGCCGTACGGTTCGCAGGTCGCGACCTCAACACGTCTTAATGAGGCGAGGGCCTCTTTCGGCAGCTTTTTTCGACTAAATTGCACACGGTCTCCCATAAGGGGTTTCGGCGTTTAATTGAGAAAAGTTTACGTTTTGGGGCACGGATATTGAACAAGAAGTCGTCAATAATCTAACCCCCACAGGAGGCTATTATGTTTAAAGGGACTGCTCTGTTCATTGGATTGCTTGCGTCATTGATTTCGGTTTCTTCGGTCGTCCGCGCGGATGAAGCCGCGGATCCGGCGAAGGGCGCATTAAGTGATGCCTGTCGAACCGATATCAAACAGTTTTGCAGCGATGTCACCGCGGGCGGCGGCAGAGTCATGGCGTGCCTCAAGGCGCATGAAGACAAGCTCTCAGCAGGGTGTTCGGCGCAATGGCAGGCCGCTCGTACGCAGGTAAAATCCAAAATGCAGGCTTCGCGTGCAGCGTGCGGAGCGGATATTCAGAAATTCTGCGGTAACGCCATGGGACCTAAGGAAATCGGAAGCTGCTTGGACAGTCATACGTCCGATTTGTCCGATAGCTGCAAAAGCTACAGAAGCGGCAATAAAGGCTGATTAGGAAATTAGAAATGGAGTGCCGCCAAACTGGCGGCACTCCATTCTCTGTGGTTGCCCCGATCCGACGGTTTAGTACGTCGGAAGCGGTTGCTGGTGGAGAGCCGCGTTGAAGAGCTTCCAGGCGAAGGCGGTGTCGTCGGTATCCGGCGTGACTCCAAGGCCGTCGAGATCGGCTTGGGTCATCGTGGGGTGAACTCCCGAGAGCACGACAAATCCGGTGCCCGACCACATTTCGCTGATCGCGGGATCACCGGTCGGATATTTGGCGATGACGCCGGTACTAGGAGTAACCGGGCCGCCGTACCAAAGGATCGGCATCGTCGTTGAATCGGGGAAGGATTCGACCGTGCTTTGGTAATTCACGCCCTGGTTTTCGAGCTGGTAGTAATTTTCCAATGGCCCGTCCACGACGCCGAATCCGTAGCTGACGTCTTGTCCCGCGGCGGGAGCAGGCGCGACCGCGATGAATGCGCCGGCGCAAAAGCCGATATAGCTTACGCCATATTGTTGGACGGCCGCGCGAAGATTGGCGTGGGTCTGGGCGCTCACGCTGCCTGCTTCGGTTCCGCCCTCTCCTCCCGGAAAGACAAACATTCCGAATTGGGTCAGTTGCGACAGTGTCATGGCATCCAGTTGCGCTGACGTGACGGCTTGATAACTGACGCCGTTATTTTTGAAGATGGTCTGGATGGAGTCGGTCTCGGTGCTCCAAGTTCCGTCTCCAACGAAGAGCATCGCATCGGTGGTCCAGCTTCTCTGTACCGCGGTGGTTGGCGCTCCGGGCAGGGATCCTGCTCCGGAACTTGTGGGCGCGCCCGGAGTTCCGCCTCCGCTTCCAGAGCAAGCCTGGAAGGGGAACGTGACCAAGGCTAAAATGATCGCGCCCAGGTAATTCGTTTTTTTGAACACCATTTCTCACACTCTCTTTCTCTAATGGGTGGAAACCCATCCTTTCGAAAGTGCGTCGAAATTGCGAGCAAGCGGCTGGGATGTTTACAGAAAACTTACACTGGCCATATTTTTTATCGCCGCTTCCAAACGGAGCGGATCCAGGCTTCGATTTCCTTGATTTCGGTGGGGATCCCGGCGGAAAGATTGCGGAAGCCGGTTTTCGTGACGACGACGTCGTCTTCGATGCGGACGCCGATGCCGCGAAATCGCGCCGGAACCGTGAGATCGTCCGCTTGAAAGTACAATCCCGGTTCGACGGTGAGAACCATTCCGGCTTCGAGTTTTCCGTACTTGTAGGCTTCGGCCCGGGCTTGCGCGCAATCGTGAACGTCCAGGCCGAGCATGTGGCTCACGTTGTGAAGCGAATACCGCTTGTAGAACTGGTTTTCGTCCTTCAGCGCTTCTTCCGCCGAGGTGGGAAGGATTCCGAGGGCTTCGAGCCCTTCCGCCAGGACCTTCATAGCGGCCCGGTTGGGTGCCATGAAATCATTTCCGGGCTTTACCGCCTTGAACGCGGCTTTCTGCGCCGAAAGCACCAGATTATAGATCGTCGCCTGCTCGCGCGAGAACTTTCCGCCGATCGGAAGCGTGCGGGTGATGTCGGCGGTGTAGAGGGAATTGCCCTCGATTCCGGCATCCAGCAGGAGTAGGTCGCCTTTACGGAGGTGGCCGTCGTTTTTCTTCCAATGGAGCGTGCAGGCGTGCGCGCCCGAGGCGACGATCGAGCCGTAGCCGACGTCGTTTCCTTCCATCCGGGCGCGGGTGAAGAAAACCCCTTCGAGTTCGCGCTCGGTCTTGGCGGTTTTCATGCGCCGAATGACGTCTTCGAAGCCGCGATGGGTCGCGCGCACGACGGCGGCGAGCTCGTTGATTTCTTCTTTGTCCTTGATGAGCCGCATTTCGGACAGGACGGTCCCGAGCTCTTCGTCGCGCCGGGGTTGCTCGGTTGCGGAAGAGGCCAGCCAGCTTTCGAGCATCCGCGAATGTCCGCGCAGCACACGAACTCTTCCGTTCGCGGCTTTCACGAAGGCCTCGAGCTCGGCTAACGGGCGGGTATCGCTGACGCCGTATTTGGCTCGGCTTTCCGGCACGCCGAGGCGCGCGCCCTCCCAGAGCTCGCCCTTGACCCGGTCGGTGAAAAAGGTCGCGTCCGTTTTTCCCGGATTGGGCTCAACGAAAAGAATTTCCCGATGGCCTCCGCCGCCGGTCGGGGCGAGCGCCAGGACGCAATCGGGCTCTAGGTTGCCGGTCAGGTAGAAAAAGTCGGTGCCCGGTCGGAAGCTGTAGAAGGTGTCGTTCGCGCGCACCTTTAAATGCCCGGTCGGGATCAAGAGCAGCTCACCGGGAAATTTTCCCGAGAGCGTTTCCCGGCGGCGCCTGAAATTCCCGGGATTCCGGATTTTCTTGGGCAATTTGCCCGCTGGCTTTTTCCAGTTCGTGAGCATGAAGGAAACAAGATTGGGAGGGTTCAGAGTGTCGTGGCTCATGCGTTTGAACTTACCACAGAGCTTAAAGGGCGATGGCGGAAAATTCCCCGTCTTTTTCGTTCAGCTCGAGCATCTCGCCCGTCTCTAGATCGAAGTAAAGACCAAGCACATTGAGTCCGCGGTTTTGCAATGCCTCTTCCACGAACGGGAACGACCGCAGATTCTCGATCGACGTGCGGATACTTTCCAATTCGCAATGGCGCCAAAGCGCATCCTGATCCTCGATCGGGGCTTTGCGGAGCGCCCGCGATTTCGCAGGCTCGGCGATTTTCATCCAGTGCTGAACGAAGCCTCCGGCCTGGGTTTCCTTCGGGTAGAGGAGCGCCTTGATTCCGCCGCACTGGCGGTGTCCGAGAATGATCACGTTTTCCACTTTGAGATTGACCACGGCGAACTCGATGGCGGCGCTGACGCCGTGGCTTCCCCCGCCGTGCTCGTAAGGCGGCACCAGGTTGGCGATGTTCCGGACGACGAAGAGCTCGCCCGGACCCGCAGACGAAAGAATGGCGGGGTCCACTCTCGAGTCGCTGCAGCCGATGATCAGGGTTTTGGGCCCCTGCCCGCCGCTGGAGAGCTTGTTGTAGGTGGTGTCATCGCCAAGGTAGAATTTCTCGCGAAACTGCCGGAAGCCGCTCATGAGGCGGGCGATCGCTCTTTTAGGCATACCTCACCTATACCTTACCGCACCCTACCTCAGCAAGAACGCCGAGCCGCGGCGTCAAAAGAATGGTGCGCGGCAACAAGTTTTGGTTCTTTAGTTCGATCGTAATGCCACCGATACAGGCATTGATGAGTTTCGACTACGACAAAGTCAGCAAGCATAGCGAGCACAGTTCATGGTGGACGTCTTACGCCGACCTGTTCATGATGTTATCGATCGTTTTTCTGCTTATGTACGTGGCGTCCAGCCTCCGAAGCGGAAGCGCCGGTTATCAGCAACAGGTGGAGTACAAGAAGCTTTCTCAAAAGGCGCAAGATCTGGAAGAGCAGATCCGTGTCTATAACACCCTTAAAGATGAAGCCTTGAAGAAGCAGTCCACCGAGGCCGAGCAGCAGGTTTACTCCAAGCTCATGGATAAGCTCAGCTTGCTCCAGGACGAGGCGCATCAGGAAAAGCTGAGCCTCGAAGCGAAGGCTAAAGAGAACTCGGAAAAGGAATTCGCGCTGAACCAGTACCAGCAGCTGATCCGCAACATCGTGAACGCGAACATCCTCGCGAAGAGCCAGATTATCCATCGCGACCAGTTGATCGTTTCGAAGGACGCGACGATCGAGGAGAAGCGCCAGAAGATCGCCGAAATGGGACAGGTGATCGCCCAGAACGAGGCACAGATCTCCAAGATCAATTCTCAGCTCGACCAGCAAATCAAGAACTTGCGGGCCGAACAGCATCATTCGAAGACGTCCAAGGCGACGCTCGAGAAGCGGATCGCGGAGCTGCGCCGTCAGAGCGAGGGCAAGATCCAAGCGCTCGAGGGCGCCAATCAGGGAATCAGCCTGCAGTTGAGCCAGGTGAAGAGCACCTTGGATCAGACCGCTTCCAAGCTGGGTGAAGCGACCCAGACGATCGCTCAGCAACAGCAGGAAGTGGGCAATCTTTCCACCCAGCTTAAGTCCGATCACGATCGCTACGTCGCCGAGCTCGAAGGCCTTAAAAAACAGCATGACGATCAGTTGGCGGCGGAGCGCGCCGCGTTCGACGCGAACCTCAAAAAGCAGCGCTTGAGCGCGGCGGAACGGTCGAAAAAACTCGCGAATTTCCTGAAAGGCGAGCAGGAGAAGGCGGCGGCCCTCGAAGGTCAATTGAGCGGGTTGCGCTCGAAAGTGGCTGACACCGAAAAGCGTTTGAACGGCGCCCAGAACGATTTGGCCGGAGCGCAGGCCGAAAAGAACCGCGCATTGGCTTCGGTCGAGAACCTGAAGGGGGATTTGGCCCGTACCCGCGAGCTCGCCAACGCGAGAAAGAAGCTAGCGCAGCAGATCGCCGACCAATTCGCGAAATCGGGGATGAAGGGCGCGGTCGATGCCCGCACCGGCGAAGTCACGCTTGATTTCGGCGGAGAGTACTTCGATACCGGCAGCGCCAATCTGAAGCCTAAAATGCGCGTCACTCTCGACAAGTTCATGCCGATTTACGCCAAGAGCCTGTTCAATGACCCGAAAATCGCGGCAAAGATCGGAAGCGTGGAAATCATCGGATTCGCCTCCTCGACCTTCAAGGGGCGCTATGTGAACCCGAAGAGTATCCGGCCCGAGGACAAGGAAGCGATCGAGTACAATTTGAAGCTCAGCTTCGGGCGTGCCAACGCCATCTTCAAGCACGTAATCAATCAAAACGAACTTTCCCAAAAGGACCGCGAGCAGCTCATGCCGCTGCTCAAGGTCGTGGGGCGCGGTTATCTGCCGGACGGAAAATCCGCGAGCGATCTTCCGGACCACATGACCGAGCAGGAGTTTTGCTCGCGCTACAACTGCAAGCAAGCTCAAAAAGTCGTCGTTAAGTTCAATATGAAAGACTAACGGAGGAATTTATGGATCCAGCAACTCAAGCCGACAACGCCGTTCAAGCCGCCCAACCGGTCGCCCAGGCCGCGGCCGATGCGGCGGTTCAGGCAGTTCAAACGGTGGCGCACAGCGTACCGGTCCAGCCCTTTGTCCTCGATTTGATCGTCTTCACTAAGGCGTTGATCATGCCGACGATGTTTTTCGTTTTCTTCGCGGCGATCGTTCTCCGGGCCCTGATTTATTATACTGTAAAGAGAGAGGACAGCTTCGTTAAGGAGTTCGAGAGACGCGTCAACTTCCACCTGGACGGCGACGATCATCTCGCGCCCCGCTCGTTTTTCGTCCTGACGAAGAAGCTGATCGAAAAAACCTACTACGAAATGTTCGAAATGCGCGCCATCATGAAGCGCCGCAAGCTCGACCACGTCATGGTTCCGAGCGACCGCATTTTCCTGGTCCAAGAAGGAACCGCGCGTCTGGTCCGGGACACGCTCAAGGAAGTTCAATTCGTGAAATACGACGGCATCCGCCCGCCGTTGCTCGAGATCATTAAAAACGTGTTCTCCAACAATCCCTGCTTCACCCGCGTTTTCGGGATTCTTCCGGTGGGCGCGTTCAACGATCTTCTGAACATCATCCCAGGTCTTTTCATCGTTGCCGGCATTTTCGGCACCTTCCTCGGAATCATGCAGGCGCTTCCGGAACTCGGTGCGATGGATATCCGGGATCCGGAATCCACGAAACTGGTCATGGATACCTTTTTGGCCAAGATCGCGTTTTCGATGAGTACGTCGACCGTCGGCATCATGCTTTCGGTCGTCACCACGGTTTTCAACAACTTCCTCTCGCCCGAGCGGCTTTTCGTCAAGATCGTGGACCGCTTCGAGCGGAACCTCTTCCGCCTCTGGAGCCGTTGCGATAACAATCAGCTGCCCAGCCAGATTCCGGCGTTTGACGAGCACCGCGATCCGATCGAAGCGCTTGCTTCGCTTGCTATCGAAAAGGCGATTCCGGTTCCGCCGGCCGGGAAGGGCAACCCGTCTTACGGGGCTCCCGCAGCCCCAGCGGCCCCGGCTGCGATTGAAGAGGCGAAGAAGAAAGACGTGGCATGAAACGCAACGTCGTTCACATTTCCGACGGCGACGCGACGAAGGCGGTCGAAGTCGATCTTGATGAGTTCATCGTCGGGCGTGACGAGAGCGCCGCGGTGCGCTTGTCGATTCCGGCGGTCAGCCGGCGTCACGTTTTGGTTCGGGTTTCGAAAGGCGTCGTGTACATCCGGGACCTTGGAAGCGCCAACGGAACGTTTCTTGGCAGCACCCGCCTGAATACGAATGAGGAGGTGCGCCTTACGGACCCTGGCGAGCAGGTGTCGTTGGGTAACGCGGTTTGGATTTCCATCGAGCCTCGCAACGAGGGCGCGGATGTTCCTGTCATCGAAAATTATTATGAAACCGGATCAAGAGAACTGAAAAGCGACCAGATTCAAGGTCCGGTCGTTCGCAACGAGCTAAGCAAAAGCGGTTTGAGCCGCAGTCATAGCCAGAAGGGGCCGCGGGAGCCCAGCATCAGAAAACTGGGCCAGGTGGATCTCCCGCTTGGCGGAACCCGTCTTGAGTTGGAAGTACCCGCTGCGCCTCCTTCACGCACTCAAATGGAGGCGGCTAGCCGCGCGCTCATTGATCAGTGCGAGGCGCTGAAACACGAAATCTTCGCTTTGAGAAAAGAGCGTGTCCAGTGCGAGCGCGAATTGGCGACCAAGCGCAAATCGCTGGAAGATGATTTGAACGACCTCAAAGAGGAACGGGCGGCGATGGAGCGCGGCGTGGCCCGCTCCCGCGAAGAGATGCAGAATGAGCTTGAAGAGCTCAAGAAGCAGCATGAACAAAGTGTTGAGTCGAAGAAGCAGGCGATAGAGGAGCTGGATTCCGAGCGCGGGCGCACAGAAAGAGTCACGGCGGAGCTTCGGGAGCGCAGAGTCGCCGATGAAACTGATTACGAGGAGAAAAAGGCCGCCATTGAGGAATCCATGGCCTCTTTGGTCGAGAAAGAGGCGGAGGCAAAGCGAGCGCTAGAGGCGTCCATGGCTTCTTTGGCCGAGGAAGAGGCGGAAGCGAAGCGAGCGCTGGAGGCTGTCCTCAAGCAACGCGACGAAGTCGTGACCGAGATGGAGGATCTGAAGGATGCCGCGAGAAATGCAGTCGAAGCGGCCACTGACGATCTCAAGCTGCTTCAGGCACAGGCCGAAATCGCCAAGAAAGACGCAAGAGAAGGCCGCGAGCAAGCTTCAAGGCTGCGCGAGGATTCGGAGGCGATAGCTGCCGAGATTTCCGATTTCAGGGAGCGCAGGGAGAAAATCAAGGCCCAGGTCGCAGGCCTGGAAGAGGAGCGGACGAGGCTGGAAACGACCTTGGACGAGCTTCGCGGCGAAGCCCAAAAGCAGGCTGACTTGCGCGATCTTGAAGTCAGAAAGAGCAAAGCGCTTTGCGATACCCTGGATGCCGAGCTCCAGGCCAAGAAAATGAATCTCGAGGCCGTGGTCGGCGAGCTCAATCTGCGACAGACGGACTCGAAGCGGGAGCTTCAATCGGTGGAGGAGCAGCGCGAAGCCGTCCTTTCCGAAATCGAACGACTGAAGGCCGAAACGGACCGCCAGGGCGAGGAAATCGCGGCCCGCGCGGCGAAGATGGACGAGCTTGAGCTGAATGCCCGACAGAAGTCGGATGAAATCGAACGCTATAAGGGGACGTTAGCCGAGCTCGAGGCCGCCAGGCAGTCGATGGAAAAGAGCATCGACGCCGAGCGTGAGCGACGAAACGAGGAGCTCCAGAAGGAGTTCACTTCGAGAGCGACTCAGGTCGAGCGCGAAATCGCCGAGTCGCGCCTGGATAAGATAAAAGAGATCGACAAGCTGGGCGCGGAGTCCGCCGCGCAGTTGAAGGCCCGGCGCGAATCGATGCTGAACGAAATCGTTCAGGGAGTTTTGGATCTGGCTCAAAAGGAAGACGTATCGGGAGCCCGAACCGATCTGGAGCTGCTCGTAAGATCCGTCTTCGAAGGCAAGACGGTCGGGGCATTGAACTCGCAGGCGGAGGCGCGTACCCGAAAATTTTGGAAAAAGACGGCATTGATCGCCGCCGTTCCGGCAGTCGCCGCGCTCGTGCTTGCGCTCTTCCCGAGCTTGCCTCAGCTGGCGGTGAACCAGGTCAACCGTACCATCGCTTCCGAGAAAAAAGAGGGCAGCGTTTTCCTGGACGAAATCAAGAAGAAGGGCATGAAGTTTCAGCCGCCCTTGGACGGGAAATACCGAGGCACCTATAGCGACAACATTCTTTATCTTGAGAAATACGTCGAGATGAAATTGAGTGCCGAGGAAAAGCGGCAGTGGACCCTCGACTTGAACGATTTCATCGTCGGGCGCCTGGGCCTGAGCGATCGTATCATCACGGATTTCATTTCGTCGGAGGCCGTGATGGTGACCGAGCTGCTCCATATCCGCGAGGGTATTCTCCCTCAATTCAAGGAACAAGGGCTGGCCCGGATGGCCAGTACCGAGAAACAGCAGGCAAGCCGGCTGATCGAGCTTCTGCAAGGCCAGGAAAATTACCAGAAATTCCGGAATTTCGAAAAAAGCTTTTACGAGGACTATGCGCGTCGCCGTTCCGGCGCTTCTCGATAACGGATGTTTGAATCGGGCCGATTTTAGCTTAT
This sequence comes from Oligoflexia bacterium, assembly GCA_031292385.1. GTDB lineage: Bacteria > Bdellovibrionota > UBA1018 > UBA1018 > UBA1018 > JARLHE01. Next base: position 81,987 of record JARLHE010000037.1, read on the forward strand.
AAGCTATTTTCATGAAAAAAATAATTCTCGGATTCGTGCTGGGCGTCGGAACGATCGTCGTCTTTGCCTCGGCTTTTATAGTGGCCGGAGGCATGCCTGTCGCGACTCGCGGTAACCCGCTGCCCTTGGAGCGATTGATCGCGAAGATCGCTTTGAATGCCGCGCTTCGCGGTTCGGATCAGCTGGTCGCGCCGTTCGCGGCAAATGAAGCCGCCTATTTGGCCGGAGCGAAAGTTTATCGTGCCCAGTGCGCGGTTTGCCATTCGTTGCCGGGAGAATCCCCTGGCCCGATCGCTCAAGGTCTTTTTCCCAAGCCTCCGCGCCTTTTCGCGGAACATCACGGAGTGGTGGGGGTGAGCGACGATTCCGCGGGTGAGACCTATTGGAAGGTGAAAAACGGGATTCGCCTGACCGGGATGCCGGGCTTTGAAAAGGGCCTTACCGACGATGAGATCTGGCAGGTTAGCTTGCTTTTGAAGAATGCCGATAAACTCCCGAAGAGCGTTCAGGATTTTCTGGCCGCGAAAATTCCGGCCTCGCCTTAACTGACTAACTTTTAGTCACTCACGGTCGAAGAAGGCGTGGCTTCGGCGATCGGGACCGTTTTTTTGCGGTCCATTCGGACACTTCCCTCCAGCTTTGACAGTGTCTAATTCTTATAGGTCTATTCGGCGGCGCCCGCTCATAAAACGGCACATGGGGGTTGGTTTGCGTTTTGCACCATTCCGTCCCCAGGGGGGTCTAGAAATGAAATTCTTCCAGACCAGTTTTTATGGGGTGCCTTCTATCGCTTTCATTGTACTCGCGGCTAGCGGTTGTAAATCTTCGCAATCCGGCTTCTCGACCCAACCTGCAACTGGACAAGTCCAAATCCAGCAGGGTGGATCCTATCGTGTTTATGCGGGATCTAACCCGGTATCGACCTCGCCTGGTTCGACCGGCGGTACAAGCGATCCGGTGACCTCTTCATCCCCAACACCCTCCCCGACACCTTCCAGCTCGACTGGCGGAACATCCGATCCAGTGACGACCTCTCCCGGCTCGAGCGGCGGAACATCCGATCCAGTGACGACCTCGCCAGGTTCGACCGGCGGTTCATCCGATCCGGTGACCTCTCCGTCTCCATCCCCATCTCCATCCGGTTCGACCGGCGGCAGCTCTGACCCGGTTTCAGGTAAGCCCGGCTCGACCGGCGGCAGCTCCGATCCGGTCTCGGGTAAGCCCGGCTCGACTGGCGGCAGCTCTGATCCGGTAACGACTCCATCTCCACGGCCGTCTCGGTCACCCTCGGGCTCGACCGGTGGCAGCTCTGACCCGGTTTCAGGTAAGCCCGGCTCGACCGGCGGTAGCTCCGATCCAGTGTCGGGTAATCCTGGCTCGACCGGCGGCAGCTCCGATCCGGTCTCGGGTAATCCTGGCTCGACCAGCGGTTCATCCGATCCGGTTTCATCCGGCTCAACGGGCGGCGGGACCGACGTGGTCACGTGCCCGAGCGGAACTCCTCCGACGATCACGATCGTTCCGAGCCCGGTTTGCGGACCTGCGATAACGACCAATCAGGCAATACTTTCTTCAACGCCTCAAATTTCGGCGGTTCTATACCAGTCGTCGAATTTCGCGGGCAATAGCGCGACGGTCGTACAGGCTTGGGATACTTCGGCCTCAACCTCGACCCTGCAGGGTGAGCTCACGGCGAATAAGCCGTTCCAGCTCAGCCTGAATCAGCCCCTGGCGTCGGGTAAATATACTGTGGTTATGTATGATGCATCCAAGGTAAAGGCTCCGTATACCTATAACTGGTCCAATGGCTCGACCGCGGTGGCTCCAATAATGGATTCGATCGCGCATAACCTCAACTACACGTCATATGTCAGTGTCAACGGCTCGAACGGGGCGTGCGCGTCGATTACGCTTCCGGTCATTGTCGGAGTCAACGGCGATTCCGTATGCCAGAATGCCGGGACGATCGACCCGTTGACGGTCAATCTCGGCAATTCTCCGATTGTGCTCACTTCGCAAGCGAACGGCGTGTCGATGGATCTCGATGGAAACGGGACCATGGAGCAGATTTCCTGGTTCAGCAACCCGGCTTCGAGCGCCTTCATGGTGAATGTCTCGAACGGCATGCCTTCGAACGGCGCGATCGGTCCGCAGCAGCTTTTCGGAAACTACACCGTGGGTCCGGACAATCTGGTCGCTCCGAACGGTTATGACGCTCTTGCCAAGTACGATAGCAACGGCGACGGCGTCATCGACAGCAAGGACCCGATCTGGTCCAACCTGCGGCTCTGGAAAGACCTGAACCACAACGGCGTCATCGACTCGGGCGAGCTGATCACGCTCTCGCAAGCGGGAATCACCTCGATCGAGTTGCCGCAAACCGTCGGGGCCAACCACATCGTCAAAGAGAAGTGCAAGACGGACCAATACGGGAACGTCAGCTGCCAAGGCCGGAACGCCTACGTCAACATGAACTCGGGTTCGAGCTCCAGCAGGCAGCCTCTCGTTGACATCAGCTTCAAGCCTCTCCAATAGAGCGCGAGCTGATTGATGGATCGAAGCGCCCACTCCCTTCGAGGAGTGGGCGTTTTCATTATAGGCGCGCTAGCCGAAGGTAAACGCAAAAACCTCCACCCCTGAATCGAAAAATTCGATCAGAACGGTGTGATCGGCCTGGCTCCGTTTTTGCCTGACCAATTGATAGAGCCGGTGAGACTTCACTGTTCCATAGCCCTCTTGATCCGTGTCTTCACCGTGATCGTTGCCAGGAGGTTTTCCGTCGATCGTTACGCGAAAACGGATCGCTTTTCCTTCGGGGTTTCCCATCACGAGATGCACATCGCGAGCGTGAAAGCGGAAAGCGAGCTGCCCATGATCAAAACGGAGCGAGGCTTTTTCCCCGGTGATCTTCCAGGAGCCGGATAGGCCCCATTGATTCAGCCGGTAATGAGAGGGTTGATGATACGTCCGGACACCATCCTTTTCTATATCCGGAGTGGATGAAAATCCTTCCTGGCGCTCGTAGCCCAAGTAGGTTTCCGGAGAAAGGACTTCCTCAGCGCCCGGAGCTGCCTCGATTCCCGTTCCTTTTACCGACGAAGCCGTAACTGGCACTCCTTCAATTCCGGCGGTGGTTCCGCTGGGCTTGCCTCCATGCGCTTCTTTTAAGAGCTCTTGAATGACCCGCTCCGACTCTTCGTAGTCCCCCTCGCCAAAATGATGGTAGCGAACATGTCCATTGGCATCGATGAAGTAATGGGCAGGCCAATACTGATTTCGGAAGGCGGACCAAAGGATCTGATCGTTATCGATCGCGACCGGGTAAGTAATTCCCAGATCCCGGACGGCCTTTTTGACATTGGTCAAGTCTTTCTCGAAAGCGAACTCAGGGGCGTGGACGCCAATCACTACGAGTCCTTGATTGCGATACTTCTCTGCCCAAGCTTTCAAATAGGGCAGCGTTCGCAAGCAGTTGATACAAGAGTAAGTCCAAAAATCGATCAAGACGACTTTCCCGCGGAGAGCTTGAAGCGTAAGAGGCGCCGAGTTCAGCCATTGGGTTGCTCCCTCGAGCGACGGGGCAGGGCCTTCATCTGAAAGACCCGTTATATCCCTCGTGGCCGCCTTATTTCCCGCAGCCAAATCAACCAGGCTTTGCTCGATCTTATTGGTATTCACGTAAGATAACGTCGCGAGAAATTTCGTATCGAGTCCCAGGGCGATCGCGATCACCGCGCCTAGAACGGCGACTCCGATGGCTCGCTTGATCCACTCTTCCGCGAAGAGCCCTTTTTTTAAAGTCCGAAGAACCTTTCCGCCGGCGAAAATAGCGATGCCCAGCGAAGTTGCCGCACCCATTGCAAACGCCAGAAGCAGAAAGAAAGTGTTTTGAGTCGACTTGCCCAGGGAAGCTCCCGCGAGCACCAATCCTAGAATGGGGCCCGCGCAAGGAGCCCAAAGAAGTCCAACCGATGCTCCCAGCAAAAGAGAGGAGCCTATCCCGGGTCTCGCGTCCGCCCTTTTCTGAAGAATGCCGCCCAACCGCACGAGAGGTTGGGCCAAGCGCTCCGCGAATCGCGAAAAGAGCAAGCTTAAGCCAAGAATGGTGAAAATGACGAGGGCAAGAATTCTGCCGATCTGACTGGCCTGAATCACCCAGCGTCCTCCGGCGACCGAGAGAGCCGCGAACGAAGCAAAGCTGATTCCCATTCCGACCAGCATGGGCAAGCCCGATTTACGAAAGGGCTGATCTGACCGGGCGAAAACAAAAGGAACCACCGGAAGCACGCAGGGGCTGAAGATCGTTAGGACTCCCCCGAGATAGGATAGAACGAACGTTAGCATGCCGCCCTTATTTCTCAGGTCCACGACGTTCGCGCAATAGCAGAGCATCGCGGCTTTAAATTTTCGACGTCAGTCAGCTCAGCGCCATTTTCGTTGACGCGGATCCTTATCGGGGTTCCGTGGGACAAAGATCGCTCTAATGCTGCGCAAAAGCTGAAGATGGACGTCAGGCTGTATTTAAAAACTACGCCAATCATGTTTTCGTCAAGACGGCGTAAACCGGCCCGTCGCGAGGAGAATAAAAGAAGATCTCGTCACGGCTTTCCAGGGCTTGAAGCTTACTTTACTTCTTCTTAGGTCCCGCACACTCGTCGTAGTGGTTGCCATGCTTCTTATGATAATGCGAACCATGCTTGTAATCCGTGTGGTTGCCATGCTTCACGGCTTTATGGCCGCAGCCGTCACCATGCTTATGAGCATGGTTGGCGTGGATCTTGTGCCCCGTCGCTTTCTTCGCGGTTTTCTTTTTTGCAGCCTTTTTGCGAGTCGTTTTTTTCTTAGCGGCCATTTTCAACGGTCTCCCTTTTTAGCTTTTTTTGAACTGCTCGTTTCTATAGTTGAGCTTTCACTCTACTTGATTAAGAGTCAAATGCAAGTAACTTGCATTTGCAAATCACGTCGTCGCGGACTAGAGTTCTTCAGAAATGGGAATTTTCGAACTGCTTTTAGCATCGGCTGGTTGTTCCGTTTTCACTTTTCTCGGTGGTCTCGCGTTTACTCGCTTTCAAGAAAATCCGACCCACTCCCGCATTCTTCCCTCAGTGATTTCCGCGGGCGGCGGTTATCTGATCGCCATTTCTTTCTTTGAGCTTCTGCCGATTTCAATGGAGCGTCATCGCGACCAGTGGCATCAAATCGCGGGCCTCGTAGTGCTGGGCGCGGGCACGGTTGCGCTAGCTCATAGTCTAATGAGACATGGCCTGAAGATCCACGCTGATCGAAACCGTGAAGATCACGACGAAGAACATGCTCATTCTTGCCACTCGCACTCGCACGGTCATGCCTGTTGCGCGCCGATTCTTGGCGTACCGACCGCTCAGGCCGCGATCGGATGCGTGGTCATTTGTTCGCTTTTCGATGGACTTCTCGTTACATCCGGGTTCCAAGCCGGAGCACGCGTCGGACTCGGCCTGCTTGTCGGACAGGTCTTTCATCTCGTTCCCGAGGGAGTGATCGCGGCGTCGCTCGCGCTGGCGTCGGGACTCGGCTCGCGCGCTTCGCGCGGATGCGCGCTCAGCGTGGGAATCGCCTTTTTCCTCGGCAGCCTAATCCCATTTCTCATCAGCTCGCGACCGCTTTGGGCGCTGCCGTTTTCCCTCGGGATCGCCCTCTATGTTGCCCTTCGTCAGCTCCTTCCCATGGCGCTTCGTAACCCGGGCTCTTGGAGATGGTTAGCCTGTGGGGTCGGCTTCTATTTTTTCGTTCATCGTCTGATCGAACACTGAAAGATCTAAATCTTAAAGCCGATACCGATACCGTAGATCCATGGATTGATGTGAACGGTGTCGAGAGTGGCTCCGCCCAATGGTCCGACGTCCGTCGCGATCAGGATTTTCTTCACGTCGATGTTGATAAAGGTGCGCTCCGTCAGCATGAAGTCGCTGCCCAATTGGAAAGCGGGGCCCACGCTGATTCTGGAAAGATTCAAATTGTTCGGCAAATCGACGCTATAGAGCCAGGTCAGGTTGATGCCCACCCCGGCGCAGGGTTTGGCCCAGGCCCGTCTCGGTTGTTTTACGTATGAATTGTGGCCGTAGAGGTTATTATAGAACTCGGGCGCGATTGCCCGAAGTTGAGAAAGGGAGCCAGGGAATTCATGATGATGACCAAGTGTTTTTGCATTCCGATGCTTTTGACGGCCCTTGTTTCGGCGAACTCCTCCGCGCTGGCGGACCAAGGAAAATCCAAGGAGTTACCCATGGTCAAACAGGTACGCAGCATGGTCACGGGAGCGGCCGCTCGCTGGGAAGAAAGTTGCGTGGTGTTTGAGAATGGCGATGTGGTTATCAATAAATTTTACCAAAATAACGATGGTCAGTCCTGGTCCACGTCATCGAAAAAGGAAATCACCATTCACGGGATCCGCGAACTGATTCAATCCGCCCAGAAAACCCAGCTCTCGGATTTGAAGCCACCCATGTCCAATATCGCGGCCCGCTCGAAGTTAACGGTTTTTCCGATTGATTCCGCCAAAGGACAGGATTTGGTCGATTATGACAACGGCGGCGAGGAGGTTCATAACAGAATCAATTCATCCAATGCGAGCCTGTCCATCCAGGATTTCGTGAGCTCCGTTTGTCATCTGAGCGAAATACGGCAATAGCCCCGATGCTCGTAAAACTCCTTCGCGCCATCGCGGAACGAAGCCCGACTTTCGTGATGCGGTTTTTCTTCAATATCTATCCGCCCTATTTCGGATCCGGAATCAAAGTCGAAAAAATCGCATCGGATTACAAGTATCTTAGGGTTGCTTTAAAGCTGCGCTTCTACAATCGCAATTACGTCGGCACGCAGTTCGGCGGTTCCATCTATTCGATGACTGACCCGCATTTCATGTTCCTATTGATCAATAACCTCGGGTCCGACTACGTCGTTTGGGATAAGGCCGCTCGAATCGAATTCGTGAAGCCGGGAAGGGCGCATTTGATTGCCGAGTTTCGCATCAACGATGAGTTGTTGGCTACGATCAAGGAGAAGACCAAAACCGGAGAGAAGTATGTCTTTGACCTGCCAGTGACGGTTCACGATATCAACGGCCAGGTCATCGCTGAGGTTTTCAAAACTCTTTATGTCCGCAGGAAGCGTGAATAGGAGAAGACCAAATTGCGTGACCTTTTTTTTTGGAAATCAAAACGGACTCATCTCTTTTGGGTGCTCTTGGCAGTTACGGTTTTCGAGCTTTTTGACATCATTGGGGATTTTCGAGGCGGTGAGTCTTTTGCTCACCTCTTAGGTGAAGGCTTAATCTCGTTTGCGAGTTTTGTCGGCGCTGTCGGGCTCGGTCGCAAAATTTTGAGGCAAAGGGCGGAGCATGAAGAGGCGCTGGAGAACGCTCACAAAGCTTTGACGGAAGCAAAAGCTGAGGCAGCGCGTTGGAAGAACGAAGCCTCGACCTATCTATTGGGACTCAGTCACGCCATCGACGGGCAATTTCAGCGATGGGGATTAACTCTAGCGGAGAAGGAAATCGGTCTTTTAATTCTTAAGGGATTGAGCCTGAAAGAAATCGCCGTCATTCGCAATGTAAGCGAAAAGACTGTCCGCGCTCAGAGTCTCGCAATCTATTCAAAGTCTGGCCTTAAAGGCCGAGCCGAATTATCGGCCTTCTTTCTTGAAGACCTTTTGGTCCCGACCGAAGGATAAAGGCACGTTATTTTAGACATAGGTCATTTGCCATGTGCTTATAGGGCAAACGGTGGATGCGCTTTTTCGCGATAAGCATTAGCACGTATCGTGATGAGACCTTGTTTAGTCAAAAGACTTCACGGATCGTTGCTGCTGATTTCCACCCTGATCGTCTCCCTTTCCGGATGCAGCTTTAGTCGAGATAAAAGCGCAACCGCGGACAACTCGGGGGTCAGCGCAGTATTCCTGGATGCGCACGGAAACCTCACGTTACCGCCCGGAAAAGTCCCAGGTTACAATACGCTATATAGTCTCATCTTTTCAAAGCAAACCCAAGGCTGTGCTGAATGCCATCTGAACGCTCAAGCATTAGGAGGAGTCTCTCTTGATAGCTACAGTTCAGCTAAAGCGCATATGGCGGAAATTTACCAACAAACGGCCGGGGACCAAACAATGCCTCCCTCGGGCGCCCTCCCCAAAATCAAGCAGGCCTTCATCGCAGCCTGGTACAACGCGGGCGGGCCTGAGAATGATTTAGATAATGGCAACGCTCCAGCTGCCTGTATCAAGGCTCCTGGAATTAACCCGGCTTTCTACGACAGTGCCTGTCAGCCTATACTGCCGACTGCAATCTACCCCGGCTACAACACGTTGAAGACCCTCGTTCTCCAAAACAAATGCTTGGGTTGTCATTATCAAGGAGGAAAAGCGGAGCCTCTTCTCGATAACTATGCGGACGCGAAAGCATCTCTCGACGCCGGTGATATTATAAAGGCGGTGTTTCAGGGCAAGTTTATGCCAAAAAAGGGAACCCTCACCGACGGTGAGCGTGATCTGATCGGAGCTTGGTTTCAAGCGGGTGGCCCAGTCAATGATCTGACCGCGGCGGAAGTTCCAAATCCAACGCCAATTCCGCCTTCGCACCCGATTCCATCGCCACTTCCTCTTGCGGACCCTTCGTTTTTGGATGCGAACGGGCAAGCAACGGTGCCCGCAGGCAAGGCGCCCGGTTATAATACCGTTTACACTCTCGTTTTCGCGAAAAGCTGCGTTCAATGCCATCGAGTCGATCATGACAGCGGAGATCCCGACCCGGTTCAAGTGGACGATTACGAAGATGCACGAAACTCAAAAGCTTTGATCGAGAAGGAAGTGATGACTCGGAAAATGCCCCCTGCGTCGATCCATCAGCCGCTTCTTCCTGGGCAAATTGCCGTCGTGAAAGCCTGGGTCGATGCCGGAGCCCCGCTAGACGACGTCTCTACGCAGGCACAGACCCAATAATGCAGTATCTATTCAGGAGGAGCTTCATGCTTTACTTTCGATTCTCGAAACTGATTTTTATCGGAAGCGCTTTTTTACCGGCGACCTCGGTATGGGCGCAGACTCAAAAATTAGACTTCAATCAGTCTACCGGATCGACGGAGTTTCACGCGATCGGAAGGCCTTCCGCCATTAAAATTAACGGGACAGGCGCATCCCCTAAAGGGGCGGTCCTAATTTCCCAGGATGGAAAAATATCGGGCGAGCTGCTGCTCGATCTCTCGACCTTGGACACGGGGATTTCAATGAGAACGAATCATATGAAAGAGAAGTACCTTGAAGTAGGCAAGTACCCGCAAGCAAGGCTGGCGATCACCGATGTCCTTCTGCCCAAGCAGGATCTTACTAAAGTGGATTATTCTGAGAACGCGGTCCCTTTTAAAGGGATGCTCTTTTTGCACGGCGCGAGCAAACCCGTTGAAGGACTTGCTCATATTGAACGACACGGCCAGAGTTCGATGATCAAGGCGGAATTCTCCGTCAAAATTACCGACTTCCAGATTCCTGTTCCTGTTTTTGCTGGCATTACGGTCGCAAACGACGTTTCCCTCGTGGTCACGGCGAATGCTCCGTTTGCTTTATTGCAGCAGTGAAGCCCGTCTTCGCCGCCTCGCTCATTGCGATGTTTGGTTTGATCGGGAACAAGAGGAGCCGGCACATCCGTGGCCGAGCCCCTTGCCTTGCTATTCGTAGCGATCGACCGGTCCGCTAGCAAAAGTCTTGAGTGCGAGTGACCAATGCTGGCGATTTTCTTGCAACGCAGAAGTGGCGTTGAGGTTCGCATGGATATGCTCCGCAAAATTCTGCGGCAGCGAACGCGGCGTCCACTTCTAAACGGAGAAGGGGACGCTCGCTATGACCTAAGCGCAAACTTCAAAAGCAAAAAGCCCGAGGAGTGATCCCCGGGCCTTTCAAATTTGTCGTTGTCAGCTTCCTGATCTTGGCGGGTCCCGAAGCTGATCTTTCAACCTGAACCGGAGCTGCTTTGCAGCGGCTCCTGGCAGGCACTTCTCCATTCTTAAAGAGAAGTGCCGAGCCCGTCAATCCTGAATGGAGAATAAAAAATGAACCCCTGCCCTGTGCTTGCTATCGCCAATCAAAAAGGCGGCGTCGGAAAAACGACCACCGCGATCAACCTCGCTCAAGCGCTCGCCCTTCAAGACCTGCGCGTGTTGCTTGTGGATCTCGACCCGCAAGGCAATGCCACGCAAGGGGTTTCGACGGCGACGGCCTGACTGATATCGCGCAGATCGACCCGGTAGCTAGCACCGTGACAGTTTGCTATTCCTTGGGTGAAGGGCAATTTACCTGTCAATCAAAGACCATGCCGTCCGTGTCGAGCGGCCAGTTCGTTATTGGGGATATAAATGGAGACGGAAAGGCTGATTTCATTGAACTTGGTGTGAGTGGAAATAACTCCTTAGAAGTTTGTCTTTCTCTGGGCCGAGGGGCGAACAATTCGTGCAACAGTGTCACCCCATCGGGATTCACTAATTACGCTACCTTAACACCGGTTAATAACGGGACTCAGTTTTTGGTTGGTGACTTTGACGGAGACGGACTGACAGACTTTGTCGAATTTCAGTATGGCAATACGTCGACAATTTTCTGTTATTCTAATGGAGACACGACTTTTGATTGCGAAACGAAAAGCATACCGCAAGCCACGGCCAGCGATGGTCAAACCAGTGCGTTTGTGGGCGACTTCAATGGCGATGGTTTAACAGATTTTGGCGTCTTAGCTAATGGCTATGGTCTTTGGTCGTGCTCATCGGTGGGAAGAGGGAAAAATCCGCTTTGTGGAAGTACTTCCATGCCACTTCAATCGCAATTTGGAAGCGGAGAATTATATGGACCTATCGCGATTGCAGATTTGAATGGAGACGGTCGGTCGGACATCGTTACCCCAACATCGAACAGTTCCTATTGGCAGGCTTGTTATTCCGGCAGCGACGGATCGATGAATTGTACCAATATTCCTGCTTCAAGTGGTTCTGTGATCTTGTCGGGCAATTTCACTGGTAGCGGGGCATCGTCTATACTGACCTTTAATCCTTCTTCGGCTGCAGCGGCATTGAGCAGTATTTCGTCTTTTTATTCGGATCTCTTGACCTCTATCACTAACGGGCTTGGTGCTGCTTCTACGATTACTTATGCACCCTTAACGAATAGTTCAACTTATGAAAAAGGGACCGGGTCAACTTTTCCGACCATGGAGCTACAGAACTCTGCCTTTGTGGTCTCAAACCTACAAGAACCCGATGGAACCGGTGGGCTGCGATCTTACGAATACACTTACGTCGCCGCAAGGTACAATCAACAAGGAAGAGGGTTTTTAGGTTTCGCGCGGGTCATTAAGCAGGACGTAAATGCAAATCGAGAATTTCAGATGGATTATCATCAAGCCTATCCTTATATAGGATACGCGTCGGACTCCTATGAATGGATTTATCAAGGATCTTCCTGGAATCTCGCCAGCAAAAATCAGTATTTCTACAGTAATGAGACATTCGATACCTCAACTCGCGCTTTTCCTTATTTATCAGCTGAAGTAGATGCGCAGTATGACTTTGCTAATGGTGGTGCCTTCGTCAGTACTGTTTCTGCGACAAGTGCATTTGACTCATATGGAAATCTAACATCGTCAACAGTGATGACGGGCGATGGTTACGAAAAAATCACAACCAATACGCCGACAAACATGCTCGGTGGCCCTGGGGGTATTTGGTATCTTGGGCAGTTGGCATCGTCCCAGCAAGCTAACACAAATCCTGATGGGACAAACGTCACTCGCACTACCCAATTTACGTATTCGAGTAGTTTTCCAAATGAACTTCTTTCAGAACAGATTCAACCCGGTGGGCCAGACTATCTAACTAAAACCTACGGGTATGATGCGTTCGGAAATAGGACATCGGTCAGTGTTACGGGGTTCGGAATGGCTGCGAGAAATACAACCATCGCATACGATAGCCTGGGTCAATTTCCGGCAACAATCACGAATGCCTACAGTCAGACTGAAACGCAGTCCTACGACAATCGGTTTGGCTTGATCAATCAGCTGCACGATGTGAATGGCTTAACCACGACTTGGACAGTCGATGCGTTAGGCCGAAAAGTGAACGAAACGAGACCGGACGGAACACAAACCAACACTGCTTTTACGGTTTGTACGAGTAACTGCAATGGGCAGACATACAACGTTGCAGTTTCAAAAACCGGCGCTCCAACTATTACCACTTACTACGATGTGTTGGATAGGGAGTACCAGAGGTCTGCCGGAGGCTTTAACTCGAACACAATCTGGCAGTTTAAGTCCTACGACACTGTGGGACGTCTTCTGACCGCGTCGAGAAGCATGTATATTACAGACAGTTATAATGCTGCGTCCTTTACGTACGATAATGGCAATCGCATCATTCGCGAAACAGATCCGGATGGAAGCACGAAGCTTTGGTCGTATACCGGGCTATCAACGACCACAACGAATAATAACGGTCAGGCGCGGACGGAGTTAAAAAATGAGCTTGGCCAAGTCATTCGGATAACTGATGCCGCCAATCAGGCGACTCAGTACATTTATGATCCATTCGGTAATCTGACAACGACCACCGATCCACAAGGACATAAGATCGCGATCACTTACGATGTGATGGGTCGAAAAATTGGGATGTCTGATCCTGATACCGGAACTTGGAGTTACACATATGATGGCGTAGGTGATTTACTTACGCAAACGGACTCAAAACATCAGACTCAGACAATGACGTACGACAATCTAGGTCGTATGGTCACTCGACAAAGTTCAGAATTTACGGGTACGTGGAGCTACGACACAGCAGCCCACGGCGTTGGGAGACTTGCGAGTGTAACCAACTCTAGCGGATTTACGAAGGCGTATACTTACGATAGCTACGGCCGACCTTCAACTGAACAAACCACTGCGGACACAACGTACACGATTAGTACTGCCTACGATTCATCGAGTCGAATCAGTCAGATCGGCTATCCAACAGGGTTTGCCGTCAACTACCGCTACGATTCAAACGGCTATCTGAAGGAAATTGATAATGCCTCAGGCGGAAGCATGCTCTGGCAAAGAAATGGCCAAAATTCGGACAATTTGCCACTTCAAGAGACCTTTGGAAATGGCGTTGTTTCTACGGAAACTTATTATAGCGCGACTGGGCGTCTCAATAGTGTTGTCGCGATGTCTGGTAATGTGACTCTACAAAATCTCATGCTTTCATACGATTACTTGGGGAACACTACCAATCGCACCGATCTGATTAACCAGTACACAGGTGCCAAGCAAACCGAGAACTATACGTATGATAATCTGAATCGACTGAGGAGTTCGTCTAATTCCTTCGTCACCAAAGATTTTAGCTACGATGGGCTTGGCAATCTCATCTCTAAAACCGACGTGGGCGATATGAAGTACGGGGACGGAAGCTCAGGCAGGCCACTTCATGCGGTGATGTTCACCAATGGTCCAACTCACTTTGCATTCACGTACGACGCCAATGGAAACACGACCAGTGGGGAAGGACGAACGATTGCTTGGACTTCATTTAATAAGCCTTCAAGTGTTTCCGATGCGAGTAACAGTGTAACGTTCTCATACAATCCAAATTTTGAACGGTATAAAGAAGTAGAAACGACTTGCTTAGATTACCACGGAAATCCGACCTCGACCTGCATTAAATATCTTATTAACCCGAGCCAGAGTATTGGCGTTCATTTCGAGAAAGAGATCAACGGATCCATTACGAGTTATCGTAATTTCATATATGCCGGCGTTGGAAACGTGATCGGAATTTATACGACAAGAAGTGATGGCTCAACCGGTATGAACTATTTCCACAAAGACCATTTGGGTTCGATCGTGCTGAGTACCACAGATAATGGCGCAGTGGTCGAGCGGATGTCGTATGATGCTTTCGGTAAAAGACGAAACAATCTAGGCACTGACGATCCGAACGATCTTTTAAGAAGTATAACGAGTCATCAGGGTTTCACGGGCCAAGAGCATCTGGATGACGGAGGCCTTGGACTCATTGATATGAACGGAAGAATGTATGACCCACTGATCGGAAGATTTATGTCGCCAGATCCATATATTCAGAACGCATCAAACCTTCAAAATCTAAATCGTTATTCTTATGTAATGAATAATCCCGTAAGCTTAATTGATCCCAGCGGATATTGGTTCATGAATGATGTGGTGAGTTGGGTATCGGGTGCTGCTTCGACAGTTGGAAGTGCTATCGGAAGCGCAGGGAAGTGGGTAGGGAACAATATTGGGACGATTGCCGCAGTTGCCGCAGTGGTGGGAGCTTCAGTTCTGACGTTTGGAGTTGCAGATGCATTTTTGGCTCCCGCGCTTGGAGGGATTGGTGCGGCCTTGCTTGCTGGTGCCACGTCAGGGGCAATTGCTGGTGGATTGAGTTCGTCATTATTAGGAGGCGGGTTTAGCTGGAAGGCCGTTGGTATGGGGGCACTTGCTGGAGCCGTCGGAGGTGCTATTGGTTCTGTTGCGGGTGGGCTTGGCAATTCGGCAGTTGCTATTGCGGGCCGGGTGAGTGCATCGGCTTTGGGGGGTGGTTTATCAACCTGGTTAGAAAGTGTGATTCAAGGTGATCCGAGTTGGCGATCGTTCTATCAGGGCGCTGCGGTCGGTGCTATTGCTGGATTGACAACAGTCGGTCTAAAATATCTGATCTCTTCGGGTGAAGAGAGTGCAATGTCAACTTCGGATTCTGGAGCAACCCCATATCAAGCAACTGTTGCATCAAACGACGAATGGCTCGGATTTAAAACAAATGGTTTCAGGTTGCCATTTGACCCGGCCTTTCAAAATGTCATTAATTCGAGCAATATTTGTGGTTTAGCAACAGTATGTACTGCTGTTGCTCCGTACTTTTCATATGTTCCAGCAGAGCCGGTCGTTGAGTTGGGCTGTGTCGCTGGAGTAGTTGCCTGTTCATTATGATAAGAGAACTATGATTAAAAAAATCTATTTTCTTCTCGTTTCTATAGTTATTGTCTTTTTAGGGATTCGAGGAATACTTAAAGTGTTTCATGGTGAGTGCTTATTGTCGCGATTTGGGATGACGAGCTGCGGGCCGGAAAACTATGTTCCAATGGTAATGGTCGCCGCTGCTGGAGTATATTTTTCCTATATTTTTGGAATCGACGTTTTTAAAAGCTATCGCCGGAAATAATTGGCATTTATTTGCAGGTTTTTTGCTTCTCACAAACTGATGAGATAGATATGGAAGGCACAAAAGATGGCTGAGAGAAAACTCGCCGCATGGGCTGCGGCCGAGATTCTAGCTCGCGTATTCGCCATCGATATGAGCCATTGCCAGAAACCGCAGAGCGTCGTGTCCAGCGCACATTCAAAGAGGTACGAATCCAAAACTCGATGTGGGCTTGACCCGGTTTGGTGGACACCAAAGGAGTGTGCTATATGGCGTCCACAATGCAGGAAAACAAAGGACAGAAGCGAGCTCGCAGGAGCTTTTCGGATGAGTTCAAGGCCGAGGCAGTTCGCCTGGTCCTAGAGGAA
>JARLHE010000038.1 GCA_031292385.1 Oligoflexia bacterium
ATGGACAGGCAAGGAGACCTACTGAACACGATCGAAACCAAGCGGCCGATGAGCGCGAAGTCGAAGTCGACGACGCTGAAAACCCGCCCGGTCAGCGCGGCTAAGGCTAGCACAAAAGCCAACCCTGTAGCGATCGAACCGTTCTTCACCCGAGGCATTGCGGGTGATCCCTTGGATGCGGTGCAATACGTTAAGTCCTCGGCCAAAATCAAAGATACCGATGGCCGCACTGTTTTCGCCATGAAGGATGTCGAAGTGCCTGCAGCCTGGAGTCAGCTTGCGGTCGACATTCTCGTCTCCAAGTATTTCCGCAAAGCGGGCGTCCCGGGCACCGGGCATGAAACCTCCGTCCGCCAGGTCGTGCGGCGAGTCGCTCACACCATCAGAACCCAAGGTGAAAAGATGGGGTATTTTTCGGCCGCGGACGCCGAAGTTTTTGAAAAAGAGCTGTCCTATCTGCTCGTCAATCAGTTCGGGGCATTCAATTCTCCGGTCTGGTTCAATCTGGGGCTTTATCACGAGTACGGGATTAGCGGGTCGGGCGGTAATTTTGCCTGGGATCCGGCCGCGCTGCGGGTGAAGGAAACCCCGGACTCTTATTCGCGCCCGCAGTGCTCGGCGTGCTTCATTCAATCAGTCGATGACGATTTGATGTCGATTTTTCAGCTGATGAAAAACGAGGCCCGTCTTTTCAAGTTCGGCTCGGGCACGGGCACCAATTTCTCGCGAATCCGCGGTGAAATGGAGCATCTCGCGGGCGGGGGGCTTTCATCGGGCCTGATGAGCTTCCTTGAGGTTCTCGATCGCGGCGCGGGCGCCACGAAATCGGGCGGCACCACCCGCAGAGCCGCCAAGATGGTCTGTCTCGACATGGACCATCCGGAAATTCTGAATTTCATTACGTGGAAGCAACGCGAGGAAAAGAAAGTCGCCGCGCTCATCGCCGCGGGCTATAGCTCGGATTTCAACGGCGACGCCTACCGCACGGTTGCCGGCCAGAACTCGAATAACTCGGTTCGCGTCTCGGACGAGTTCATGCGCGCGGTCGATGCCGGCGCAAAATGGGAAACCAAAAAGCGCACGAGCGGCGAAGTCGTCGACACTTATGAAGCCAAGCATTTGTGGAAGACCGTGGCCGAAGCCGCCTGGTCTTGCGCCGATCCGGGCCTTCAATACGACACGACCATCAATGAATGGCATACCTGCGCGGAAACGGATCGAATCTACGCTTCGAATCCCTGCTCGGAGTTCATGTTCTTGGATGATACGGCTTGCAATCTGGCCTCGATCAATCTCGTCAAATTCCTGAAAGAGGATGGAAGCTTCGATATCGAGGGTTTCCGCAAGGCTTCGCGCATTTTTATTATCGCGCAGGAAATCCTCGTTGATCTCTCGAGTTACCCGACGCAACGGATCGCCGAGCGCTCCCATGAGTTTCGTCCGCTGGGCCTGGGGTATGCCAATCTCGGAACGCTTCTCATGCTCAAGGGCATTCCCTACGATAGCGACGAGGGGCGCGCGTGGGCGGGCGCCATCACCGCGATCATGTGCGGGCATGCGTACGCGGTTTCGGCGGAAGAGGCGGGGGCGCTTGGCGCTTTCCCGGGTTATAAGCCTAATCGCGAATCCATGCTCAAAGTGATGCGTAAGCATCGCGATGCGGCTTATCAGATCGACGAGAGCAAGGCGCCATCCGATCTCGTCCGCGCCGCGCGCCAGGATTGGGATCTCGCGGTCAATCTCGGCGAAAAATACGGCTATCGCAATTCGCAAGTCACCGTACTCGCGCCGACGGGCACGATCGGGCTTCTCATGGATTGCGATACGACCGGGGTCGAGCCTGATTTCGCGCTCGTGAAGTTCAAAAAACTCGCGGGCGGCGGCTACTTCAAGATCGTCAATAACTCGGTCCCGCTGGCGCTGAAAAATCTGGGTTATTCCGAGAGTCAGATCAAAGACATCATCGACTATCTTTTGGGCGTGATGAGCTTGGACGGTACCCCGCATGTGAATCGCGCGACGCTCGCGGCGAAGGGGCTCACCGCGGATGAGATCGCGAAAATCGAAAAAGCGTTGCCGGGAACCTTCGAGCTTTCGAGCGCCTTCAGCGCGTTCTCCTTGGGCGAGGAAGTTTTGAAGCGCCTGGGAATCAGCGAAGCCGAGTCGAAAAAGCCGATTTTCAATTTTCTGCGTTGGATGGGCCTATCCGAGGCTCAGATCGCCGAAGCCAACGAGCGCATTTGCGGCACGATGACGGTTGAAGGCGCTCCTCACCTCAAAGAGGAGCACTTGGCGGTCTTTGATTGCGCCAATAAGTGCGGAAACAAGGGCAAGCGTTTCATCGCCCCAATGGGACATGTGAAGATGATGGCCGCCGCCCAGCCGTTTCTCTCGGGCGCGATATCAAAGACGGTGAATCTTCCGAACGAAACCACGGTCGATGAAATCCAGGACATCTACTACCAGGGTTGGAAGCTCGGTTTGAAGGCGGTCGCTCTTTATCGCGATGGTTGCAAGCTTTCGCAGCCGCTTTCGACAAAATCCACCACACCACAAACCGCGACACCTGCGGCGGAAGTGCCGTCGCCGCAGGCCCAGGTTTCGGCTCAGGCGACGCGCCGGAAGCTTCCGAGCAAGCGCATGGGCTTCACGCAAGAGGCGGAAGTGGCGGGGCATAAAGTCTATCTTCGCACCGGAGAATACGAGGATGGCGCCGTGGGTGAGGTCTTCATCGACATGCATAAGGAGGGCGCCGCTTACCGCTCGATGATGAACTGCTTCGCGATCGCCGTGAGCTTGGGGCTTCAGTACGGAGTGCCGCTCAAGGAGTTCGTCGATAAGTTCACCTTCACGCGCTTCGAGCCCTCGGGGATCGTGAGCGGGCATCCGAACGTCAAGATGGCGACCTCGATCGTGGATTATATCTTCCGCGTGCTCGGGATGGAATATCTCGGCCGGACGGATTTCGTTCAGGTCAAGCCGGTCGCCGATTTGACCGCGGACAAGGGCGCGGCCAAGGCGGTCTATCCGAAGTTCGTGCCGACGGCGCCGAGCGCGTCAGAAAGCTTATCGGCGACGGAGCACTTGGCGCAAATGATGGGGGATGCGCCGCCTTGCGACAGTTGCGGGCATACGACCGTGCGCAACGGCGCTTGTTACAAGTGCTTGAACTGCGGTAATAGTATGGGATGCAGCTGAGCGTTCCTCTCCGCGTTACGGATCTCGTTAAGACTTATCGAACTCCAGGCAAACCTCCGCTCGAGGCGGTCAAAGGCGTGAGCTTTGAAGTCGCGAGTGGGGAGTGCCTGGGGCTTCTCGGCCCGAATGGCGCCGGTAAGAGCACCACCATGAAGTGCATTACCGGTTTTTTTCAGCCCACTTGCGGCGAGGTCACGATCTTGGGTCACGACGTGCATCGCGACCCGCGCGAAGCGCGTCGGGGACTCGGAGTTTGCGCACAAGACGATAATCTCGATACCGATTTCTCCGTGCTCGATCAGATGGTGCAGTTCGGCGTGTATTTCGGAATCAATCGCCGCGAGGGCGAGCGGCGCTCGCTCGAGCTTTTGCGGCGGTTCGGCCTGCTCGATAAGAAGGACGAGCTCGTGGAAGAGCTCTCGGGAGGCATGCGCCGGCGCTTGCAAGTGGCGCGAAGCCTCATCAATCAGCCAAAAGTTCTGGTGCTCGATGAGCCCACGACCGGGCTTGATCCCGAGGCGCGGCGCGTGCTTTGGGATATCCTGGCCGAGGAGCGGCGCAAAGGGCTCGCGATTCTTCTTTCAACCCATTATATGGAAGAAGCCGAAAGGCTTTGCGATCGCGTGGCGATCATTCATCTCGGGAAAATCGTGACCGTCGGTGATCCGCGCGCGCTGATCGAGCGCGAAATGGGCTCGGTCCCGGTTCGCGAGGAAATCCGGCCGGGCTTTCCGATCGAGCGCCTGCCGAATTTGGAAGACGTTTACCTGAAGCTGACGGGGGCGCGGCTTTCGACAGGGGTGGCCTTCTCGTGAATCTTTTAAACTGGCCCACTTCGCTGTGCATGAGAACGACCGAAGTTACGGATTCCAAACGAAAACCTGGAAAATTGTCACCGACTCTTAACAAAAGGATCAATTTCTTATGAATTTCCAACGCTTTACATGGATTCATGCACAATGAAGTGGGCCAGTTTGTGAGTCTTTCCTATCGCGCGGTTTACGCGGTTTGGCTCAGGTATTTCGCGGTTTTCCGGAAGAACTGGTTCTATGGATTGGTGACGACTTTTGCCGAGCCGATTTTGTTTCTTTTGTCGTTCGGGTTGGGCTTAGGCTCGTTGATCGGAACGCTTCGGGTGGGCGGCGTGAGCGTGGGTTATCGTCCCTTTGTCTTGGCCGGAATTGTCGGCCAGACGGTTCTCATTCAGGGCTTTTTCGAGGCTTCTTACGGTGGCTTCGTTCGCATGTATTATCAGAGGATTTTTCAGGCCATCGCGGTGACGCCGGTGACGCTTTCGGAAGTCCTTTGGGGCGAAACCGCCTGGGGCGCGTCCCGGGCCACGCTCGCGGCGTCCGCGGTGCTGATCATCGGGGTGGCGCTCGGCGATTTCTCCGTCTTGGGCGCTCTTTTGCTCGTGCCCGCGTGCTTTGTGTTTTCGATGATCTTCGCCGCGCTCGGGCTTTTGGTGGCGGCGCGATCGAAAACCATCGAGTCGATTTCTTATCCGCAATACCTTCTAGTTTTTCCGATGTTCCTTTTTTGCGGGGTCTTTTTTCCGCTCTCACAGCTTCCCGTAATGGTTCAAAAAGCCGCGTGGCTTTTTCCGCTGACTCCGGTGCTCTCGCTCGTTCGGACCTTGGTTTTGGGGTTTCCGCTCGAGATCCAGGCACCGTTTCTCGTGATCTTCTGGGTTGCTCTGCTCGTGCCGCTTTCGAGGCGTTTTATGATCGGGCGCTTGCTGCGCTAAAGCCTTGAAACTGGCCCCTTTGAGTGGGGATCCGGGTTTCGGACTCTGCCGTGATCTCTTTGATTCATCAGCACATTTATCTGGCGCGAAGCGACAGGAATGCTGAACTTGACCAGTTTCTGGATGTCATAACTTTTCTGCTCTCGCAATTGCCGGCCTTCTAAGGGAAAATTGCCAACTATTGCACCAGCGATGCCCACTCAAAGGGGCCAGTTTGTAAAGCCTTCGGGCAGCGGCGCTTCAAGCTCGAGACGCGAGCCGTCCGCTTGAGGAAGCGATAATTTCCACGCATGAAGCCAGAGTCGTTCGGAGGGCGTTTTGCCGTAAATGGGATCGCCCAAGACCGGAAATCCAAGAGTCGCAAGTACGCAGCGAATCTGATGCATGACGCCCGTTTCAATCTCGATTTCAAGATCAGTGGGAGAATGCAGTCGGATGAGGCGAGTGATCGTTGACATGGGCTTGCCTCGGTATCGCGCTCCAGTTGGAATTCCTTCGGGGAAGGCGATCATGCGTTTGTCGGATTTTTCATCGTGTGCCATGAGCCAGCGTAATTCGCTTGGAACGACGATTGGCTCGCTGGCGCTGGGGCGAACGATGCGCGCACGATACACTTTTTTGACTCCGGCCTGTGACCAGGCTTTGCGTAGTCGCTGGAACTCGGCGTTCGATTTCGCGAAGACGAGAAGCCCGCTCGTGCCGTTATCGAGGCGATGCAATAGGCCCGGTTCGAGCCCTCCGTGACCGATGCCGGAGAGCGCCGGGCAGCTCGCGAGCGCGGATGAGACGGCGGTTCGCGTTTCTTGCGAAGCGTGAGGAACCGAGGGAATGCCCGAGGCTTTGTTCACGATCAGTAAGTTCTCGTCCTCGTGGATCACCGGCAAAAACGGGCCGTCGGGTGAGGCTACCGCTTTCGGTGCCTCGCTCACCCCGCTGCTTTCCCAATCCAATATCGCGATGGAATGCGGACCCGGAGCGAGTACGGTCGAGCCTGCGGATGCGCGCCCCGCGAGTAAGACCTTTTTTTGCTGAAAGAGCTCTTTGAGCACGGAGCGCGAAAGATGAGGAGCGTTTTTCTTCAGCTCGTCAGCCAAGGCGCGATCCAAGCGCATTCCCGACGATTCGGCGGGAGCAATCGTGATCGTGAGTTCAAGCTGCATGGGTTAGTAGTTGGGAACCAGGCAATTTGAATTCGCGGGCGCGAGCGGCGGCTCCAAATGCGCGGTCGCGGAGCCGGTAGCGCCTGGAATGACGCTCACGTTCGTGCCGCAGCATCCTCCGGAAGGCGAGTTTTTCGTGGGCGCGTTGCCGTTGTAAAAGCTGAGGGTGCAGCCATATCCCGAATCGTTTTGAAGCATGTTTTCGGTGTCCACTTGGGGCGAGAGAAGAGGGAACTTCTTCCAGGCCAGGCCCCCTGCCGGATTGAGGGCCGTGCGATCACAGGTGTTGGCGCCGGTGCCGCTATGATTGGCGAGTCCGGTGGAGGGATATCCGGAGGGAATGGTGGTCAGGCCGTGATTGGGAAGAATCTCGGTACAGCCAACGGAGGTTCCGGTCGGCACGTGCGAAGTATAGGGCGCGACCGTTCCCGCGTTGTTCGGGTCGAGCGAGGTTACATTGTCATTTTGGGACGGATAGACTTCCGCGCACCAGGTGACGGTGGTTTTGTCCGTGCTCAGCTTGGCGAAGTGAAGCGGCGGGTCTTGGATCTGGCTCGAGAGCGGCGCGCAGGCTTGGAATGACGTATCTTCCACGTAATGCGGGGCCCAGGCATCTACCGGGCGAATATAGACCTTTTTCAGCGAGCGAGTCGGATCTCCCGGATACGCTCCGGTGCCGATGGGGTTGCTCGCGTTGATCGTCGTGGCCGACATTTCCGTTTGAGCCCAGTTCGGCAACGGCAGGAGCGCCGAGCAGGAGGCGACATTGTTGTTGGCCGAAGGCAGCGCATCGATGTTCGGGAACTGCGTTCCATCGACATTCGTGCCGGCCCAAAGCGAATTATTGGTCGCCCGATAGCCGCGGCCTCCCGTCACCCCCGTATTATCGAAATACGAAAAAGGACACGGTTTTGGCCCGAGCATCGAAATGACCGCGCTCGGATCAGAAGGATTGGTGACGGGACGATCAATCACGTAGATCGTATCGATTTGTTGAGCGTTCGTGGTATTGGGCGGGACATTGCCGGTCACGTCAAAAATGGGCGGGTAAATCGTGAAGTAGCGGCGCAGGCGATACGTTTGCACTCCGTTGATTTTGCCGCACGAGCCATTCGCGCTCGCCGCGGCCGCGAAGCCTAAACAGGACGAAACAAACGGGCCCGAGCTCGAGGTGGAACTCGGCGTGGGGCTCGCGACGTTCGATGGGTCCGCCATCTGCGCGCAGCTCACGTTGTTTGATACGGTGTCGGTTGAATCGCTGGTCGCGACGTTCGCGGCGATCGGGACGGTGTAACTCGAAGTCATGGTCTGCGACAAGGCAAACGTCGTGTCGAGCGGCCAGGCCTTACCCTGGGTTCCGAGATTTCCAGAGGACTCGCTCAAGGCTTCTTTAACAAGCGGACAAACATAAGTGCCGTTACCCGGGTTGATGTTGCCTTCGGCGTTCTGCTGAATGTAGAGGTTGAAATAATAAGACTGAGCCGTGTAATCCGAAGCCGGCAGATTATTGGTCGAGCATTCGGTCGAGGTGCTGGCCGAGGTGGCGCTCTGCAAGCAGAACTTGCTGGCGATCGGAATGGCGCCCACCGCTCCAAGGGATGCGGAGCCTTGGTCGCTCTGGTTTGAGGGTGTGGCGTGAGCGTTTTGGACGACGAGCCCCTTTTTTTGCTGCTCATAGCAGGTATAGCGGGAGATGTTGGCAAAGGGAGTTCCCTTGCTATCCGTGAAATTCGAGGGAGTCGACGAAGAGTTCGCGCCCACCGAGTAAACGTAAGTATTGAAGGTCGCCTGAGTCGAGCCTCCGGTCGGTCCGACAACGGTGATATTGAGCTGGGTTCCGTTCTGGATTTCGGTGCCGTAGACGGACGGAGCGGGGCAGGTGAGCTCCGTGCTATTGGGAACGGAGCTTACCGGAGTTGTCACTTGCCGCGGGATCGTCACGGTCGTGCCCGAGGTCGTATTGGTTTCGGTCCAGGAAAATTGGCAGACGCAAGAATTGCTGGCCGCCGGGCAGTCAGTGAGCAGTTTCGTGGACGAGCTGGTCGGGTTGAGCAAGACCGTGACCACCGCATTCGAGCCGGTGGTGGAACTCGAGGAAGAGCCGGTCGGTACCGCGATCGTGACATTGTTGATGACGTAATTATCGAAGCTGGATTGAGTGAGGGTCGAGGTTCCGCTTCCGGTTGTTGAGCTGTAAGCATGCTGGCTTGAGGAGCCGTTGGTCGTCATACAACTCGTTAGGGCAAGACAAAGGCTGATCCCCGCGCCGCGCGCCAGTCCGGCTAGCCATTTCGCGGGCTTTTTCGTGATGAGCAGAATGATTGGGCTTTGCCTCGTTCTCATACCAACCCTTTTATTCTAGCTTGCCGGTTGAAGCGCGCAAACCGGAAACGATTGCGTGGCCGTGCCGCTGCTCGATGGGGCGTCACCGGCGCTGCCCACGTCATAAAATTTGATCCCGTACATCGTGAAAGCGTCAGACAAGTTGCAACCCGCAGCGTCAGGATCGAGAGCTGAGCAATCGCTGTCCGAGCGGAAGCGATAAGGCGCGTATTGCTGGTAGACGGGGCTGCTGGCGTTCGACATATCGCCCGACATGACGGTTTGCGGGGTGACGACGAAAAGAAAATCGAATCGCGGGCTCGCCGGATCGTCGATTGTCTGCGTCGTCGGGCTTGTATCGTTGGGAAGATCGTCCGAGGTGCTCTTGCAAAGATTGACCGGGTCGTTAAGATTCACGCCCGCGGCATTCGTGCTTGGGTCGGTACAAGAATAGACGCCCACGCCGGCCGTTGGGTAACCGGTGTTTCCGCCCGAAAGTGTGGCTTTGATTGGCGTCCAGATGTCGGCCCCCACTGGAGGTGTGGGCGTGAGCGAGCTGTAAGGAGCATCCAAGTTTCCCGAAGACGAGCTCGATCCGCCCGCGGTTGGATTCACGCACATGCCGGTTTGTTCGAAAAAGCGGGAAACCAGCGTCGCGGTCGGAGTGGTGAGACCGTTTGTAATCGGCGCGCCGGCCGTGAGTGCCGCAGTGACGCTTGCGTATCCGTTGAGATTGAAGCAGTCGTTGAAGGGCAGGTCGGTATTGTCGCTCGCGTTGCTATACTGGTCGGTCGTGCTGAGCTTCGGGTAGGGACCTGGATTACAGTCGATATTGCCCAAATTCGAAAAGGCGGTGCTTTTCAGATAAACGCGGGTCGGGAGTGCGGCGCGGAAAAGCCAGACTTTGACCCACGCATAGCCTGCGGGAATAGGAACATTGGGGCAGCTCTCGGTTCCCGGGCTGCTGCCCGAGATCGGGGATGCGCCGTAGCCGATCGGAGGAAGTCCGGTTCCGGCGGAAGCGTTGTAGCTATGCAAAGTCGGCGCGTAATAGGTGTTGATCGGAACGCTGAAAATCCCGGTCGCGCTATTGGCGAGATAAAAGGTCGAGCGCGGATTGAACGCGTTCATCGCGGCCACGCTGCCATCCGAGTTCAGGCCCGAGATCACCTTGCTGCCGTTGAGCGCGGTTTGGCTATACAGCGTGACGTGGAAGGGCGAAGGAGGCGAGAGCGGATTGCTGGGGCAATTCCAGTAAGTGGGAGGCGCGACTCCCGATGCGCCGCCCGCGTAGGCGTTGATCGCGGCGCCGAGATTGGTGGCGTAGAAATCCAGCGGATAGGAAATTTTCGGATCTTCCGATTGCAGCGGGTCGTAAATTCCGCTCGAGGGATCCAGGCTGTCCGGGATGTAGACGGTATCCCGGCAGGTATAGCGCAGAACCTGTGAAAAGGAAGAGGCGGAGGTCGTATCGAGCCCCGTCCCGCTGGTTTGGAAATTCAAGGTAAACGGCGACGAAGTGTTGCTTTGGGTGGTCACGGTCACGCTCACTTGAACGCTCGTGACGGTCGTTGGGATGGTCGTGATCGAGCACTTCAGCAAATCCGTGTCTTGATAAGTCGTCGGGACCGAGATCGATTCCGTCTGGCCGTTGCTGGTGTAAGTGTAGTTGCATTCGCAGGAGCTTGGGCCCGCGGTGGGGTTTGAGCTTACCGTTCCGATGCAATAGGTCCCGATCGCGCCTGAGGTGTCGATGACATCGATGGTTCCGTTCGGGTTGAACTGATCGCGCAAAACGTTACTGATCGTGATCAGCGGCGTGGTCGTTCCGGTGCTGGCGGTATTGCTCGTGCCGGTGGTGGACGCGGAAGTCGATTGGCTGGAGGTCGTCATCCGTGCACCGTTCGTGCAGCCACTGGCGGCGACGGCCGAGAGAAGCAGCGCGAGCGCGGCCAGTTCCCGAAGCGGGTGATGTTGGTTTTTTGACCAGCAGGACATTTTGCGTGTTCCTTCGGCTTTGGCGACGTAACCACGAGCTTTAATTGGATAAAGGAGCTGCAAAGCGCGTGCGTGAAAATGGGCGCCCGCGAAATCAAAGCGCTTTTCTCCGCTCACGCTTCGAACAGTTGGCGAAAAGTTCGACAGTTTTTCGGCGCCGGGTGGCTTTGCTGGTCTAAATGCCGAATATTGAATAAAAATCTCCTCGCCGATACGCCCTGACCAGCTTCTCTTCACTGCCTAGGCCTTGGGCAATGCAAGAGCTTGTCATTCTTGGTGAATTCCCCTCTATCGAAAGCGTGAATGTGCCGCACGGGACACACTCCGAGCGGAGTTCACTCGTTGTCCTTCCGACTTATCGGCGGGATTGAGCGGTCTTTTAAAGGGAATTTTTGGACGACGTCTCTGGAATGGATCGAACGTTTGACGCGGATCTCAACCAAAAGGTACGGCCTACCTTTTTAAAGTCTCTGCACCTCGACCAGCATCGCGTGCAGCTGGCCCGTGCGCGGATCTTTTGGCGCGAGATCGGTGGCGTATTTCCAGGTGCTTTCGATCAAGGGCTTGGAGAGCGTCAACCATTCCGCGGCGGCATCGGCGTCGGACGTGCTGCGGGATTTGATCTTGGCCGCGTGTCTGGCGAGCAGGACGGCGGTGCCGCCCAGGTGGAAGTAGCCGTCGTAGGTTTTCGGATCGATCGAGATGCGCGCAATCAGCATCTCCTGGACTTCCGCCAGGCGGGCCGGGATTTCCTGCTCGCTTGCGTGCTCAAGGTCCGAGAGGTGGATGCGCTCGATCGATTGATCGATCCAGGTTCGACCCGGCTCCAGGCTATCCGAGACCCGCAGGCTGCGGATGGCTTCCTTGAAGACGGCGCGCGCATGGTCGCCGGCGATCGACATCGGATAATCGAGAATGAAAGCTTGTTCGGTGCCTCGAGGCGTGAGCATCACGAAGCGGTCCTGGCCGCGGGTCGGGCCTTGCGCGCTGAGATAAAAGCCTTGAAGCTGGTCTTCCGGGGCAAGCGCTTTGCTGCTGACATGGACCCAGGTGAGCTGGGGCTTTCCGAGACCTTGGGCGCTGAGCGCGTCGAGATGCCGCCCGAGGACGGCTTCGCGGGTGGTCAGGCAGGAAATGGCGCTTACGGGAGAATTCCAGAAGGAAACGGTGCAATTGCGCACATCAGCGCGCGAGTATGGAAGTTGCGTGGCTTTGTACGGGGTTTTCGGCCCTTCGAATGTGAGGCGAATGTCGGCGGGCACGCTCCAGCGCGCTTGGATCCGTCCGGCGAAGTGGGTGGGCGGGCCTTTTTCATACGGGAAGTTGAAAAAAACCGGCTTGCCTTGAAAGACGCTCGGCCAGGCGCCGAGCGAGTAGTAAAAAGGCACGACCGAGAAACGGTCTTCGCCCGAGGCTGAGTCCGGCAAAAACGCATCCCACTCGGCGACCTCGGCGCGAACGCCGATCGGGCTGATGGCTAGCCCCATGTACGAAATCCAGGCGGCCGCCAAGATCGAAAGCGTGGTAAGGAAAGTTCCGATCGTGAGCTGCGAGCTTTTCAGGGGGAATGCCTGGCTGAAATTGAGCTGCGGAAACGAAGGAGCGCGCGCGGCGCGGATATCCCAGGCCAGCTCGCCGGGAGTCGTGATGCCGTAGAAACGCCGGAAGAGCTGGGCCGCGGCCAGAAATAAAATGTACGCGCAGAAAATTTTCCAGCCCGGAAGAGCGGAATGACCGAGCGCGATGGCCCCGACGGAGAGAATGACCCACGCGAACGCGAGATCCAAGCAGGCGGCAAGGATTCGGTAAGCGCGCGACGGCTTGCTGACATAGGTTCGTTCGCCCCGAATATGCGCGGGTGAGTGCGTTTGAGAGCTGAAATTCGATTGAGACTCGGCCACGTTGACTCCCTCTCTGCACAGGCTACACTAAGAGAGGTCGTTATGGAACTTGGTGCTTTGCTGGGAACCCTGATCGGGTTGATATTTTTTCTGATGGGCTTCGCCGCGGACGGTATGGGCGGGCTTGTGTTTTTCGGCATCGTCGCGGGAGCGACCCTTCTTTCTTACCCTTTCGCGGATATTCGCCAGGCGTTTAAATCGATTTTCGGCGTTTATAAAAAGCTCAATACGAACGCCGCGCCGGTGATCGAGGAAATCGTTCGGGTCGCGGCCGTAGCGCGAAAAGAAGGCGTGCTTGCGATGGAAGGCAGTCGGGCCTCCATCCGGGATCCGCTTCTCAAAAAGGCGATCAAATATGTGGTCGATGGCCTGGATGGTCCGTCGGTTCGCGAAATCCTGATCGCGGAGATCCAGATGGGCGCGGATCAGGATCTGGCGGCGGCATCGGTTTTCGAGGGGATGGGGGCGATCGCGCCTTGGATCGGTGTTCTCGCCTCGCTTTTCGATCTTTCTCACGGGGCAAAGCTTGCGGGAGCGCTCACGCCTTTGCTTTTGGGCTTGGGCTCCGCTCATGTGTTTTTCATTCCTTGGAGCAAGAAGCTGAAACGCCAGATTCAGCAGAGCAGGTCGATGAAAGAAGTCGTTCAGCTCGGGATTGCCGGAATCCAGGACGGACTGAATCCGCACTTCATCCAGGCTCGTCTTTCTCTTTTTGCTTCCGCCTTACGAAAATAGCGAAACAATCTTAAGTTGTTGAAATTAATGTAAAAAACAATTTTCCGGTCAAATAGATTGTTATAACCCGATAAAAACACTAAAGTATTAGAAGAGGGCTTCCGAAACTGCGTGAGGAGGATGTGCTTCGATGGTCCCCGAAGTGCTGAACGAAATGTCGAGCGAAAAGCCCAATCGTTTTTGGTTTGTGAGCGGTTTGCTCCTCGCGATTATTTTCACCGTCGCCTTTCGAACGGGGGAGCTGGTTGAATTGGATGCTTATTTGAATCAGCAAGCGGGCTCGATCGGCGCCAAAATTTCTCAAAACGTCCAGTTTATCGTTCCGAAAGGAACCGAAGCGCGCGTCCTCGCCGCCAACCGTCTCGAGAGCGGTAACTACGCCGTGAAGCTAGAAATCCAGGGCAGCGGCACGGACGAAAAAAGCGCGGCACAAGGCGCGGGACGGCATGTTTGGATTCTGTACTCCGCTCATCCGTCCATGGACTCCTTTGGGGCCTCCTTCGGGATGTCCTCAAACTCCAGCGTGATCTTGAATCCCCAGACTGGAAGCCCGGTTCAATTCGTGCGCGATACTCCGGCGATCTCCGAGCATGTGAGCGTGAGTTCGGCCGACGCATCCGATCCACTGATTTCGCTCGTCGAGACGAAATCCGTCGAGAGCGAACCGCGTTGGCAGAAAACGCTGTCGATTTCCTCAATCCAAGGGAGAGGGCTTGCGAGTGAATCATTTTAAAAAAATAGGGGTCATCGGTTTCAGCGTTGTCGCCGCGTCGTCTTATGCGCAAGAGGTCAACCTTGTGCCGACGCCAGCTTCCAATCCTTCGTCGTATACTTCAAATTTCGAAGGTCTAATGGGCCCTGGCTTCAATCAATATCGCCCTGGGGTTCCGCTCTCGGCTCAATGGCCTACTTATTCCTTTACGGGATCCCAAAATTACGAAGTGTTTCCCGCGTTCAATACTCCGAGCGAAGCGTCGATCTGGAGCTCGCTCTGGGGATTCAATTCCGCTTCGGTGCCTGATCTGGTTCCGCCGGCCATCGTCTCCGCTCCTAGCCAGGCTCCCGTTGTCGAGGCCGCGCCCGCGCCCGCACCGGAGGCGGCACCTGTCGTACATGCGCGGGCTTTAGCGTCTGCGCCGACTGCAACGCCTACTTCGGCTTCGGTATCACCCGATTCCAGTTCTCCTTTTCCAACCGCGCCGGTGACAGAGAAAGGGTTTGCGGTGCCCGCTCCCGTGACGGCGACCCCGCTTTCCCCGCCTTTGCCCGTAGGCACGCCCGCGGCTCTGCACGCGACCGCGGTTCAGGCCAATAACCTTCCCAGCATCAGCACGCCTCTTCAGCCTGCGGCTTTAAGTTGCTTGCCTCCTCCGGTTCCGAATTCGGTTCTTGCGGCGCAGTCGGATCAGGCAAGCCAGCCAAGCGCCGCTCCGGCTCCTTCGTCATGTGCCGATCCGCTTAAGCCCAGCTCGACGACAACGCTGACTCCCGACACCGCGGTCAACCTGGCGCTCGCCGAGCCGTTGAAATTCGTGGGGCGTGGAATGATGGGGAATGAAGATATCCCCGGCTGTGCCTTCAGAAATAGCCAGGTCTATGTGGTCTATGACTATTGTACCCGAGGCGCGGCCGGCGAAGTCGGCGTGACCATTTATACCGCCGATGGGCAGTCCGTTCACATTCATGTGGCCAGCACCAGTGAAAACGGGCAGGACGCGCATAGGAATGTGGCGGATGCATCGCTCTATTCGCAGGGCTATCCTCCGAATTGGACGCTTTACGTCGAGCTGAACGCTCCGAACGGTCGCTCGCCCGATCCGTCGTCTTTCAAGCAAATCGCCGCTCACGAGAAACTGGATAAGAACATGGTCTGCAACGTCGACCGCGACGGGATCTATAATCATGACGCCGATTGCGGCGGGAACGCGAGTTTGACGCAGAATTGGCTGCCTGCCGCGCAGCGCTTTGCCGCCGCTCCTTCAGCGGGATGGTTTGAGCTTCTAGGTAAGCTTCATAAACTGGCTCCCTAAAGTGCGCATGACGAGGTGAGAACCTGGTTGTGGTAACGAACATAGATTGAGAGATGGTCGATGAG
>JARLHE010000039.1 GCA_031292385.1 Oligoflexia bacterium
ATTGGCCGGATGCTTTTGAATCAAGAGCCGGACCAATACGGATGACACATCTTCGCTCAACAGACCCGGTACATCTCCCAGATAAATGGTCTTCACGAAAGCCGGAAAAATCGACGCATCGGAGCCGTTGCTGCAACCGTCAATCACCAGAAGAACCGGGCCTTCGAGCCTCGACACGATCGCCTTCACATTCTGCTCGGCCTTTCCAACCAGAATCACATTTTTGAAAGTCCCGCCTTCCCAAATCCTCAACAATCTTCCGTAAGCGGACGCAAAAGTAACGGGAAGCGGGTCAAGCACCAAAGCGTAGGGCTTCTTGTCGCTTTTAGGCAAAAGCTCGGGCTCAATGGCCGAAACTTGAGCCATCTCATCCAGGACCCAATTCGGAACTTCCACCCACCTTGAGTGGGGAATATACTCTCGTCCGCGGTAAAGGCCCAAAACGGCCAAAGGACGGTAAAACAGGTAATAAAACCCCTGGAGCCAGTAACTCAATGCTTGCCGAAAATAATTTCCCAGACGCGTCTTTTCCCGTAGGGGCAGATTCTCGAAAAGGCTCGCATCGTCAAAAAGAGACGTGGGACCGACAATCGCCCGATCCGCTAGCTGCTCGATATTACGACTCTGTTTTTTTCTGCGAATAAAATGCACCGTCATGGGCACAAGCTTGGGCTCGAACCCATGCGCCAGCGTTTCGCAATTCCAGCTCCAATCCTCAAAACCGAACCCCGACCCCCGCGGACATGCCGGAATAGGAATATTAAGAAGCACCTCGCGCGCGGTGAAAGAGAGCGCGCTCCAAAGGTTTTCTTTGAGCATCCTCGGCGCGATCATCTTTCCTTCTTGATCTGGATCGAAATAGAACCCAAATTTCACTGGATCCACTCCAAACTCGTAATTGAGAGCAGGATGCAATACGGGAGTCTTGCCTTGCGACCGAGATTTCTCGGCCAAATCGTAAGCGGCCAAAAGCCAATTCTCGGAGAAAAGGTCATCGGCATCCAAAAAAGCGACGTACTTGCCGGTGGCTTGCTTCACACCTTCGTTTCGAGCTAGAGCGGCATCGCAGCAATTAATATCCACGATCCGATCGTAAAGATCAGGATACGCCTGGAGAAGTGCGCGTGTGGCATCGCTTCCGGAGTCGAGGACGATAAGGGTTTCAACCTGACGCCCCCCGCGCTCGGCGAATACGCGGGAGCGTTTGGCGCTCCGCAAGCTTCTTAAGGCCAAAAGGCCTTCGTTATGTGCAGTGACAATGACGGTAATATCGGTCTGCTTCATATGCCTGAATCCGCAAAAACTTTCTTCCAGCGCGCCATGGACATGAGATCTTTTTGAGAAGCATTGTATCGGCGGTACAGACCCGGAAACGAAACAACGAACCAAAGACTCCAAAAAATCCCGGAAAGCGCCAATTTCCAGAACAACCGCGGGTCGCGGCGAAACACGTTGAACTCGTCAGTGCCCGGCGTGGTTTTTATGGCATATGCGGCCTTTCCAAAAACAAAACTCGCCGGCGGAGTGCTTCCCTCTTTGAAAGCGACAATCCCGTTCTTAAGCAGGCTTGACGGACAAAGATGCCCGTTCAGTAAAATCAGCCGAATGAGGCGGGCAAATATGCCTTGCTTTGGAACGGCCCCATGCTCAGCCACCTCATGAGGCGAAAACCGTTCCACGGGCATCGCGATTTGCGTCGATACCGAGTTTAAGTGCTTATTAAATTCCAAATTATCGTACCAAAACTCGGGCCCCTTCATAAAATCGCGAATTGCCATTAACCCCGCCTGGGCATGCTGGTACCTGTAAATGAACAAATTTCTGAACATCGTGTAGTAAATCAGCCAAAGGCACTGCAAAAATCTCAGAATCGCCGGCTTTTTCGGCAAAAGCACGGTCTGAACTAGATCGCCGCGAGCCACTAAATAGTTCACAAAAGGCTGGTTTTTCGTCGCGAAAGACTCTTGCCAGGATGCAATCCCGTTGATTGCCAGGACGGAAAAGCCGTTATGAATCGAAAAAAAGACATCGTCTGCTCGCACGAAAAATGGAAACGAGTAGACTTTCAAATCCTCGATCGCGAATGCGAAGAACCACCATCCGCCATAGGTATAGTCAGCCCCTTTCTCGGACGGGAGGGGCAGGTTTTGAGTCAGATAATTCGCGGCTAGATCGTTTTGAAGAAGCGAACCGACTTGGCGCAGATCGAGCTCCGACAGCCGGGGACGGCAAATTCGCTTTAGGTAGGCCGTAAATTCGTTTTGGATATAGCTCGGCTTCTCAAGAAGCATGCTCCCCGCGATAGCGAGCTTAGGATGGGACGAGTACTCGAAAAATCGCTTGGTCCGCGCCACCGACTCGAAAAAGCAGCTCGCGTCGTCGTCCATGAACAGGCAATGCGTAAAAGAGCCGCGCGTTTGCAGCTCGATGAGCCCTTTCATGAAACCGCCGGTGCCTCCGAGGTTCGCGTTGGGAATCACTTCGCACAGATCGGTCGACTGGAAGTCCAAATTCCTGCCGTTGTCGATCACGAGGATTTTGTACTGATCGCGCTCTTCGGGTGGCAGCTCCTGAATGCTCTTCGAGAGCCGGCGAATCGCGCCCAGGGTTTGCTTTTGGCGATTGAAGGTCGTGATCACCATCCCGAGCTTCACCCGGTGAGCTGGCGCTTCTTCGGTCACAAAGCTGATCTCTTCCAGCTCGACCGCGGTGATCGCTTGGATCCGGACGTAGAGCAAGCCTTCTTGAAGCGACTGGAGGTCGAAAAACTTTGAACGCCAAACGCCTCCCGGATGCTTTTCGGTTTGGAGAACGGCCTCGGCACCCGGGTTTTTGATGTGGCATACGCTGACGTCACAGCTACCGCGAAGCCGGATCTCCACCGCCGTTTGTTTCAGATGAGTCGCTTTCACCCAGGGCGAGAGACTGAGGCAATTGAAGAACGTGTCCGTAGCCAGTGAGGCCCCAGGATCCAGGGCGATCTGTGGGTTTTCCGCCCCCCCCTCGACCCGAACTAAGCTCTCAGGTCCCCGAAAGTAAAGCTCCCGGCAGTCTGACAGTTCCGGGTCTGGGAATACAAACTTCTGAATGAGATTCGCCATGACGATAGGGCCAAGCTAACGGGACAGTGCAGCAAAATCAACAGGATACGGGCCAATAATCGCCTACACCGCCCCTGTCGGGTTAATTCCTGACATCCGAGGGCTAGAGGAGGGACTCCCACACTCAGGCGGGCCGGTTTTCGGACGCACCTCGAGACAGATTTATCCTCTGAGCTCTCGATTGTCGGAATTAAACCCAACAGGAGCGACATGGGCACCCGCTAGTAAAAGGTAGGGCCTACCTTTTACTAGCGCCGGGATACCTGGCGTATATGATAATAATTGCCAGATATGCTGGCACCTGTTAAGCTAGATGGATGGCCGCGCGGTACTTCAAAAGAATCCTCGACTTGAAACGACCGACATCCGACAAAAGCTGTTTTTTATTCGGCCCACGTCAGACCGGTAAGTCCTCATTGATTGAGCACGAACTCCCCGACGCGAAGGTCATCGATTTACTGGATGATGAGATTTATCTGCGCCTGCAACAAAACCCGAAGGACCTGGCGAGCTATGTAGTCGATCCGACGAAGCTGGTTGTTTTAGACGAAATACAGAGAATCCCTTCCCTTTTGAACGAGGTGCATCGTTTAATCGAGAAAAAACGAATGCGCTTTTTGCTGACAGGCTCAAGCGCGCGAAAGCTCCGAAAAAAAGGCGTCAACCTTCTGGGCGGGCGAGCTCGGTCACGGGTCTTGCACCCCTTTGTTTTTCCCGAAGTTCGCGGGTCTTTTGACCTTGCTCGGGTACTCCACACAGGGAACATTCCTTCCATATTGCTGTCTCCCGACCCGTGGGATGATTTGAAGTCTTACGTAGGCAACTACTTGAAAGAGGAAATTGTCGCGGAAGCCGCAACCCGAAATGTTCCGGCATTTTCGCGATTTCTGGAGGTCGCGGCGATCTCGAACGGACAGATGATCAATTACGAGAAAATCTCGAACGACGCGCAAGTCTCCAGATCGACCGTGCAGTCCTATTTTCAGATTTTGCGTGATACGCTGATCGGAAATGATCTGCCCGCGTATCGGAAGACCCGCACCAGAAAAGCGATTCAAACGCATAAATTCTATTTTTTTGACCTGGGTGTCGTTAATTATCTGAAAAGACAAAAACAGATCTCGGAGAACTCTCCAGATTTCGGTATCGCGCTTGAAGCCTATTTTCATCACGAACTCGCGTCCTATTGTGACTACCACCCGGGCAATGAACTTTCTTACTGGCGGTCGCAAAGCGGATATGAAGTCGATTTTCTTTTAAATGAGGACGTCGCAATCGAAATCAAAGCGACGAAACATGCAAACAAGGACGATTTCAAGGGATTGCTCGCCCTGTCGGAGGACCTGACATTGCGGAGGAAACTCTTGGTCTGTCGCGAAGCTACTCCCAGAAAGATGGACGGAGTTGAAATTTTTCCTATCCGACACTTCTTGGAGGAGCTTTGGGACTCTGGCCTTTAAGTAAAGTTAGGCCGTACCTTTTGCTAAATTATGTCCGGAAATCGGACAGTTGCGTGGCCATTCATGGTGCCTTGGTGGATAGACTTTGCGAAGTCGTCATGATACCTCAGCAGCTATTATGGCGTCTGAGTTTAAATCTGTCAGATCTGAGATCACCGAGGTTCGAAAGGATCTCAAAGTGGTCCGCGAACAGACTGCTTATGTCACCGAACGTTTGGTGCGTGTCGAAGCCAAGAATCATCCAACGGCGTAGTCCCTTTTTTCAAGGGCCAAGGCCGTGATCCCCCGACATCCAAGCGCAATTGGAAGGACTCATTCACCGGCACGTACCGGATTTCAGACCCGCGCTGGGACGTAGATATAGCCGGCGCTCTCGATTGTCGGAAACCTACCCGACACCCCGCCCTACTTCCGCTCCACGCTCTCCCACTTGGTCGCCTTGGCGGCAAGAGCGGGGTGGCTGACCAGGAGATGCCAGACGACCGCGCAGAGGCCTTCGGTGTGCGGGGTGATGCGGTCCGAATAGAGCGGCGGGATGACGACGCAGGCGTTGGCGCTTTGGGCGGTGTAGCCGCCGTCTTTGCCGACGATTCCGTACACACCGGCGCCGACCTGCTTGGCGAGCTCGACGGATTTGACGAGGTTCACGGACACGTTCTTTTCGCGGTTGCCGCCACCGACCGAGAAGATCAAAAGCGCGTCTTTCGGGCCCAGGTGCGAAACCTTGAGCCATTCGGAGAAGGTCGTATCCCAGCCTTCGTCGTTGGTGCGCGCGGTGAGCTCAGAGACGTTATCGGTCGGGGCGTAAGCTTCGATCGCGCAGATTTTCCGGAAATCGTTCACCGCATGGCTTGCGTGCCCGGCCGAGCCCCCGACTCCCAGGATGAAAAGCCGGCCCTGGCGCTCGCGCACTTGCGCAAGCCCTTGGGCTAGAGCCTCGATGGCAGAGACGTCGAGCTTTTGAATGATCGAAATCGATTCGTTGAGAAATTTCGCGCTAAAAGAATCGGAAGGGTTCGCCATGGTCATTGTTCCTTTGCTGGAAAGAAATTCGGTGAATTCGAGAAGATTTTGACCCCAGAACCGGGGCTCGAGCCCAAGCTCGTCCAGGATCTTGCGGCTATCGCATTTCTTGGGTCCAAAATAAGCGGTTTGCACGCCCGCGGCGGCTCCGGCTTGAACGTCGGTGACGCCATCGCCGACCATCCAGGAGCCCGCGCGGTCGGCGCCGTGCCTTTTCAGCGCCTCTTCGAGGAGGCCGGCCTTGGGCTTGCGGCAAGCGCAGCCGTCTTCGGCGCGGTGATAACAAATATGAGAAGAGAGAATCTTGGCCCCGCGGGCCTCCGCGAGCTGCAAAACCTTGGCATGCACGGCTTCGAGATTAGCGAGCGTCGTCTTTTTCTTCGCTGCCGAGGGCTGATTGCTCACAATCGCGAGCCCATAGCCCAAACGATTCAAGCGCAGAAGTGCTTCGGGCACCCACGGGTAAAGCTCAACCTGATCCGGATGCAGCGGACTATCAATGGTTCCGTGCTCAGGATCCACCAGGACGCGGTTCAAGACCCCGTCCCGGTCGAGCAGAATCAGATTCAAAGCTTAAAACCGGCCTTGGTTGCGTCGGCAAGGAACATCTTCACCGTTTCGAGCGAGAACTCGGACAACGACTTCCCGTGCTGAGGGAGCTTGGCGATCTGATCGTCGGTCGCGGTGACGATGTGGCAGCCGCAATCATCGGCCTGGTAAATATTGAGCGTCTCGCGGCAGGAAGCCCACAAGATCTTGGCTTTCGGCAGATGTTTGAAATCTTGCACGGCCTTTTTCATGAGCGGCATCGGATCGACGCCGGTGTCGGCGATTCGTCCGGCGAAAATCGAGACAATGACGTCATCCTGGGGCTTCGTGATCTCGCGAAGCCCATCGAGCTGCGCTTGCGTGAAGATGGCGGTGACGTTGAGCTTGAGGTTTTTCGCCAGCAACTTTTGGATGAGCGGCAAAGAGGGCTCGCCCTTGGTGTTGGTGATCGGGATCTTGATGTTCACGTTCGAACCCCAAGCGCCGATAATGAGCGCCTCGCGCTCCATCTCGTGCATTTCGTCCGAGAAAACCTCGAAGGAAATCGGCAGATCCTTGATCTCGCCCAGAATCGTTTTCGCGAAAGCGGCGTAATCGGTCACGCCGGCTTTGGCCATGAGCGTCGGGTTGGTCGTGAAGCCCTTCACGAACCCTTCGCGATAGCGCTTGATCATCGCGTCTTTGTTGGCACCGTCGGCGTAGACATGGACTTTAAGCTTGGGGAAGGTCATGCAGTGAAATCACCACAGGGCTATACCCAAGTCAATTGCCGAAAATCAGCTAGTCCCGAGGGCGAGCCGATTTCGTAAAACCGCTCCGTCACTTCAAAGCCCGCAAGTCTCCCCTGCACGCTCAACCGATGAAAAAGATCGGCCAAGTCGGCCTTTGCTCCCGGCTGAACCTCTTGCGCGACCACCTCCCGGCGGAAGGCGGAAAGCCCATAGTCGATGTATTGCATCGTCGCTGGCTTGTCCTTCAGGAATTTGTCGTACAAGGTGACTCGGCCGCTCTCGTAGCAGACGTTGCTTGCGTCAAACTGCTCGGCATTCTTAAAGACGGTCATGAGGGCGGGCAGCCCTGATTTTTGAAACGCCTCATAAACGGCGCCAAAATCGACGGGCAGGAAGGAATCTCCGTAGGTCACCAGAAACTCGGGGGCGAGCACGCCGGCCTCGAAAGCCAGGCGAAGGGCGCCCGCGGTGCCGCGAAGGTCGGTGCCCTCATCGACGTAGCGCACGCGCAGGCCAAAGCGCGCACCATCGCCCACATGATCCTGGATCATCTGGCCCTTATAGCCGATCGAGAAAACCACGTCGCTAACCCCATGACGGGCGAGCCAATCGAGCTGGTAATCGACGAAGGGCTTTTCGTCGCGAATGGGGATGAGCGCCTTCGGAATTCTCTCCGTGATCGGCCGCATTCGGGTGGCCAAGCCACCCGCTAAGATCAGGCATTGGGCTTTTTTCAATCTTCTTCTCGCGCGCGGCGATCGAATCCGATCGCTTCATCCAAAATATAACGGGGACGGCCCTTCACCTCATCATAGATGCGGCCGATGTACTCACCCAGGATCCCGACGCTCAGGAGCTGCACGCCGCCCATGAATAAGATGAGAATCACGATGGTGGGATTACCCATCGGAAACGGCCAGCCGGCGAGTTTCATTCCGATGTAAACGACGCCGAGCAAAAACGAGATCAAGGCGATCACAAAGCCCATCATGGAGCTCAAGCTCAAAAGGTAGTTCGAAAAACAAACGACGCCGTTCATGCCGATGCGAAGCGAACCTAAAAAGCGGTTGTAATTGCCCTGTCCGGCGAAGCGGGCGGTGCGGTCAAAAAGGATGGACGTCTGCTTGAAGCCGACGACGGCGACCATGCCGCGCAAGAAGCCGTGGGTTTCTTTGAGACTGACGACTTCGACGACTACGCGTCGGCTCATGAGGCGAAAATCACCGGTGTTAGGCGGGATATTGACCTCGGCGATGCGATTGATGAGCTTATAGCCGGCCCACGAGACGAAGCGCTTGATGAGGGTTTCGCCCTCGCGGCTTCGGCGCTGGGCGTAGACGACGTCGTAGCCTTCACGGAATTTCTGCATCATCTCGATGATGAGCTCGGGCGGGTCCTGCAAATCGACGTCGATGACGACCACGGCTTTTCCGGTGGAAAATTCGAGGCCGGCGAGCGTGGCTTTGGGTTGGCCCACGCGGCGCGAAAATTTCAGCAGCTTGATTCGGGGGTTGGTGCGATGGCTTTCGACGACGACGGCCTCGGTCCGATCAGGCGAAGGGTCCATCGCGAAAATGATCTCGTAGTCCCGCGTGATCTTCTCGATGATCGGGAGTATCCGCCGCAGGAACTCGGGGATGTTTTTTTCTTCTTTGTAGACCGGGACGACGACTGAGAGTTCCATCCGTGATATGACCCCTTTAAGCTATATATAAGGGAAGGCCCGAAATGTCGGAAACAAATACCGCGCTCACGAATCAATGGAATGATTTTTTGCTCCGCCAGGTCGACCCCTATGCGACGGCGAAGTACGAAATCCTGCTCGATTGGCTCGGGAATATCGCGGGTCGATCGGCCTTGGTCGTGGGCTCGGGCAGCGGCGAGCTGGCGGCACTCATGGCCGGTAAGGGCGCCAAAGTCACCGCAATCGATATCAGCGAAGAATATGTCGAATTGACCCGAAAGACGGCTCAACGCTTCCAAGTTCCGATGGAAACGGCCGTCGCGAAGCTGGAAGATTTTCATCCCGGCAAAAAATACGACATCGTCGCCGCAACGGATGTGATCGAGCATATCGAAGACGACCAGGCAGCCGTGCAGCAGCTCAAAGAGCTTCTGTCAGAGGAGGGAACACTGGTCATTACGGTCCCTGCCCTACCCGCTTTATTCGGTTACCACGACGAGGTGCTCGGGCATTTTCGGCGCTATACCGCCTCGTCTTTGCGTGCGCTCATCTCTGGGGGCTTTGAAATCTCGCGCCTTCGCTACTATGGGCTTTTTTTGATCCCGGTGGCGCTGCTCATCAGTCGGATTTTGCGCCGCCCCTACCCGGTCAAGGCCGCCGGCAACCAGAAGTCGGCGTTGGGCGCGATCATTCGCTCCGTCTTCTCCTGGGAGAAGATCATGAGCCCGCCCCTGGGCACGAGCTTGCTTTTGACCGCGCGGCCCCGACGCTAGTCGGGTTTTGGTCCGACATTCGGGAGCGGGAGGACCAACTCCACCCTGGGCGTGTCGGGTTGCGATCCGACATTCGAGAGCAAGCGGAACCACTCACCCCTGCGCGCGTCGGGTTTGGACCTGACATCCGAGAGCGAGCGGAAGAACTCCCCCCTGCGCATGTCGGGGTTTAAGATGCCGCCTTAGATGGTATTGCCCAGGTAACTCACGATTGTCGGAAACAATCCCGACACACGCCACAGACGCGCGGAGGATGGTGTTGTCCCGGTACCTCGCGATTGTCGGAAACCTACACGACAGCCCGGCCCGTCCTTTGCTCTCCCAATGCCCATGCGTATTCAACGATACAGACATTATGAGTTGACCACCGTTGAGCTCGAGGGCCCGGAGATGGATCTTGAGATCAAGCTCCTTTCAACTCTCGGTAAGCGCGAGCGCCGGGCGCTGGTTCGCGGTTTTCTCAATCAAATCAAGCCGTGGCTCCGGCATTTTGAGGAAGTGGGAATGACCTATCACGAAAACGGAATGCTTCGGCCAGTGCGTCTTTTTCAGTCGCAGTCGATGCACTCGCTTCGCGGGGCGATCGGGTTCAAAGTTCGAATGGCCAGGCTGAAATATGGACTCTCGCAGGCTCAACTGGCCAAGCAAGTGGGGATCTATCGATCCCATTTGAGCGATATCGAGCGTGGACTTTTTCTGCCCCGGGCAAGTACGCGCGAGCGCCTGGAAAAGGTCTTAGAGATCCAGCTCCCGAATGTCGGGCAAGAACCCGACACCGCACCCTAGCTTCGCGCCCAGGAAGCGCCACTCAGGCGATAGACGCCGTGAACGATCTCGACCGCCTTGAGGGCGTCTTCGATTTTGCCGATATCGGTGCGGCGGCCGGCGATCTCGGCCAGGAATGCGTCAAACTCGAGCTGCCAGGAATGGTCTTCGCCGGGAAACGCTTCGGTTTCGATATCGGGCGGGCCCATTTCGGGCTTCATTTTGTAAACGCGAAGCTCTTCGGTGCCGTAGCTTCGGCCCAAGCCCCAGATTTCGATTTTGGCGTCGCGAAGAAAAATTTCGAAATCAAAAAGATTCTTCCACTCGGTGCAGCTCGCGTGGAGAAAAGCCGAGCGCTTGCGATCGGGCGACTTCAAATACATGAAGCCATTGTCTTCAACCGGCATGTTCCAGAAATAGGTGCCTGAATCTCCCCAGGAGAGATCAAACTCGCCGCCAGTGAAGCGACAGAGATCGATGAGATGCACGCCTTGATCGAGAAGCTCGCCGCCGCCAGCGACTGCCGGATCGGCACGCCACTCTTTATCATAGCCAATGCGCCCTCCGTGCCCGTAGCGCGCACGGATGTACATGAGCGGACCAAACTGGCCCGACTCGATCAGGCGCTTCGCCTTTTGAAACGCAGGGTGAAAGCGATGATTAAAACCCACGCAAAGCGTGCGGCCCGACTCTTGAGCCGCAAGCACTTGGGCGCGAACATCTTCGGGATGGCGACCGGCGGGTTTTTCGACCAGCACATGCTTTCCGGCACGCAACGCCGCCACCGCGCAAGGCGGAATGGCGTTATTGGACGTCGCGACGATCACCGCGTCGATATCCTTGCGAGCCACCAGCGTTTCCCAATTCGCGGACACCTCCGCGCCATGAGCATCGGCCAATTTCTTGGCCCGCTCGACGGAAAGATCGGCCACCGCCACCAGTTTTCCGCCCTTGAGGGCCGCGGCGCGCTTGCCGCCGATCAAACCTGCGCCAACAATACCGACTCGTAGTTCAGCCATTTTAATCTCGATTCACTACCATGGAGCCTTCGTGATCGAAGGCGAAACGAACCTCAATCAGGCCTTCTTTGGCCATCGCCCGGCGAAGCGCCGCGCGATCGTGAGCGTAGAACATCAAGAAACCGCCGCCGCCGGCGCCGATCAACTTGCCGCCCAAAGCGCCGCTCCCGTAACCGATGTCATACCAACGATTGATTTGCTCGTTTGAGATGCCTTGCGAGCGCTCCTTCTTGTGCAACCAATGCTGGTGCATGAGACGGGCGAACTCGTGCGTATCACCCGCTTCGAGCGCCTTCTTGATCGAATAACCGAGATCCTTCACGAAATGCAGGTTATCGAGCATGGCCTTATCGTCTTTTTCGCTGCGGGTTTTCTGATCCTTCAGCACATTGCTCGCGCTGCGCGAATAATTCGTGAAGAACATGAGGAGATTATCCTCGAGATCGTTCAACGTGTCGGTCGTGATCCGAAGCGGACTCACATTCACCGTGCCGTCCTTTTGGAACTCCATGCAAGTCAGCCCGCCGAACGCGGCGATATACTGATCCTGCTTGCCGATCGGCTCCTTCAGCAAGTCGAGCTCGATGTGGCAGGCTTCCTCGGCCAGAGCCTGGGTCGTGATGTGCTCGCGCTTCAGCGCATAAATCGCCCGCAAAAGCCCGACATTGAACGCGCCGGACGAACCCAAACCCGTGCCGGCCGGAATATCGGCCATGCTGGCCATTTCGATATAAGGCTTCACGTCGTGTAAGCGAAACGCTTCGCGAACGATGGGATGCTTGATGTCGGCGAGGTTTTCGACCGTCTCCATCTGCGAGTACTTGATGATGTAATTGTTCACGAAAGTGCGGTGAAGCGCGATATAGATGTAACGGTTGATCGCGCCCGAAATCAAAAACCCGCCGAAACGCTGATAATACGACGGCAAATCCGTTCCGCCGCCGCCAATGCTGATTCGAAGAGGGGTACGCGTGATAATCATGATTTTCCCTCGAGATATTGAACCGTCAGACGAACCGCTTCGCGAATGGTCTTTTTCGGCTTCCAGCCGATCGCGCGCAGCTTGGTGCAATCCAGGAAAATAAACGGATTATCGCCCACCCAGCCGCGATCCCCGCCCGAGTATTCGAGCGTGGGCTTAACCTTCAACTCATCGCAGATGACGTCGATCGACTCGTTCACCTCGACGTATTCATCCGTCCCTAAATTGT
The DNA here is from genome assembly GCA_031292385.1 of Oligoflexia bacterium. GTDB lineage: Bacteria > Bdellovibrionota > UBA1018 > UBA1018 > UBA1018 > JARLHE01. Next base: position 12,317 of record JARLHE010000039.1, read on the forward strand.
AAATTTCGACCGGCTTGCCAGTGGTGTGCCGGGTCGTCGCTAGAATCGCATCAATGCAATCTTGGATATAGAGATAGGACTTCCGCTGCTTACCGTTGCCGAGCACTCGAAGCGTGCTCGAGTCTTTGCGCAACTGCTGAAAGAAATCGAAAACATGGCCGTGCGTGTAGCGCTCGCCCAAGATCGAGACGAAACGGAAAATCCGAGCCTGAAACCCGTAGCCTTCGGCATAGGCCGAGATCAAGCCCTCGCCCGCGAGCTTCGAAGCGCCGTAAAGCGACGTCTGCACCGGAAAGGGGCAATCCTCGGGAGTCGGGATCTTAGGCGCCTCGCCATAAACACTGCCCGTCGAGCTGAAGCCGATGTTTTTAACGCCCGCGTGGCGCATGGCTTCGAGCACGTTCCAGGTGACGATCGTGTTTTGCTCGAGATCTTTTCGGGGATGCTTCAAGCCATCCCGAACATCGGCGTTCGCGGCGAGGTGAAAAACGTGGGTGAAATCGGAAGTCAAAACATCGCGCAAGGACTTCTCGTCGAACAAATCCCGCTCATGAAGACGAAACTTCGGGTTCTCCAAGGCCCCCTTCAAAAACTCACGCCGTCCGGTCGAGAAATTATCAACCCCCGCAACGGTATATCCTTCGGCCAAAAGCCGATCCACAAGGCTACTGCCGATGAATCCCGCCGCCCCGGTCACTAATGCTTTCATACGCGCGTCCCGCCTTCCGGAGTCACCACTCGTCGCATGGTGTAGAGATCGGAGCGGCTCGTGGCCGCCTTGTCCCGAATGTTTCGATAATCATCCCAAAGGGCGCTGAGATTTTTGCCATAAAGCCCCGTCGACTCATCCGAGAGAAGATAAACGGCGAGAGCCGCTGCTTTCTCTGGAGACGCGCCCCCTTCTTCTTTTTGGCGAAGCGATTTTTCGTAAAAATCCTTGCCGACGCGCTCGGGCCCGGCGGCAAGTAGCTCTTCGAGAAACTGGGTATTCACCGCGCCCGGCGCGATGCAATTGACGTTAATTCCATGGGGCGCAAGCTCGGCGCCCAGCGTTTCCGTGAAGCGCCAGATGCCGCCCTTACCGGTGACGTACGAGCTGAAATTAGGAAAAGCCGCGACCCCGCCGCCGGAAAAAAGAACGATATGGCCGCCCTTTCGCGCTTTCATGCCGGAAATCGCGCGATGAACCGTGCGCGCGGTGCCCAAGAGATTCACATCGACCGCGTGAACCCATTCTTCGATCGAATTGGTCTCGAACGGGCCGATCGGGCCGTAAATTCCGGCCGCGCAAACGAGGCCCGTCACCGTGCCGAGCTCGTTCTCGATGCGCGAGAAAAGCGCCTCGATTTGCGCCCCGTTTGAAACATCGCAAGCCAGACCGAGCACGCGAGCGCCGGTTTCTTTCGAAATATCGGCCGCGGCCTGCTCGACTTGAGCTTTGGAGCGCGCGGCGAGAACGACCTTCGCTCCTTCGCGGGCACACGCAAGCCCGATCGTTTTGCCGATGCCGCGCCCGCCGCCAGTGATGAGAATAATTTGATTTTGTAATTTCATTGACCGCCTCGAGCTCGAACTCGCACCGGTTGCCAGAGCGCTTTATAGCTCAAGCCCGCGCCTAGAACTTTTTCCGCCGGCACGATCGCGCGCGTATCGAAAACGAGCGGCTTGCCGGTAAGCGACTTCCAATCGAGATCCGCGAACGCCGGGCGAGGTGTCATCACCACGCAAACGTCGAGCGGGCCATCGATATCGCGCCAGTAAGCGCGGTGACGGATTACACCGCGAAGAGGCGTCAAATCTTTCGAATTCATATCCGGATCGTAGCCCTGAACTTCCATGCCCTTGGCCGTAAGAGCGGCCGCAAGCTCGAGCGATGAGGAGCGGCGCAAGGTATCGGTTTCGGCCTTGTAGGTATAACCGAGGATCAGGACACGTCCCTTGCCCGAACTTTTGGCAACGGCTTGCGAAAGCACCTGCTCAAGCGCGCTCGCGGTGCTTTCATTTACCTGCAAAACCGAGTTCACGAGCGGCGTGGGCACGTGCAGTGTCTCTCCGAATTTCTGAAGAACGCGCAAATCACGCGGCAAAGTGCCGCCGGCGAATCCAAGCCCCGGCGCGACGTAGGCGGCCTTGCCGATGCGCTTATCGAGTTTGAGGGCCTGGGCGACTTTCATGTTATCGACGCCCATTTGCTCGCCGATGCGAGCCAGCTCATTGGCGAAACTGATGGACGTCGCCAAAAACGCGTTGGTCGCGTGCTTGACCATCTCGGAGGTGACGAGATCGCAAAAGAAAAACTCGGTCTTAAATCCCGAAAGCAGCCGATGTACGGCCTCTCCCGTTTCCGGCAGGTCGGAGCCGACGACGGTGCGATCGGCGGTGAGAAAAGTCTCAATGCCTTTGCCAAGCCGCAGGTTTTCCGGAACGTAGGCCACCTGAAGGCCCGTGCGGCGTTGCAGTTCCGCCGAAAAGCCCATCGGAATTTGACTGCTGACAATCAATGGCCCGGTCGTGTTGCGATTCGCTTTGAGCGCCTCCGCGGCTTCAAGCAGGGGCGAAGTATCGGCCTCGTCACGCTCATTGACTGGCGTATCGATCGCCATCCAAACCGCGTCGGCGGTCCAATCGGAGCCGAAGCCATTCGCGAAATCGAGCAATCCCTTCGCGCGGGCATCGGCGATCATCTCGGGCAGGCCGGGTTCGCGAACCGGCGGCACCGGAAATTCTTTCCATGCGCTTGCGGCGTCATGGTTCACGAAAAGCACGCGATGACCGAGGCTGGCCAGACAGGCCCCGGTACAAAAGGATAGGTGCCAATTTCCGAGGACGGCGATCGTATAATGCGAAGATTTTTGACTCATAGTATCCTCCTAACAAGGCCAGAAACAGCGCTCAACCGCAATCGAGATTTATGGATCAAACTTTGTTATGAATCTTTTCATGAAGCCCGAACTTTTGCGCCGGCTCGCGAATTACCTGCTCGTCGCCATCCCGATTTTCGCCGCGCTTTGGGTCTGGCTTTCGGCGCTCTCGTTCGTGCCGGTGCCCTGGCCCGATGATTCGGCATTTTACTTCGTCGCGCGCGAACTTTTTAAGTGGCCTCCGCGCTGGGTCATGCTCCCGCAAGCGCCGTTTGAGCCGACTTATCGCATCTGGAACTTCAATACGATGCCGCTCTACCCTCTTCTGATCGGTTTCGCGCGCCTGATCGGGATTGACGGAATCTGGGCGCTGAAAATCCTGCCTCTGGGCTTTTGGGCGGCAAGCGGCTCGGTGCTGGCCTGGATGCTGCGTCGCGCGCAGCTTCCCTGGCTTTTCACGCTGTCGGTAATCCTGGCTTTCGCGATGGACCCGACGCTTCGCTGGGCGTCGGTTTTGCTTCGGCCCGAATCCCTGATCGGGCTCTGCGGGATGATTTTGGTCCTGGAGCTCTGCCTTCCTCGTCCCCCAAACGCGGCGCCCGACACCGATTGGCCTCATTGGTACCGAGACAAAATCGCGATTCTGCTCGCGCTCGCCGCCTACGCGCATTTCAATGCGGTTCACCTCGTCTTTCCGGTTTTAGCGGCCTACGCTTTCCGGCCCAAACGGCTGATCTCGGTCGCGGCTCACACCTCCCTTTTTCTGGTGCCGTGGGCTTTGACCGTGCTTTGGCATTTCAAGCTCTTCGTCTATCAAATGGGCGTTCAGTGGGAGCGCCTAGCGGTTCCGAATGGCTGGCTCTCATCGGTGAACTCGGCCCTGCAGGGGATGTTTCAAAGCCTGGGAAGCCCCATCGCCTGGCCCGCGGATCTAATCTACGCGTCGTATTGGCTTTGGCTTCTCGTTTTCCTAGCGGGACTCGGCGTGGCGTACGTGATCTACGCTTTCTTTTTCCTGCCCCAGCCGGATCCGAAGCTCCCGCAGGTCCAGCTCGCGCCCGCCAGCGCCTGGGTCGCCTCGTCGCTCTGGCTTTGGCACAATAAGCCGGAAGTCTGGTTCACCTACTATCTGCACGAAGCCATTTGGTGCTTTGCCGGCGTTTTGATGCTCGATTTGTATTTGCGCAAAAATGCCCGGGAACGGGCGCTGAATTGGGGCCTTTGCGCCGGCACCGCGGCCTGCGGGCTCCTTTTTCTGGGCGTCAATTGGCTTCAGGCATCCGAGCTCAGCAATACGCGAACCTGGAACTGGAAAGCGTATCACGATTTCGTGGATTGCATCGATCGCCAGCTCACGTTCAAAGAAGCTTGGAATACCGCGCATCCGAAGCCCGGCTCGAGCTCCCCAGTTTTTCAGGTTTGGGATCCGACTTTTCCCGATGTCACGGTCGAGCTCTCGCGGCGTCACCCTAACTGGGACCTGACACGAACCAATGATTTTCAATCCCGCACCCAGCTCGCCCTTCATCATGGCGACGAAGTCGATGCGGTCGTGATCACCGAAATGCTGAACTGGCCGGAGCGCTGGATCGAATCGCCCATGGATGAGCATCCGGAAATCCCGTCGGTTTGGATGACCTGGAAAGAGTATTATCTGTATCATCTCTTGGATAATCGAGCGTGGAAGCTCGATCGGCATTTATGCCAGGTCGGGCGGTGGCAGGCGTTTATTTATATGAAGTAAACGGGGCCGGTCAGCGGGGAGCGGGAAACCGGCTCCGTTTCGGGAGCCGGCTCGGGTTCTGGGTGAATTAGCTGCTGTGAGTGAGTTTGTACAGGCAGCCGCCTACCTGGTCGGATAGCTGAAACAGGGCATCCTGCTTTAAGAGCATGAGAAGCGCTTGAACTTCCCGGCAACTACCCAGTGCAATACCGTAAAAGCGCCGTCGATCTTTAGCGGTGGGTTTTGCTGAGCCTTCTGATGTGTTGAGCACGATACTGAGACTGGCTCTGAGCAACTGATCTTTGAGATGCGATTTGGCTTGGACTTGTTCACAGCCTCGGTAAAGCTGCACGGCGAGATCGAATGTTCTGAAATTCTTGAGCATGGTTTTTATCTCCTTTGTTTTTGGTTTTTTAAAAAATTCACGTCCACGCCCGCGCGAGTCGTGAATTTTTTAAAAAAC
>JARLHE010000040.1 GCA_031292385.1 Oligoflexia bacterium
CTGACCGTCGGAGCGACGGAAATAGCGCCCTTTTCGGACGAAGGATCTCTTTTTCGGATCACTGTTTTTGGCAGAGCACTCAGAATCTGGGCATTGGCGTTTCATAGGGCCGCCAACTGTCCAATTCTTAAGCCAAAGGTCGGCGAGAGACTTCCAAGAGGAGCACGCTATGGGACCAGTTTAAAAGCGGCAAATTCGGTCGTTAGAACGGCGATCCGCCCTGCTCTAAAAAGCGCGATTCGGCGGGCGTGGGGACTCGCCCGAAAACCGCGTTTCGCTCCGGAAATCTTCCGAACTGGCGGATGACATCGTGATGGCGAATGGCATAGTCCAGGAAGATGTCGAACGTTTCGCGAAGCTGCGGCGGAACGTCCTGTAAAAGGCGGTTGAACAGCTCCATGGATTTCTCCTGGAGCCCCAGCTCTTCGGCATGTTCGAACGGCAAATAGAAAAACACCCGTTCGGCGTGGCCGACTTTCTGGTCGAATCCGCGCTCGATGGCTTCGCGGGCGATCGGAACGGCCATCGTCGATTGGAGGAAGCTGCGCGCGGCGCCGCGATGGATGTTCATCGAGAACTGATCCAGCAAAAGCGTCAGCGCCAAAGCGCCGCGGGGATCTTCCCGCCAATGTTCGAGGTTGCCGCGGGCCGCTTGCTCGACATCGGCGCCGAAACGTTCGCGGATCTCGGCATCGACCGCGGGATTGGCGTCAAACCAAAGCGGGATGCGCGCTTTGAAATAGAGTTTGGAGTTCCAGGTTTGCTCCTTCGGGTCGGCGCCGAACCAATATTCCAGGATTTCGTCAGGCCTATTTTTCATGATGACTCCTAGTGCCGTTTGACCAAAGTGGGGGAGGCTTGGTCGGTCGGGTAAATAATGAGTTCTTGGACATTCACGTGACGAGGACGGCTCGTGCACCAAACAATGGTTTCGGCGATGTCGTCGGCGGTGAGTGGCGTCATACCCGCATATACGGAATCGGCCTTTTTCGTGTCTCCGGAGAAGCGAACCTTGCTGAACTCGGTTTCGACCATGCCGGGGCTGATCTCGGTAACGCGGATTCCGGTGCCGTTCAGGTCAAGCCGCATGCATTCGGTGAGCATTCGTACCGCGGCTTTGCTCGCGCAGTAGATATTCCCATTCGGGTAGGCATAGTGCCCGGCCGTGGATCCTAAATTGACGATGTGGCCGTCCCGATTCTCTTTGAAATAAGGAATGAGCTCTCGAGTCATGGCCAGCAGCCCTTTGACGTTGATGTCCAGCATCGTGTCCCACTCTTTAGCCTCATAGTCTTGAACCGGTTTAAATCCCAGTGCAAGTCCCGCGCTATTGACGAGAATTTTGACCTGCTTCAAAAGCGCGCCGTGTTCTTTGGCCCAATTCTGAACGGACGCGGTTTGGCTGACATCGAGCGAGAATGGGTGGACTTTGACGCCTTGGGTCTTCGAAAGCTCGGCGTGCAGGGCATCGAGCCGATCTTCGCGCCTGCCAATCAGAATGAGACTTTGTCCCATGGCTGCAAATCGTCGAGCGGTGGCTTCGCCGATTCCGCTGGTTGCTCCGGTGATGAGAATCATACTGGTATTAGCTTTAGCATGTTTTAGCGCCTGCACAAAACCGGGCAGTGTCGTCATAGCCCGTTTTTTTGTCAGACAGAGCCACCGGGTTGTGTCATCATGAGTAGGCATGCGAAATACTTCAACAAAGATCGTTTTTGCGGCATGTCTTTTCGCCGGCATCTCTAGCTTCACTTCCGCTCCGGTATGGGCTTTCGGCAGCGCTCCCAGTGAGCGCTTGATGGAGCCTTCCAAAACCCTGACCGCCGCTATTCCGCCACAGACCTTGATGGGGCCGGGGATGGCGACGCTTTCTTCGGTGTTGCGCGAGCACATGAGCGGCCAGAAATTCGATGATCCCCAGCTTCGCGCAAAACTGGCCAAAGAAGCCGACGAATACCTTGAGTTCAAGCATCTGCATTACAGCTCTCCCCGTCGTGAGGCCATGCAGTCCCAGTGCGAGAGCGAGAAGGGAAATCCGTTTTGCCGCCTCATTTTGGATTCGGATCTGGAGAGCCCTCATCATCACGTTTCGCGCCATCACGAGCATTTTTCCCGGGCGGTGATCCGAAAGATCATGAAAAACCTGGCCAGCGCGGATCCGGACATCGAGGATCTGAGCTCTTATCCGGAATCCGCGATTTTGCAGGCGTTGAAAAAGATGTCGAAGAATCGCTCCGTTCAGCCCGCGATGGATGAGGCGCTTGACGAGGAGGACTGCCCGTCGACAGGTCTTCTGACGGCGCTCGGGTTGCGCGCCGAGCGCGATTTTCCGGATCCCAAGAGCAAAGAGCTGGCGGTTCGTCTTTTTTCCCGTTCGATCGAATGCGGCGATGATCTTTCGGCGATGCGCGCGGGCTATCGGCTAGGCATGATTTTTTCTTGGGAGCAAAACTGGTCCGAAGCCAATCGGATCTTGAAAGCGGTTTCCGAAAGTCCCGAAGCGGCTGATTTTCGCCAGCGCGCGATTTACTGGCGCTATTACGCGCTCAAGCAGATGAAAGACGACGACCAGGCCGCGGAGATGGAGAGCCGTCTCCTGCGCGAATATCCGCTGAGCCTGCATGCGCTCTTCACGGGAGATAATCCTTCCCAAGCCGAGAGCCGGATTCTGAACGCGCTCGACCCGGTGGTGTCGTTTCGGTCGAGTACCGTGCCGGACGCGAATACGGCGCTCATTATGGCCGAACTGATGCAGGAAAGGGGAGAGGCGCAGGCCTCGATCGATATCTTGGATCGTTTTTCGGACGAATTGAAGCAAGCCGAAAACCCGGTGCAGCTCTACGCGACGACGATTCTGATGCGCTCGGGCGAGGTCTTGCGGAAGTTCAAGTGGATCGCGTCGCTTTTTCATGACAATCCCTCGCTGATTTCTCCGCCCACTTTGGCGATGCTCTACCCGTTGCGCCGTTTCGAGCTGATCAGGACCTATGAGGCGACGGTCGATCCGTATCTTTTGATCTCGCTGATTCGGCAGGAAAGCGCTTTCAACGAAAACGCCCGAAGCGGGGTCGGGGCTTTGGGATTGATGCAGGTCATGCCTTCGACCGCGCGCCGCCTGGACCATCACGTCTCCCGGCGCCAGCTCCTGGATCCCGGCACGAACGTCCGCTTGGGCGTGAAAGTGTTCTCGACGCTTCTTCATCTCTATGACGGCGATGTCGAATTGGCGCTCGCGGCCTACAATGCCGGCAAGGATCGGGTGGATGAATGGACGGCGAGATATCCGACGGACAACCGGCTTTTATTTCTCGATCTGATGCCGTTTCAGGAGACGCGCGAATACGTCGCCTCGATCGCCCGGAACTACTACTGGTATCTGAGATTGTATGATGAGCCGGCCTTTCGCAGCCGGGTGATCGCGCCTCGCGCGCTGGCTTCGGAGTCGAAGACGGCTTCGCCGGTTCCTTCTTCTTCCGCTTCCCCCGAAGCGGGAGCAGTTTCTTCCAGTAGCTCTGGCAGCAACTCTGGAAGCCACTCCGGCTTCGGATTCGCGGTATTTACCCAGTTTCACCATGCCGGATCGCCGGTGAAGGGTAGCTAGGCTACTTTTTCAGGCGGATGGATTTGATTTCCACCGTCTTCACAGGCACCGCTTCGTTCGGGCCTCGTTGTTCGGTCGGGGAGTTCTCGATTTTAGTGACGACGTCCAAACCTTTGGTGACGTGTCCGAAAACGGCGTAACCGAAGCCTTGCGGGCTGTCGTCGCGATGATCGAGGAAGGAATTGTCTTTCACGTTGATGAAAAACTGATCGGTCGCGCTATCCACCACCGAGGTTCTCGCCATGGCGATCGTGCCCGTCGTGTTTTTCAGGCCATTGGTCGCTTCGTTTTTGATCGGAGGGCGGTCGCCGCCTTTCGGGTCGAGGCTTTTGTTCAGTCCGCCGCCTTGGATCATGAAATCCTTGATGACGCGATGAAAGACCGTGCCGTCATAGTGCTTGTCTTTGACGTATTGGAGAAAATTCTCGGTCGAAATCGGGGCGGCCTTCGGGTCCAGCGCCACTTCGATTTTGCCCATGTTGGTAGTGATCACCACGACCGGGGCCTTGGCTGCTTTTTCTTGGGCATTGGCAGATTGGATGGCCGGGCTTGAGGCGAAGGTTGCGGACAGTAGGGCAGAAAACAGGATTATGCGTTTGGACAAGAGTTTCATCAGGATCTCCTTTTAATTCAGGATCATACCTTTGGAATGCCCGCCCGTCTTCATGAAAGAGCGTCAAGGCTTTGGCAACAGTCTGCGCTCTTGATTTCGTCGGTATGAGCCGAAACGTCGAATATGGGCCTTCGCATGATGTTCACAACGATGATTCTGGCAGTATTTTGGGCCGCATTTTGTGGTTTGAATGGCGGGACGGCGGCCTTGGCCGACGGGGCCATTGGCGATCCCACTCAGGAGGTGGCGCAATTCAGCTCCTTTCTGAAGCGAGTACCCGGTGGAGATCGCCTCGGATGCCTGGCCAAGGATTTTTTGGCGATCGTGCGACCGGGAGCGTACTCGGCGTTCGCCGAAAACGCGCAGCTCGGTAACGCGGGGTTGGACCAGTTCATCAACGACAAATTGAAAGATCCGGTTTTCGCGTCCCAGGTCAAATCGTTTTACACGGACGTGGATTCATACCTGCGGGAGTCGGGTTCGAAGCCCTGGGCGAATGCGGGTTCTTCGAGCGCGCCTAATTTGGAACTGCCTTCGTTGTTTCAGACGGCAGGTGACTCGGATCACGCGAAGCTGCAGCCCGGCTGGCTTTGGAAGCTCGCGCTAAAAGACGCGCAAGGCGATCCGAACCGGGCGATCGGGTTTATCGGAGTTTGCGGGACTGACGATACCCTTCAAAGCATCAATCAAGCTTGTCCGAGCGGTAACGCTCAGGACGGCCCGGCCTCGGCCGATGCCGACTTCTACCTTCCTCAAAGCTTGGGAAAAAACATCGATATCTCTCCTTCGCTCAAAAAGAGAATTTTGCGCCGAAAGGCCGCGGCTGCTTGCGATTCTACCGATCCGGCGCAGTGCCTGCCGGCGAAGTATTACCATATTTACGGGAGCGCCTTCGTGGCCTGCGAGCTGATTCAGCGCGGGCATAATCCGGCCCTCGTGACGGAAGTCTCGGAGCTGGCGGGTTGGTATTATCGCGTGCTCTGGCTATCCAACCTCGCGCAGCAGGATCCGGCCGCGACCCCGGAAAAGACAGCTCACGGATGGCTCGACTCTTTGCGCGAGATCGTCGATTTCGGCAAGCCCCTTGCGTGCTCCGCAACGGTTCCGGAGCCGGAGCCGGAGCCGCCGCTGGGAGCGGATTCGGAGAACGAGCAGGTACAACGCGACGCTTTGCAGTTGATGCGCCAGTGGACGCTCAGTCGCGATTTCGGTTCGCAGTTGGGCCAGCTTTACACGGACATTCCCACTAGCCCGGTCGCCAAGATCGACGCGCTCACGGGCGTGGAGTTGGGCCGTCCGGCAGGTTGGAGCAAGGATCGTTTCAAGAAAGCTTTCGCTAAATTTCGGAGTATCATGACCGATTTCGCCTGGACGGCCGAGCAACACCGGATCGGGGCGGAGTTCGCGGCCAAGGTTTGCAAGCCCGACCCGAAGCAGGAGAAAAATGCCTGCGGCAAGGACAGTCCGGCCGCGCAGTCGCCGGCCTCGCCGGATATGTCAACGGATATACCCGCTGACGGGGCATCCTGATCCGTGCCTCCCCCTCCTTTTTTTGGTGGCGTCAGTTTGTTGTCGCTTCGGTTTTCTACCGCTTTTTAACTACTTCCGGTTTAAAAATCGCGGGCTATAGAAATTATTATGAATTCCGATGAGTTTTACGCAGGAAACCCATGGTTTTGGATCGGTGAAACAAAATGGATGATTTTGAAGCGGAGTTAAAAGCAGGCTTTCTCGAAGAAGCGGCTCAGTTGATGGTGGATACCGAGCAATGTTTTCTCGCTCTCGAGTCTTCACCGCATGACCCGGTGATTTTGGAAAAGCTCTTTCGCCTGGCTCATAACCTGAAAGGCAGCGCCAAAGCGGTTGGATTCAACGAATTGGGCGCGTTCACCCACGAGCTCGAGTCTTATCTTCTCAAATTGAAAAACGGCGACATCAAAACCCACGCCGAGTCAGTCAGTCTGCTTCTGCAGTGCAATGACCATATTTTGAAAATGATTTCGGCGCTGAAGGCGGATTTCAACGCTCAAGTCGATGGTACGCATCTTTTGGAAGAAATTCGCCGCCAGATCGCGGGACAGACGGCGGAAGCTTCGCCTCAATCCGTGGCGCCCCCGGCTCCAGCCGAGCCCGTCGTCGCGGCGCAACCCGAAGAAGCGCCGGTTTCGGTTGTCGAAACCCTTCCGGAGCCTGAAGTTCCGGCCGTCGAAGCTGTCGAAGCCGTCGCGGAGCCGGTGGCCGCCGTCGTCGCGCCTGTGGAGCCTGCCGCTGTAGCGCCGGTCATAGAGCTCGTTCCTTCCGCTCCGCAAGCGCAAGCTCCCGCTGACGAAAGCATTCGGGTCAGCTTGGGACGCCTGGAAAAGCTCATCAATTTTGTCGGTGAAATGGTGATTTTGGAAACGGTTCTTCGCGAGCAGATCCAGTCCAGCAACACGGGCTTGGTGAGAAAAACGGTTCACCAGCTCGGCAAAGTGACCAAGGAAGTCCAGGACATTTCCATGAGCCTGCGCATGGTGCCGCTGAAGCAGACCTTCATGAAAATGCAGCGAATCGTGCGCGACACCTCCGGCGCCTTGGGCAAGAAAATACAGCTGAATTTGCAAGGCGAGGAAACCGAGCTCGATAAAACGATTTTGGAGCATCTGGGCGATCCGCTCGTGCACTTGATCCGAAACGCGGTCGACCACGGCGTGGAAGCGCCCGAAGCCCGCGTGGCCAAGGGAAAGCCGGAGCAAGGCAATATCTCCCTGAATGCGTATCATCACAGCGGAAGCTTGATTATAGAAGTAAGAGACGATGGCGGCGGTTTGGATCCCCAGAAGTTGAAGGCGAAGGCGGTTGAAAAGAAGATCCTGAAACCGGATGCGGTGCTTGCGGATAAAGAAGCATATCAGCTGATTTTTCATTCCGGATTCTCGACCAAGGCCCAAGTCACCGACGTGTCCGGGCGCGGGGTGGGAATGGATGTGGTCAAAACGAACATCGAGAAGCTTCAGGGCGATATTCAGATTGAAAGCGAGGTTGGCAAGGGGACTTGCTTCAGGATCCGCCTGCCGCTGACGCTGGCGATCATCGACGCCATGGTGGTTCTCTGCGAGAACGAACGTTACGTTTTGCCGCTTTCGCATATGCACGAGTCGATCAAGCCCCAGGAAAGCGATATTCATTTTATTTCCGGCGTCGGCGAGATTCTTTGCCTTCGCAACGAAAACCTGCCGCTTTATCGCCTCAATCAGTTGTTAGGCAAACGCAGCGCCAAGGCGTCGGAATCGGTATCCGATTATATCGCGATCGTCGTGCGGGTCGGGGCGGAGCCGTTCGCGATCCTGGTGGATGACATCTTGGGACAATACCAAGTGGTCATCAAAAAGCTGGGTGACGAGCATCGTAATTTGAAAGGCTTCAGCGGCAGCTCGATCCTGGGCGACGGGCGTCCTGCCCTGATCTTGGAGCTCACGGAGCTTGTCGCGAAATATCGGCCGGTCGCGCAACCGGCAGTCAATTCAATCGATAAAAACGCCATTCCTCAGAGGAGAGCAGCAGCTTGAACAGTGCAAATCAGTCCAACTCGAACGAAAAAAGTCAATCCATCGGCACCCGCTATTTGAGCTTTACGCTGGGTCAGGAGGATTACGCGATCCCGCTGCTCTCGGTCCGGGAGGTGATCGCGGTACCGGAAATCACGCCGATTCCATTCGCGCCGCCGCATTTCGTGGGGATCATGAATTTGCGCGGACAGGTGATTTCGATCATCGACCTTCGGCAAAAGCTCGGGATCAAGCCGAAAGCCGGCGCCGAGACCGCGGTGATCATCTGTGACCTGGCGCCCCTGTGCCTGGGCGTGGTCGTCGACTCGATCAATTCCGTTTTGTCCCCGAACGTGGATGAGGTCACCGAAAAGCCTCAGATTCAAAGCGGTAAAAACATCGATTACATCACTCACGTCTATCGTCAGGGCAAGAAGTTGACGCTTTTCCTGGATATCCGGAAAATCCTGGACGCGGGCGATCATCAGGCGGTTTCGAGTGTAACCCAAGTCAAGCGCGCGGCGTAGCGCGGAGGATCTATGTTCAAGGTCTTGAGTGTGCGGGTAAAATTGCTTTTGGCGTTCGCGAGCGTGCCGGTCTGTCTGCTGCTTGCGGGGCTCGTCTGCTGGAACGGCATGAACCGGGTCGTATCCCGATATGAGCGCGCCGTTAAGGTCAACCTCGATAAAACCCATAAGTGGGGCCCCGGCGAGCAGGAGCAATGGGTCGCCGAGGCGAAGGACGCCGAAGCCGCCGCGACTTCAAGCAACATCCTCGCGGGCACCCTGGGCGGCATCAGCTTTCTAGGATGCTTGCTCCTGGGGTACTTCTTTTCCGAATACCTCTCCAAACAGCTGCAACAAGTCGCCGACACTTTGTCCGAAAACTCGGAGAGCATGACCGGAACCACCCGGCACGTGTCCGAAGCCGGAAACATGCTTTCCAAGAGCGCGACCGAGCACGCGGCCGCTCTGCAGGAGACGGTTTCCGCGATCGAGCAGGTGAGCGCGATGGTGCAAAAGAACACCGAAAACGCCAAGCGATCCGAGCAGGTCTCGAACGCGAGCCAGGAAACGGTTCTTAAGGGAAAGCGCGCCGTCGACTCGATGGTGCGATCCATCGAGGATATCCGGAACAGCAATAACGATATCATGAATCAGATCGAAATCAGCAATCAGCAGATTGCGGATATCGTTAAAGTGATTTCCGAAATCGGCACCAAAACCAAAGTCATCAACGATATCGTTTTCCAGACCAAGCTCCTATCTTTCAATGCTTCCGTCGAGGCGGCGCGGGCCGGCGAGCACGGCAAAGGGTTCGCTGTCGTGGCCGAAGAAGTCGGCAATCTCGCGCATATGAGCGGAAACGCCGCCAAGGAGATTTCCCAGATGCTCGAAGGCAGCATCCGAAAGGTCGAAGGAATCGTCAATGAGACCAAGGGCCGGGTTCAAAGCCTGGTGGCCACCGGCAAGGAAAAGGTCGAAAACGGTACCAATACGGCTCAGCAATGCGGGCTCGCCTTCGATGAGATCGTTAAGAATGTCACGCTGGTGAACCAATTGATCGCCGAGATCGCGGGCGCCTCGCGTGAGCAGGCTCAGGGCGTGCAGGAAATCAACAAGGCCATGAATCTCATGGATCAAGTCACGCAGACCAACGCCAAGTCGGCGCAAGAGGTCGCCTCCGGCGCGGCAAGCCTGCAGCGACAAGCCGATTCGCTCCGTTCGAGAGCACGGCAACTGCAGCAATTGGTAACGGGGGGCGCATCGGTCGAGTTGCCTCCAGCGGTTATGGCTCATGTGGCTGTGCCTCCTCCATTTCCTCAAAACGTCGTACCGATCAAAAAGACGGCTCCCGCAATCGAGCGCCCGTCGCCGCGCGCGACGCAAGCAGCTTCGCGCCAAAAGGCGACCGGCACGGACGGAGTCCCGGATCAGAACGATCCCCGCTTCGAGGATATCTAGCTAGCATCGAGATAATTCATCTATGTCCAATCAAGTGAAGTCCCTTTCCGTTCATTCCGATCTCATTCAGCAGATCTCGCTGGTGGTGATGGAGATCACCGGCGTTCAGCTCAAGGATCGGCAAAGAAGCATGGTCGAGGCGAGATTGACCAAGCGGATGCTCGAGTTGGGGTTGAAGACCGACGAGGAGTATCTGCATTATTTCAATTCCCATCGCGAGGCCGAAGTCGCGGCGTTGGTGTCGCTTCTGACGACGCATCACACCTATTTCTTCCGCGAGTTCGCCCATTTCGAGTACCTGGAGCGTACGGGGCTCCGAGTCGCGGTCGAAGCGGCCAAAGCGCGCGGGGAGAGGATCATCCGAATCTGGTCGGCCGCATGCAGCCGCGGGCAGGAAGTTTACTCACTCGCCATGTTTCTGAATCAGCATCTGAAGCGCCTCGCGCCCGATTTCTCTTATGAGATTCTCGGAACCGACGTCGATCCCGAGTCGGTTGCGATCGCCAAGAACGGCGTCTTCCAGTATCGCGACATCAAGGAAGTTCCGCTTCAGTTCGTATCCGGGAACTGGGCCAGAGGAACCGGCGAGATCGCCGATTACGTCAAGGCGAAAGGCAGCATCAAAGATGCCTGCCGGTTCGAGGTTCTTAACCTTCTGAAGTTCGACGGCGTGGTGGGCAAGAAATTCGATATTATCTTTTGCCGCAACGTCTTCATTTATTTCACCTCCGAGCAGATTCGGAAAATCACCGGAAATTTCCTGAAGGCCCTGACGCCCGAGGGCATGCTTTTCATCGGCATCTCCGAATCCCTGAACGGGCTTGATTTGCCGCTTTCGCTCCATGGGCCGTCGATTTACCGGCGTGAGGCCAAACCGGAAAAGGCGCCAGCCGCCGCCGCACCGGCTGCGCCGCTCCGGGTGCTTTGCGTTGACGATTCGCCCAGCGTTCTCGCGCTGCTGAAACAGATATTGAAAAAGGAGCACGGCTTCGAGGTGGTCGCGACGGCGGTCAACGGCTTGGACGCCGCGAAAAAGCTCCAAGAGGTGAAAGCGGATGTCATGACTTTGGACATCCATATGCCCGAGCAGACGGGCTTGGAGTATTTGAGGAAAAACAAGGGGCCGAATCATCCTCCGGTTGTGATCATCTCTTCGGTCGCGCGGGAGGACGCCGAGCTTGCCTTGCAATGTCTTCAGGCCGGAGCGGATGATTACGTCGAGAAGCCCGCACTAGCGAATATGAAAGAGCGGGGAGACGAGATTCGAACCAAGTTGCAATGCGCCTATCGCACCAAGCTGGCCAGAGCGACCGGAGAGCTGAAGCTCGAGAAGTCGTTCGCGTCGCCCGCGGCCATTTCCAAGCCCGAAGGATGCCTTCGGATCATCGTGGCCAGTCTCGCGGATCGGCAAAAACTGCGGCAGTTCTTCGGCGAGCTCAGGGGTACCCAGCCTCCCACGTTTGTGTTCATGGAAGGCTGCGAAACGGCGATGCCGGCCTTGGTGAAGGAGGCGGCGGCGAATTGGAAGGGCAAGGTCGGATTTATCGAGACGACGCTTACGGCGATTGAAGTCGGCGGAATCTATCTTGCCGACTTCTCGCGTTTTTATGACCAAGTAGCGCGCGAAAACACGCTGAAGCGCACGTCGATCCTGGTTTACGGCCAGCCGAGCGCGAATGCGTCGGCGAAGCTTCCGAAGTGGCCGGGCGCGCAGCTTCTGCTTGAAGATATCGGAAAACCGGCGGTCGTCTCGCCGCTGCATGCGTCGGCGACGGACGTGCTGCCGGCCACGAGTTTCGCGTATTGCTCAACCCATTTCTTAGGTGAGCTCAAATGAAGCTCAACTTGCCGAGCGAAGAAACGGTTCGGCTGAGGCTGACCGGAAAGTTGTTCGCGTCATTCTTCAACGCGGCATCGAAGAAGGGCGCCTGGATCGAAGTCAGTGAGCCGGAGATGGCGCGCGCTGATATTTCAAATCTTCTTCGGCAAGTGCAAGAGGCGGTTGGCGAGTCCGCTGCCCGATGCGAAGTCAAGCTAGTGGGGCCATCGGTGCTGATCGATCGCTTCAAGACGGCGCTTCTCGAATTCTCGGTCGAGCCACGCTCCTGCGCGAGCCGCGAGAATTCGGGTGCGGAAGTGATTTTCAATACCCGGAGCGGAAGGTTGCAAGTATCCGTGGCCGAGGAGGCGAGAGCCGGCGGTGACGCGCGCAAGATCAAGGTTCTGATCGTCGATGATTCGGCGACGATCAGAAAGCTTTTGAGCAGTATTTTCTCGCGGGACCCAGGCATCGAGGTCGTCGCGACCGCCGAGCGTCCGTCCCAGGTCGAAGAGCTGATCGCCAAGCATCGGCCCGATGTGATCACACTCGATATCCACATGCCCGAGATGGATGGGGTCACGCTTTTGAAGCAATTCTTCCCGAAAACGCCGATTCCGACCGTCATCATCACTTCCCTCAGCATGGAAGAAGGTCCGCTGGTTTTGGATGCGCTCGAATCCGGCGCCGTGGACTACATTCAGAAGCCGTCTCTCGAAGCGCTGGATCAGGCCGCGCCGCTCATCCTTGAGAAGGTGAAGGTCGCCTCGAAGGCGAAGCTACGAACCGGCAGGCACGCTTTCCGGTCGACTAGGCGATTGACCGCCGTGCCGCTCGAGCATGGCTGCGTGGTCGCGATCGGCTCGTCGACGGGAGGCACCGAGGCGGTCAAGGAAATTCTCGTTCGGCTGCCCGAGAAAATCCCGCCGATTTTGATCGTGCAGCACATCCCAGCGGTTTTTTCGCGGGCATTCGCTAACCGGATGAATGAGCTTTGCCCGTTTGAAGTAAAAGAGGCTCGTGACGGTGATGAGGTGGTATCCAACCGCGTTTTAATCGCTCCGGGCGGAAAGCAGATGTCGCTCAAGCGGGTGCGCGATCAGTTGCAAGTGGTGATCGATGACTCAGCCCCGGTAAATCGTCATAGGCCATCCGTCGATGTGCTCTTCGATTCCGTGGCGGCAAATCTCGGTAAGCAGGCGCTCGGAGCGATCCTGACCGGAATGGGCGGGGATGGTGCGCGAGGGCTCTTGAAAATGAGACAAGCCGGAGCGCGTACGATCGCACAAGACGAGGCAAGCTGCATCGTCTTCGGGATGCCGCGGGAGGCTATCCGACTGGGAGCGGCGCAGGAAGTCAGGCCCCTCCTGGAAATTCCTGAAGTCCTGGCGAAGTGGTTCACTCAGGTCAAAAAAGTGGCTTAACTAGCGCGCTTTTGTTAAATTGTGCCCGAACCTCATTTCATTATCTCGTTCGGGAGATCTCTCATGGCACTCAGAATCGGCGATACCGCACCCAACTTTCAACAAGACTCGACGGAAGGAAAGATCGATTTTTACACGTGGAGTGGAAAAAGCTGGGTCGTTCTTTTTTCCCATCCGAAGGATTACACTCCTGTCTGCACGACCGAGCTGGGCGCGGTCGCGCGCCTGAAGCCGGAATTCGAAAAGCGTAACGTCAAGGTCATCGGATTGAGTGTCGATCCGGTGCAGGATCATCTCGGATGGGCGAAAGATATTCAGGAGACCCAAGGCTGTGCCTTGAATTTTCCGCTGCTCGCGGATGCCGATCGCAAGGTCGCCGGTCTTTACGACATGATTCACCCGAAAGCCGACGACACCTATACCGTCCGTTCGGTTTTCGTGATGGACCCTTCGAAGAAAATTCGCCTGATTTTGACTTATCCCGCGAGCACAGGACGTAATTTCGACGAGCTCTTGCGCGTGATCGACGCGCTTCAATTGACGGATTCGTATCAGGTTGCCACCCCGGCGGACTGGAAAAGCGGCGAGGATGTGATTATCGTTCCGTCATTGAAGGACGAGGCCGAGATCAAGCGTTTGTTTCCGAAAGGATACAGGGCGCTGAAACCGTATTTAAGGCTGACTCCCCAACCCGGCGCCAGGTCCAAATGAGCGGCCAAGTGAGCGGTATGATTCGAAGCGGTTTCGCGGGAGCGATCGGCGATACGCCCTTGATTCGTCTGAACGGCCTTTCAAAAGCGACGGGATGCGAGATTCTCGGCAAAGCCGAGTTTCTCAATCCCGGCGGATCGGTCAAGGATCGGGCGGCGCTCGCGTTGATTGAAGACGCGGAAAAGCGCGGAGTCCTGAAGCCGGGCGGAACCGTCGTGGAAGGAACCGCCGGTAATACGGGGATCGGCCTTACCCAGGTCGCCAACGCGAAGGGCTACCGCACGATCATCGTGATTCCGGAAACGCAATCCCAGGAAAAAATCGATTTACTCCGAACTTTGGGCGCGGAAGTGAGAACCGTGCCCGCCTTGCCGTACTCGGACCCGGGAAATTACAATCACGTGGCTCGTCGTACCGCCGAGGAGATTCAAGGGGGTTTTTGGGCGAATCAATTCGATAATACCGCCAATCGGGATGCTCACTATCGCACGACCGGGCCTGAAATTTGGAAGCAGACCGGCGGAAAAGTCACCGGCTTTGTCAGCGCCGTCGGTACCGGCGGCACCCTGGCCGGCATTGCGCGGTATCTGAAAGAGCAAAACGGCAAAGTTCACGTCGTTTGCGCCGATCCGCACGGAGCGTCGATCTGGTCTTGGATCAAGAGAGGCAATCTTGATTTTGACGAAGGGGACTCGATCACCGAAGGGATCGGCCAAGCCCGGATCACGAAAAATCTCGAAGGCGCGCCGATTGATGATGCCTACCGTATCGGAGATCCGGTGATCATCGAGATGCTTTACTATTTGTTGAAAACGGAAGGTTTTTTTCTCGGATCCTCTTCGGCCATAAACGTCGCCGGTGCCGTGCGTTTGGCCCGTCTGCGTGGGCCCGGGCAGGTGATCGTGACTCCGCTTTGCGACGGAGGAAGCCGTTACCAGTCTCGAATTTTTAATCCTGCTTGGTTGAAGGAGCGTGGCCTCCTGCCGCGCGGCCGCAAGCTTGAGGATTTCTGGGACGAGCTGATGAGCGATGGCGTCTGATTTGAAGTTGGATATTTCCGGGCTAGCGGCCTGGTTTCGGGAATTCACGGGGGAGAAATCCAGCGTGATTTTCAGGAGGAGCGGGGAGGCGGGGCCATCCACCGCCGATCTCCTTCAAGTCCAAAACGAGCTCGAGGCGCTTCGCTCTCATTTCGGGAGAACCCGGTCGCGTTATTTCGAGCCATTTGAAGTACGGCCATCGGGGAGCGGAGGCGAGCTCCGGTTGCGCGAGTGGTTCGAAAGCCGCCGCTGCCTTTTAACGGCTTTGAAGGATTTGCTTCGAGAGGGCGTCGATCCCTCCGAGATCCGAATGAGTATCAGCCACACCCGGGGTGCCTGTGTCGCGGCCGCGCTCGCCTCGCCCGAGCGTGAGGGCTCGGAAGGGCGCGGAAGCTTGGGCGTGGATCTGGAGGACGAGCGCCGCATCGTCAGCGCTCGGGCGGCCGCGCGCTTTCATTTTCAGGATGAGCGAAGTCTAGGTCTATCGGACCTGGAGGTCTGGGTCATCAAGGAGGCCTGTTTCAAGTCGGATTCGGGACGGGACGGTGGGGTTGTTTCCGATTACCGCCTGCTGAGCTTTTCGAGAGATGGGCTCGGTGAGGCCTGCTCCAAAAAGGACGCGAAGAGCCGCTTTCGCTTCGGAATTCGGCGTACGGGCGGGCATCTTGTCGGCTTTGCTCTTTCTCAGTAAGTTCGCAAGAGGAAAACCGAGAAATTTCCGCCGCGATCTCGCCATTCGTCGATTGTCGTCATCCCGGCGGCGCAGCTGAGGGACCGAAAGGCTTCCGAGGTGTATTTATACGAATTTTCGGTGTGGATGGTTTCGTTTCGTGCGAAGGAAAAGGTTTCGTTATCGATATCGACCCACTGATCGCGGGAGCTTTCCAGATGCATTTCGATCCGGCAGTGGCGTTCGTTGAAAAAGGCGCGGTGGCGGAATCTCTCCACACGGAACGAAGCGTTGAGGTCGCGATTGATCCGATGCAAAAGGTTCAGATTGAAGGCCGCCGTCACTCCGATCGAATCATTGTAGGCGCGCTCGAGAATCCTCGGGTCTTTCAATAAATCGATGCCGACCACGGCATATCCGCCTTCTCCAAGCAGGGCACTTGCGTTTTTCAGGACTTGCAGGGCGGTTGAGGGGTCGAAATTCCCCAGCGTGCTGCCGGGAAAGAAAAGAGCGCGCTTTTTATCGCGATTACGCGTCAAATCGCCCATGAATTTCGTGAAATCGGCGCAAATGGCCACGATGGGAATATGCGGATAACGGTAGGCCAGGCGTTCGGATGATTTGAGCAGGGATTCGCGCGAGATCTCGATAGGCAGGTATCCCGCGGGATTTCGGATCGCGTCGAGCAGAATTCGTGTCTTTTCGCCGCTGCCGCTGCCGAATTCGTAAATCAGGCAATCATCTCCGATGGCCGCGGCGATAGTCTTGGCATGAGCCTGGAGAATCTCGATCTCCGAGCGAGTGACGTAGTATTCCTCGAGCTGACAGATCTGATCGAAAAGGTCGGATCCCTTTTCGTCGTAGAAGTACTTGGGAGGAATCGATTTGTCGGTTTTGGACAGGCCCGCGATGACGTCGCGTTTAAATTGGTCGGTCTCGGGTTTCAAATCGATGAAATCGAAGTCGAGATTTTGGAATTTGGGTGACGTCATATCCAGGCTGGCTCTGCAATGTCGGCGCCAAGCGGTTTTAAACGCATCGCGCGAGACGAAGGCCGGTAAATTGCCATCGGGCCGCGGGAGGGAAAAAATTCCGATAACTTGCGCGGATATGTCCGCGCGGGGTTGCGAAAGAGCCGCCGCGGAGAACGAACTGGTTGCACATAAACTTTCCGTTGTATTCGCCGATTGCGCCGCGAAGGGGCTGAAAACCCGGATACGGCAGGTATGCGCTCGAAGTCCACTCCCATACGTTGCCGAGCATCGAGCTGGCGCCGGCCACGGGATGGTCGATCTCGTCTTCCAGAAACGGGCCGTCATGCGCGGCGCCCGAGAGCGCTCGCGCCGCGACTTCCCACTCCGCCTCAGTGGGAAGCCTTGCGCTGGCCCATTTGGCGTAAGCATCGGCTTCGAAGTAGCTGAGGTGGACGACGGGTTCGTCAAGCGCCATTGGGCGCACGCCGTTCAACGTATACAGCTGTCCTTTGGCGCCATTCGGGAGCCAGTAGAGCGGCTCTTCCCGTGTCTGCTCGCCGGGCAAGCGTTGTTGAAGCAGATCCCAGCCCTCGGAGAGCCAGTACTCGTGCTTATGATAGCCGCCGGCTTCGACGAACTGGAGATACTCTCCGCAGGTAACGGGCGCGGAGGCGATCTCGAAGCGATCAAGCCAAACTCGATGCCTTGGCTCTTCGTTATCGAAGGAGAAGTCCTCTTGATCGGCACCGATCCAATGGACGCCGGAATCGAATCCGAGCCATTTTCGGTCCGTCACTTGAGCAGGGCCTTTGCGCGTATTTCCCGCGACCCGTTCCCTCCAGGCCGGTTTCATGGGGTTGCATGATAAATTGTATTTGATGTCGGTTAAGATCAGTTCCTGATGTTGTTGTTCGTGGTGGAGGCCCAGTTCGATCAAACGGAGAGCGGCGTCGCCTGCTGGTTCCGTCAGCAAGTCATTCATTCGGCGATCGACATGGGCCCGATAGGCGTAAATTTCCGTACTCGTCGGGCGGGATAGGAGACCCCGCCTGGATCGTGTGAACGGGCTTCCGACGGATTGATAGTACGAGTTGAAGAGGTCATGAAAGCGCGGGTGATAGACTTGGTATCCGCGCAAATAGGGCAAAAGAACGAAGGTTTCGAAAAACCAAGTGGTATGCGCCAGATGCCATTTTGCGGGGCTCGCGTCGGGCATTGCTTGTAAGCCGTAGTCATCCGGATGGAGCGGCTCGCAGAGGGTTTCGGAGAGGCTGCGGACGGATCGAAAGCGATGTCGCAGGGAATTTTCGTCGGTCACCTCCGTGGCGATTGCAAAAACTATGGGAAATCGATAATTTCAGAGCGCTCATGTCAAACAAACGTGAACTCATCGAGTTGATTCTTGCGGACCTGAATCGCGAGCTCGCGGCTTGCGCGCAGTCGGCAAAGGCCGCGCATGAAGCGGCTACCCATGAAGAGAGCAAAGCGGAGGATCAGCACGATACGCGAGGCCTGGAGGCCTCCTATCTTGCGGGTGCCCAAATGGCGCGTATCGAAACCCTAAGAAAAATGATCGCGCAGTTTCAGCGCGCCGAGTTCCGGGATTTTAAAACGACCGATGCCGTGGCCATCGGAGCGCTGGTGGGCGTCGTGCTCGATGGCAAGAAAATGCACTACCTTCTGGTCAGTCAGGGAGGTGGCGTGTCGATATCGCACCAAGGCAAAACGATTCAAGTGATCACCCCACAGGCGCCCTTGGGGGATGCCCTGCTGGATAAAAAACTGGGCGACGTGGTTGAACTTGAGGTTCAAAATGCGGTGCGGGAATACGAAATCATCTCGGTCGCTTAGGGATCGATCGGGTCTTGCGCCAAAAGCGCCTTGATCTCGGCTTCGGAATAGAGCTTTCCCTTGCCGACGCCGGGGCAAAAGGCTTTGACTTCACGGCTCCAAGTGCGGGCGTTCATGTTCTCCGGCCAGAACGGCCAGGTTCTGCATTGCGCGGGCCGGGCGTCATAGGCTGAGCAGCCTTTGCCCTCAAGAAACTGGCAGTCGCCTTTGATTTCCTTGAGGTGAAAATATCCGTTCGTCTTCGCGCAATGACGACGCGTGAATGCCAAGGTCGATATCTTGAAATATTTCGCGAAGCGACGCCGGTCCTCCAGCGTTAGATAGACATAGCCGTAGGAGCCGCGGGACGCGCAGCAGCGCCCGGTTCCCTGGCATTCAAAGCGGATTCCTTGCTTCCAAAATTTCTCTGACATTGGTCTTTCCCGTCAGCCCTTCGACTGAATTCCTTCCTTTTGAAGCGCGGCGCGGATGATTTCGCGCTTATCGCCTTGGATTTCGATGACGCCTTCTTTTCCGTCCATGAGGTAAGTTCCACCCGAGCCGCACTTCTTTTTGAGAAGGGTCGTCAAATTTCTCAGAAAAAGCTCGTTTTTCGGGAGCTGGTCAATGACGCTGACGGTCTTTCCGTTTCGTCCCGATTTCTCGATTCGCAAAACGGCGATGAATTTACGGGCTTTGGGCTCTTCCTCGGGCTGGCATACGCACTCGGATTGGACCTCTTTGCACTTCGGGCACCTTTGATTGAGTTTCGGGTCGGTGGAGTAGACGAGGCGCGTATCGTTGCTCATCTTCGCAGGTTTATCATTGAAAAATATCGCAAACCAGTCGAATCTAAATGGAATGTTTTGCCGAACGCTTGCGGCTTTCTCGTTAATTTTTTTGGGCTCGGCCCAGTCTTTCTCCGCTACCCTGGGCTCTCAGCAGGTCGATGCCATCGTCCGCCAGGTGATCGATCCCACGATGAATCCGCCAGCCCCGACGAAGCATCCGGTGGGGCTTGTAGTGGGCGTGGTCACGCAAGAGGGGATCCAAGTTGTTTATGGCTTTGGTTCCATCGTGCTGGGAGGGGCGGACATACCCAATGGGGACACGCTTTTCGAAATCGCTTCGATCTCAAAAACCTTCACGGCGACTTTGCTTGCCCAGGAGGTGGGGCAGGGAAAGATCCAGCTGAACGATCCGGTCAGCGCGGACCGCTGCACCTGGCAGATGGTCTCGGCGTTTTGTTACCACGGAGTGCCGACAACTTATCTTGATCTCGCCACCCACACGGCGGGACTGCCGGTTTCGCCCGATTTTCCGGGCTACAGGCTCGACGAGTACACTCGCCCGGAGATTGATCGCTACCTGGCGGACTTTTCGCTCAAGCACGCGCCCGGAACAGCTTATTGGTATTCGAACCTGGGGTTCGGCTACCTGGGAGATCTTCTGACGGACCTGGAAGGCGAGAGCTACGACCGCTTAGTGACGGAACGGATCGCGGATGTCCTCGGAATGAATCATACGCGCGTGATTCTCACTCCCGACGAGGAGGCCCAGCTTCAGTCCGGCTATACGGCGGGCCTCGATGGCTCGCCTGATTTCGAGAAGGCGCCGCTCTATCACTTTACGGATCAATCGGCGCTCTCCGGCTCGGCGGCGATTCACTCCACCGCGAACGATCTGTTGATTTATCTTGCGGGAGAAATGGGGCTTGAACGCGCGTCCCCGCTGAGCTCCCTGAGCGACGCGATGGATCTGTCGCAGATTCCCCGCTTTAGCCACGCGCCCGATATTTTGCCCTTCAGCGTCGCTCTCGGTTGGGAGATTTTGGATATCGGCGATATCACGTTCCACAGCGGAGCTTTGCCGGGTTTTGACAGCTTCGTCGGATTTCAACGGGATCTGGGGATCGGGGTTGTCGTATTGAGCAACACCTCGTTCTATGTTCCCGATCAAAGCGGAGCGCTCGTGGGCTTCGATCAGGCCACCGGTCTGGGTGTTCAACTGATCAGCGGCCTGGCCCGGGCGCGCGAGCAGCTGGGCGCAACTTTCTGATTCAAGGCTGAGCTCTGAATTTTTGGAAGTAACTGTGCTCTCGATCGGAAAAAGAAACCCAGACGCTGTGATCGACCGGGTTTACGGCCAGGGTGTGAGCGCCCTGAGGCGATGGCACGCTCCCCATGGATTTCAGGCCCGACTCCGTGACTTTCACGACCGAAATGCTTCCTTTGCAGGCGCAATAAATCAGCTTCCGCTCGGAGTCGTAAGCAATTTGGTCGACCCCGGTGGCGATATCGGCGGAAGCGGTCACATGCCCGGTTTTAAGATCGATCGCGACAAGCTTTCCGTTGCTTCCCGCCGTGTAGAGGATGCCTCTTGCGCCATCCGTCACCAGGCCATGCGGTGCCGTTACCGGCAGCGTCGACCAGGTGGCGTCAATTTTATTGGTAGCGGGGTCAATGCGGACGATCTCGTTCTTGGTCTTGATGTTTTGATAAATGCGGTCGGTGCTTGCGTCGTATTCCAGTACTTCGGGTACGCCCGGAATCGTGATCGTCGTGACGATTTGTTTTGTTTTAGTGTCGATCACCCAGAGACGATCGCCATCATCGTATCCCGCGAAGAGCATCCCGTTCTTAGGGTCGTACGCGATGGCATCGACCGGCCCGTCGACTTTAATTTCAGCCGTCTTTTTCAGGGAGCGGGCATCGACGATCGCGACGCTGTGGCCGTCGTCGTTTCCGAGAAAATAGCGGTGCTCAATCGGATCGATCGCGACTCCCTGCGCCTCGCCGACCGGGATGGCCGGCAGGGGCTTGCCCGTTTGTAGGTCGAGGATTTCGAGCGTGCCGGCGCCTTTATGGGCGGCTAAGATCCGCTGCGCGCTCGCGTCGGTCGCCATGAAGTCAAAGCGCGCCGCCTTGCCGTCTAACGCTAGCGGTTTTTCCGACTTGAGCGGCAACGTGGTCGCACCCAAAGACGGAGTGATTCCAAGGACGATCCAAAAAAGCGCATTCGGGAGTTTCATGCTTCGATCTTAACCGTATGCTGGCTGGCGGTCAAAGTCCAAGCTGCGGGCCCGGGCGCGATCTCGAGCTAGGCCGCGCGCGAGTGTTTCCAAACCTGATCTTGAATGGCTTGATTGATGTAATCCAGATGGCGTCGTTCATCGTCGCGGTTTCTCTGCACGATGATCTTCGCCGCCGCCGAAAGAGGCCATTGAAGCGCCCTGTCGTAGGTGCGATTCGTAAGCTCTTCGTTCGTTTTCATCGCATGAAGAGCTCCTTCGGTCCCGGAAACGCTTCGAAGCGCGGTAATGCCCTGAATGAGAAATCCCTTGAAGTCGCGTTGGAAGCGAGGGGGCTCACCGCCTACGTCCTTGATGAGCGGAGCCAGCGCTTGGACATGGCGTTCGTGATCGGCCCGAAAGCCGATCAACTTCTCCCGTACCTCGTCGACATCGATTTTCTCGATCGCTTGGTCATAAGCATGGACGGCATCGATATCCAGATGCGCGAGCGAGGTGAGGGCTTTGATGAGCTCTTTGGTTTTGTTCATAGTTAAGCTGCTCCTGCCTAGAAGAGGCTGCAAACGATACACCAGTGCTCCGAAGGTCGGGACCAGGTTTTGCACGACTTAGTCATTAATTATGACAGCAAAGAAAATGCATCAGAAGCCCGTTACGCTTGCTTCGGCCCGTCCGGCCGCACGTCCCTCCGCGAATTCCGGAGCGGTCGTTCGACCTCTGCGGCGATCGGCGCCTGCAGGCAAAAGAATGGAAAAACCTCTGCTTCGTTCCGTCATGGAGGTGATGAATTCCTATTGGGGACGGATGAGTCGCGATTTTCCCGGCTTCCGAAAGAAAATCATCAGACGGGCAAAGCTCGAGTTCAAAAAGTACTACGGAAAATCAGCGTAAATACGCGCGGTTTTGCTATGAAACATTTTAGATTGTTCGTTGTCGGCACGATCAGCGCTAGTTTGGGAGCGGCCGTGGCTCTGGCTGTTTACTCGCATTATTTTCCGGCCATTGGGACCCGAATGAACGCCGGTGGGCAGCTTGCGGGCCAGGCCGCGACGCAAAATTCGACGTTTCTAAAAGGCGGCGTGCTTCAGAGAGGGATCAAGCAGCAGGAGCCTGAAGAGCTGATCGAGGTGGAAACCGGCGACGAAACTCCTGAGTTCACGCCCCATGAGCTGAGTGTGCATGCGGGCAGCATCGTCAGCATGACATTGAGGAACACCTCTTCCGCTCATCTTCGCCATATCTGGGTTCTCGGCCGCCCGGGAACTGGTCAAGCGCTGCAAGAGGCGGCGCGGGCGGCAGGCCCGGCGTGGAATTGGATTCCGGATTCTCCCGATGTTCTTGCCTTCGTGCCGTTGACCGAGGCCGGGGAGTCCCAGGTCGTTTTGTTTCGGGCTCCCGCTATTCCCGGCGATTACCCGTTTTTCAGCACATTGCCCGGCTACGGAGAGAAAATGAATGGAGTTCTTCGCGTTCTTCAATAGAAGAAACCGATATGAAGCCTAGCAAAGCCGCCATTGCCGAGTCGTTGCATCAGTTGGAGCGGTTGGGCTACGCTCATCCCCGTCGTCTTTCAAAGCGATCCGTCGGCCCCGAGCTCGCCTCCTTGACGGACGAGGTTCCGAACGACGCGGATTGGCTTCATGAGGTGAAGTACGATGGTTATCGCATCCTCTCCTTGGTTCGATCGGGCGCGGTGAGTTTGCGAAGCCGGAACGTCCAAAACTGGACTCATCGCTTCCCCGTGATCGCCCGCTCGCTGCAAAAGCTCCCGGTGGAGAGTTGCGTTTTGGACGGAGAGATTGTCGCTCCAAGCGAAGAGGGGATCTCGCGCTTTTCGGTGCTTCAAAGAAGTTTAGGCGACAAGATCCCTGACCGGTATTTTTACTATGTGTTCGACCTGCTTTACCTGGACGGCTTTGATTTGAGGGATTGTCCGCTCTTGGCCAGAAAAAAGCTTCTCGAGAGCATCTTAGGTAAAAGCCAGTCCGGAAAAATACGCTTTGCGCGGCACATCCGGGGCCATGGGGTGTCGGTATTCCGTAGGGCCTGCCACAGCCATCTTGAAGGCTTGATTTCAAAGCGCGTGGACGCGCCCTACCGCCACGGGCGCTCCTCCGACTGGTTGAAATCGAAATGCCATCATGAGGAGGAGCTCGTGATCGGGGGCTACACCGAGCCGTCGGGGGCGCGAGAAGGGTTTGGCGCCTTGCTTCTGGGTTATTACTCGGGCGACCGGCTGGTTTACGCCGGGCGCGTGGGGACGGGCTTTGACGAGAAGAGGCTGAAGGAAATCGGCGCGCGATTAAAAAGGGATGAGTCACCGATATCGTATTTCAGCGGGGAATTGAGCGGAAGGGAGCGCCTGCGGGTCCACTACGTCAAGCCACGCTATGTCGCGCAGATCGGCTATGCCGAATGGACGGCGGATCAGCGCTTAAGGCATCCGGTATTTCTGGGGTTGCGGGAAGATAAGAAGCCCCGCGAAGTGAATCGTGCCGCCTAGGTTTAGGGAGGTTGACGGTGAAGAGTCTTTGGAAAGGGAATATCAGTTTCGGCTTGATCAATATTCCGGTCATGATCGTTCCGGCCGAGAATACGCCAGAACGGCCGCAATTCAGCCTGATCGACCGGCGCGACCACGCGCATATCGGCTATTTGAAGATTAATAAGAACACGGGCAAGCAAGTCAGCAACCGCGACATCGTCAAAGGGCTCAAGCTCGCCTCCGGAAAGTATACAATCTTCACGAACGCCGAATTGGACGAGCTTCACGTGAAGGGATCGCAAACGATCGAACTTCAGCAATTCGTGAGAAAGGACGAAATCGAGCCCGCTTATTTTGAAACCCCTTACTATCTGATGCCGCAAAACGGCGGAGAGAAAGCGTATGCCCTTTTGCGCGACGCTTTGGAAAGAACGGAAAAGTACGGGGTCGGCCTGATTGTCCTTCACAACAAGCAACATCTTGCGTTGATCGGAACCAAGGACAGCGCCTTGATGGTCGAGCTGGTGCGCTACGCGGAAGAGCTGAGGGATCCGAGCGACTACGATTTGATCGACGGCAAGAGCCTGCGGCCGAAAATATCGGCAACAGAGCTGGCCATGGCCGAGCGTCTCGTGGAGGAGCTCACGTCGGAGTGGAAACCCGGAGTTTACAAAGATACTTACGTGAAGGGCCTGCGGGCGGCGGTTAGGAGAAAATCAAGGGCGACTGTGCCGGAGCCC
Organism: Oligoflexia bacterium; assembly: GCA_031292385.1. Lineage (GTDB taxonomy): Bacteria > Bdellovibrionota > UBA1018 > UBA1018 > UBA1018 > JARLHE01. Next base: position 24,430 of record JARLHE010000040.1, read on the forward strand.
AAGAAAGGCGCGGTCCAGGCGAGGGCGTCGAATGTTTTGGATTTGATGCCGCTACTCGAAAAGAGCCTGAGGGGGAAAAGAAGAAAAAAGTCGGTTTAACGAAGCATGGGCCAAAGTATGGGCCAAAATATGGGCTTAACAGAGTATCGCGGAAAAAGGGATTTCAAGGTGACTTCAGAGCCGCGCGGGACGAAGCGTTCCGCGCCCTCGGCCAGATCCCATGACTTACGATTTGTCATTCAGGAACATCACGCAAGCCATCTGCATTATGATTTCCGCTTGGAGCTGGAAGGCGTTCTGAAGAGCTGGGCGGTCCCCAAAGGCCCGCCGCTCAAGCCCGGGGTCAAGCGTTTGGCCGTTCAGGTCGAAGATCATCCGGTAAGCTACGGGAGTTTCGAGGGAACGATTCCGGAGGGAGAATACGGCGCCGGAACGGTTCGGATCTGGGACGAGGGCACGTGGAATTCGAATTCGAGCTCGGAGAGTTCCGCCCGAAATGCGCTGAAAAACGGCGTTCTGAAATTCGAGCTTCACGGAAGGAGATTGCGCGGGCAATGGGCGCTGGTCCGTATGAAGCGGGCTAAAACCGATAACGCCTGGCTTTTGATCAAGGAGAAGGATGGAGAAAAGTCGACCTAAGCGCCTTGAGTTGACGAAACCTTCGAAGGTGCTTTTTCCCGATCCGGGCATCACCAAGGCCGATTTAGCCGAGTACTACGCCAGCGCCGCGGGCAAAATGCTTCCACATATCGCCGAACGGCCTCTCATGCTGCTTCGATGCCCGGATGGCTACCGAAAAAAGGGATTCTTCCAGAAGAACTGGAACAAGACCCTGCCCGCCTCGATTAAAAAGCTCAGCGTCAAATATCGGGGCGAATCGAGCGATCTTTTGATGATCGATTCCGCGGAGGGAATTATCGAGCTCGCGCAGCTTGCGGTTCTGGAAGTTCATCTTTGGAACACACACGCGGATCATCCGGAGAGCCCGGATCAATTCGTTTTCGATATCGACCCCTCCGAGGGCTTGGGGTGGCGTGAGGTGAGAAAGGCAGCGCTTCTGGTGCGGCGGGATTTGCGGCGCTACGGTCTTCGCTCTTTCGCGAAAGTGACGGGCGGAAAAGGCCTTCATGTGGTCGCGCCGGTGTTGCCGTTTTTACGCTGGGAACTCGGCAAGGACTTCTGCCGGGCGATTTGCCAGGATCTTACCGAAAGAAACCCGGATCTTTTTCTGGTCAATATGTCGCTTGCGCGACGCGCGGGGAAAATATTTTTGGATTATCTGAGAAACGGTCGCGGCGCGACCTCGATCGCGCCGTATTCGCCTCGCGCGCGACCCCGTGCTCCGCTTGCGATGCCGGTGAGTTGGGAGGAGCTGGGCCCGCGTCCATTGGGCTTCCCGCTTACCGATAGCGGCCCGCGGCTTTCGCGTGCGTTCAAGGATCCTTGGTCTGATTCTTTCAAACTGAAGCAATTCCCGACTCGGAGTGTAATGGCGGCCTAGGGCCCTCCATGGGTTAAAACGTCTCATGGTTTCGATGCGAGGTCTTGAAAACATTGGCTTTTTTTTGGCACGATGGCTGCTTTACATGGAGCGGAGGAGAATTCCCATGAGAACTGTCGAAAATGAAATGACCGAATATCCGTCAATCGCTTCACCCGAAATGACCGTGACGGAGGCCGCCGAGTACATGGCGAAGTACAAGATTCGTCATCTGCCGGTGGTCGACAAGGGGAAGGTCATTGGCGTTGTCAGTGAGCGGGATCTCAGGCAGGCCGAGATTTTAGCGGATGCGATGACGATGTTGGTAACCGATGTGATGGCTCCGGATCCATATTGCGTGCCGGTGGGGACTTCACTGGCAACAGTCGCTCGCGAAATGGCCAAGAAAAAGTATGGCTGCACCGTGATTCTGAATCGGTTGGGTCGAGTCGTCGGAATCTTCACCACGACCGATGGCATGAGGGTGCTGAGCGGGCTTCTCGATTCAAAAGGCAACCCGGATTTTGGCCTGGTCGGGATCGAAACCGTGGTGGATAGATCCTTCGCGACCAACTGAGGAGGGGGGGTATGCTTCAGCAAACACGAAATACCGATCCTGATTTGAACCCTCTGCTCGAGCGCACCCAGCGCGCGCTTTCTGAAAAGCTTGCAGAATGGGATTTGAGCGACGATGAAATCCGTGATCTTGCCGAAACTCTTCTTGCGAGTCTTAAATCCAAAGCCGAAGTGCGTGAGCGTCGAGTTTTAGGGCGTAACGAGATGGAGTGTCTTTAGATAAATAATTGAAATCATGATATATTAATAGGTTCTCATTAACTCTTTGATTGACTGAAACGATATGTTAACAACGCTGCCTGATGACGAAATCGCTAACAATCGTTTCTGGTCTCTGCGCTTTCAGCGTCCCGCTTTATGGGATCTCCTTGGCGCACGCAGCTCAGGGGGTCGGTTATAACGGCCAGTGCCCCGAGCTGGCAGGGCATTATTTGAGCGCGGCTGATCGCGCGCCGATGGTGATCCTCGAGAGTCATCAATATGATCCGGATATTGTTTACTATTACGGTGACGGCAGCGGGCCGTATGAAGTCATGATCGCCGATGGCTACGGCCATACTCTGGCGGACGGGACGATGGAAACCATCACCTGTTCACCCGGGGTTTTGACCAAAAGCTTTTCCGTCAACGGCTTTACCGGGCAGCAGATTTTCGAGTTGCTTTCGAACGGCGACATCCTTGTCGACGGCCAGCTTTATAAGCGCGCGGGTAAATGAGCGCATCGAGTTCCGTTTTACTCACCACTTTAAACGCCCGATATTCTCATAGCGCATTCGGCTTGCGTTATCTGTACGCCAATCTGGGAGAAGAGCTCAGGCTCAAGACCAAAATCCCCGAATTCACGATCTCCCAGAATCCTCGCGACATCGCGGAATCCATCTTGAGGGAGAATCCGCGGCTCGTGGGTTTCGGGGTTTACATCTGGAATACCCGGCAAACCCAGGAAGTCATCTCCATTTTGAAACAAGTGCGGCCCGAGATCCGCATTGTCTTGGGTGGTCCGGAAGTGAGTTACGAGTCGAGCACGCAGGCGATTTGCGCGCTGGCCGACCTTACGATCCAAGGCGAAGCCGATTTTCTTTTTCGCGATCTGTGCCGCGATTTTCTCGAGGCCGGGAAATGGCCTTCCGGAAGGTTTCTTTCCGGAGAGCTGCCTTTGGTCACCGACCTCTCGCTTCCCTATCGGTATTACACGGATTCGGATATCGCCCACCGCGTGATTTATGTCGAAGCCTCGCGAGGCTGCCCCTATAAGTGCGAGTACTGCCTGTCGTCCCTGGACAAGTCGGTGAGGAATTTCGATCTCGATCTGTTTCTCTCCGAAATGCGAATTTTGATCGATCGCGGAGCGCGGCAGTTCAAGTTCATTGACCGGACCTTCAATCTGAGCGTCGCGACGAGCTCGCGGATATTGCAGTTCTTTCTCGATCGGATTTCGCTCGGGCTTTTCCTGCATTTCGAGATGGTGCCTGACCGTTTGCCATCGGAGCTTCGGGAGCTGATCGCTCGCTTCCCGAAGGGCTCGCTCCAATTCGAGATCGGAATCCAAACGTGGAGCCCGCTGGTCGCTCAATTGGTTTCCCGCCGGCTTGATTACGCCAAGATCCGCGAGAATTTCGCTTTCCTTGCGGAGAGCGGCGTCGTGCACACTCATGCCGATCTGATCGCGGGCTTGCCGGGCGAGACGATCGAAAGTTTCGCGCACGGCTTCGATGCGGTGGCGGAGCTGGCACCCGATGAGATTCAAGTCGGGATCTTGAAGCGATTGAAGGGCACCCCGATCATTCGTCACGACCGGGAATGGGAGATGGTTTATCACGATCAGCCCCCGTTTCAGATCCTGCAGACCAAGACGATGAGCTTTGAAGTTCTGCAGGGGGTGGGGCGCTTCGCGCATTTCTGGGATCTGATCGCCAACAGTGGGAATTTCAAGGCGACCCTGCGGCTCATCGCGGAGCTATCGCGGAAGCGGAGCGCGCCTTCGCTTTATTGGGAGTTCGACGAGCTCGCCCGCTTTTTGAGCGCCCGGCATCCGCAGGGGCACGGGGTCGCTCTTCTCAATCTCGTGGAATCGGTATGGCTCTATTTAACCGAAAGCCGCGGAGTCGAAAGGGAGACAGCACGCCAGCTTCTGATTCAGGATTATGCGGGAACGGTCAAACGCGACATACCGGCATTTCTTCGGGACGGGCAGGTTTACGCTTCGCCCGCTAAGGAATCGCGTTCCGGCATGAGTTCCTCGACGCCCTCCCGGCAGCGGCGTCATCTCGAGGCAGCACACTAACTGAAGCGCTCGATGTACTGACAGCGTTGACAGAGCGCTTCGACGAGCTTTCTTTCCCGAAAGCCCTTGAGCATAGCGGCCGCCCGCGGGCTTTCGAAAATTTCCAAAAGGGGTTTTTCCTGGATCTTTCCGAGCGGAATGGCGCCTTCTTTGTCGAGGCAGCAAGGAACCACCGTTCCGTCGATCAGGATTCCGAAATGAGTGTTGAGCGCGTGGCAGGTTCCGGTTTCGCCCAATCTCGCCAAATCGAGTCCCGGCCAGATGAACTCGGTATCGAAGTGCAGGTAGAGGCGGTTTTTGAGGCGCCGGCTTTTCTGGATCCGGGCGTCGGCGTTGGGGTTGACCGTTGCCCCGAATCGCGCTTCGACTCGACTCAGGATTTCCCGGTTTTTGGCCCCGGTTCCGCGAGGATTTTCGAGATTCCAAAGCCGATAATTGATGTAAAGCTCCGGGCGGCGTTCGAGCGCGGCTTCGGTAAAGGAGAAGATCTTTTCCAAGTAGCTCGTGGAATCGGTGCCCGGAAAGTTATCGTGAAAGCTGTGAAGCGAAAAGCAGATCTGGCGGAAGGCGGGGTCAAGCAGGAGCTCCGCTTGCCGTTCGCGGAGCAATACGCCGTTGGTGACCAGGAAGATTTTGACCTCGTGTTCTTTGCAGATTCGAACGAGCTCCTCGAGTTTCGGGTGAACGAGCGGGTCGCCCATGAGGTGGAGGCAGACTTGATCGGTGAGCGGGGCGGCTTGTTCGATGATATTGCGGAAAAGCTCGGGCGGCATGAGTCCTTTCGCCCGCGCGACCGGGGGGCAAAAGCTGCACTGAAGATTGCAGACATTGCTGACCTCGATGTTGATCTTGCCGAACCTTTTGCGTTCGAGCACTTTCATTAGGCCTAGATCTCGAAGTGCATACGCAGAGCGTAGATGGGAACTGGCCCCCGATCCGCGTTGTATGCCGGGTGATTGACGAATTGGAAATCGCCCGTGAAGCTCAAGAAGCGGATCGGCTTATACGAATAATAGGCTTCGATCACTTGCTCGGGCGCGTAATTCAGGGCCCCGTCGCCGACGATAAAGCCCAAACCCCCGGCGCTCAGGTAATCGGCGTGATCCTTCGAGAGACCGTCAATGATGAACGCCAAGCCCACGGTATCGTTCTCGCGATGCCAGGCGCCACCCTTGAGGCTGGCGCCGATCGAGAAGGCGCGGTCGACTTCGGTGAAGGCCCAGGTCTCGGTCGCGCCGTCGTTCCAGCCGATTCGCGAGAAGACTCCGAGATCGGGGGTCAGCTCTTGCTCCAGGTTCAGGCCGACGCCGTATTTGGTGCGGTAGGCGCGCGTGAGGGTGATATCCGGGGTCGAGCCGGTGGCGATGCCCAGTTGAATTGACTGGCGGTAATCGCCCATGAAGGCGTGATTCATGTATCCGAGAAGGCTCGCTTTGCCCGGGTGGCCGTTGATCTGGTGGCGGTGCTCGAACTCGAAGTTATCGCCATGAGCCCGGCCGATGTTCGTATCCAGGTCCAGCTGGTTGGCGATCGCGGGCTCTTCCACTGTTGCCGCGCGAAGCGACCACTCCTCGAGATGGAGCTCGCAATAGAAGCCCCAAGTATAGCCGCGGGTGTCTGCGGCATAGTCCCATGCCGGATCATCCATCAAAGCCCAATTCAAAAACTGGGTGCGAGGATCGTGGGCGTAGGTATTGTCGTCGAAATAGTCGTTCAAGCTGAATTTCCCGGCCACGAACGTCAGCCGGCGAATATCCTTCTTGGCCGGAAAGACGTTCTGGGCGTCTTCGACTTGCTCGGTGCCCCCGCCCAAGCCGATATCTTGCTGGTAGAAAAGACGCGACAAATTGATCTTCGGGCTCGGGTCGTCCACTCGGTAGATTTCACCGCTCGGAAATGCGGCGATGCCATGCGTCTGACTTAAGCCCGATCCGATGGACTCCTCCGGGTTCACGAAGAAGTAGGCATCCTTCCAAAGCTTATGGCCTTCGAAGAGGGTCGCCGTGACGGAGGAGGGGATTTCATAGCGAGGCGTCAGGCTGTTCGCGCCTTGATAGGGCGAATGAAATCCGAAATGGGTTTGAGTCACGGTCGTGAGCTGGAAGTGATTGCTCCAATCGCCTGGGTTCGAAGGCTCGGCGACGGTCGTGGCCGGCTTTTCTCCAGCCGGGGGAACGGGAGCATCATCGGCCGCGGCGTTGAAACACAAGCCGGCGATCAAGAGAGGAAACAGGAGTTTCGAGATCGGAAAGCGGCCAGTTTTACGCATGTGCTCATCCATAGCAGCGTCGCTTGGCGTTGAGAAGCTTGAAAGTTGAAGCCCGGCTTCTTTGCCAGGGCGCCACGGCACCTCGTTTGCAAATCAACCTCCGCATTTTGGGAGGCGTCTTGGTACGGGGCATGGGAAAGCTATCATGGGAATGGCTTGTGATCGTTTCGGCCATGGGGTTGGCGCCGGCATATGCCGACTCGCTTCAGAGCATCGCGGTCGACGCGTATATTTACGGCTACCCACTTTTACTGATGAAGGACATGGAGCGGAAGACCCTCCGTGAATCCAAATTTTCGATCAATCAGTTTTATCATGAGCGGAATCTGCCGACCCCGGGGGATCGCGGGGACTTGCGGCCTAATGATGATACTTTATATTCGGTTGCGTGGGTTGATCTATCGGGTGGACCGATGGTCTTGCAGGTTCCTGATACCGAAGGGCGCTATTACATCATGCAGATGCTGGACGCCTGGACTCACGTTTTCGCCAACCCGGGCGCGCGAACGACGGGGACCGAGGCGCAGAGTTTCGTCATTCTGGGACCGGATGCGAGCATCGATCCTCCTGCGGGGGTTACCGCTCTTTTCTCGCCGACCAACCTGGTGAGGATTTTGGGTCGAACGCAAGTCAACGGAGAGACGGATCTCGAGAGCGTTCATAAAATTCAAGATAGGTACCGCCTGATGCCCTTGAATGAATGGCGCCAGCGCGCTCGTCAGTCAGCCGCGCCGTCGCAAGAGGTCCCGCGCTTTTCGGCGCTTGAGTTCTTTCAGGAGTTATCCTGGGTGACGCGCGAAGATCCGCCCCATGCGAATGATCAGCCGGCATTGCAGCGGTTCGAGGAGATCGGCTTCGTCCCTCAAGTCGACTATGCGCCTTCCGAACAAGTGAAAAGGGCGATTCAGACGGCTCCGACGATCGCGCTTCGGGCGATTGCCCGGAGGGCCGCTCGGCTCGGACGGCATGTGAACGGATGGAGAATGATTCTGGAGAGCATCGGAGAATACGGTACCCGCTATCTGGATCGCGCGGCCGTCGCGTTCGAGGGCATTGGTGCGAACCTAGTCGATGATGAGGTCGATCCCGCGACCTCCGTGGACAGTTTTGGAAGACCGCTCGAGGGTTTGCACGACTACGTCTTGCATTTCAATCCCGGACAAACTCCTCCCGTAAGCGCATTTTGGTCGCTCACACTTTATGGCGCCGATGGGTATCTCGCCGTCAACGATCGGCATCGTTACGCGATCCATGGGGATGATCCGCTTCGCCTCAATGCCGATGGGTCGCTCGATCTCTATATTCAAAACGTCGCACCCGCGGCCGAAAAACTCAGCAATTGGTTGCCTGCCCCGCCGGGCCGGTTTCAGCTCGTGCTCAGGCTTTACTCGCCTCGGGAAGCGGTTCTCAATGTGGACTGGGCGCCGCCCCCGGTAGTTGAGGCGCGATGACAAGCCAGGCTATCAAATCCGTCAGCAGATTTTCGCTTCTCGCTGTGAATCTACTGGCCGTCATGGCATTGGCCGGCTGGGTACTGGATCTTCCGGTTTTGGAGAAATGGATACCTGACTCGAGTGCCATGGTCCCCGGGACCGCCATAGTCTTCATCGTCTTTTCAATCGCATTGCTTCTAAACAAAACAGAGCGCTTCCATCGGCGAATCGTCGGAAACACGCTGTTGATCACGGTGTTGTTTTATTGCGGGCTGACCGCATCCGAATACGTCTTTCATGTCAGATCCCCGTTGATGTTTTGGATTTTTTCCAGAGCAGGTTCAAGTCTTCGGTCGTCGCCGGAAACGATCCTCTGCTTTACGCTCAATTCCGTGGCGTTGTGGTTTTCAAGGAACCGGAGACGGCGATGGCCGCGATTTTCCCAGTTTCTCAGTTTATGTTCGTGCGGAATTGCCTTGCTTTCGCTCATGGGGCATTTGACCGGCGCTCATGCTCTCTACAGCATATTTTCCGGAACGCACGCGTTTGGGATGGCCTTTCCCGCGGCGATCGCCTTCATTTTCCTGACGATCGCATTTCTTTTTCAAGAGCCGGCCCAAGGATTGTCCAGTCTTCTGGCTGCCGATAATGCCGGCGGAGCCGTAGCCCGGAAACTCTTAGCGGCAAGTTTGATCGCCCCGATCGCGGTTGAGGCCGTCTCTTTTTTCGTCGTGGACCGAGGCTTTATCGAACAGGCCGATCGGCACGCCTTATCCATGATATTGCTCCTGACGGTTTTCGTGGCGATCATTTGGACCGTGGCGACTCGTTTGGATTGGATCGACCGGCAAAGGCAGGCGACCCAAGCCCGTTTGAGTCGGAGCGAAGCCGAGCTTCGGTCGCGTCAATTCCAGCTCGATGCCTTTTTTGACGCGTCTCCGAGCGGATTGGCGTTGTTGGATCTTAATTTCAGGTATTTGAAGGTAAACGAAGCTCTCGCCTATATTGACGGCCCTTCGGTCGCTCAGCATTTGGGAAAGACGATCGAGGAGGTGCTTCCATTGGTCAACTTCACGAAGATGCCCGATTTTGAGGAGATTGTTCGGACGGGGAAGGGAGTTTATAATCGCGAGATCTCCGGAGAAACTCCGCGGGACCCGGGTAAGAGGCGGCATTGGATCGCTTCGTTTTTTCCGATTTTCGGCTCGGACGGAAAGATCGCTCTCTTGGGGGTAGCGGTGATCGAGGTGACCGCGATCAAGCAGGCGGAGGAGATTCTTCGAAAACGCGCTCACGATATGGAGATCTACGCCAGGGAAGTGGAGGATCTCTACAACAATGCTCCCTGCGGTTATCATTCGATCGGACCGGACGGGAAATTCATCCAGATCAACGATACCGAGCTGCGCTGGCTGGGATACGCTCGCGACGAAGTCTTGGATAAGATAAAAATTTCGTGCTTAATGACCGAGGAAAGCAGGAATCGCTTTGAAGCGCATTTTCCGGAGTTCATGAGAAGCGGCGTCCTTCGCGATTCGAAATTCGATCTGGTCAGGAAAGACGGCACGATCCTTCCGGCTTTGGTGAACGCGGTGGCGATTTTCGACCGTAGTGGCAAATACCTCATGAGCCGATCGACGGTTTTCGACTACAGCATTCAGAAGAAGCTTGAGGCGGAGCTGAAAGACGCGCTCCGGGCGAGGGACGAGTTCATGTCTATCGCGGCGCACGATCTGAGGATGCCTTTGACTTCGCTCACGCTGCAGATTCATCTCTTGCAAAAGATCGTTCGCGAAAGCGCGACCATCGACAGCGCCTTAGCCAAGCACGTCGTGAAAGGGGCCGTGGTCTCCGACGATATGCTTCGGCTCATTGATCAGGCAAGAAGGCAAGTCGACCGGTTCTCGGCTTTGGTGAACGATCTTTTGGATTTGACGCGAATCCGGGTCGGAAAGCTGAGTCTCGAGCTCTCGGAAGTGGATCTGGTGAAGGCGGCTCAGGAATCCGTTCAGAGCATTCTCGCCGAGCTTCAAGCGAAGAGCATCCCGATCGTCCTTCACGGCGCGGTTTCCTTGACCGGCGCGTGGGATAGGCATCGAATCGATCAGATCTTGGCCAACCTGATTTCGAATGCGGTCAAGTACGGCGGCGGAAGGCCGATCGATATTCGGATAGACCAGAGTGCTGACGGGAAGAGCGCGATCTTGCGCGTAAAGGATCAGGGAAATGGCTTGCCGAAGGAGCTCCACGAAAAGATTTTCGAGCGTTTCGAGCGAGGGATCGAAGAGCAGAAGATCAAAGGGTTAGGGCTGGGGCTCTATATCGTCAGGCAGGTCGTGAGCGCCCATCACGGCCGAATTTGGGTGGAAAGCGAGCCTGGTCACGGCTCGGAATTCATCGTTGAGTTGCCTCGTAATGTCGAGGCGTTGAAGAAAGCGGCTTAGGTTAACCGGAAGGGCCGGCACGCTGCGCGGATGCCGCGAGCGCGCCGGTTTTCGCGCCGGGGGCGTTAAGCGGCGCGCCTTTCGGCAACCTTCTCAATAACGAGATTCTTGATGAGACGGCGGGTTCGTTCCGCCAGGGCGAGCTTATCGGCAAGCGCGCTCTCGAGCAGCACTCCGACCCCGTAGTTTCCGGTCATGTCAGCCGCGGCGACGAGCGCCACGTACTCGCCGATCCGAGCGTGAACGAAGTGGCTGATTTTAGCCAGGATAAAGAGGCGCTTAGCTTCCGGCGATTGAATCTCGGAGAGCTCCCGTCGGAAGTCCTCGATAAAAACATCCTGGATCTTTTCGTTCGGCTTCATGGGCTGAGCGCCGATCAGCTTGAAGCATTCCTTGAGGGTGCCCAACGTTTTGTCGGCGATAAAGGCACGGGCGGTCAGTGCTTCCTTGATATGCGGATCGTCCGCGACCTGGCTGACTTCCTGGTAAAACTTGGCGGATTTTTCCGCGCCTTGCGTGACGTTGCTCAACATCCATACGAATAGTTCCTTACGATCTTTGATTGCCATTGTTTTCTCCGTTTCGTTTTTCGCTGATTTAGGCGCCCGCAAAGAGAGGGGGCTCTCTTGCTCGATCGCGCATATCAACGGAGTCAAGGAGTGCAACTTTCGAACTCGTTGCGGGGCATTGGGCCGAAATGATTGCCACTTTAAAGACGACTAATTCGGTTTTATTCTCAAGCGACCTGCCAATATGACGAAAAGAATTGAGGAGCTCATGTCTCATGAGGAGAAGCATTGCGCAAAAGCCCGAAAGGAAAGCGGCGAAGGGCGAATTACCTAGCGTTTATTTAATCGCGGGCGGCGGATCGCCGTTCCTCTTTCGGCAGCTCGAGCACTGGTTGCGCTATGAGCGCGCCCATCCTTGTCAATTTTTTAGCTCCGGTATCGAGTTCATCAAACGGGTCGAGAACTATCCGAGCGCGGCCCTGGTTATCTTTTATCTCGGCGATAAGTCCGCCTTTTTGGATCTCGATCAGATGGTCAAATTGATGCAGGCGATGGAGTGGAGCTGGTCAAGCCGGATTATCGTTTTGAACGGATTCGATCACCCGGCGATCAGGAACCATCTAGTCAGTCTGGGATGCTTCGTCTCGGATTTGGCGAGCTCCGATTTGCGTATGACGAAGCTCAGGATTGAGCGGCATTTGAATGCCCTGGATCAGGGGCTTTCCGATGGAGCCTCGAACTCCGTCATCTCCGGAAAAGGGGCGTCGCTTCCGAAATTCAAAGTGCGATGGACGGAGTCCCTCCTGCTGGCGGATGACTGCTGGTTCATCCCGACCGAGCGTTTTATCTACAAGACGCAAAAGACGTGGATGGTGTCGCTCGTCGGTTCGCGCTCCTCAGGAAATTGGAAGAAAGTAGGATCTCACCGAAACGGAGTCGACGAGTGCTGGCATTGGCAAGCGGAAAAGCGCCAGGCGTCTTCCGCGAAGGCGGAGCCGGCGGGCCAGTGGGAGTTCTGGGGGATCAAGCCCGAGTACTACGCGAATCGTTGGACCTTCGCGGGAAACCGTCCGCGGCTGCACTTCATTCGCGAAGACGGAAAAACATTCACGCGATTCTACGCGTTGGATGCCCGCACGATCGTGGTCGCGCCCAATTCCGTTTCGGCGGCCTCTTTGGTGACAATTCGGCGTAAAGAAACGCTCGAGGCCGCTTTGCCGCCGGCCGGTTCGCTTTTCAAGCCGGTTGCGGACCCGCGGCGAATCGAGGCCTACTTGAAGCGGGCTTGGCATGAGCAAAGAATCGTGAAGCTTTGGCGCGGAAGCTCCAGTCAACCGGTCAGTGGCCGGATCATCGCCCTCACTGAAGGGGCGAGCCCGGTGCTCAGGCTTCAGGACCGCGAAAGCATGACTGCTTTTATGGATGTTCGGAATTCCGCCGGGAAGATCATGGGTAATTTCGGCTATCGCGCCGGCACGCTGTTTTTTTCCGCTCACGTGACGCAGCTCGGAGACGAGGAAAACCTGCTTGGCCTGGCTTTGGAAGGCGGCCTTTATCGGGTTCAGCGCAGGATCAAACAGCGGTTTTTCATTCAAAACCAAGCTGACATCCGGGCAACGATCGACGGGCACGAGCGACTTCTGATCGATCTCGGGATGGGCGGTCTTGGTTTTTGTCTGCGTCGGCGCGAGGCGTCTCCTTATGAAGTCGGACAAGTCCTTTCGGTCAAGCTCGGTCTGTTCGCCACCAGTTTGGATATCGCCGCGGAAGTTCGCTGGATAAGGGAAGTGGCGCTTCGGGACGGAGTAAAAACGATGGGCGTGGGATTGCGCTTTTTGAAGTTGGACACGTTGAGCGCAAGCTATTTGCAGCTCTTACTATTTGATCTCTGTTTCGATCGCAGTACTGGGCAAGAAGCGGACGAGGAGTAGGATTAAGATCGCTAGCCTTGCTTGATTTGGCGCTCGATGGCTTCCTTGAGAACGACCGCGTTATTGTGATCTTCGTCGCGAGCGGAATAAATCAAAGTCACGGGCGATTTACTGGCCCGTTTCGCGAGGGTATCAATGGTTTCGCGTGCTGCTTTGGAGCGGAGCTCTAGCCGATATCTGGCGCGGAACTGCTTCCACCGCGACGGGTCGTGCCCGAAGTCCTTGCGAAGCTCCGGGCTCGGTGCGAGGTCCTTGATCCACTGATCGAGCGCCAGTCTCGATTTTTCGATCCCGCGCGGCCAAAGCCTGTCGATGAGAACCCGATAACCATCCTTGCGCTCAGGCGGCTCGTACGCTCTTTTCATCTTGATCATCATTTCGAGATCATTTCATTTCCCGTACCGGTCATGAGCGCCTGTCTGGCACGCCCGTTTGGCACTCCCTTTGCTGCCCTTTGTGCCGATGGGATACCGATATCTCGAGGATCTCGGCTACGCCGACGCCGCCTTCGAGGCGGAGGGCGTGACCCTGGAAGAGGTGTTCGTATGCGCGGCGGACGCCCTGGCGCATCTGATGGTGGAGGACTTGAATTCAATTCAGCCGAAGACGGTCCGTCAGATTGAGATCAAGCAGAAAGCCGGAGCACCGAGAGACGATCTGTCGAGATTGCTCCAAGAATTTCTCGAAAAGATCATTTACTGGAAAGATGTCGATCGGCTTTTGCTTCGCGCCAGCAATGTAGAAGTGAAAATGGCGGCGGCCGACTACGGGAGGGAAGTGATTGGAGAGCTTTGGGGCGAACCGATCGATCCAAGCCGCCACGCGTTGGGAGCCGACGTGAAGGCGGTTACCTTTCATCAAATGAAGGTCTGGAAAGAAGGGCAGTTGTGGAAAGCGGTCGTGGTCGTTGATATATGAATCGGATCGCCAACATCGTCTTGCTTGCTCATTTTTTGTGGGTTTTAGCGGTACTGCTTCCGGTTTTTCTGATTCCGTTTGGCTTTCGAAGGCGATGGCGTTGGCCGAGGGACCGTGCGCTTCGCGCCGTCCATCTTGCCATGATCGGAATCGTGATCGTCGAGTCTCTCTTGGGCGTTGTTTGCCCGCTTACTCTTTGGGAGGATCTGCTTCGAAGACGGGCCGGGAATTCGCCGTACGGGCGCTCCTTTGTCGAGCATTGGGTCGGCCGAGTTCTTTATTACGATTTTCCATCATGGGTTTTCGTTGCCGTCTATCTGTTTCTCGGCTTTATCATTCTTATTTTGTATCGGCAGTATCCGCCGGACTGATCTGATTCGCGTGCATCTCTTGCAGGAGCGTCGTTGAAGGAACGGGGACTGTCGCTTATGGCTCAATCAAGTGGCTCGATTGCCGGTCTGCCGACCGAACCGCGGTTCGATATCAGCCGCCTCACTCCTATCACGGATACTCTGTGGGAGCTGCCGGCTGACGCGGGCCGGGGAATGAGGGTGCCCGCAAGGATCTTCGGTACCCGTCACCTGCTAGAACAAATGGATGCCGCGGTCTTCGAGCAAATTACGAACGTGGCGACGCTACCCGGTATCGTTCGATATGCTTGCTGCATGCCCGACGGGCATTCCGGGTATGGTTTTCCGATCGGAGGAGTCGCGGCATTCGACGCCGCGAACGGGGTGATTTCGCCCGGCGGCATAGGGTTCGACATCAACTGCGGGATGAGGCTCGTTGTGACATCGCTCACCTTCGATGAGGTGATGCCTCATCTTCATTCGCTCGTGGATCGGCTTTACGACCGGGTTCCGGCCGGAGTGGGTTGCGCGGGTCTACTTCGGCTTTCAACCGAAGACCTGCTTGAAATCGCGGAGAAGGGCGCGCTTTGGTGCTTGGAAAACGGCTACGCCTGGCCGGAGGACCTGGCGCTCACCGAGGATGGGGGGCGATCGCTGGGCGCCGATTCGAATCAAATCAGCCCTGAGGCGATCGCCCGAGGGCGCGGGCAAGTGGGGACTCTGGGCTCGGGAAATCATTATCTCGAAATCCAGGTCGCTCGACCGGAAAATATTCACGATCCGCAAGTTGCCCGCAACCTCGGCATCGATCTACCGAATCAGGTTGTGATTATGTTTCATTGCGGAAGCCGGGGCTTCGGTCACCAAGTCGCAAGCGACTACCTGAGGCTCTTCATCGACGTCATGGAAAGAAAGTACGGAATCCGCGTTCCGGATCGGGAGCTGGCCTGTGCGCCTTTTGATTCGCCCGAAGGTCAGGCCTATTTCTCGGCGATGAAATGCGCGATCAATATGTCGTTCGTGAACCGCCAGGTCATTCTTCACCGGATCCGGGAAGTCTTCAGCGACGAGTTTCATAAAGCCCCGGAAGAGCTCGGCTTACGCATGGTCTATGACGTCGCTCACAATACGGCCAAGCTCGAAAATCATTGGATCGAGGGCAAGCAGAAAAAGCTCGTCGTTCATCGAAAAGGGGCGACTCGCTCTTTCGGGCCGGAAATGCCGGGTTTGCCCGAAAGATACCGCAATTTAGGCCAACCCGTGATTATCGGGGGCAGCATGGAAAGCGGCTCCTATCTGATGCTGGGCCTGTCGAGCGCGGCCCCAGCGTTTTTCAGCAGCGCTCATGGCAGCGGCCGAACGATGAGCCGAACTAAAGCCAAGCGTCAGTTCAGGGGGCGACAACTGGCCGACGATATGGCCTCGCGCGGAATTTACGTCAAGAGCGCATCCTATTCGGGCTTGGCGGAGGAGGCCGGCAAAGCTTACAAGGATATTGACGAGGTCGCTTCGGCGTCGGAGGCGGCGGGATTGAGCAGACGAATCGTGAAGCTGGTGCCCATTGGAAATATCAAAGGTTAGAATCATAGGTTAAAAGAGATGGAACGGCTTCGGCTCTTCATTGCCGTCGATGTCGGGGGTGATGTCCCTCATCGGTATGAAAGCGTCATCGGGAATTTGAAATGGCTCGGCAATTCATCCCGCATCAAGTGGATAGATCCCGGAAATCTCCATCTGACGCTGAAGTTCCTGGGGAGTACTCCTGTCGAAGCCCTTCCCGTTCTTGAAACGATTCTCAAGGACATCGCGGCGAATCATCGTGCGTTTTTCATCACGCTGGCGGGGCTTGGGATGTTTTCCACCCGGCAGCGCACGCAAGTGCTTTGGGCCGATGTTCAAGAAGGAAAAACGGAGCTTGAGCGCATCGCCGCGGAGCTGGACCAGTCCTTGGGGGAATTGGGTATTCCTCGCGAGCCGCGCGCGTTCGCCGCGCATCTCACCTTGGGGCGCGCCAAAGACCGGAGTTTTACGCGGGAGGCGTTAAATAAGCTCAAAGGCTTTCCATTCGGCACGACGCCGATTTCCGAGCTCGTGCTTTTTGAAAGCCAAACCCTTCCCGCTGGCGCGGTCTATCGCGCGCTTGTCCGAGCAAGATTGGCTTAGCGCGACGGCGCGGTGTCAATAATGCGTATTTATTAACGCGGCTTGTTCGCTCGTTTGTCTTTTCCAACTCATGGAAATTAAGTTAAATCCATCCATGCGGAGCGGGCGCGGCCAAAAATGGAAAAGACAGGAAATCTTGTCCTTCGGAATTCAATCGTGGCGATCGGTTTCGCTTTGGGCGGGTGCCAGGCTTCTCCGTCCCAGGATATCCTGGGTTCTTATTTTCCATCTTGGATGTTATGCGCGCTGGTCGGTATTTCTCTCACGATCGGGGCGTATCGGTTTTTTCTCAAGCAGGGGATCGATGAATTTCTTCCGCTGAAATCCCTGGTGTATCTCGGTTTGACGATCTCCATGACGTTTCTTACCTGGATCTTTTGGTTTCGGAATTAGACGAGGAGCGAGCGATGAGTAACAGGCTGATCGGAAGGTCTATCGCACTGGTTGTCCTGGCTGCGTTGGTGGTTTCTTCCGCGCTTGTTATTTATTTCATGGATACTCGGCCCCGGACGGATGACGCGTTTCTTTTGGCTTATGTGGCCAATATCGCCCCGGAGGTGTCTGGCCGGATTGTCTCGGTTCAGGTTCGTGACAATCAAAATGTGCGCGCGGGAGACGTGCTTTTCGTGATCGTGCCCGACCCCTTCCGATTCAAGCTCGAGGCGGCGAAGGCGCAGGCTACGGTTGCGGCGAGTACTTATGCGCGGATGGAACCCCTTCTGGGCAGGGGTTATGTGACCGCGGACAAGCTCGACCAGGCTCGTGCCGCGAAGGAAAGCTCGCTCGCTAACGAAGGGCTGGCAGATTACGATTTCCGCCAATCGACGGTAAGGGCACCGTTCGACGGCAAGGTCGTCGGCCTTAATACCGCGAACGGGGAGTATGCGAACACCGGGCGCCCTCTTTTCACGATGATCGATACGTCCAGGTGGTATGTGATCGCGAATTTTCGCGAGACCGAAGTCAACGATATGAAGGTGGGGACGGATGCGACGGTATATGTGATGGCGGATCGAAGCCGTGCTTTGCGCGGGCACGTCGATAGCGTCGGCTGGGGCGTTACTCCTGAAGAAGGGCAGGTTGTAAACGGACTTCCGAGGATACCGAAAACGCTGAATTGGGTCAGGCTGGCGCAGCGCTTTCCGGTCAGAATTCTTCTCGATCACCCACCGGACGATTTAATGCGCATCGGGGCGACCGCCGTGGTCGTGGTACATCATGGTACCCATCGCTGAAACCTTGGAAGTCAAGTCATCGGGTGGATTTGGTCCGGCGCTGACGAAGCTACTGCGCTCAGAATTGGGTGCGCGTCCTGGTCGAGTCCAGCATGTCCTTGCCATCAGCGCCTACGCGGTTTTGGCGGTGATTCTATCGGAGACCTTTCAAATCCCGGAACCGGCCCTGTCCGTTTACTATGTTTTTTTGATCACCAAGGAGGAGACGGCGTCGACGTTTTTGAGCGGAAGCCTGGCGGTTTTGGGCGTGAGCGCGGCGGTTCTCTCGGCGCTCGCGATTTACATGGTTTCGATCGGCGAGCCTGGCCTGAGGATGCCGCTCATGGCCGTCGTGATCTTCACGATCATGTTCATCTCGCGCGCATCGCGGCTGGGCGCCGCCAGCACGATGATCGGCCTTTTGGCGATTCAATCGCTCACTTTGCTGGACGTCATTCCGCTCTCCGATCCGCTTCCTGCCGCGGAATTACTGACGCAGCGGCTGCTTTGGCTTTGGGTGGTTATCCTGATGCCGGTTGGGCTGGTGATCGTGGGTAATATCGTCGCCGGGCGGGATCCCATTGATCTGTTCACTCACTATCTGGTCGAAGAGTTGGAGCTTGCGGCTCGAGTGCTGGTATCTCATCGCAGGCCCGCCGATCGGGAGCGACTTGTCGCTTATGTTCAGGCGGATACGGGCAGGCTTCTGAAGTACCTGAAGATGTCGGGGACGTTCAAGAAGCGAACACTCCAAGAACAGGCGGTCAATCAGGCGCTGGTCGCTCATATGGGGCGTCTGACGGTGCTGCTTTCGCTATGGACGGAGCTTGACGTCAGTGAATCTCGGCTCGTGGAGGTCGCGGCCGGTTGCGGAGCCAAGCTTTTGTCGCAGGCGCGATTCATTCGGGAAAAGACGGCGGTTTCCATAAGGGCCTCCACGAAGCCAGAGTCGCCGTCGCTTCATGCCTTTAGTGAGGGATCGGAGAGCGATTCCGCGACCGAATGCAAGGCCTTCTATCTGCTGCGAAAAATAATTGAGCTGATCGAAACCTTGCCGCAGGCCTTGGTTTCGCGCGCCTCGTCGGACTCGGTTGAGCTCCAGAGCCGCGAAACCGAAATACCGAATCGGAGATTTCTACGGCCGGATGCGTTTCGCAATCGGGTCTACGTTCATTTCGCGCTCAAATGCACTCTTTCCGTTTTTACGGCTTATATTACCTACAATTTGTTGGATTGGCGCGGAATTCAGACGTGCATGATTACGACGATGGTCGTAACTCTCGGCAGCTTCGGAGAAACCGCGCATAAGATGGTCTTGCGCATCATCGGGGCGTTGATTGGCGGCGCCTTGGGGTTCTTGGCCGTCCTCTTCGTGATTCCTTATATGACGACCATCAGCGAATTGAGCTTGATGGTCGCGGTTGTTGCTTTCTTCTCCGCCTGGGTCATCACCAGCAGCGAACTGCTCTCCTATGCCGGGTTGCAAATCGCCCTGGCGTTTTTTCTCAGCACTCTCGTCGGATACGAGCCCACGGTGAATCTCGCGATCGGGCGAGATCGAATCATGGGCGTTTTATTCGGTAATTTGATTGTTTCCATTGTCTTTTCGACGATCTGGCCGGAAAGCGCCGTGGCACAATCAAAAGTGTCCCTCGCGCAGGCGCTTCGGAAATTGGCGGAATTCTTCGCGCCGGAATCCGAGCATCTGAGCGAGGTGCAGGCCGATTCACTTCTTTTTGAGTTAGGAGCCGCGATCGGGAGCGCGCGGCGCTTGGCGGTTTTGGACGCCTTTGAGCCCAAGCATATCAAGCAGGGAGCGATCCGGATGGCGGATCCCCGCGAAGTGATCGACGCGGTCCGCGATCTATGTAGCACTGCGATGGTTTTGCGCGATCCTCTTTTCAGGCATCCCGAACTGCCGTTGCTTACGAAGACCTACGATCAAGCGTTGAGCTTTTGGCTGGCGTTGTTCGCCAGGGAGGTCGAAGCCGGTATCGATGCCGGCGCTCCACCCGACGCGACTCCGCTGGTCCAAATCCTGCGCTCAGCGGCTCTTTGGTCAACCGAGAAGGTCGAGCTCCTGGCTTTGGCCGAGTGGTACCGCGCGCTCGATGATCAAGTGCATGGTCTTGAAAGATTGACAAAGCAAAAGGGGGCAACGAAGTGAAGCCCCGTTCGGTTTTGACGAATACGGTAAGTGTCGCGGCCTCTCTGGTTTTGATCGGATGCTCGTCTGTCGCGCACTTGGCGCCGGAATCGCCCAGCCGGCCCTGGCAGCAAGCCGGAGAATCGCCGCAAAAGCCGATGATCACGCCAAAGTTCGGGGTGCGGCCGGATCCCGAACTTCCCTATAATGAGGAGCGAGTATCAATTGCGGCGGATCATGTTTACACGCTCCCCGAGTTGATTGATTTAGCGGAACGCGCGAATCCCGATACGCGCATCGCCTGGGAAGAAGCCCAGCAAGCGGCTTTTCAGGTTGGGATTGAGCGCGCCAGTTATCTTCCGCAAATCAGCGCGGAAGTGCTTGCCGGCAAGCATTATGAACCGCTGCCGCTGCCGCCGGGAAGTTATTTCATCGCCAAAGGGGATGATCTTGAGCCTGATTTCATGATCAAATGGCTGCTCTTCGATTTCGGAAAGCGTGAGGCTCAGATTGACGCCGCCAAGGAGCTCTCCGTCGCTTCGAACATCGCTTTCACGGGTGCGCATCAAAAATTGATCTTCGAGGTGAGTAAGGCTTACTTCTATCTCGACGCGGTACGGGCGCAGCTTCGCGTTGCCGAGGATGCGCTGAAGAACGCGAATACTTTGCTGGATGCCGCCGGCGCCCGGCGACGGCACGGCTTCGAAACGATCACCGAAGTCACGATCGCGCGCCGGGGAACGGCAAAGGCGCAATACGATCTTGAACGAGCCCGCTTGCTTGATAACGACGGCTATCATGCGCTTTTGGAGGCAATGGGTCTTACGCCTACTTTGAGGCTGGGAATCGAGTCGAGCTCCGGTCGTCCCTTGCCGAAAGAGCTGACCGAAGAGGTGAGTGCTTACATTGATCGGGCCACCGTTCAGCGGCCGGATGTGGTCGCGGCCTTGGCTAAGGTTCGGGCGAGCGAATCCGAAATCGCCAAAGCCCAAGCGGAATTTTACCCGACGCTGGAGCTTAAAGGCCGGGCAGGCAGGAATTTCGCGCCCGTGAGCATCGACTTGGCGTCGGTTTATCAAGCGCCGTCCGGGCCGAGCTATAAGATCGACGATTGGGTCACTTCGATTTCTCTCAATCTGAGCTTTTCCATCTATGACGGCGGGATACGCCAGCATAACGTGAGTATCGCCAACTCCAAGAGTGCGGCGGCCAAAGAGGAGCTGATCAGAACCCAAGATCAGGCGGTTCGTCAGGTGGCAAGAGCTTACGACACGATGAGGAGCACGCTTGCCGAATACAATGCAGCTTTAGCGCTCGTCGACGCGGCGAATACGGCTTACGCCTCCGCTCTGGAATCTTATCGCAACGGAGTGGGCACATTCATCGATGCCGTTACAGCCGAAACGGAGAAAGCCCATGCCGAATCAGCGCGAGCACAGGCTTATGCCGCGGCCTTGACCGCAGCCGCGACTCTCGCTTTCTCGACCGGCACGCTCACCTCGGTTGAGGCGCTGAATTCATCGCCTTAAACGAAGATTTCAAGGCGCCGGAGGGGCTCCTGCCGTAACCGGCGTCCAGGCAATCGGGCAAGACATGGTTTCCGGATAGTAAGTTCCGGTCGCCTTGCAAAAGTACATGGTAGGAGTAACGGGGGCCGGCGCCGGAGCTACCACCACCGGCGGAGCCGCGGCCGGTGCCTGCTGTATGATGACTTGAGGCGCTGGCGCAACGGGCTGCGGTTGCACGATGATGGTTGAGGGCTGAGAGACCGGATGCGCGAAATAATACCAAGTGCCGCCGATCACCCACCACCAGCCCAGCTGTCCGTTGTGGCGATCGTGAATCCAGTGTCCCTCATTCCAATGGGAGCGATGCCATTGCCGATCGCGCTCGCCTGCTTGAACGAAAACCGGTAAGGATAAAAGCGAAAAAACCACCAAAAATAGCGAAGAGTTTCTTTTCATCAGGTGCACCTTGTTTTTTTGATTGGATCGAACTCTGAGCGAAGCGTCAAGGAATTCAAATCGGCCGGCCTGACTTCTCGAACGGATTTGAGCAAAAAAGGCCCAAGGAGGCGTTTCGCGCGATGGACGCTTTGTGGATAAAGCATGTCCGTCCGGTGAGTTATCCCCAAGAACGGAGAACTTATCCCCAATGCGTTGCATTATCGTGAAAATGACGGGGTAATTTGTCTCATCCTTCGTAAGGAAGGAGCCCTCGAATTGTTTGCGCGCCATCAATCGGGAAGGTTTGCCCGGTGGTGTAAGACGCCGCATCCGAGCAAAGGTAGAGAACCGCTCCGACCATCTCTTCAGGCTCCGCTCCTCGGTGCAATGGCGCCGCCGCTTTGATTTTTGCGTTGAATTGCTTGTCCTCATCCCAGGCCTTGGTCATGGGGGTGCGGACCCATCCGGGCGCTAACGCGTTGACGCGAATTCCATGATTTGCATTTTCGATCGCGGCTGTTTTCGTGAGCCCGATGACTCCGTGTTTCGCGGCCACATAGGCCGCCATCCCGCCTTCCGGAAGTAGCCCAGCGACCGAGGCCGTATTCACAATCGCCCCTTTTCCTTTTTTGACCATATATTGAAGCTCATACTTCAGGCAGAGGAAGGTTCCCTTTAGGTCAATATGAAGGACACGATCAAATGCCGCTTCATCGAAGTCGGCAATAGGCTGGGGGGCGTGAAGAATGCCGGCGTTGTTAAATGCGCAATCGAGGCCTCCATAGACACGAACGGTTTCTTCAATCAAGGCTTTGACAGATTGAGAGTTGCCGACGTCGGTCTTCACAAAGTGCGCCTGGCCGTTCTCTTTTTTGATCATTTCGACTGTTTCTTTGGATCCGGCTTCGTTCATATCGCCGATCACGACTTGAGCGCCCTGGCGCGCAAAACCCAGGGATACCGCTCGACCGATTCCAGAGCTTCCGCCGGTAACCAGAACGGTTTTGTTTGAGAAATCCAATAGATTTTCAGCCATGCGATTAATCCTTTATTTAAATGTAAATTCCCGATTTACCGGGCGCGATAATGCCATTCGGATCCAGGGATCGCTTCAAGCGCTTATTTAAATTCCGTAATTCCTTGCTGTAGGTTTTCGCGGCCAGGTCCATGAACGCGATATTCGTGCGATAGCAGCCGTATCCAAGCTTCGCGTTCGCCTCGAGGGCTTCCTTGAAACAGGCATGAGCTCTTTGGGTCTCTTCAGGATTGGTTCTATCAAAGAGAAGATCAGCGACTTGCTCCAAGTGTCGCACTCCGAGCAAAAAGCCGATCGGGCAGTTAAAGCCATGCTTATTGAAAATTTCCTTCGTGGCGTTATAGCATCGGACGACATCATAGGCCCGGGCGGGAAGGGCCGGCGCAAACCACGCGGAGCCGCCTCCTCCGATGAAGTTGTAGTTTCCAAACTCATGAAGCTCAGGGCGTCCGGTCATCATCCTTTGCCAGTGGCGCGCATCGGGGCTCGCGTTGAACGCTTCCCCGGTGAAGACGAATCCGCCCGTGGACTCGAAAGCCTCTCTACAAATTTTCAAATTGACGGCGACCTGTTCCTTGGTTCCATACAAGGTCGAGAAAAGGGCAAACTGCGGTATGCCGTGATCTTTATAATATTTAGCTAAAACGGCATCGGGAATCGCCCCTGGGCCATCGTAAATATCCGATCGCTTTTTCGTTGAAATAACGCCATAAAGCGCGGAACCAACGACCCCATTTTCCATCACGGCGGAGAGTCGCATGCGACTGGCCATCTCAACTCCTTTGGCCATGGACTCGACATCATTCCAGCCCACGCCGAAGGATTCGTAGTGCGGAGGTTTTTTCATCAGCCAGAGGCCCATCTTCGTCACAACGCCTAAGTTCGACTGACTGAAAAGCCCGTCAACCCAGGGGCCGTAACCCCAACGATAAGATTGCCAGGTCTCTCCTTTGCCGATGCTTCCCATGCCGGTACGCACGACCTCGCCGTTTGCCAGGACAACTTCCAAGCCGCAGAAGTTAGAGAAATGTTCGCCGGCGCGATTGTAGCCCACGCCCCGATCGAGAGTATTTCCCACCGGCCCAGCCAGCCCCCCGGACGAAGGAAAGCTCGCCCAGACATCCAGATTTCTTTCGTTGATATAATCAACGAGTTCCTTATAGGTGACGCCGGGCTCCACAAGGGCGGTGCAAAGCACCGGGTCAATCTCAATGATCTTGTTCATGCCTCTCATGTCCAAAACCATCTGTCCCGGTGTCGCCGGCGCCGCGGTGCCATATCCAAAATTCCGGCCGGTCGAAATCGGCCAAACGGGAATTCGATACTTGTTACAAATGCCAAGAACCTCTTGTACGTCCTTAACCGAACGAGCCAGTAAGGCCCCCGACGGCTGATGCTGGGAGTTTTCCGCCGGAATCATGATCTTCGAATACGGAGCGATTTTCTCCGGAGCCACAAGGACGTTTTCGTTTCCGAGCGCTTCTTTATATTCGCCGATGGCCTTATCAAAAGCTTCTTTGGAAACACCCTTGGGTAAAACGGAATTGGTCATAAAGTTCTCTCTTAAATTCTCGCGACAAACGAGACAAAACTGAAATGAGTTGTCGTCGACGTGGAATGAGCGTCTGGTCCTAGCAATGTGGAAGTCCTGACGGTACGTGGCCGCCAATTTCCAGAGCCGATCTGGCTCAGTTGATATCCGAGGCCCTGCTCCCATGACGTGAAGGACGGCAAGGCGCGCATATTCTCTCCGGAGGTTGGCAAGACTTCATGAAATGAGGATTCACGAATCAAAGAGCTCTCGGCGCGCTGAGAAATCACTTGCGCGAATGCCGATCCAATTCCCTGGCTGGCGGCGGTCGATTGAAAATAATGGCGGGTAAAATCCTTTCCACCCACATGTGAGCCCGAACAAAGTAAATCGGCTTTGCGTAAGCGCAGTCCTTCGTTGAAGTCAGTGAAAGCGCCATCATTCATGATGCCAATAATTACGGAACCCGGATGCTTGCCGACATGTGACTCGAGCTGATCCAGTCTATTGAATCTCAATTCTCGTATTTTTGTCGCGGCGCTGGCGGCCAGTCGAATGCCGTTATCAAATTCAGCGTGAGCTTCTCCCAATCGTAAAATTTGTAGCGAAGAAATTGATCGAGGCAAAAGCATGGCCTCCGCCTGGTTTAAAAGGCCACTCAACGGATTCAGCGCGATGGTTGCGCCGAGCGCTGTGGATCGTGAAAGAAATTCCCTGCGGGAAAGATGAAACGAGGTCATCACTTTCCTCCTGGTTGTGCTTTCTCAACCCAATCGGCTAAGCCATCGAGCTCCTGATCGCTGATTTCAGAAGGAAAAAATGGCGGCATGGTTTGAATGCCTCTGCGAGCAAACGCTTTTAGGGCTGCGGCCGGATAGTGCCTTCCCAGAATCGCGGGCCCCACACTTGGATCGCCCGCATTGGGCTCGTGGCACTGGGAGCATAGGACTTGATAGATCTGCGCCGAATTCTTCCATTGACCGGCTCCATAACTTTTCCAATTTACTCTTTCGGAACCCTTTGTTGCACCGAGCTCCGGAGTAAAAGGAAAAATCGACATCTCGTTCTTGGATGAATCACCGCTGCTCGGTAGTGCGGCTAGAAAAAGTCCGATCGATAATAAATATATTCTCACAGGTGCCCTCCCTGAAGCCCATTGTGGAGACGCCGTCATAGGTCGGGAAAGCTACTTGGGGCAACGTGATATGCGGAATATATTTTAGTGCTCATGTTGCTTTGCGTGAAATTGCGCGGGTCTGCTCCTTGCAGTCCGTTCGAGTTTATGAAGGGAATCGTTCTTCGCTTGGCCGGAGGGGGGCTTGATCAACTAACGCTCGTCGATATGCCAGATCCTGGTACTCCGGCAAGAGGCGAGATTCGGGTGCGTATTCATGCAAGCTCCTTGAACTTTCATGACTACCTAGTCGTCAACGGTAAGCACACTCGCGAAGGCCACATTCCGATGTCGGATGGCGCGGGCGTTGTGGAAGCGGTCGGGGACGGCGTGACTGAATTTAAAGCGGGCGATCATGTGGTTTCTTGCTTTTTTCCCGCCTGGGAGGATGGGCCACCAAGAACTGGGGATTTTTCAACGGTTCCAGGTGACGGCGTTGCCGGCTATGCTCGCGAGGCGGTGGTTCGCCCCGCGAGCTGCTTCACACATGCTCCTCGCGGCTATGGTCATACCGAAGCGGCCACTTTGACCACGGCAGGTTTGACCGCGTGGCGCGCGCTTGTCGTGGATGGAGGCTTAAAACCCGGTGATGATGTTCTTGTTCTCGGCACGGGCGGCGTTTCCATCTTTGCGCTTCAAATCGCCAAACGCATGGGTGCCACGGTCATCGCCACGTCATCTTCCGAGAAAAAAATAGATCGTCTCAAAGCCTTGGGTGTGGATCATACTATCAACTACCGAAAAGAAGAGAACTGGGGCGCCCGAGTGCGTGAGCTCACCTCGGGGAAGGGCGCGGATCACGTCATTGAAGTCGGCGGCGCGGGCACTCTGGGTCAGTCTATTTCGGCGGTTCGTGTGGGGGGACATATTGCTCTGATCGGTGTCCTTGCGGGAAATGTTGGTGAGATTCCCACCGGAGCGCTTCTTTCAAAACAAGCCAATCTAAAAAGCTTGCTTGTCGGCAGTCGTCAGCATCAAAAGGAATTCGTTCGGGCGCTCGAAGTCACCGGACTGCGTCCGGTGATCGACAAGGAATTCGCGTTGGCTGATATCGCCGACGCATTCAAGTACGAAAAGAGCGGCGCTCATTTCGGCAAGATCTGTCTTAAGTTCTAAAGACACCAGCAGGCCGTCTGCTCGCAAAAAAGGCCCATTGTGCTCATCAGGCCCGTGCTTAGGGCTGGCAGGGTTCGGGGGAAATCGCCTGCCTGAGCGCTGAAGCAAAGAAGAATTCATCGCATTTTCTTGCGATTCATTACCTTTATACCTGGCACACTCCGTTTGGAACCTTTGGTTACAACAACGCGGCTCTTCGGATTAAACTCAAGAGGGGTGTAAGGTTCGCCTATCTGCGCGGAGCTATCCGTAACTGTCCGATCAACGTCAAGGATGACGAAAATACAGCTATTTCAACCCGAACGCGGAGCCCTCGGCATCGGGGCCGTAGGGTGAAAGCATGTACGGGCTTGCCATTACACGGGCCCCGATCCGATTGCTGGGGTTTGTCTGTGTGCCGAGGGGCGCAGTTCAAGCCATTTGAATACTGAACACAGTCGAGGTTTTGTGATAGAGTTGATCCATGTCTATAGAGTCTGAACAAGATCTGATCGCACTGAAAAG
This sequence comes from Oligoflexia bacterium, assembly GCA_031292385.1. Taxonomy (GTDB): domain Bacteria; phylum Bdellovibrionota; class UBA1018; order UBA1018; family UBA1018; genus JARLHE01. Next base: position 51,454 of record JARLHE010000040.1, read on the forward strand.
AATCGGCCGCATCGTCGCGAACTGCCTTCAGACGATGGGTAAAGCTCTTGAGCCGGGTATGACGACTCGAGAGCTCGACGATATCGGTAGAAAATATTTGGAGTTTCACGGAGCAAGGTCGGCTCCGAAGCTCACTTATAATTTTCCTGGAACGACTTGTATCAGCGTCAACGAGGAGGCTGCCCACGGAATACCAGGTGATAGAGTCCTGGCGGCGTCCGACCTTGTTAACATCGACGTGTCGGCGGAGCTGGCTGGATACTTCGCTGACACAGGCGGCTCTTTTATCATTCCACCTGAGTCACGTGTTAAGCGGAATCTTTGTATCGCAACAAAGCGCGCGCTGGAGCTGGCGATTAACGAGGCCCGAGCGGGTCAGCGGCTCAACGGAATAGGACGAGCGATCGAAACACACGCTCTTCGAAATCATTTGACCGTGATTGAAAATATTGGCAGCCACGGAGTCGGAAAAGCTCTTCACGAAGAGCCTGGTTTTATTCCAGGATATTATGACCCAAAAGACAGGCGAGTGCTAAAAGAGAATCAAGTCATCACGATCGAGCCTTTTCTTTCGACCGGTGCACGAGAAGTTTTTGATACGGGCGACGGCTGGACGCTTGCTACGAACAAGAGATATTTAACGGCCCAGTATGAGCATACGATGGTGATTACAAAAGGCCGACCGATAATAATGACTCTGCCAGCGTAGAGTTTTGAGGTCGGCCATCCTTGGTCATTCCGTTTTCGTCCGAAGAGTCCAATACGCAAATTCCGGCGTGTGTAAATGAAATGGGCTAGCAGCTCCTTCGGGAGGTGCTAGCCCACTAGTCATCATTTTCGAAGCGATTTCACGGATCGCGACGTTGTTCAGTGCCGCGCGACCGACGAACACTCCTTTCCTTTGCAATACACGGTTAAAGTCGCGTCGGCCGGAGCGATATTGTTGCCTAGGTCGGTCTGCAAGGCGCCGACCGGCAACTCGTTGTGGAAGTGGCCCTTGCAATTCCCGATCACGTACAACGTCACCGTACAGGAGCCGTTGGCCGGGATCGAGCCACCCTTCAAGGTCACACTTCCCGTTTTGGATATGACCTTTCCTCCGCAAGTGGTTTTGGCGTAACCGGCGTTTTCCAAGCCGTCAGGCAAATAGTCAGTAAGCGGAGCCGTCAGCTTGGCGATCGTGTTGTTCGGGTTGCTCAGGGTAATGGTCAAGACCGATGCCTGTCCCTTTTTGATTTTGTCCGGACAGAACGACTTGCTGAGCGTAGGTGGAATGGTCACGGGAGTCGGAAGAACGGTCAACGTCGCGATGGCCGGCGCGGCGTTGTTGCCTGCGCTTGTCTGCAAGGCGCCGATGGCCAACGTGTCGATGTAATTGCCTCCGCTGGCAACGGTCACGGGCACCGTTATCGTGCAGGAGCCGTTGGCCGGGATCGCACCTCCCGTCAATGTCACCGTTGAAGCGCCGGTACTGACCACACCTCCGCAGGTATTGCTGGCGCTGCCGGAAACCACGACACCGCTGGGTAACGTGTCCGTAAGCGGCGAGGTCAGGCTCGCAGCCGTTGCGTTGGTGTTGCTGAGGGTGATGGTGAGAGTCGAAGCACCGCCCGAAGGAATCGTCGCCGGGCTGAAGGCCTTGCCAAGCGTGACGGTAGAGGGAATGGAAACCGTCAACGTCGCGATGGCCGGAGCGGTATTGCTTCCGCTACTGGTCTGCAATGCACCGACGGCAAGCGAATCGATGTAGTTGCCGCCGTTCGCCGCGGTCACGGGCACCGTCACGGTACAGGATCCGTTAGCCGGGATCGATCCTCCGGTCAGAGTCACCGTCGACGAGCTTGTGGTGACCGTGCCGCCACAAGTGTTGCTCCCGCTACCTGAGACTACGAGTCCGCTAGGCAACGTATCGGTAAACGGCGAGGTTAATGCCGCGGCTGTCGCGTTGGCGTTGCTCAGGGTAACGGTGAGAGTCGATGTACCGCCCGCCGCGATCGTTGCAGGGCTGAAAGCCTTGCCCAACGAGGGCGCGACCACCGGCGTGATCACCGTCAGGGTAGCGATGGCCGGGGCGGTATTATTGCCGTTGCTCGTCTGCAAGGAGCCAGCGGGCAGGGTGTCGATGTAGTTGCCGCCGTTCGCCGCGGTCACGGGTACCGTCACCGTGCAGGAGCTGTTAGCCGGGATCGCTCCTCCGGTCAGCGTCACCGTCGAAGAGCTTGTGGTGACCGTGCCGCCACAAGTGTTGCTCCCGCTACCTGAGACTACGAGTCCGCTAGGCAGCGTATCGGTAAACGGAGCGCTTAAGCTCGCGGCCGTCGCGTTGGTGTTGCTCAAGGTAATGGTGAGCGTCGAGCTTCCGCCCGCATTGATCGTGGCCGGGCTGAAGGCTTTGCCCAGCGCGGGCGCGACCTCTGGCGTATTGACGGTCAATGTCGCGATTGCTGGAAACGCATTGATTCCGTTGCTGGTTTGCAGGGAACCGGCGGCGATCGAGTCGATATAGTTGCCCCCATTAGCGGCAGTCACGGGTACCGTGACCGTGCAGGAGCCGTTGGCCGGGATCGATCCGCCCGTCAGGGTTACCGTAGAAGTCGTTGTAGTGACCGTGCCGCCACAAGTGCTGCTCCCGCTGCCAGAGACGGCAACACCACTTGGCAGCGTGTCGGTGAACGGCGAGGTCAGGCTCGCGGCCGCCGAATCAGCGTTGCTCAGGGTAATGGTGAGGGTCGAGGTACCTCCCGCATCGATAATCGCTGGGCCAAATGCTTTGCCGAGAGTCGGCGCTATCACGGGAGCGACGACCGTTAAGGTCGCAACCGCTGGAGCGGCATTGGCGCCGTTACTGGTCTGCAATGCGCCGGCAGCCAATGAGTTGATGTAGTTGCCGCCGTTTGGCGCGGTCACAGGTACCGTGACCGTGCACGAGCCGTTGGCCGGGATCGCTCCAGCCGATAGGGTCACTGTCGAGGAGGTCGTGGTCACCGTACCGCCGCAGGTGTCGCTGCCGCTGCCGGAGACGGTAACACCGCTCGGCAATGTGTCGGTGAGCGGCGAGGTGATGCTCGCGGCCGCCGAATCGGCGTTGCTCAGGGTAATGGTGAGGGTCGAGCTACCGCCCGCATTAATGGTGGCTGGAGCGAAGTCCTTGCCGAGCGTGGGCGCGGTGGGCGGTTGAGGAACGGTCAAGGTCGCAACTGCCGGAGCGGCGTTGCTTCCATTGCTGGTCTGCAAGGCACCGACGGCGAGCGAGTCGACGTAGCTGCCGCCGTTCGCGGCGGTCACGGGCACGGTGACCGTGCAGGAACCGCCGGCCGGGATCGAACCTCCCGTCAAAGTAATTGCTGAAGTGCTTGTCGTGATCGTACCGCCGCAGGTGGTGCTACCACTGCCGGAGATCACTACGCCGCTGGGCAACGTATCGGTGAATGGGGAGGTTAGGCTCGCGGCCGTGGTGCCGGAGTTGCTCAACGTGATCGTGAGGGTCGATGGGTTCCCCTCGCTGACGGTGGCCGGACTGAAGGCCTTGCCAAGAGTGATTTCAGGCAGGGCGCACACGGAGAGCGTGACGACATTGGAATCCATCGTCACCGCGCCGTTCTGAGCCAGAGTTCTGCCGGATACAGTGGCGTCGGTATTGAGCGTGATGCTCGTAAGCGCGAGAATATTTCCTATGAATGTCGTGCTTGTACCGATCGTCGCGGAGCTGCCGACTTGCCAAAAGACATTGCATTCTTGAGCACCATTAATGAGCAGCACGGACGAGCCACTCGCCGTCGTGAGTGTGCTCCCTATCTTGAAAATCCAGACCGCATTTGGATTGCCTTGGGCATCTAGAGTGACCGCTCCCGTCAGTTGAGCCGAGGACGAAAAGCAATAGACTCCCGGCACGAGTGTGAGTCCGCCGATATCCGTTGGAACGCCATAGGTGGTATCGCACGCCTGGCCCGCCAAATCGTTATACGCGGTAGTGGTATCGCTCTGAGCCTGAGCCGCTACCGCATCCGCCGCGTGTATGGTCCCTCCGACCACGGTTCCCGGCGGAAAGCCCGTGACCGCCGTGCCCGGGCTGACTCCAAGATTTCCGGTCACAATGCTCGGCCCGGTATTGGTTACCGTCGAGGCTCCGAGTACGGCAAAGCTCTGCGCAGTCCCCAATGAAGGCGCGACCTGTGCCCACGCCGCATGAAATGAGGGGGCAAAAGGAAACGCGGCGATCGCGCCGATAAACGCAAACTTCGCAAAAACGCTTTTAAAAATTCTAGTTCGAACGATGGGACTTTTCATATCAGGCTCCGAATGCTCATTAATAAATGAAGATGTTTCTTCCGTCAGATCTGCGATGTGACCGCGGGGCCTGTGCAGAATTGGTGCCATCGATGCATCGGGAAAAACGACTGGGCTGGCGCTACATCACCGAGTTTCGTGCGTAGCTCGCTTCATGTTGCAATTCACGTTGCAGGAGGCATTAGTTGGGTGAGTAGGATGCCGACCAAATCAAGTCGTTACCGAGTTCGCATTCGGCGTTCGGCTGGGTCAGCTGAAAGGGGCCCCAGAAAACAGGGCACGAGCATTCCGCATAGCCATTTTCGATTCGGCAGGGTGCCGTCATACATCCCGCGTAGGGCGCTTTGGGGCACTGGGTAATCCCGGATGCGCCCGAATGCGCAGCCATTGCCTCGCTCTGGGAGGTCCTCACTTGTGGGCTGAAATCGGAAATGATTTCGGCGCCGGGAATCAGTTTTCCTTGCTGGATGTAGCGGCAAACGGGGGCCTTATCTACCTGCGTTGCGCAACCACTTCCGTCCATTCCACAGACGGAGACCGTTTCCAGATATACATCGTAGTTCAAAATGGAGTTGATGGTGACAAACTGAAGTCCCGACTCAATGGTGCACTTGCAGTTTGCAAAGCGGCCTGTTTTGTCTAGTGTGCATGGCAGAGGCTCGGGCCCTGAGTTGAAGCAAAGCGCGTAGCTGCCAGTACACGGCAAGAAGTTCGATAGCGCTTCATTCGTATCCCGATAAGCGGGACCGTAATTCGTGGTCCAGTGCTTTGAGTAGTCCCAGAACTCCTGGGAGTCGGGGACGAAATGGACCGGCTTGCATTGGCCTTGAGCGAACGCCCCTGTTGCGGCGACGCAAAGCAGGGCGACTAAAAAAGCGAAATTCTGAATCTGTTTCACCGAAATTATCTCCATTTATGCTTGGGCGAGCATGTAAACGCCATCTCTGTCGCCTTGCATAGATTCGACATTGCTCCTCATCGCAGGCGGGGTGCAGCCAAGTGCAGATGTTGTGCCACCAAAAATGCGATCACATCGCGATCATGACTCGTGATCGGAGGCCTTAAGAATGAAGAATGGCGCCCGCATTCTGTGGCGGCAACCGAAGCTGAGTCTCGCGGAGCTGGCAAAACTACGCTGGGAATAAGGTTTAGGAGTCCGAGAAATCGCACGGCAGCTGGGTCTCTCCCATTCGTCCGTCGTTGAGCGGTTAAATCGCTGGAAAGAGCAAAATAATGGATAGCGCTATCGACAAGTTCATCACGTTGGCGACGGCGCGGGTGGTTTCGTTGCGCCCCGGGTGCCATTCCTTTTTATCTAATTATATTATAATTATACAATGACGTGACGTATCGCGTTAATCTCGCTTGCGTAAAGTCTGAGAATACTATGGCTTCCAGCTCGGTTAATTAGTCCTCGGTAAATCAAGGGGAGGTATCCTCTCTTACGAAACCCGGGCAGTATCTACGTCCCGACATAGGAGAAAATTTATGAAAAAAGTGGTTTGATTTTTGTTTCAACAGCTCTCACGCTTTTGAGTTTAAACGCTTTTTCAAAAAGCAACCTCAACGGAGGTACTAGCGCTTCCGATCTCCAACAGCTTCTTTCCGAGTTACAATTGCCTTCAGGCTGCACACTTGGTTTGACGTCGAATGGCTCAGGCTTTGATGTGACTCTGAGCACGCCAAACGGAACGGGACACGCTACCGTCAGCAACAATGACCAGTTCTCAAATGCCCGAACGACGACGTACGGTGCCGATGGTATTACTGTTTCGGGTCAAGCCAGCTCAGGTGATAACATAACGTATGTTGAGACCGTCGACGATTCCGATAACGACGTCTTCGTGAGCCTTCAAGTGGGTTCCGCAAATTGTGCCGCACAGCCATAACCTCGTTGCTGAATAAAACTCCACTCCAGGTCAGCTAGCGAAGGCGCCGGGGGCGTGAACGGTTTATCTTACTAGGTCCGTCGCCACTTGTCCTTGTAGCTCGGCGGTGAATTTGTTTTTGGTGGTGGAAGGTTCAATAGAAATCATTTGGTCGAAGCTAAAAACCAATTTCAGCAAACAAAAAGGGCCGAGGGAGAGCATCCCTTGGCCTTTTCTTTTTTCGGGGTTGACCAGTCGTTCCGCCGCCATTTGGCGGGCTCGGATTTGACGGTCAAAAGTGCGTCTGATTTTAGAATTGGCGCGCCCGGAGAGATTCACTTTTCGCGTTCGTGCGAAAAGTAGCTCCTTGATGAGGTCGGCCCATCCTGGGTCTCCTTCTTTTTATTGTTTTGCTTCGCAAAACGGGTCGTCGAACTCCACTCCGCGCGTCCGGAGAGATTCGGCCTTCGCCTCTTCGCTCCTGCTCAGAGGCTCGGCATGGACAATTTGCTAAGTCGCGCTTCCTGCGCGCCTTGCCTCGCCAGACTCTCCGCTGGAGAGTCCGTCGCGGCCGCAAATTCTCGTTCGAATCTCTTCGGGAACAACAATCTATGAAAATGAAAAAGGGCAGGAACGTTCGTTCCCGCCCTTTTTCATTTTGTAGATTATGGCGCGCCCGGAGAGATTCGAACTCCCGACCAACTGGTTCGAAGCCAGCTACTCTATCCAACTGAGCTACGGGCGCCCCGGTTTTCTGACAGAAAGATTACTTAACCTAAGCCCTGGATGCGGTCAATGCGCGTGAGCGCAATCATAGCACCGCTCGGAGCTGAAGCGCTCCGGGTGCTCGACCTGGATGGTTGTATGAATGATTCCGTGATCTTCTTCCAGAAGGTGATTGGCGGCTGAGATCACCTGTTCGGGCTCTTGAGAGGTAATAATGTGGACGCTTAAGGCAAGTCTGCCGCTGGCCACGGCCCAGATGTGCAGGTCGTGCACTTCGGTCACGCCGGGGAGGGTCGCGAGGTCGTGAAGGACGCGCTCCGGGTCGATGCCTTCGGGGGTGCGCTCCATGAGCACGTTCACCGCTTCGCGCACGAGGCCCCAGGAACTCCAAAGCATGAGCGCGGCGGCGACCATCGTGATGATCGGATCGACCATGTGCCAGCCGGTGAACCAGATCACGGCACCGGCGACGACGGCGCTCAAGCTTCCGAGCGCGTCCGAGAGAACGTGAAGGTAGGCGGCTTTCACATTCATATTGCCGTGGCTTGAGCCGTGGAGCATTTTCATGCTCAATAAATTCGCCGCAAGACCGATGGTGGCGATGACGAGCAAAATTCCGCCTTGAACCGCTGGAGGGTTTTGCAGGCGGACGATCGCTTCGTAAACCAGGAGGCCAGAAATCAGCCAGATTCCGAGCCCGCTTGCGAGCGCACCCAGGATTTCGGCGCGGTAATAGCCAAAGCTCATGCGCGCGGTCTTGGGCCGCTCGGATATCCAGATCGCGAAAAGACTGAAGGCCATCGCCGCGACATCGGCGCCCATGTGCAGGCCATCCGTCATGAGCGCGAGCGAGTTGGCGATGTAGCCGCCAAAAAGCTCGAGCAGCATGAAGATCGCCGTGACGACGATCGCTTTTCTGAGCGCTCCGGGGGCCGCGCCCGCGCCATGGGAGTGCGAATGACCGTGCGCGTGCGCATGGGAACGGTCATGAGCATGGGAATGCTCGTGCTGGTGCTCGTGATCCGAACTCATGTCAAAATCCGGTTCAAGACCTTAACCGATTCATAGCAAGCCTGGGCGGCTTCGCGCCCTTTGTTGCCGGCGCCGTTTTTGGCGCGGATTTCGGCCTGCTCGTCGGTGTAGGTCGTGAGGATGCCGAAGGTGATCGGGGTTTCCGTCGCCAGGCTTGCCTGCATGAGGCCCATCGAGGCACCTAAGCTGATGAATTCAAAATGCGCGGTATCTCCTTTGATCACGCAGCCCAGGCAGATGACGCCTGCGTATTTTTTCGTGCGCGCGAGCGATTGGGCGATTAGCGGGATTTCGAATGCTCCGGGAGCATCGAAAATATCGTCCAGGCTTGGTTCCACGCCCTTTTCTTTCAAGTATTCGATTGAGCCCGCGAGCAGGCCATCGGTGATTTCGGTATTGTAACGGCTAACGACGATCGCGAATTTCATTTGTTCTTTTCCAGGCTCTTTTCGAGGGTGAGGGCATGCCCAAGTTTATCGCGCTTGGTGGTGAGGTAAGTCAAATTCCAAGGATTGGACGGCGCTTCGATCGGAACGCGCTCAACCACCTCGAGCCCGTAGCCGTCGAGCCCGACGATCTTTTTCGGGTTATTGGTGAGGAGCCGGATTTTCGTAACGCCCAGATGTTTCAAAATCTGCGCGCCCAGTCCGTAGTGGCGAAGGTCGGCCTGAAAGCCCAGGTGGCGATTGGCTTCCACCGTATCCATTCCCTGGTCTTGCAAGGCGTAGGCACGGATCTTATTGCCCAGGCCGATACCGCGCCCTTCGTGTCGGCGCATATAGACCAAAACTCCGTTGCCGCTGGCCGCGATCTGCGCGAGCGCGCTTTGAAGCTGCGCGCCGCAATCGCATCGGAGCGAGCCTAAGGCATCGCCGGTCAGGCATTCGGAGTGCACGCGCACGAGCGCCGGATTGGTGAGCGGGCCTTTCACTAACGCGAGGTGCTCCGTGCCGTCGATCTTGCTTCGGAAGGCGTGGAGCTCGAATTCGCCGTTTTCGGAAAACGCGGAAGGAAAGCGGGTTTTCGCGAGGTCTTCGATCAAGGATTCGGTTTGCATGCGGGCCGCGATCACATCGCGGATCGAAACGATGGGAAGGCCGTGCTCGGCGGCGAAGATTTTCAGATCCGGAAGGCGCGCCATCGTGCCGTCGTCTTTCATGATTTCGCAGATCACCGCCGCGGGCTTGAGTCCCCCCATGCGCATCAGATCGATCGAGCCTTCGGTGTGCCCGGCGCGCACCAGAACGCCGCCATCGACCGCTTTGAGCGGAAAAATATGCCCTGGGCTGGAGATGTCTTCGGCCGTCGTCGACGGATCGGCCGCGACTTGAATCGTGCGCGCGCGATCGTGAGCCGAGATGCCGGTCGTGATCCCGGTTTTCGCTTCGATCGAAACGGTGAAGGCGGTTTGGCGGGGCGAGCCGTTTCGGGCGGCCATTTGCGGCAATTTCAGCGCATCGACGCGAGAGGCTTCAAGTGGCAGGCAGATCAGCCCGCGTCCGAAGCGGGCCATGAAATTCACGGCTTCGGCGGTCGCGAACTCGGCCGCGAGTACCAGATCGCCTTCATTTTCCCGGTCCTCGTCGTCGACCAGGATGACCATTTTGCCTTTTTTCAGGGCTTCTAGCGCGACTTTAACTGATTCTGGTAAGGCTGGCATAATTTCTCCAAATACTTGGCCATGATGTCGACTTCGATATTGACCGGGTCGTTGACCTTGAGGCTTGAAAAGGCCGTGTGGGTCCAGGTGTGCGGGATCAGCATGACGGAGAGGCGATTTGCCTCGATTCGATTGACGGTCAGGCTCACTCCGTCGATCGCGATGGAACCCTTTTCGACCACGTAGCGCGCGAGATTTTCCGGCAATTCGAAATCAAGCTCGTAACATTCCTCGCGCCGTTCGATTCGGATCGCGCGCGCGACGCCATCGACATGGCCTTGCACGATATGGCCGGAGAGGCGCGTGTTCGGCAGAAGCGCGCGCTCCAGGTTGACTTGCGAATTTTCGTGCAGGGCGCCCAGGCGCGTGCGATCGATCGTTTCCGGAGAGACGTAGAAAACGGTCGCGCCTTTTTTGAGCTCGGCGACGGTGAGGCAAACTCCGCTGATCGCCACGCTTTCTCCCAGCTCCAGATCGGTGAAGCCGGTTTCGATCTCCATGCTCAATCCTTGATGGGTCGGAGTATGAGCTCTTGCCCTGATTCGTCCTACGGATTGGATGATGCCGGTGAACATAACTCCCTGAACTTCCTGGTGACCTGATCTTCTTTGCTCTTGGCGGAGCGAACGTCGATCCGAATGTGCTCATCCCATAGCCCTTGGCTTAAAACAAAGCCTGAAAGGGTGGGACCCGCTTCGACCAAGACTTCTAACACGCCTCGCCTACCCAGTACTTGCAAAAACTCCGGGAAACTCATTTCTGGAGGACAGGCGAGGATTTCAAAGCCCTGAGCGCTGCGGGCGGCATACCAGTCTGGTGAAACTCGATTGTTTCTATCAAGTACCGTGAGGATTCGCTTTTTTTGAGGATTCGGCGGGTGGTCGGCCACATGCCGGACGGTGAACTCGGGGGAATCGGCTAGCACGGTCCCGCTCCCGGTGACGATGGCATCGGCCCGTTTTCTCAGCTCATGGGCGAGTTTCAAAGAGGCCGGGCTTGAAAAAGTTTTCCGACCCGCGGGCGGGATCATACTGCCTTCTTCGTTCCAAACTGTTTTGACGGTCACCCAAGGGATGCCGGTCTTGGAATGCTTAGCGAACGGCCCGATGAGCTCCCGGCAGCCGACTAGAAGGGGATCGTTGGGAAGAACCCGTTTCTCCAAGGGTTCGATCCAGACTCCCGCGGCCTTCAAGCGAGCGGCGCCTCCGCCTTCGACTTTGGGATTGGGATCCGCCACGCCGTAAATTACCTGAACTTTTGGCGAATGTCGGAACACCTTCAAAATCGCCTCCGTGCAAGGGGGCGTGCGGCCATGGTGATTGCAGGGCTCGAGGGTGATGAAAAGCGTGTGGATGCGCTTCAGGTTTTCTTCCGGAGTCGAGAGTGCCGCGATGACTTTGGCTTCGGCGTGTGGCGTGCCTGCGCGCTCATGCGCGGCAAGCGATAGGATTTCGCCGCTCTCATTCAAGGCCACGGCTCCGACTGGCGGGTTCGGCGCGGTGGCGCCCCGGAACCGGTTTGCTTCGGCGAGCGCGGCCTCAAAAGCTTTTCGTTCAACTATAGGGGCAACTATTGAAATTCCCGTCACTGAGCCACTCTATATCCGACCGCGGGCTTGAATTCAAAGTGGACGATCTCTTTGAGTCGCGTAGAATTGAAAATAATGGCCGGCAAATACGTGACCTGCAACCTGGAAGAAATCGTCGTCGGGGAGCCATTGCCGTGCAATCTGTTTATTTTCATCAATTTCAGGTTCATTACCTATCTTTTGGCCGGCGACTCGCTCAGTCGTGACGCCTACGATCGCTTTGATTTCAAAAAGGTAAAAACGCTGTTCATCCTGGCCGCGGACCAAGCTCGATTTGAGGCCTGGAGCGCGAAAGCCAAAGCTCTGGTCAAGGGGGCGACCGGCGGCCCGCCAATGCTTCCGGAAATCGCGAAAGCCCGAGATGAGGCTCGCCGCAAGGCGATGGATATTTTTCAGTCCGGTCATCCCGATAAGGCGATCGCTCAGACTTTGCAGGTCAGCAAAAACTTGGTCGACGAGGTGATGAAGCATCCGTACGCGGTCAAATCGCTTTCGCAGCTTCAAGGGTTTTCCCAGGGCACGGTCGATCACTCAGTGAATGTGAGCGTGCTATCGGTTTATCTCGCGATGCAAATGGGTTACTCGCACGCGATTATCTTGCAGCAGGTTGGGACCGGTGGATTGCTGCATGACGTCGGCAAAACCCAGGTCAAGATCTTGGACGAAGACAGTGTTTCCGTGATCTCCGAAAAAATGAAAGCCCATCCCGAGCTGGGCGTGAAAATGCTCGATGCCCAGCAGAAAGTTCCCAACGAAGTGAAGTTGATCGTGGGGCAGCACCACGAGCATCATGACGGGACGGGATATCCCAAAAAGCTCAAAGGCGCGCAGATTTACGATCTTGCCAAGATCGTGTCGATCGCCAATGTTTTCGACGAGCTGGTGACCGCCGCGAGCGGTACGCTCGTCGAGCGACAAAGGCATGCGATCAAGCAGCTGGACGGCCCTGAGGCGCATAAGTTCGATCCTCAGAAGCTTGAGAAGTCCCTGAAAATCCTGAAGCTCGGAGTCTAACGGCGCTTCGCGCTCGCGCGCTTGAGGCGATCTTGGATGGCGTAGCCGATGCCCCCGGTGCTGACTGCGTCAGACGGGGGTTCGGCCCAGAGATATTCCGCGGACGAGGCATCGAGCGCCCGGAGTTCCGAAAAAAGCGAGCGAGCGGCATCCATCATCGAGCCGTCGCGCGAGAGAGTGCGAACCACGACCGGGCGTCCGGCAAGGATCGAGAGTCTCTTCGAAATATTCTGCGAATCGCCCGCAAACGCCAGAAAACCCCAAGGACGGCTGTCGCTCGCCGGCTCGGCGAGCTGAAATTCTTTTTTAAGCTGCTCGTCGGTGAGCGCGGAAAGAGGCGCTGATAGAAGCCGGAGCGGTTTCGCCGGGGCGTAATGGCTCTCGAGCAGCCCGGGGCTCGCGGCGGGTCCCCCTGCAGGGCCCCCTGCAGGTCCGATGACTGGCGCGTTCACGGTTTTGAGCCGGACTTTCAAAATCGCTTCGATTTCAGCCGCGCCGAGTCCTCCGGGGCGCAGGAGCGTGAAATCTCCCGATGGGTCATAACTGACGACCGTGGATTCGACTCCGATTTCACATGGGCCGCCATCGAGAACCCAGCCGATGCGCTCGCCCAGCTCTTCGACCACATGTCGTGCGCGCGTGGGAGAGATTCGGCCAAAACGATTCGCGCTTGGGGCGGCGAGCGGTCGCTGGGTCGCGTCGATCAACGCAAGCGCGACCGGATGTCTGGGCATGCGGAGCGCAACCGATGGCAGGCCCGAGGTGGCGAGATCGGGAACGCTTGCGAGCTTCGGCAAGACCAGTGTCAGCGGGCCGGGCCAGAACGTGTCCATGAGTTTCTCTATGGCCTGGCGGGCCTCGGAGGGAATCGCGGATGCCTCGACTAAGCCTAAATTTTCCAGGGCCTGGATTTTTTCGTATTTTCCGGCCCGAAGAAGGCCTGGAGAAACATGCAAGATCAGGGGGTCGAATTTGGGCCGCTCTTTCGCATCGAAAACTCGGGTCAGCGCCAGGGGATTCAGTCCGTCACCGGCAAGGCCGTAAACCGTTTCGGTCGGCATGCCGCCGATTTCCCCGCGGCGGAGCTCGTCGGCGCAAGCCGCGATGTTTTCAGGAGTGGGGGATAAAATCCGCGCGCGCGTCAACGGGACTCGAGCCTCTTCCAGACTTCTTCCATTTTCATTCCGCGCGAGCCCTTGATGAGAACCGTCGCGGGGCCCTTGATCTCGCTCGTCAAGGCGCCGGCAAGAGCGTCCCGCGATTCGAAATGGCGCAAATCGCCGGCGTAGCCCTTTTGAAGAAGCTCGTTTTGAAGCGCCTTCATGCGCTCACCGAAGAGCAAAACATGCTCGAGTTTGAGGGCGAGGATTTTCGGGGCGATTTCACGATGGAACCGCAGTTCTTCGGGGCCAAGCTCCAGCATATCGCCGAGACATGCCCAGCGCTCGCCGCCCGGGGCGAGGCGCGCGGCGAGCTCGCCTAAAAGATCGACGGCCGCGGTTAAGGATTTGGGCTGCGAGTTGTAATAATCGCAGAGCACGTGCACGCGGTCGCGGAGCTCCCGGACCTGCGAGCGGCCTTCGGCGGCGACGAAGTTTTTCAATCCGGAGAGCATCGCATTCGCGTCGAGGCCCAGAAGGCGCGCGGTCGCGATCGCGCCGAGCAGATTCATGGCATTGTGTTGCCCGGGAAGCGGAAGTGGGAAGCTCGCGGAAATGCCGGCGCCTTCCACCTGAAGGGAGGCGCCATCCGAACTCAGCTCGCCATGCAGCAGCTCCTGCGAGGCCGGGAGCTTGAGCGAGTAGGCGAGCCGTCGCTCAGGCGGCGCTTTTTTAAACCATGGTTCGATAAATGGGTCGTCCATGTTGACGGCGATTTTCCCGCCCTCGCGAATGGCGGTTTCGAAGGCTAGGCCTTCTTCGTGGGCGACCGTGGCGACGTCGATGAGCTTTTCCAGGTGCTCGGGGCCGATCGAGGTCAAGACGCTCACCACGGGTTTCACGATATTCAGATGCTGGGCCATCGAGCCTGGCTCATCGATGCCGACTTCGATGACGGCCGCCCGGTGCTCGGCGTTCAAATCCATGAGGGTGATCGGGATTCCCACGAATCCGTTGTTGCTGCCCTGGGTTTTCAGGACTTTGCCTTCGCCAAAGCTCCCGGAGAGAATGGCCGCGAGCAGCTCTTTGGTCGTGGTTTTTCCGGCGCTTCCGGCAACCATCGCGATGGGGATCTGAAACCGGGCGCGCCATGCGGCCGAAAGCCGCCGAAACGCGGCGAGACTGTCGGCGGCTTCGAAAATGAAAGCCTGGCTTGACGCGGATGTTTTTACGGCGCCTTGCCGGCAGAGTACTCCGTGGGCGCCTTGCGCCAAGGATTTGTCGACAAAATCATTCCCATCGAAATGATCGCCCGGAATCGCCACGAACAGGCAGCCGGGCGTTACCTTGCGGGAATCCGTCGTGACCGAAGTGAACGGAATATCAAGCGTATTGTTTGGCGCTTGCGAAAGCGGGATTTCCAAAATGTCCGAGAGTAGGCGGGGTGTAAGACCGGAATTCATAAGCTGAAACTACCATCTTTATTCCAATTTGTGAGCTTCATTTTATGCTGAGGGCTGCCGATAGGTCTATCGATGAACAGCGCTTTTAAAAGGCTTTTTTTGATCGCGGTTTCCCTGGGGGTGGTGGGCTCGTGCGCGGCCGCGCTCCATTCCTTAAGCCGGCAGCGCGCCGAGCGCATGAATTTCGAGATCTCGGAAATGGCTTCGGTCGTTTCCGTTCAGGTCAGGGGAGAGCTGGAGCATCTGCTTCGTCGCGTGACCGAGCTCGGCGAGAAGCCGATCGATGGAGCCAAGCTTTCGGAAGCGGATTACGAGATTGTCAGTCTGTCGGCTTGGGAAAAAGGCGGCGGCGACGGCCAAACTCTGGTCCGTACCGCGACGCTCACGCACCCGGAAAATACCGCGGTCGCAGCGACGCCGGTCAATGACGAGGAGTCCGATCGGAAGATCGCGGCCAAGGCATTGAAGGGCCGGCCCGTATTGGACTATCAAGGTCTGCAAGGCGCAAAGCTCGGCGTGATCGTGGTTCCGATGGGAACGCTTCCCATCAAGCGGGTGGCGCTTGCCCGGTTTCGCTTGGATCGTTTTCAAAGCGCTTTTCGGACAAATGATACTTCGATGGAATTGAGCCTGCTCGGCTCGAACGGAATGATTTTCGCGGATAAAAATCCCGATCACATCGGTACGGCCAGTCCGGTGGCAGGCCAGGTGTTCGCCTCCCGGGGCGGCATGCGTTCGGGAGAGTTCGATTACAAGGATTCGAGTGGCGTTGAAAAGAGATACAGCTATCGGCTCGTTTCGCAAGGTCAGTTCGCGGTTTTAAGCGCGCTTCCGAGCTCGGAAGGAAAGCTTTCGACCCGTGAACTCCTCGTTTTCTTCGGCTTGATCGCGTTTTTCCTGGTCGGAGTGACGGCGGCCAATCTGCTTGGGCTTTTCAAGGGCAGAAAGAGCGCTCCGACGTCCGAATCGGATCGTTCGAAGGAGCTCCCAAAAGAGCTTGCGGAGCCCGTCGCGGATTTGCCTCCGCCGTTTGTTCCGGCGGCCGACCGAAAGCTGATTTCGGTGCTTTATGTCAGCATGCTTCCTCGCGATCCGGCGCTTGAAAACGCATCGCTCGAGGACATTGTTTCGATCATGAACGAGTTCTTCGAGATCGGATCGACTCAGATCGGCCGCTTTGAAGGCGTTTTGGAGCGCGGAGCCGGCGCTTCTTTTCTCGGGTCCTGGGATGACCCGGCAAAGGCGATGCGCTGCGCGCTCAACCTGAGGCAGGAGTTTTTCAATTACACCCAATCGCAAAAGTTGGAAGGCAAGCCCGCTGTGACGGTGATCATGGGAGCCGATTGGGGCATGGGGTTGGTCGCAAACGTCGGGCCGGCCGGCAACCGCTCGCGTACGACCGTGGGCGATGTTTCGGTCAATGCTCGCGCGCTCGCGCTTTTGAGTCCGAGTGTCGAAACGGATCTTCTCGTTTCTCAGGCTTTTTGGGAGCAGGTCGCACCAGGCTTTGTGGGTTCCCGCGCTGCGGAAGCGAATTTGACTTCGCTCAGCGGCCTGACCGCTTGCTACCGAATTAAAGGTTATCACGACGAGGACGGAAAATCGGTTCTGACTCCGATGCCTTCGATTTCTCCCGCGGTCATAGGGTTGGATCCCAAGCTGCAGGAAGTCGTTCCGGATTCGGTTCGCTGGCTGGTGAATAACGGTACGCAGATCGTGGGCCCGTTTTCGGCTTCCGAAATCGCATCGCAGCTTTACGCGATGGAGCTCGATTTTGATTGCGAATGTTGGCGTGAAGGCGCGGGCGATCGCCGCTCAATCGCCAAGGCCGGGCTTTTCGGGGAGCTCAGCGAGGATACCGCGGCTGAGCTTTGGGTTTATGACGGAAAGACGATCCATGGCCCCGTGACCGAGGGCTTTTTAAAGACGGCTTTACAGCATGGCGCCGTTCAGGAAAGTGATTTGGTTTGTCAATCGAGCACGATCTCCGGCTGGCGAAAGGTTTCGGAAGTTTTGACTCCGAAGACCCCTACTGTGGTCCTACAAGATCCACCGACTGCGGCCTGAGATTCGATGGCTCGGCAAGCACGATGAGATCGGGATAAAAGAGCTGATTGAGCAGGATCCGGGGGGCAGCCCGGCCTAAAAACCGTGCTCGCGCGCTGCTCGTTTGCGCCTCTTCATGGCCGACGATCAAAAGAGTTCCGCTTTTTTCGCCGTTGATTTCGATTTTCCAATCCAGGCTCGAGAAAAGTTTCGCGATCCTTCCCTTGGATTCGTCCAGGACTTGAAAGGCGATGCTCTTGCTCGGCGTGAACTCGGTGATTCGCGCGTGGATTTCAAATCGTTTGGCGGCCCCCTTATGCGGGTCCATGTGAAGGGTCACGAGCGCGCCCGCGTGGGCCAGGTCCGACCCGTCGGAAAGCTCGGCCCGCGCCAGGTTGTGAAACCAGGTCGGCCATTCCTTGACGTGTGAAACCATGTAAGCGAGCTCCTCGGGGGCTTGCTCGGTCGGAACGGTACGGTCAAAAGTCAGTGTCCAATCGGGGCCCCGCGAAAGCCAGCTCCAGAGCCCGAAGCCAAGGATTCCAATGGCTCCGGTGACGGCGAGTATGCTCAACCTCCGCATCATGCTGCTCATTGGGGCCGATTTTTTTTGGAACATGAAGGTTTATTATCGTGAATGAAGGCGACTTGAAAGGCCCGATATGCGACAAGGGAGTGAAATGAGTTTGAGTTCGCCTCGAGTTATCGCGCAATCGGAAAAATGGCTGGTCATCGATAAGCCTTCGGGCTGGCTGGTGATTCCGGGCCGTCCGGCTCGTGACGCCATCGAGCAGTCGCGTCCGGTTTTGAAGGAATGGGCCGAAAAGCAGCTGGGGCAGGCGCTTTTTGTCGTGCACCGGATTGATCTCGAAACCAGCGGAGTCCTGGTTTTCGCTCGAAATGAAGAGGCGCATCGCGAGGCCAATGGCTGGTTCGCCCGCCACGAAGTCAAAAAATTCTATGATTTGCTCGCTCAAGGAAGAGGTCCGCGTGCTCCGATGGCGCGAATCGCGATTCCCATTGAAGGCGCGCCCTCGATCACTCAGCTCGAAGTGCGTGAGCGTTTTGGAAAGGGGTTGGCGTTTCTTGGGCGAGCCCGGCCTTTGAGTGGGCGCAGGCATCAGATTCGGATTCATCTGGCGGAATCGGGTTTTCCGCTTCTGGGCGATTCGCGCTATCATGGTCCCATGCAAATCGGGCCGATCCGGATCCCCAGGGTCGCTCTGCACGCGGCGAAGCTCGAATTGCCAAGCGGCGAAATTTTTGAATCCCCTTGGCCGGAGGATTTCTCGGCCTGGGTGACGGAGCTTAGAGAATGCTAGAACTGGAAAAGGCCTGGAGCTGGCGGGAAGAGCGCGGCTTGATCGAGGAGCTCGGCTCGCTTCGCGTTTTTAACGGCAGCGGAGAGGGAGAGGGAGCGGGGGCGTTGTCCCATATCGCGATCGACCGTTTTGTCGAGCGAGACTCGTCGAAAGCCCATTTCTGGGTCACGGAGTGGGAAGGCGCGAAGGGTGAAACCCCGAGCGCGCTTGCCGATTCGATCGCGCGGTTTTTGGCGCAAAAAGGAGCTTCTTCGGTCGTGGCGCTTCTGCGTCCGGGGAAGGGCGTTCCGGCCGAGCCGCGGGTGATTCTGGGACAGCCGCCGGAGGGAAAATTCATCGCCCGCGAGGGAAAAACCTTTTTTCTGATTCGTCTTCTCGGCGCGAAACATCCGGGGCTTTTCCTGGATCATTATCCGCTTCGGGAGTGGCTTCGCGCGCGCGCGCGGGGTCTGACGGTTTTGAATACTTTCAGTTACACGGGTAGTCTTTCGGTCGCGAGCGGACTGGGCGGCGCCGCGCATGTGACGACGCTTGATCTTTCTTCGCCGACCATCGCGTGGGCGGAGGAGAATTGGAAGGCGCATGGACTGCCTTCAGAAAGCGCGCGCTTTATTTCCGGCGATTATTTCGAGTGGCTGCCGAGGCTCCGGCGCGAGGGAAAGAGATTCGATCTCGTTCTTTTGGATCCGCCCTCGTTCTCCCGGGGCAAGGCTCCGGGCAGCACATTTTCGACTTCAAAGGATTTACGGAAGCTTCATAGCCTGGCTTTCGGGGTACTTAAGCCCGATTCGTTTCTAGTGACCTCGATCAATTCGGCGAATGTTTCCTGGGCCGATTACGGAAACGACGTCATGACCGCCGCGCGCGACGCCGGCGTTGAATTGCAGATCCTTTCGCGAATCGATCTTCCTGATACCTTTCCGACCTCGATGGGCCGTGAAGCCCAGCGCTATTTGAAGGGCTGGATACTTCGCATATCCTCAGGCAGCGGCGCTTCGAATACCAGGTGATCGCCCGACATAGGGTGGTCAAAGGACAAGCGCAGCGAGTGCAGGGCCGGGCGAGGAAAATTCGCGGCCCGACCGCCGTATTTCGTATCGCCAAGGAGTGGGAAGCCCTCGGCTGCCGCTTGAGCCCGGATTTGATGCGACCTCCCTGTTTCGAGCGAAAATTCCGCGAGCGTCAGCCGGATGCCGTTGAAGCTTGCATGCCCTTTGGGCGTTACCCGTAGCGCCGAAAGTTTGGCTACCGGAGTGCGTGCCGCGCGTTCTTTGGAGATCGCTCGGGTCGTGTTGGTGCGTTCGTCTTTGAGCAGAAAATGCTCCCATCGTTCCGGGGCGTTCAATTTTCCGCTCGGATCAACCAGCCAGGCCAGATAGACGCGGCTCAGGCTTCCCGACTGCAAGGCTTCGGTCAATCTTTGCGCCGATTTGCTTCGTTTTGCCAAAATCATGATGCCCGAAGTGTTCCGGTCCAGCCGGTGAATCAGGCCAATGTAATTTCGCCCGACATGTCCTCTCGCCCAATCGACCAGATTAGGCTCCCCTGTATGCTCCCCCTGGCTTAAAAGGCCCGCTGGCTTGTCGATGACCATCAAATGCGTATCCTCAAACAAGATCGTGGGCATCTGGGGAGAGGGTTTGCTAGAATCTGAACTCATGCGAAGCCTTTCTGCGATTCTTTGCGTTTTCGTCATTTTGGCTTACGCCATCGCTCGCTGGTTTAGCAAGGGGCCGCTCCCCGATCTTTTGCTTCTGGCGGTCGGCTTGCCGTTGATGGTTCTTTTCGCGATCCGTATTGTTTCCCTTCGTACCCAGTTTGTCGCCGCGATCATGCTGATCACGACGCTGACCGCGGGCATCATTTTCTGGAGCCTCAGTATTCTGGAAACCCGCGAGCAAGTGGCTCGCATCGAGCATCAATCGGTGATTTTCTCCCGGTTCTCAAGCGAGCGTTTGGTCTCGAATTTCGTCAAGAATTTCGAGCATAACTATCTCGACCGGTTTTTGCCAAGCATCCGGGAGCTGACGGCGACCGATGAGAACCTGGTCTCCGTGCAGATTATCTCGGCCCGCTCCCGTAATGTTCTTTTTGACAGCGAGAAAGCCTTGGGAGGGAAATCGGCCGCGGTTTCGACTCCCGTGATCGACAAAGCCCATTTCTCCAAAGAGGCGGAAGAGGAGCTCTTGTCCCGCGATCTCGTCAGTCGAAAGCTGACTCGGGACGGCGAGCCGAGCTTTTCGGTCATCAGCACCTACCGGGCCGAAAACGGCGAAGCGGTTTTCCTGGTGAACTATCTTTTCAGTTACCGGTCTTTGCAGCGGAGCCTGCGCTTGATTCGCCACCAGATCCTGCTCGACTTGGTGCCGGCCACGATTTTGGGTTTTTTGATCGCCTTGGGTTTCGCCCAGATCCTGATCGCGCCGATCCGGGCTCTCATGGCCGCTTTGGGCAAGGTCACCTCGGGCGATTACTCGGCGCAGGTCAGAATCAGGAACCAGGATGAGATCGGGGAGCTTGCCTCCGCGTTCAATCTCATGACCGAGGAGCTGAGGCGAAAGAAGGAACTGCGTAAATTCCTGTCGAATTCATCCTACCAGCGCATCATACGGGCGACGGAGCAGGGCGAAGGCCGGATCGGCGGCCGTCGGATGCAGGCCACGATCCTGTTTTCCGATATCCGTAACTTCGTCGCTCACTGCGAAGCGCTCGATGCCGAAGACGTCACCTCGATGCTCAACGATTATTTCACCGAGATGGTTGAAGTCATTCATCGCAATGGGGGAGAGGTCGATAAGTTCATCGGAGACGCTATTCTTGCCGTGTTTTACGAAGAAGCCGGAAACGGCGAGTCTTCGCTTCAGGCGATCTATTGCGCGCTCGGCATGAAGGCCCGGCTTTTGGAATTCAATGCCCGGCGGGCGTCCCAGGGCAAGCCCACGCTTGAAATCGGAGTCGGCATCAGCCGCGGCGAGATCATCTCGGGCCCGATCGGCTCTGACGATCGGATGGATTTCACTGTCATCGGCGATGTCGTCAATCTCGCCAATCGCATCGAAAAGCTCTCTAAGCAAGGCAAGCACACCCGCGTTGTTTTTTCGGACGCGGTCGAGGCGGTCGTGCGCGGCTTGCTCGATTACGAGGAAATCGAAGTGGTCGGGGGGATTCGCGGCAAAAGCGAGGAGGTGCGGGTTTTCGAGCTCGTTCGAATCAAGGATATCGATACGCTCAAAGCGCATCTCGAAGCGCCGGCGGATCAGAATCCGGAGCTTCGAGTCAGGAGCGTCGAGCTTTTGGGGCAATCCGGCCATCGCGACGCGGTGAAGCTATTGGCGGAGGCTTTGTCCGATAAGAGTGAGGCCGTGCGGATTGCCGCCGCAGGCGCGATCGCCCGCGCTGCTCAGGCCCAAAGCGGCTCTCAAGAAGGGGACCAAACGGCGGATGCGGTGCGCGCTCTTTTTGCGCGCCTGAGAAACGAGACCGCGCTCAAGCCGATATCGGCTTTGATCACCAGCATCGGGAAGCTTTGCCGCACGAACGAGATCCTGGCGCTCGAGCCTTTTTTGAAATTCAAGGACGAGCGTATCGTCGCCAACGCGGTCGAGGCTTTGGGCTGGTCCAAAGCGCCGCGGGCGGCGGATCTGATTTTGCCGCTGCTTTCGAGCAAGAATAACCGCATCAAGGCGAACGCCGCCATGGCGCTTTTTTCGGCCGGCCATGTCGAGGTGATCGACGCTTTGAAGCCGATGCTCATGCACTCGGACGCGCCCATGCGCTCGAGCGCCGCCTTCGCCATCGGCGAGCTGACGTTGATCGCTGATTTGGATTCGGTCGTGAGCGGGCTGAAGGACGACGCGGCCAAGATGCGTTTTTATCTCGCCGAGCTCCAGGACTGCGTGCCCATGCTCGTGTCGCTGCTGCGCGACCCGGATCCGATCGTTCGCAGGCAATCGGTCATCGCGCTCGGCAAGATCAAGGACAAGGCGGCCGTGTTGCCGATGATCGAGATGCTGGACGGCGGCTCGAAGGATTCTCTGGCGGTCGATATCCTGAACGCACTCCGCTCAATCGGCTCTCATCGCGTGATTCGCGATACTCTGGCTAGGCTGTCCTAGAGATAGAGACAGTTGGCGCGGCTTTCGTCGTTGTCGTTCAGCGACCGCCGCTGCTCTCCCTGCCCGTTCGAATAAAATCCAAAGACCGGGTACATGACGGCCTCTTGATAATCCGAATTCGCGCCCGATCCGGTGCAAGTCGGGAAGCCCGGGGTGGTCGTGTCATTGCAGCTATGGTTCAGGCCCAGAACATGACCCAGCTCATGAAGCAGGATGGTTTGCAGATCGGGATCATAGCCCCCGGACGTGAAAAAATACTGATAATTCACTTCGGTGATGGCCAAAGAAAAGGGCCTGAGCTGGGCTTGGATGGCGGAAGCCGTCGATCCGCTCGTGCTTGCCACCCGGGTCGAGACCGTGGCCGCCACTTGCGCGGACGCCGCGGTGGTTGCGCTCGCCTTGACCGAGCCCGAGCTTCCCGAGGTCCAGCAGTAGGAGGTGAGGGCGATGGCTTCCTGAGAATAGGCGGCAGGCCAGGTCGTGTCTTTGTAAATCACGATGGGCTGCGAGTATTGGGTGCCGCTGATATCCGAGCTCGAGCAGAGAACCGAAGCGTTGGGCAAGCCGGCATTCGAGGTTTGGATCGTGCCGGATCCGGGATTGAGAATCTGAAGATTGGCTGAGGCTCCGAAGAATTCGTTCCAGGTCGCCACGGCCGCCGCGATCTGCGCGGCTTCCGAGCTCGAAAAATCGCCCTGATGGAGCGCAATGGGAATCGGGGTGGTTTGCCATCTTCCGCTCAAGGTCCCGGCTTGATCGCTGGGCAAGTCGCAAGTGGTGATGAGCGTGTTGCCGGTTTTTCCACCGCAACCGGCGCATAGGGATAGGAGAATTCCCAATACGAAGCGGAGTTGCGTGGCAGTGAATCGAGGGCTGTTCATCATCTCGCTCTTTCCAAATCTCTTTTCGGATAACTTTTCGGAAATATTGAAAAAACTGATGAAATACCTTCCATGGGTCTGCTTTAAATAGTGTACCAAATTGATCGTGAATTTTGCAACTTTCTGATTTCTGAGGGGTTCTGGTACTCTTGAATCATGACCGGAAAAAACAGAGAGCTAAAGACCGTACTCATTACAGGTGGTGGAAGCGGAATCGGTTTCGAGTCCGCGAAGTTGTTGCGCGAAACCGGGCTTTATCGGGTGGTTTTGCTGGGCAAGGAGCGAGGCAAGCTCGAGGAAGCCGCCGAACAGCTGGGCGGCATCTCGGATGCGGTCGGGTTTTACGTCTGCGACCTTCGGGAGACTTCGCAGATCCGCCCCACGGTCGAAAAAATCGCCGTCAATCATCAGGGGATTTACGCATTAGTCAATAATGCCGGTGTATATCCTTTCGGCGGGGTGGCGACCACTACGGAGCAATCCTGGGACGAGACGTTCGCGGTCAATCTGAAGGCGCCGTTTTTGCTGATTCAAGCCGTCGTTGCGGCGATGAAAAAAGATCCCCGCACCGCCAAGCACGGCGGGCGCATCGTGAACGTGTCTTCCACGGCCGGAATCTTGCCCAATCATTTCACGCTCGCCTATTCCGTTTCCAAGGCGGCCTTGAATCACCTGACCCGGACTTTGGCGAAAGAGCTCGGTCCGGACAATATCACGGTGAACTGCATCTGCCCGGGGATCGTTCGAACCGGCATGCACGAAGCCCATCATCGCAACACCACTGAGCTCGAGGAATTTTACACCAAGCGCGGCAGCGCGTTTCCGCTCGGGCGCGTGGGCGAGCCCCGGGATATCGCGGGCGCGATCCGCTTTTTCATCAGTGAAGAGGCATCCTGGGTGACCGGCGACGTTTTCGTCGCCGATGGCGGCAGGCTTCTGCTTTAATAGGCAGCTTTTTCTTCGTGTTCGGAATCCGGACTGCTTCGAGCGCCAGAAGCTGCTCGAAGTACTTCTATAAAAAAATGACAGATGACGCCCTTCTTGCGCGGACAAAGGATCTGGTTCGTGAAGAAACTCGCGTGACAACTGAAATTCCGCATCATCTTCGGGAAATCGAGTCGAGAAAGTTGTTTTGTGCGTTGGGCTTCTCATCGCCGTTTGAGTATGCGGTGAAAGAGCTCGGATACAGTGAAAGCGCGGCGCTGCTTCGCATTGATTCGATGCGTCTTTTGAAGGAGTTGCCTCATGTGGAAGCTCAGATTCAAAGCTTGGAGGGTAAGTCTTCGCGCGAGTCGGATCGCGCGCTTCTGGCCTTAAGTCCTGAACCAGAAAAGCATCGGCCCGAGTCCGTGCGGCCAGTGAGCTCCGAGCTTTCGGAAGTTCGTTTCCTCGCGAGCGATGAGCTGTTAAAGGATTTGGAGAAATTAAAAGGCCTTCTTGCGCACAAGTATCCTGATATGAACTTTTCCGATTTGATCAGCTATCTTTCTAAAGCCGCGCTGAAAGACCTCGACCCGGCTCAAAGGCAAGTCCGAGACAAATGTTCACCTATTGCGTCCGAGGTAAAACCAGCTACTCGTCCAGATGGGGTACGCCAGGCGATTCCGGCTGAAGTTCAACGGCAGGTTTGGCAGCGTGACGGCTCGCGCTGCACGTTTATTCACCCTGAAACGGGACGTCGATGCGAATCGCGTTTCAGGCTCCAGATTGACCACATCATCCCGGTCAAACTCAAAGGCAGTAATGATCTGAGCAATTTGCGAATTCTGTGCAGAGAGCATAACGCCTGGGAGGCGGCACGGGTCTATGGCATTTCAAAGATTCGGCCATTTTGGGTAAAACGCAGTTAATCGAACCGTATGCTTCCCATTTGATCGGTTCGAAAGAGCGGTATCCGGCGGCGCTGAAGGCGCGCGAGCACTTCCGGGGCGGGATGGCCGAAGGGATTTCCGATTCCGTCGGAGACGACGGCGCGAGCGGGGCGCAATAAATCGAGAACTTCATCCGAGCTCGAAGTTTTTGAGCCGTGATGACTGAGCTTGAGCGTGAGCGCGGGATGTTCGCCCATTTGCGCGAGCGCCCGGCGGGACAACGCAAGTTCATCTTTTCCTTCCGCGTCGCCCATCGATAAAAACCAGTGGCCCTTTTCCAGCGGGACCAGAAGGGCTCCCATATGCGCGTTTTTGCCGTTCTGTTCGGCCGGAGGCGCAAGCGTCAGTACGGGGGCGGGGACGCAGCCGCTGCCCCATGGCGCAAGGGACACGCTTTCGGCGGCGAGGTATTCGCGCAGGCGGATGCCTCGCGGGGAGTCGATTTCTTCGCGGCTGGTTTCGATGCAGCCGACGGGGAGGGTTTTGACGAGCGTGCGGGCACCGCCCGCGTGGTCCTCATCCAAATGGGTCAGCGCGATCCAATCGATGCGGCGTATGCCGCGCTCGGCAAGCAGTGTGACCCAGTCGGCGGCGCGGAGCGACTTCTCCGAGCCGGTGTCGATCAGTCCCGTGCTTGCGCCGGTTTTGACCAGCGCCGCGTCTCCTTGCCCTACGTCGAGTTGCTCGACCTCGGGCCCGGGCGAATCAGCGGGTCGGGCGGCTCGAGCCATCAAGGCAGCCGATGCCAGTATCAGCATCCAGGTCGCTGGCTTGGTTTTCGGATAAATGAAGCGAAGCAGGGCGACGCCCAGGGAAAGCCACGCGCCGATCCAAAATGATTGCCGGGAAACGACCCAGAGCGCAGGAAGGTTCAGGTTGATGCGCTCGAGGGTAGTTACGAGTAAATCGGCTCCCCGGATCGGGCGGGAGAGGAGGAACAAAAGCGTTTTAAAAAATGAGATCGGAAGCATCGAGCCCAGAGCGAGAATCGGGTAGAGAATGCCCACGAAAGCGGGCGCGATCAAAAGGCCGAGCAGCGGCGAGAGCGCCGTGACCAAGCCGAAGCGAAAGCATTGCCAAAGGGCCACGAACGACCAGGCTCCGACCGCTTTCGAAAGCCATCCTTCCTTGATCAGGCGCGCGCCCGTGATCGCCAACCCAAGGACGATCGTACCTCCTGGCGCGATGTATGCGGCGATCAAAAGGACGATCGAGAGCGGTACCCCGTTTCTCCATTTAAGACCCTGGGCTTTGGTGAAAAGGCGGCTTGAAAGCAGCAGCAACGGGCCGAATTGAGTGAGCCGCGCCCCGGCCATGAGCCATACCCAGATCCACGCCGCTATTGAAAGAACGCGCGCAACGAGTATTCCCGATTCGACTCCCGCGACCGGAGCGAGCAAGGCGCGACAGAGCCAGGTAATGGCTCGGGCCAGGAAAAAGAGATGGATTCCGCTGATGGATAAAAGATGGAGGAATCCAGCAAGGTGAAGCAGTTGAGGTTCGTTGAGATTGGGCAAGTTCGGTGGGCTTTCCGAAAGAAGAAGCGTGCGAAGCAGCCCGGTCGGGTCGTGCGGGGCAAGGGCGTGGGAAAGTGAATCCCGCTTTTGCTCGAGCATTCTTATCCATGCCGACGGGGAAGGGAGGGTGCTCACGCGGAGAACTTCGATAGCGCGCTTCCTTGCGATCGGCTCTCTTTGAGGAAAGTTCTCCAGCGGCGAGAAGGCCTTCCATTGTCCCGACAGGGCGGTCGTCGACTGGTCCGGGCGTTTCAGCCATTTCTGCCAAACTTCCTCGCTCAAGCAGATCCGCGTGGCGGGGCTCGGAGTATAGGTCGCGCGGCAGAGACCGGTGCCAAGATGAGCGAGGCCTCCGAAGAATAAGATGGCTAACCAATTCATCGATTTGAGCGAGCAGGCAGATTTCATGCCGAAAACCTAAAAAATTTGGCAAAATGAGAGCATGGATGAGAATCGCGGGAACGGCTTTTATCTGGCGCAAATCGCCCTGGGCGCGATTTTTCTTGGGGCGATGCTTTGGTTGCGAAACCGCGAAAAGCCGTCTGGATTTCGGACCGAAGAAGGACGCTCTCCTGAGCCTCGGGCGCGACGAGGGGCCCAGGATCCGCTTGCCCAAGCCCGACTCAAGAAAAAGGAGCCCCTTCTCGCTTTGCCAGGCGTAGTGCTGGAGGGCAAGGCTCATGAGATTCTGGGGATCCGCGAGGACGCGACCGAGCTCGAGATTCGGCGCGCCTGGAAAGAGCTCATGAAGCGCCATCACCCGGATAAATCGGCAAGCGCCAAGGACCCCTCGGCAACCGAATGGAAAGATGCGCAAAAGATTTCGGAAGCCTTGAACCGGGCTAAAGACGAAATGCTCGCGCGGCGCAAAGGGCGTTGACGGCGTCATAAATTTAACGCCGAAAAACAACTGAACGAATCCGGTCTTATGACGATAGGTATTTGTGAGAAACCGCCTCTGGCTCTGGCAGCTGCCGATTATCCTGCTTTGCGTTTTTGCGTATGCGGTTTGCGATCTGGGCGTTCGCGGCAAGCTTGAAAATCGGCTCCTGCGAGAACGCCTATTCCCCGGCTTGAGGTCGGTTTCAACGGTCTTTTCGGACGCGAAATTCCGAATGCGGGGGCCGGCGCCGATCAAGAATAAGATCGTGATCGTGGATGTCGACGGGGCGTCTTTGGATGCTTTGGGTCGCTGGCCTTGGCATCGCGATGTCGTCGCGGCCGTGATCGATACGATTTTTTCGTACGGGGCCAAGGTGGTCGGCCTCGATATGGTGTTTTCGGAGCCGGACCGGCGCATTCCGGAAGAGTTGGCGAACGCGTTGCCGCCTGAAATGTTTCGAGACTTAAAGCGGAAACTCGAAACCGATTCGAAACTGACCGAAGTCATTCGTAAATACAGCGATCGCCTCGTTCTAGGATGGGCCAGCGATGGGCATTGCCAGCCTCTTTATCAGGATCCCAAAGATTGCCCGGTGAATGATCCGCAAGTGATCTCGGGCATTCAGCCGGGATTCGAGAAGTTCGCGGTTTCCCAGCAGGAGCCTCTGACTTTCGATAATCGGAAAACGCCGTTGCTGTCGTTGCTCGCTCTCCTGGCCAATCTTCCCGAGTATAGCGACGCCGCCCAGCATGCGGGCTCGTTCGATATCGTTCCCGATTCCGACGGTGTGGTGAGGCGGACGAATCTCGTTTTCGCCGCTTCTTCTCAAAGCGGCATGGCGAAAGCCTATCCGTCGCTCCCCCTGGAAATGGCCAGGGTCGGGCTCGGCGACCGGCTTGATGTTCATTTCGATTCAGGCAACCGCATCGAATCGCTGCGGTTCGCGAAATCGGGAGAAGCCCTGCCGGTTTCTCCCGTGGGCGCTTTGGAGATCAATTTTCGCGGCCCCGCCCAAAGCTTTCAGTATGTCAGCGTCGCTGAGCTTCTCGCCGAAGGAGAAAAACTGGAAAAAGACGGAACCCGGCGGCCCGCCGCGGTCTCGAAGGTCGAGTTCTTGCGGAATGCGTATGTTCTCTTCGGGGTGTCCGCTCTGGGGGTGTACGATATGCGGGCGTTTCCCTTCGATTCGAACGTCCCGGGGGTGGAAGGGCATGCGAATATTTTGGACAATATCCTGGCTCAGGATTTCCTCACCAGCGGCAAAGGGCTTTTGAGCTCGGATTTGCTCTATTTGATCATGATTTTAGGCGGCGTCTTGTTCGCGATTTTCGTGCAGCGGTTGGACGCGATCCCCGCGCTCGTTTTCACTTTGCTGGTCTTCGGAGGGCTCGGGACGTTCGATACGCAGTTTCTTTTCAGGCGCAATATCGATTGGAACACGAGCTTCTTTTTTCTCGAGCTCAGCTTCATTTTCATGTCCACGATCGCCGCCAAATACGTCATCGAAGAGCGGAACAAAAGGTTCGTGCGCGGCGCTTTCGCGAAGTACGTGGCTCCGGCGGTGGTTGATTCGATCCTGAAGGATCCGGCGAAGCTGACCGTGGGCGGCGAAAAGCGCGAGCTGACGATTCTGTTTTCGGACATCCGCGGCTTTACCACCTTTTCGGAGCGCCTCGACGCCAGGGCCTTGGCCTCGTTCCTGAATGATTACCTGTCGATTCAAACCAAGATCATCTTCGGTCACGAAGGCACGCTCGATAAATACATCGGCGATGCGATCATGGCCTTCTGGGGCGCGCCGCTCGATCAGGCGAAGCAAGCTTCGAATGCGTGCAAAGCGGCGATCGCGATGATGCAGGCCCTGGCAGCTAACCGCAAACGATTCAAGGAACAATACGGCGTCGACGTGGATGTCGGGATCGGTCTTAATAGCGGCATGGTGAACGTGGGCAACATGGGTTCGAACGAGAACTTTTCGTACACGGTGATCGGTGACCACGTCAATCTCGCATCGAGGCTCGAGGGGCTGACCAAGTATTACGGCGCCGGGATCGTGACCTCGCGCTTTACGCTCGATATGATCGAGAAGGAGGGCGAGCCGCTTCCTAGGTTTCGCGTGTTGGATTCGGTCAAGGTCAAAGGCCGGAAAAGCGCGGTGGAGCTGGTGCAGATTCTGGACCGGGATTACCCCGCCGACGGCCTCGCGGCGTTCGAAGAAGCGAGAAAACTCTATTTGTCCCGGGACTGGAATGCCGCTGAAGCGGCCTTTAGGAAAGCAAATGAGTTGATTTCTTCGGCGCTCGGACTGGTTGTCGATGGGCCGTCTCAAATGTACATCGACCGATTCAGTGAATTGAGGTCGGCGCCTCCTTCGTTCGATTGGGATGGCTCCTGGGAAATGCACAGTAAGTAATAATCAAGAATAGGGATTTGAAGGATTTGCAATTATTCGCTGAAAAGGCGATTCTTGAAATTAGGAACCAGAAAAATGCCTTCACCAACGTCTCCAGTTGAAAAGCCAGTCAGGACCGCTCTCGTTGTTGAAGATGATGCTTCTCTGCGCGAGTTGTTGATTACCATGCTGGAAACCCGCGGTTTTCGCGTCTTGGGCGCGGAGGACGGCGAGGAGGCATTGAAGATTCTCTCGCGGGATTTCACCGCCGTGAACGTCGTCATCACCGATTTCGTCATGCCCAAGATGTACGGGGACGAGCTTTTGCGGGAGATCAAGCAGCGGGCGCCCGATTTTCCGTCTGTTTTGGTGACAGGCGAAGTTCCTGACTCGATCATTTTGGGTCTGCTGGATCAGCGCCGCACGGTGGTTGTAATTAAACCATTTGAGTGGAAGATCTTACTCGAGGCGATCGAGCGGGTTTTGTCGGACGACGTCATAGCGAGCGTCTCCACCCGCGTCGCCGTTCGACTCCCTTGCCGGATCGACGGGGGATCGCAGAAGGGCGTGAAGAGCGCGACCATTCGCGACATCTCTTTCACGGGCGCGTTGCTCGGGATCGAGCGCCTGGGTGGGGCCAATCCGGATTTTCAAGTGTCGAGCGATTTCAAGATGAGGCTTCAGGGATTCGAGAATTTCGCGATTCAAGCCCGGGTGAGGCGGTTGGTGCCCTCGAGTGACGGCGAGAGTATCGAGGCGATCGGAGTGAGTTTCGAGCCCGATCGCTCTGATTCCGAGGCGAACCTTTTCCTGAAAAAACTCGTCTTGGGAAAAATGAAAAACATGGGCGTCGGAATCGCCTAGTTAAGTCTAGCTCTTGGTTTCGGCTTCGGCGCGCCCGAACAGGATCTTACGGCGCTCCCGGATCAAAGTATAAATTCGCTCCAAAGTCTTATGAAGCTGATCCTGGGGGCCGTCGATCATCTCGATCTGCAGGGCCAGGATTGATAGAGGCGTCGCGAGAGAGTGCAAAAATGCGCGTTCTTCCCCGGAGAATTTCGCGGCGTACTGGGGGGCGCAGTTCCGCGCACAGACGGATTGCTTGCTTTTTCTGGGCTTTTTGGCGTCCGCGCGGGCCGCTTTTCGAGGAACTTTCTTCTTTTTCTGCATAGGAGCAGGCTAGAGTCTAACACGTATGAGGCCTTTTCGTTCCGAAAATATCAGCAAGCCACGGGGGACTCTGCCTTTCGCTTATCCCTCGATCGAAGTGCCACTTGATGTCGAAGTCGGGTGCGGCGTCGGATGGCATCCGATCCGTTACGTGCGCGAAAATCCGAAGCGCACCCTGGTCGCGATCGAGCATACGCGGACCCGTTTTTCCCGTTTCGAGCGACGCATCGCCAGCCATGACCCGCTTCCGAATTTGCATCCGGTCCATGCCGATGCGGTGAAGTGGATCACTCATTTCTTGAGACCCGCGACGGTTGATCGATATTTTTTCCTCTATCCGAATCCTCGCCCGAAACCTTGGTATTCGATGCCGTTTTTCGCCCGCGTCGTGGAAACGTTGAAAGTTGGAGGAACGGTGACGCTCGCGACCAACGAGAGTTTTTATTATGTCGCGGCAAAAAATTATTTCACGCGGGTCTGGGGACTGGAGATAGTCTCGGATCGTTCAATCGCGCCGATTGAGAAGCCGAGAACTCACTTCGAAAAGAAATACTTGAGTCGCGGCGAGTCCTGTTTCGATCTCGTCGTGCGCAAGAGCTGAGTCAGCTCGGAGGCGACCCTGCGCGGTGCTTCGATCTGAGGGGAGTGTCCGGCGCCTTTGATCAATATTCCGTGCGCTTTCGGCAGTCGCTCAAGCCATGCGTCCATCGTGCGAAGGGGGAGAAGTGCGTCATTTTCTCCCCAAAAAATGTGAACTTCCGAGCGAATCAGGTGAGCTTTGTCGGTCAACTCATGTTCATCGGTCAGTGACGAAATGAATTGGCTGATATCGTCCTTCGTAAAAAACTCGGAAAGCCGGTTTGCGACCAAACGAAACCAGAATGGCTCGGTCGCGAAAAGATGGGGCCTAATGTGTCGAAAACCGTCTTTTTTCTCCGCGAAGGCCTGCTGGTATTTGTCGCGCAGGGTTCTGCGATCCTCGGCGCACGAAAAAACTCCGGTCGGGGCGACGAGAATGAGCTTGGCGGGGCCCCGCGGCTCCAGCCGATCGGCGATTGAGAGCCCGGAAAAGTGCGGAGCCCGGGGGCGAACCCCTTGCGCGCATTCGATCGCGTACAGCGCCGAAAGATAGCCCCCAAGGGAGTGTCCCATCAGCGCTTCCGGCTTGAGGGAGTCGAGGGTGTCGAAGAGGGCGCCTTTCATGAGCTCCAGGGAATGAAACGCTCTTTTTTTCGCTAGAAACCCGCAAAAACCGGGAAAGTCGACCAAAACGAGCTCGTTAAATTCCTTATGGAGCGTCGGGGCGATGAGGGTGAGGACGGCGAGCCACGAAATCGGGCTGTCGCCCAGTCCCGGAATGAAGACTAGTCTTCGATTGTTGCCGCCTCGCGCCGCCCATCTCATTCGCCAAAGTCCCAGCTGCAGCTCGCCGGACCTGCGGGGCTCCCACGCGAAACCCGCACGCGCGAAGGGGGAAGGAGGGCGTATCGAATGTCGCATATTCTTGATTATACCCGACTTTCTCATTAGACTCCATTCGCGATGCTTCCTTACCGGATTGATCATAAATTGACTGAGGTGCTGGCCACCCAGTCGGGCTTCACGCTGTCGGCGGAGGTGATTCCCCCTCGTAACGGCTCCGAGCAGCGCATCGTCATGGATCAAATCAAAGGGCTGATTGATTCGGGCGCGGCATTCCTGTCCGTGACCAAAGGAGCAGGCGGCTCGCTTCGGGGAGGCAGCCTGCCGATCGCGCAAGCGGTGAAAGAGCGCTTCGGGGTGCCTTGTATCGCGCATTTCACCTGTCGCGATTTGACGGCCGCTGAAGTTGAGAACTTGCTCATGGATCATCATTATTTCGGGATTCGCAATATCCTGGCTCTTCGTGGGGACCCTCCCGACGGCCAGCCGAATTGGGAGCCTCGTCCGGGCGGGCATCGCTTTGCCTATGAGCTGATCGCTCAGATCCGGGAACTGAATCAAGGAAGGTATTTGCAGCGAGCGAACGGGCCGGCGGCCGAAGGCTCGATCGAGCGCACCGATTTCTGTATCGGGGCGGCGGTTTACCCGGAACATCCCAATGAAGGGGAGAGGATCGAGTTTTTTAAGCGCAAAGTCGAAGCGGGGGCCGAGTACGGCATTACCGATATGCTCTTCGAACCCGAAAGCTACGCGCGTTTTTTGGATCTTTGCGGAAAGCAGGGCCTGGCGAAAATTCCGATTTTGCCGGGAACGCGGATCCTGAAGACGCGAGCCCAGGCCGAGCGAATGGCCGCGAAGTTCCGCGTGAACGTACCGAAAAAGTTGCTGGCGAGCCTTTCCGAAAGGGACGGCCCGGACGCCTTGGAGCGTGGGATCGATCTTTTTATCGGGCTAGTCGAGAAGCTCCGTTCTTACGGGGCGCCCGGAATCCACCTTTTTGTGATCGTGGACCAGCTTGCAGCCTCCACGGCTCTGGCGCGATTGCGATCAATGGGTTATGGAAGTAAGCCAGTCTAAAGTCTTCAAGCTGCTCATAGTATGTGTGCCGGGGTGGCGAAATTGGTAGACGCACAGGACTTAAAATCCTGAGTTCCGCAAGGGGCGTACCGGTTCGATTCCGGTCCTCGGCACCAAATTCAAAGGTAGGCCGTACCTTTTGGTTGAGACCTGCGTCATTCTCCATTCCGCGGGAATCGTCGGCTCGTCGGATGCGCGCAGGAGCTGGAAAAGGCATACCCCCAATTGGTGCAGATCGGGTCAGACGGGCTGAAGTCGGTGAACTATTTGCATTTGCTGGCGCCTCTCGTTGGTGAGTTCAATACGGTTGCCGCGAAGATTGCCGCTCTGTCGATGAAATCCGAAGAGTAAGACCGAACGCTGGCAAATCTCTCCCTCGAGAGCGACAAGAACCGCATTGAGACTCTCGAAAGCAAGATTACGCGAATTCAGAGTTACCTCTGCAACAAAGACGTGAAATCCCAGCTTTGTCAGTGATAGAAAAAGAAAATTATAAACAATATCGAGTGGTTGTAACGTTTTTAATCAAAAATATGGGTTCGTATTTGGATCAATATATTTCTATTGTCAGACTAAAATAATCAGGTATCATTAAGTTATTGGGGTCGTCATTTCTGTTTAGGGGGCATACGTTTATGGGGGAATCCATTACTCGCTTTTTCAAGGGCACCGGTCCCATCGCGGCATTGGCTTTAGTGCTAGCGACGGGGTGTAGCCAGAAATATTCCGTTGCTTTGACGGGTAATCCCAACAATTTGGCCGCAGCCAATGGAGCGAATGGGAGTGGAAACTCGACCGGCTCGACCGGTGGGACTACGGATCCGCTTCCGTCTTCTTCGCCGGGATCTACCGGCGGTACAGTTGATCCGCTTCCTCCTGCCTCCCCATCTCCATCCCCGACTCCTTCGCCTTCGCCCACGGCCTCAGCCTCGCCTGCGCCAGGAGGAACCTCGGTTACGATTCAGCGTCTGGAGCCGGCTCTTGCTGTTCGTGGCCCCGGATGCGTGGCTTGTCACGCGAACGTGCAAGCGGGCGTAGTTACCGATTTCGGTTACGGGAATTCCTGGTTCGTCGAAAAGGAAACCACGAACTACACGTACACCTCGGCCAACAGTCTCTTCACGAGCTCTTATTACACTCCTTATACGTTGCAAACTCTTCAGAGCGTCACCGGGCAGTTCATGGTTCCGGCGGGAAATATTCCTGCGGCGCTTTCGACCGCGATGGACAGCTCTGCGGCTTCGCCGATGACAATTGCCAATATGATGCAAGATACTAATGTCGTTGTGAGCTCGACCCCGTTGTCCTGGATGCAGTATCTCGGCATTACATCCTCATCTCCGGCACACTACGCCCTTGATACCAATGTCAAACCGACTCCGGTCAATAGTGTGACTCCTCCTCCGGTGTCGGAAGAGCAGACCATCTATATCGGGGCTCCGAGTTCGAGTTATATCTTGAATCTCGCTCAAAACCCTGGAGCTGCGGCTCCCTTTGTTCAACAGGCCAGAGGGACGACTGGGGCGGTCAGTGGGCTTGGGGTCGTGCATGGCGCGGGGGGCAGTCAGTTCGTGATGAATACGGGCACCGTTCAGTGTTCGGGCCTCGATGTCGTCATCAACGGCACGCTGCTCTTGAATAATCTCAATATCCTGGCCGAGAAGGGCGGTTGCCGTCTCTATGTGACGGGCTCGGTCTTCATCGAGGGGCCGATTAATTATCTGAACTCAGGGTCGAGTGTCGATCCGACGGATAATCTCCAGATCACGAGCGCGACCTCGATCATCATGGGGGTTGGCTTGAGCGGTAATTCCTATCTGTCGAACGGGGTGCTCGACGGCCCCACCACGGGTTCTTACGTGAATAATCCGTTGCATCTTCGACTCCTCGACGATGCCCGCTACCCGCTCTTCCGTATCGCTCCGACGAATGCTGCCTATTACACGTGGGCAAGCGGAGTCTATAACGAAGGGGCGAATATCGGCGCGTCTTACCTTGTCGATGCCTCGGTTACCTCGGGAGCGGCTTCGGTCAGTACGTCGGGACAGTCCCGGACGTCGATCAGCTACCAGCATCTGCTTTTGAATGCGCCAGCCGTGCATAGCCGCTACCTCGGCTCTTTCACGGGGGTGATCATTTCGGAAGTCGCGCTGATGTCGCTGGGTCAGTTCAACTTCAACTACGACATGGTGTTCAGCAACCTCAGCGTGCCGATTTTGCCTTCGCTCAACGCGGACGTTCTCTGCGTGACGAGCCTGAGTTTGACCGGCGGTTGCAATCCGGTGATGGCGCCTACGTCGAACTAGGAGTTCGGGTTGGCGGTGTTTGAATGACGGCTTTCGCATGAAGGTCGTGCTGGCCCCACCGGATCAAAACGGTGGGGCCAGCCTCTCGATAGAGCAGGGTCGTCATTTCTTGGTTTTAGGGGGCGTGCGATATGGGAAAATCCATTTCTCGGGCATTTAAGGGGGCGGGTCCCATCGCGGCTTTGGCTTTTTTCGTGGCTGCCGGATGCAGCAGTCAGAAATACGGCGTCTCCGTGACGGGCCCGAACGATTTGGCTTCCGCCAACGGCGCTAACGGTTCCGGATCGAACGCGAATGGCAGTAATCCGACGGGATCCACCGGGGGGGGCTCCGACCCTCTTCCGTCATCGGGATCAGCCGGCGGAACCACCGATCCTCTTCCTTCCGGCGGATCGACGGGGGGAACCTCGGATCCGATCCCCTCGGGGGCCTCCGGAGGGAGCACCGATCCGATCGGCGGCGGCACGACGATCAGCGTTCAGCATATTCAGCCCGCGATCGCGGTTCGCGGCATGGGCTGCCTCAACTGCCATGCGGATGTGCAAGCCAATATCGTGACCGATTTCGGCTATGGAAATCCTTGGTATTTGGAGCAGGAAAATTCGGGCTACACGTCGGGCACGAATATGTTCACTATGGCCTACTATACGCCGTTCAGCTGGCAATCGACGCAGCAGGTATTGGGGCAAGTCATGGTTCCGGCCGAGAACATTCCCTCGGCGCTTTCGACTGCTTTGGGCTCGTCCTCGACTTTGTCTCTTGGCGGCATGATGACGTCCGCTAAGACTCCGGACTTCGCGTCGGTATGGTTCTCGTATTTTAACTTGGGCGCGGCTCCGACCTATCTTCCTTTTGATACTTACGTCACTCCGCAAGCCGTGAGCAGCGGGACGCCTCTTTCTCCCGTGGTCACCGAGCAGACCGTGTACATCGGGGCGCCGAGCTCGAGTCAGGTTCTTGCCATCGCGCCGAACTCCGGCCTTACGGGTCCGTGGGTTCAAGTAGCCAAGGGAGAAACCGGTGCCGGAAGCGGTATTTCCGGGCTCGCGATCACCAGCGGCGCGGGCTCCGGGTTCGTGACGAATTCGGGGCCGATTCACTGCTCCGGATTGGACGTGGTGATCAATGGCACGCTGCTTTTGAACAGCGCGCACGTTTACGCGGAGAAGGGCGGCTGCCGTCTTTATGTGACCGGCTCGGTTTTCATCGAAGGGCCAATCACGTATCTGAACTCGGGATCGACCGCCGATCCGACGGATAATCTGCAGATCACGAGCGCGACCTCGGTCATCATGGGCGTGGGCTTGACCGGCGCTTCATATGTTCCTAGCGGATTGGAGCCGGGAAACAACCCGCTGCATACCCGGCTGATCGATGATGCGCGTAGCCCTTATTTCCGTATCGCCACAACTCCGGCTGCCTATACAACCTGGGCAAACGGGGTTCTTGCCGAAGCGAACAATATTGGCCCGACGCTTCTCGTGGATGCCTCCAATACGTCGGGCGCGTCCTCCACGGCGTACTCGTCGACCGGCCAGAGCCGCGCGTCGATCAACTATCAGCACCTGCTTCTGAACGCTCCGGTCGTGCACAGTCGTTATTTGGGGTCTTTCTCGGGCGTGATTGTTTCCGAAATCGCGCTGATGTCGCTGGGACAATTCAATTTCCACTACGACAGCGTATTCAGTAATGCCTCGGTCTCGGTCCTGCCGGCGTTGACGGGGGATGTGCTCTGCGTGATCTCGAGCTCGAGCGCATCGACCTGTAATCCGGTGATGTAAGCTCAGGCTCCGCTCCCTTTGACGCTCCGTGGGTTGCGAACGCGAGGTTTCAAAGCTTAGTGAGAGGGGCCTATGGTGCCTTCTCTTCGCTTCCATTTCGCGTTTCTTTCGATCGCGTTCTTGCTGTCGAGCCCCGGTTTAGCTTCTTCCCCGAAACGATTGCTCATGGGAGTGATCGGCGATTCCGTTTCGGCCGCGAGCCTTGCCGATGTGCCGATCCCGAATGCCGCGAGTTCAGAGGAGCGGGTTCGTCAGTGGGCAAAGAATGGGTTGAGCCCGGATTTCATTTTCGAGAACAAACAGTTTTCATGGGCGTCGGGCACGATGATCGAGTCCCATTATGAGAAGCTCCGTCGATGGCTAAATGACTCCGGCGAGAAACGGCCATTAGACGTTTACAATGCCGCGTTTCCCGGCAATACGACCAAGGCTCTGGCTAATCAGGCCAATCAAGTCGTCCAGATGATGGAATTGGGTGACTACGCGGCCTTGAAGTATGTGACCGTTCTGATCGGATCGAACGATGTTTGCGATAACGGACCGGTCGTGGGGAGGGAAGGGCAGCTGCTCGCGAATCTGTTGCAGATGTTCCAACAACTCGCCAGCATCAAGCAAAGCGAGCCCATACGGATCCTGCTCGTGGGGATTCCGAGAATCCCCGATTTGGGCGCACCCCAGTTTCGGCAGGCGAGCACGCTGTTCGGCTTGTCGTGCGAATTCGTTCGAAACGAGATCCTGGGCTTCTGCAATTCACTTCTGAGCTGGAGCACGCCGATTGAATATGAGGCCGACATGCAAATCGTCGATGATATGAACAGCATCCTCAAGGAAAGCGTTGAGGTCGCGAATCGGGAGTTTCCCAATCTGAACGTGGTTTATACGGATCGCTTGTATAATACGGAGATTCCGCTTGGCGATCTGGCTGCCGATTGCTTCCATCCCAATAAGGTCGGCCAGGCGGGGATCGCTGATGAGCTCTGGAGTCAGCAGCCTTGGTTCGGGCCGAGTCCGTGAAGACACATCTGGCGGCCAGCTGAAGTCCGGCATATCATCTGAGTTAAGGTGACATCTTTCTCGTCATCTTTGCGGAACGTATGCTGGACAAGATTAAAAAATATTCAGATCGATGGGCAGTCGTGTTTCTTGTGTTCGGATGTGTGGCTTGCGGAGGCGCGCAAGGCCAATCCCAGAGCTTGGGCGCGTTCGGAACCCAGGTGAATCAGTTCGTCGCGGACGCCTCCTCGCATGGCGTGAGCGTCGATACCTCGAACCTTGTGGTTCAGGTGGGGGATCTGAGCAGCGCCTCGACGACTACGGTGGTGAACGGCGTCACCGAAACCACGACCAACGTGGATGTCGGGCAATGCGACTTCACGGAGGCCGGGCCGACCGTGACCATTTCGGCGACGGCGATCCAAAGTTTCGGCCCGGAATCCCTTGAAGCGCTGGTTTATCATGAGCTGGGTCATTGTCTCTTGAAGCTTGAGCATAATTCGAACCTGAGTGCGGACGGGACGCCGGCAAGCCTTATGTATCCGACCGGCGTCGACGGCCAGACTTACCTGAAGAACCGTGCCGCGTATCTTGACGAGCTTTTCTCGCAGCCTCAAAATACGGCTTTCGTTGGCGGAGGGTAGGAGCCCGTGACATTGTGTCCCTCCGGTGCTAAAAGCCCAGGCCATGCTGTGGATGGCGCCCGCTCAAACTGTTTATGCTGATTTTGTGAATCGCTTCGAGGCCGCGAAGCAGGCGGCTGACTGGAGCGACTTGAAAACGGCAAGTCATCCGGGAGACGCGAGCTCTTGCAAGGGGGCGCTTTCCGATTCACCGGCCTCGTTCACGATTTATTTCACCCGGTACGAGCAATGCCTGGTCTGGCTTCCCGATCCGGCGGGGATTCATCCGCCCGAGCCCGGCCCAGGCGTTTGTCAGTATGAGAAAATCGACGCGGATACTTCCGTGACCGAGCTAACGATTCGTTTTCAGGGCGACTCGAACGGCGTTTGGGATTCCGCGTTCCGGAAGGATTTTGACCGGAGGGTTTTGTTCCGCCTTCCGTATCAGGTCAACGGCGTGATGGAAGTCATTTACGGCGCCTGTCAGTCGGTCGGGATCGAATAAGTCAGCTTGCCGTTTTTAAATGCCGCCAGCTCCCCGTGTTTCAGTACATTCCAGTTCTCGTTCGAGGTCAGGGGGCGCGTGGCGACGATGCTGACGACGTCCCTGGGTTCGGTCTCTTTCGAGAAATCGACGGTCACGTCCTCGTCGATCAAGGTGGCGGAGCCGAAGGGGGCTTTGCGGGTAATCCAGGCAAGGTCCGTGCTGCAAAAGCAATAAAGGCAGCGCCCGTCACTCATCAGAAGGTTGAAAATCCCCAGCTTGCGTAATCGCGCCGAGAGCTTCGCGATGACTCGCGCCAGTTGAAGAGGGGGCGGCGTGTCCTTCCATTTGCTTCGAATCTGATCGAGCATCCAGCAAAAGGCCCATTCGCTATCGGTGGTGCCGATGGGTTGATAGAATTTGAGCGGGAATTTCTTGATCCCTCTAAGAAGGCCATTGTGCGCGAAAGTCCATTGCCGTCCCCAGAGCTCGCGGCTGAAGGGATGGGTGTTTTCGAGCGCGACCCGGCCGCGATTGGCACGCCGGATGTGCGATACGACCATGCGGCTTTTGATGGAGTGATCCTGAAGAAAAAGCGCGATCTCCGAATGCGCGCTTGGCTTAGGGTCATGGAAGGTGCGGCATCCTTTTTCGTCGTAAAAGGCGATGCCCCAGCCATCGGCATGAGGTCCGGTTTTTCCGCCTCGGCACACTAATCCTTTGAAGCTGAAGCGGATGTCAGTAGGGACGTTGGCGTTCATGCCGAGAAGTTCGCACATAACTCTAAAAGAACAGCTTGGTTCCGACCAGCGCTCCGCTGCCGGATGCCGGGGTTTGTACATTCAGGCTGGTGTCGGTTTCGGATTCGTAGAAATATTTCCCGAACACGCGCAGAAACCCGAAGTCGATGAAAGGACCGACTTCCCAGCGGTAACCTTCCGATGAAGTTCCGCTGGAGTTTCCGGCGGAGGGAAAGTAGTGGCGGTACATTCCGTCGATCCCGAGAAAAGGGCGCACGAGGAGCATGGTGCCCGATACGCCCAGCACGCCGTTGCGGCCGTTCACGGGATCTCCTTCCGATCGCACGCCGGCTTGAAGGGTGAGGTTGGTGCTTTGAGCGGTATAGCCGAAGATGCGAAGCAGAAAGAGCGCGGTCCACTCCGACTGGGGATTGAACCTCTTTTCAAGGCCCAGGCCGAAGATCGAAGCGTAAGCCGCCGCGGAGAATTTCCAGACGTTGCTTGAAAATTTGCCGGGAGTGCTCGAGTTGTTGGCGATCTGGTATTCCGGGCCGACGTAAAATTCGTAGGGGCTCGGGCTGTGAAGAGCGAGCCACATGTCCATGACGCGCATTTTTTCTTTCGTCTCGAACCAATCCGTCAGGTACCAGTTGGTTTTTTTCTTCTCTTCCTGCTTCTTGACGATGAAAGTGTAAACCTCATCCGCGCGCGCCGCTCGAGGGATCGTGATCGCCGCGGAAAGGCTCATGAAATAAAGGCCGGTTAAGACGAGGAATATCGTGTTTCGGATCATTCCCATGATTATACCAGCTTTTGTCGGGATGAAGAGATGTCATGGTTTTGACTGCTGATTCGATTTTCCTCATTATCGGTCGGAAATTCTCCGATACTTTTCATAAGTATGGCGCCCTCTCGATTTGTCATCCATTGTTTGGCTGGGCTTGTTGCCTTGTTTTCATGCGAATGCCGCGCGGAAGTCCGGCCGGCGGGTGATTCGAGCCTGGAAGCCAAGTTGTCGAAGATCGAAAGCCTTTTAGGCACGAACCAACGGCATGCGCCCTCGCTTCTTCGGATGAAAGCGGAATGGACGGAACTGAGCTCGTTTCACGAGGAGCTATGGCGGGCGATGGCGCTCGATCCCGGAGTTGTCCCGGTCCAAGAGGTTCCCGAGGCCTTGCAATCCAAGGCTTTAAGCGAAAAACTTGAGAAGAAGTTCGAAGATCTGTCGAACTCCGTGCTGATCCAAAAGTACGGGCTTGAAAAGCCTTTCGCCGATTATGTTGATGTCGTTTCTCAGATTCTCGCGCTTCGGCGCGAGCAGAAATTCATTCCGGCGCGCGGAATCGCCAAGCGTGGGCTTTTGGACGACGCCTATCGGCATTTGATCGGAGCCTTGAACGACGCTCAGCAATTGGATGAAGGGTTGGTTTTGCCGCTCATGTCCGCCCAAGCGGAAAACGAGCTTCGGGAGACGCTGGCATCCGTCCGCGGCGCGATTCAGTCCTCCTCGAAAGCCCCTGCGTTGCCGGCGCCTGTTGCCACCGTGAGCCAGTCTGTGCCGGTTGCTATCAAGGCTGCGCACAGTCCGCTCTCGGAGCCCCTTTGGGCCCTGATCGGCTTCTTGGTCGCATTGCCGTTCGGGGCGTTGATTTACCGTGCGGTTGCCGCTCCGGCGCCTGCCCCGGCAGCCCCGGGTCTAGATGTTCCTCGGGTCAAGGATTTCGATTTTTCGCTCTGGCTGCGGAATTTTCGTTCGCTGGTCGCCGATTATCGGCGGGCGCATCCTGAAAACGAGAACGTCGTGAAGCAAGTTCAGCCCTTTTTGAGCGATACCGCGGGATTCTTCAGAAAATACTATCAGGAGACGCGCGAAACCCACTATCGCGGGCTTTTTACCGATCATGAGCTCGCGTTGCAGGACCTGGTAACGACTCTTTCCGACTCTCTCCACCATTCGGATGAGCAATGCCGGGCGCTGATCCTGCATCTGTCGGTTCTTGCCGATGCGATCCAGAGCAAAGAGCGCGAAAAGGCCGCCTGAAATCTGCCTAGCAAAAAGCAACCAGGTGGTAATTCTTTTTACCTTTGCGTAGCACGACGTGCGCGCCGGCCAGAAAGTGCTGCGGACCGATGAGTGCCGCGGGATCGTTCGTCCGCTCGTTATTCACGTAGATACCGCCGGAGGTGATGTCCTTCCGGGCCGCTCCCTTGGACGAGCAAAGTCCGGTCTCGACCAAAAGATCGACCAAGGCGATCCCATTGCCGATCGCCGCCTTTTCCTTGGTCGTGGCCGGAGCACCCTTCATAACGCTGAGAAGCGTCTTTTCGTCGAGATCTTTGATGCCCGCGCCAAAAAGCGCCTGAGTGGCGCCTTCGGCGCGCGCGAGCTCGGCGTCCCCGTGAATCAGGCGCGTCATCTCGCGCGCGAGCGCGGTTTGGGCTTCGCGCTTTTCGGGCGCGCTTTGAATGGTTTGCTCAAGCCGGCCCAGTTCTTCATGCGAAAGAAACGTGAAAAAACGCAGATAGGTCATCACGTCCGAATCGGCGGTCTGGATGAAAAACTGGTAGAGCTCGTAAGGAGAGGTCTTGACGGCGTCAAGCCATACGGCGCCGCCTTCCGTTTTTCCGAATTTGGTTCCATCCGATTTGGTCACCAGCGGCTGAGTCAGTCCGTAACACTCCCTTACGGAGTCCCCGCGCGCGGCACGCATGCGGCGGATCAATTCGATGCCGGCCGTGATATTGCCCCACTGATCGGAGCCTCCGATCTGCAGGTCGCAGTTCTCCTTCTCGTTCAAGACGTAAAAATCGTAGGCCTGAAGCAGCATGTACGAGAACTCGGTGTAGGAGATCCCATGCTCGCGGTCCTCCAAGCGGGCACGTACGGATTCTTTGGCGACCATGTGGTTGACCGTGAAGTGCTTGCCGACGTCGCGCAGAAATTCGATGAACGAAAGGCCTTTGAACCAGTCGCCGTTGCTGACCAAGAGCGCCGGATTCGCGCCCTTGAAATCCAGGAAACGAGAGATGACTTTTCGAATGCCCTCGACGTTATGGGCGATTTGCTCATCACTGAGGAGCGAACGTTCCTGGCTTTTTCCTGAAGGGTCCCCGATCATGCCGGTCGCGCCACCCACGACCGCGATCACGCGATGGCCGGCGAGCTGAAAGCGGCGCAACGTCAGAAGGGGCAGCATATGGCCGACGTGGAGGCTGTCGGCGGTCGGATCAAAGCCGCAGTAGACGGTGAGTTTACGGTCTTTCATGGTGGCGGTTATCGCCGTATCGGTGACTTGTTTGATCAGTCCGCGGGCCTGAAGGTCGTCATATAAGGTTATGGGTGCGTGGTTTTGCATAATTTGATCTTTCTGAGTTCATCTCAGTGATTTGGGCTCAGCAATTTGAGATCCGGCCAGCTTTCGCCGAAATCGTGCAAGTGCCGCTTCTGTTGAACGCGGTAGCTCTCGCCGAAATCGCCTTCGGTTGATCCTTCATGGGCATGAATATAGCCCACGAAACTTGCCGAGATGACGAGCTGAGCAAACCAAAGCGCGAGCAAAAGCGTACGCCCTTGCTTTCGAGAATAGCCTCCCAGTGAAAGGCGGGCAAGCCAGAGTGCTTCGAAAGGGAATGCGGCTGCAAGATAGTAGCGGCGAATATTGACCATGGTGAAGGTGAGAAGCGCGCCAAAGCCCCAAAACGTCGACTTCTCGGCGAGATCCGCCTGAAGGCCCGTGTGGCTTTTTTTAAGTGCAAGGATCCCTGCTCGGCCTAAAATAGCGAGACCCGAAACAAGGGCGATCAGATGCGCGATACCGCAAATCCACGTCGCGTATCCTCCGATGATCGGGTAGCGGGCAAAATGAGAGATCTGGGTGTAGATCGAGCCACCGAGTAGTAAACCCAGCGGGTTGCCGAGGTGAAGTCCCAGGGCGTCGGTGACCCAGAAAACCCAGAATTTAAACTGGTAAAGCTCCGAATAGCCCGCCGAGAGCGGCTGTCCGGTGGGATGAGCGATCAGATAAGAGAGCCAAGGCAAAAGAGGCAACGCCCCGAGGCAGGAGCCTAAGAACCAGAAACGCCAGCGGGTCTTTCGCCGTTCGAAAGCGAGCGCGCCCAGCACCAACGCCGCGGCCGAGAAAAAGCCCGCCATATGCACTTGCCCGATCAAGGCGCCGATAAGGCCCCAGAAAA
This sequence comes from Oligoflexia bacterium, assembly GCA_031292385.1. Lineage (GTDB taxonomy): Bacteria > Bdellovibrionota > UBA1018 > UBA1018 > UBA1018 > JARLHE01. The sequence goes on from JARLHE010000040.1 coordinate 96,009, forward strand.
ACGCACCAGCCTTTCGCTCGCGCCGGTACCAGCCCAGTAATGTGAGGCAGCAAAATAGCGGAAGAAACGTCTGCGGCCAGAGCTTGCGGTGGTAGTAAATCAAAAACGGATTCACCATCGAAAACGCGAAGGCCCAAAGCCAGGGTTCGCGTGCGCCACTTTGCCGGTTCGATGCCCGGCCCGATGCCCGGCCCGATGCGATGAGCGATAGCGGAAGTACGAGCGCGCATCCCAAGAGCGCGATTAAGCGCACGACGAGCGTGAGGCCGATCGGGCCAGTCGCGCCGAAAAACTGGGCGATTTTCGCGGCGACCGTGAAAGTCCAAATACTCATGCCCGGGTTGGCGATGTAGACGCCCGAGTTCATTCCTGTCCACGGCCAGCTTCGTGCGCCCGTCGCGATCAGGTGTGGGACGATGTAATTGTAGTATTCGTCCTCTTTCCATTCCATGTCGGCGGGCCAAAGGAGCCGGAGCAAAAGGCCGCAGACGAAAGCCGCGATCAAGAAAAGGCGCCAACGTTTGCTCAGCATGGCGAAAGCCCTTGGGTGCCCTGAGCCTGAGATTGAGCTTGAGAGGTCGGGCTTCGCAGCATCAGCAATGCGCGGTACTCTCGCACGCGTTCGTTTCGGTAGTCATCCGGTATACCGAGTGCGAGAAAATCGTCCCTTCGCGCCGGATGAACGATGATTTCGGCTTCCGGATGCAGCGCGAGGCTGGCCCTGAACTTACCGAGATCCCTGAAGTGAGCGGGTCTTGGATAAAAACACGGAAAGGATTCGAACCCGTTTCTCTTCAATCGCGAGCGGGCGATCAGCGAGAGAATATTGAGCGGAAAAAGGCCGCTCAGCCAGAGCGCGGGATCGTAGGGGAGGCGCACGCGCCGGATGCCCGCGGACTTGAGCTCCGATGCGACAGCGTCCATGATGCCGGGGACGAGGTGGATGTGGTGATGGCCGTCCAGATAGACCGGTTGAACTCCCGCTTCGCGCAGGATGTCGATCTGTCGGCGAAGTTCTTGGGCGGTGGCCTGTTTCATTCGGTCATCGCGCTTCGGTCCGCACCAGGCAAAAAAGACTTCCCGCGGGCGCGCCTTGCCGAAGGTCAAATCAAAATGAAGCCCGAGCTCGAGTCCGGGAATTTCCTGGAGCTCTTTGAGCTGATGGGAAAGGTAGCGGGCTCGCGCCATCATCGAAACCCGATGAATGATCCCGGCGCGCGCGAGGTCCAGAATACCTTGGTTGACCTCGGGGGACATTCCCCAGTCGTCCGCCGTGAAGCGGCGAGAGATGATGCGGGTCGGATCGTAAAACCCCCGACGGTAGCGCCAGGCAAGCACCGGAAGGCCCAGAAGGATGCTGAGGGTTTCCCAAAGCATCAATGAAGGCGTCTTTTCAGTCGCCAGATAAAGGGCTACCGGTAAATCGATCTCGCGCTGGTGATGGGTTTTGGCGACGATGGAGATCTCAAGGTCGAATAGGAAATCCTTCGAGCTTTGTAATATAAAAGCTTCTTCCGCCAAATTCCGATCCAAGACCAGCATGCCCGAATGGGTGTCGGTCGTGGCGACTGGCAGGAAGGTCCTGACGATTCGATTGAAGATCAGGCCCAGTCGATGGCGGCGATAGACGAGCCGGAGCAGCCGAACCGGGATCCGAAACCGGCTCTCCGCATGACGTCGGTTGCCGCGAACCAGGTAAATCGGGTCCGGAGCGGAGCGAGATTGCTCCATCGCTCGCAGCGCCGCGATGAAAAAAGCCGGATCGCAGGGTTGGTGCGCGGGTAAAATCAAAATCCTCTCGCCGCGGGAGCGCAAAAAGGCCTGCCGCAGGGTCAATGAATGATTGAGCTGTGTTGGGCCGCATTCAGCGAATTTCCAGCTGTTTTTCTTCGCGGCCGCCGCTAGTTCGATGCAAGCCGGATGGGCGGTGCTTACGCGATCGCCGTAGGGCTCGAGAAAGATCTCCACTGCGCTATCGGATTGAAAATGCGTTTTCAGCAGGCGATGCGCCTCTTCCACGACCTGTGCGACCAGTCGCGAGTCGAGTTCGCGGCCCGCGAAAACAGGAACGGGCACGATCAGACTGACCGCGCAGCGTTTGAAGGAGGAGTGGGACGCCTGTTCCGGCGCCCAGGGCTCCGGTCGCTGATCGCCGAGTAAAAGCGGCAAAAGCTTGGCAAAGCGCGATGGGCGGGAGTGATGAAACGCGTTTCTGAAGACCGCGGCACCCAGGATCAAAGTCGCGAGAAGCGGAATGGAGGCCTTTTGTGAGCCAAAAAACAGTGTGTCGCCTACTAGATCCTTGCCCGCGAGAGACAGGGTGGCGACGCCAAAGACCAGCGCGAACGTGGTCAGGCGCGTGTTTCTTCTGGCATTGACGTCCGCGAGCAGAAGCGCCACCGGAAGCGCGAGCAAAGTGAGCGTGTATTTAAAGGTTTCGGGCATGACCCAAAGATAGGGAAATACCCCCACCGCGTAGAAGTACGCCCGTCCCTGGATTTTACAGGGCTTCCGCAAGAGCCAGAAAAGAAAAACGCCGCCGCAAATAAGCGCGGCGCTCGCGAGATAAAGCGCGGTCGCCGAGGAAGCGGAAAGAGCGCCCGAGTGAACGAGCCGCAGCAGAAAGCTTTTGATGGACTGGCTTCCGTAGTGAGCGGCATCGAAATATTCGCTGTCTTTGGCCACGGCGATGGTCCAGGAGCTCCAAAGCGATTTCCAGATTTCGCTGAACGAGGCATGCAGCGAGGCGCTTTGAAGGAAAAGCCACGAAGCCAGTCCCGAGAGCCAGGCGGCAAGGAAAAACAGCGGGGCTAAAATCGCGCGAATCCGCTCGTTGGGCCGCCCTTTCAGAAAAAGAGGAAAAATCACGCCCGGGCCGATTTTGAAGACCGTGGGAACGGCAAGCGCGGCCGACGCGATGCTGGGCCGGCGGAAACACCAGGCCGCGAAGCTTGCGCAGAAAAAGAGGAAAAGAAGGCTCGAAACCTGGCCGATCGTGAAGCAATCGAGGCAAAAGCGCAGGATGAAAAGAGATGAGAGCGTCGTGATCGCCAAGGCGCCACGGGCGCGCGTGAATTTCAGCACGCGGTAAATGAGGTAAAGCCCCGTTATAAACCAAGCGTATTGAAAAAAATACCAGATGAGCTTGGCGGTGTCGTAGCTGAAATGCGCGAGAGGCCTGAAAAGGGGGATGGTCAGCGGGGCGTAGCGAAAGGGGGAAGCCCCGTCGCCCAAGCTGTAGACCTCCTGCCAGAGTCCGTCGCGGATCCGCGCGGCCGAGCGGTAATAGACTTCGAAATCGGTGTAATCGTGCTTGAGGAAAACTTTGTAGGCGTAAAGCGGCAGAATAATCGCCCAAACGACGTAAGTCAGCGCGACGATCACGCCGGCAAGGCGCGGGGTAAGCCGCTCCGAAGGTGACGGTGTGGGGTTAGCGCGGCCGACAGACATAGAGTATATCCGCGAAGAGTGGGCTGGAGCAGCGCTCGGCGCTCACGTTAAATCCGCTTTTCTCGAGTTGCCTGCTCCACTCCGAAGGCGTGCGGAAATGAAGGCCGGCTTGCTTGGTTTGAGTGAAGCCCGTGCGGGTGGCGATCGTCTCGTAAGCGCGATTCCAAACCGCGGCGACGCCGCCTTCCGGGTCGACTTCTCTCATGATGAACACTCCGTCCGGCCCGAGCGTCTCCCGCAAATGTCCCAGAATCGTGTTTTGAACCCGGGGCTCGAAATAATGAAAGACGTCGATCGCGGCGATTCCGTGCCAGGGGCCGGGAGGAGGGGCCAGCAGGCTGCCGCGCTCGAAATGGAGGTTGCTCACGCCTTCGGCAGCGACCTGGGCAAGTCGCACCCGCTCGCTGTCGTGATCGATTCCGATCACATCGCGCTTGGGCTCGGCCAGTGCCAGCGTCAGCGACAAAAGTCCGTGACCGCAGCCCAGATCGAGGATGCGCCCTTCGTTCGGTAGCTGCGAGGCCATTTTCGAATAAGGAGTCAGCCTGAAACGGGCATCGAGAAACAAGCGGGTGCCGAAGCCGAGCCCGGCCGGGCGGTAACGTTGAAGGATGTTCATGCGGGCTTTCTCCCTGTGCCGGTGCCGTAATCGCCGCGCCAATGCTTGCGCGCGATCCGGGTCAGCCAATAAGCGGCCAGTGTCGCGTCTCGCAAAAGCCTGACCGTGCTTTTTTCCGAATTCAAAAAAAGAGTCACCGGCAGCTCAATATGGCGGTAACCGCAGGCTTCCGATGCGAGAAAGAGCTCGAGGTCAAAGAAGAATCCCGGGCATTCGATCGCCGAGAATGCATCTCGCGCAAGCTCCCGGTTCATCGCTTTGATGCCGGCCTGCGTGTCGGTCGTGCGGATCGGGAAAAAAGCGCGAACGACCCGATTGAAGCTCAGGCCCAGGCGGTGCCGGCCGTAAGCGATGGGCAAGAGTTCGACCGGTACGTCGAAGGCGCTTTCCGCCAATCGGCGGTTGCCGGAAATCAGGCCGTAGCCTTCCTGCAGTTTTTTCGCGGCACGGGCGAAAAACTCGAGATCGTAGGGAAGATCGGCGTCGGTGAAAAAAATCCATTTTCCGCGCGCGCTCGCAAGGCCGGTGCGCAGGGCCGCGCCCTTTCCGGGGAGCTCGCGATGAGGAACCGATTTGACCGTCGGAAACTGTCTTTCGAGCCGGCTTGCGACCTCGAGGGTTTGATCGGAGGCGTCGCCTTTTGAGGGGTTCGGAATCACGATGATCTCGTATTGATCCGGAAATTCCCGGCTCAAAAACCGCTCGGCTTGCTGGACCGTTTTTTCGAGCGCATGCGCGGAATTCTTGGCCGGAATCAGAAGCGATACCTGCAAGGATGGCGGGTCGGCCAAGAAGTTGTTTTCAGGGGGGCTCAGGCGATAAGGCATGAAGTCTACCGACTCCCCGCAAGCTTTCGAAATTCGCTGAGGGCGTCCAAAACCAGCTCGGCGTCATCGACGGAGTGAAAGGCCAGGCCGCAAGCCGGCGTGTAGATCGACGTCGAAAGAATGGTTTGCACCCGCTTCGGTTCGTTCGGCCATGCCTGGATCAGCGTGGCCACGAGGTCTTCGAAGAGCGTCTCGCATTTCAATGATCGCAAGGCGGAGGAGCGGGCGGTGGGAATCACTCCAAGCGAGAGCCGGCCGCCATTCTCGAGGAACGCCGCCACTTTCTGACTGCGCCCTTCGGAGAGCAGGCTTTCGAGCGACAGTGCGGTATCGATCGACAGGATGTTCAGGCCCGAGCTCGCGAAGCCGAGCAAAACATCCCAGTTGGTGTTGCTGCAGCAGTGAATCCCGGTGATCGCTCCTTCTTGCTTCAACGTTTGAAGCATGATCTTCAGCTCCGAAATGCCCAAAAGATGTTTTGGGTTCGCAAGCGAAAGGCCGTAAAGCCCCGGCTCATCGAGATAGATCAGGGGTTCGATGCCAAGTGATTTGAGTCGTCTCACCATCGCGATCGCGCGCGCCAAAACCAGGCGATAGATCTGACTCGATAAGCCCGGTACCGTATCGATTGACTGGCCCGCAGAGTCTTTTAACCGTAAAGCCCATTGCGCGGTCATGGGGCCCACGATCTGGATTTTAGCGCGCTTGATTCCACGCTCCTCAAGCTCGAATAAGAAGGCCTGCCAGCTGCTGGAGACCGACGGATGCAGCTCGAAGCGCTCGAAGCTTTGGGGCTCGGCCATGGTTTCGAAGGCGCTTTCGAGCTGGTCCCTGAAAGCGGCGGTGCGGCTCTCCCAGAGCGGCACATTGAGCGAGACATTTCCCTCGTGGTCGGCTTCAAGCCCCGGCAAGCCCTCGAGGCCTTGTGCGATCATGTACTCCCACGGGTTTCGGATGGGGATTTGCGGCAAAAACGGCACATCCATTCGAAACGAAAACTCGAGCGCGGCATCGACATTATGATGCGGCAAGCTTCCGATCCCAGTGGTGCAGGCCTCATTTGGTTGAGGGCTTTTAAGCGCGGTTGTCATCCGAGCCTTTTCCGACAGAAAAATACGTCGCATCGGGATGGTGAAAGACGAGAGCGGAAACGCTCGACTCCGGATCCATCATGAAGCCTTCGGTCAGCTGAACGCCGATTTCCTCGGGGCGAAGAAGCTTCCAAAGAATCGCCTGATCATCGAGCCGCGGGCACGCGGGATAGCCGAAAGAGTAGCGCTTGCCGTGGTAGCGGGCCTGGAAACGCTCCATCATGGTCATTTCCGGCGGATCCGGGTAGCCCCACATTTTCCGGATTTGCGAGTGAAGCAGCTCCGCGTAGGCTTCGGCGCTTTCCAGGGCCAGCGCTTGGATGATGTGGGATTTCAGATAATCGCCGCGGTTTTTCAGCGTCTCCGAAAGTTCGCGGACTCCCTTGCCGACGCTGACGACGAAAAACGCGACGTTGTCTTTAAATGCTCCTGGCAGCGCTCCCGGGCTTGCCAGCGGCGCGGTGTAATCAGCAAGGCAAAGGCCATCCACTTTTCGCTGACGGGGGAAATCGAAAACCGCTGTCGCGTCGGATGCCGACATTTTTTCGGTATTTTCGAAAATCAAAAGCCGGTTACCTTCGCTTGCCGCGTGATAAAAGCGATAAACCGCCGAGGGTTGCAGCACCTCGGTGCCTTTGTACTGTTCTTTGACTTCCTGAACGGCTTCCCAGATTTTGTAGGCCTTGGGATCTTTGGATTGAAGTTCCTGGGCGGCGTTGGGTTGTTCCAGAAGACGAACAATGCCGCCTTTGATTCCCAGGTGCCGCCCATAAAGCATGAGCGGGTTAATGAAGCGCCAGATCTGCTCGCTGGGCGTGTTTCGGATGATATGGCGCTCGAAATCCGGAGGGGTCGGAAATTCGCTCAGAATCGGAATCGCGCTCGAGCGGACCTCCGGGGCATCGATCGGTGCGGTGGTCGGAAGCGTGACGTTCGCCGCCTTTTGCGCGCGCCGTTTGGCGAGCTCGTCTTTGAGCGCGGCGAAGCGCTCGGGATGAGTGATCTGCTTCGCGAGATCGAGCCCCGTCATCGCGTCGCTCGCGTAGGCGACGGTCCCGGCCGTATAGGCTTTGGCGATCTGACGATCGACGAAGTTTTCGGAAAGCGCGGCGCCTCCGACCAAAACCGGCGTCGAAACGCCGGCGCGCGTGAAATCCTCGGCGGTTGTGACCATCATCTGGGCGGATTTAACCAAAAGCCCCGAGAGTCCGACGATATCGGGGTTGTGTTCGCGCACCGCCGCGATCAGCTGCTCGGGCGGAACTTTAATGCCGAGATTGATGACCTGAAAGCCGTTGTTGGAGAGAATGATTTCGACCAGGTTTTTTCCGATGTCGTGGACGTCTCCTTTGACGGTCGCGAGCAGCACTTTGCCGCGAGTTGAGGAGTCGCCTTTTTCCATATGCGGCTCGAGGAACCCGACCGCCGCTTTCATCGCTTCGGCCGATTGCAAAACCTCGGCGACGATGAGCTGATTCGTGTTGAAAAGACGCCCGACCTCATCCATGCCCTTCATGAGGGGGCCGTTGATGATTTCGAGAGGTCTCAGACTCTGCAGCGCTTCGGCGAGATCTCGCTCGAGCCCGTCTTTCGAGCCTTCGATGATGTAGCGAGGAATGCGCTCCATGAGCGGCAGACGCTCCTTCGCGGCTTTTTGGGTCGGCTTTTTCTCGCGAAAATGCGCCGCGAACGCGGCGACCGGATCGGCGCCACGATTGTACAAGAGGTCGTCAGCGAGCTTCTTTTCTTCTTCCGGAATCGAGGCGTAGCGCTCGAGCTTCTCCGCATTGACGATCGCGAGATCCAAACCCGCCTGCACGCAGTGATATAGGAAAACCGAGTTCAAAACCTCGCGGCTCGCGGTCGGGAGCCCGAAGCTCACGTTCGAAATGCCGAGGATGGTTCGCGTGCGGGGAAAACTCTCTTTGATGAGGCGGATGCCTTCGATCGTCTCGACGGCGGAGCCCACGTATTGCTCATCGCCCGTGGCGCACGGGAAAACGAGCGGATCCCAGTAAATATCCTCGGGCTCGATGCCGTATTTACCGGTGAGCAGCTCGTACGATTTTTCGGCGATTTCGAGTTTTCTCGCGCGTGAAACACCCATGCCCTGCTTAGGATCGTCATCGATGGTGCCGACAACGAGGGCTGCCCCGTATTTCTTGGCGAGCGGAACGACCTTCTCGAAGCGTTCTTCGCCGTCCTCGAGGTTGACCGAGTTGATGATGGCTTTGCCCTGGCAGTAAGTGAGCGCCATCTGGATGACTTTTTCGTCGGTCGAATCGATCATGAATGGCGCGCGTACTTTCTTGACCGCGATGTCCAGGAATGTGCGCATGTCATCCATTTCGTCGCGATCGGGATTGGCCAGGCAAACGTCGACGATCTGCGCGCCGCTTCGGATTTGGGCGCGAGCCACTTCCGATGCGTCCTCGAATTTTCCGTCGCAGATCAGCGTTTTGAATTTTTTCGAGCCGATGACATTCGTCCGCTCGCCGACGATCACGGGACGCATCTCATCGGTGATCTCGAGATAATCGACGCCGGAAAGAAAGGATTTTGGGCGAGCCGCGGGCACGCGCGGCTTGTGCGCGCGCGCGAGTTCGGCGAGCGCGCGGATATGGCCGGCATGCGTGCCGCAGCAGCCTCCGATCACGTTGAGCCAGCCTTCGCCGCCCGAGGTCGGGGTCATGAAACGACTGAGGACTTTCGCGACCATTTCGGGAGTTTCAAGATAGCAGCCGTTTTCGTCCGGAAGGCCCGCGTTGGGCACGCAGGCGACGCGAAAGGGTGAATTCGCGGCCAGAGAGCGGATATGGTCGGTCATGAATTCCGGGCCGGTCGCGCAATTCAGCCCGATGTAGAGCAAATTAAGATGGGAAAGCGACGCGAGGAGCGCATCGACGTTCTGGCCGGCGAGCATCGTTCCCATGGGCTCGATCGTGCCGGAGACCGCGATCGGAATTTCCCGCCCCATCTCGGCCATCGCTTTTTGCGCGCCCAGGATGCCGGCCTTGATGTTCCGGGTATCTTGGCAGGTTTCGAAAAGAAGGTAATCCACGCCACCTTCGATCAGGGCGCTCGCTTGAATGCGGAAATTCTCCACCAAAGTGTCGAAGGTCACGCCGCCCGTTACGGAGATCGCTTTGGTCGTGGGTCCTATGGAGCCGGCGACAAATCGTGGTTGTTCAGGAGTTGAAAATTTCCGAGCTGCCTCATGCGCGATTTTCGCGGCGGTGAGATTAATCTCGTGAGCCTTGGCCCCCAGGCCGTACTCATCGAGCACGAGCGGCGTTCCCCCGAAAGTGTTCGTTTCGATAATATCGCAGCCGGCGGCCAGATACTGCTCGTGGATTTCCCGGATGATATCCGGGCGGGTGAGAACCAGGTTTTCGTTGCAGCCTTCGAGATCGGCACCGCCGAAATCCTCGGCGGTTAAATTCCGGGATTGTAGCGCCGTGCCCATTGCGCCATCGAGAACAAGAATTCGCTGGCTCATTGCCTGAGCAATGGTCGAAGAATTCGGCCGGGTTGGAGGAGTGGCAGGGAGGGTTTGCATTGGACTCTAAGGTAGCAAAAGAAAAGCAGAAATTCACCAAAACTTTCACTAACTGCCCCCTTTAACTGCTGATCCGGCAAGGTGGCGGGTTGTGAATATTCCAGTGATTCTGGCCTGATCCTTTCACTGTCCGGGGCATGAAAATCAACTGCCCACGCTCTGATTGCAGCTCTCACTCACGACCCGGTCCTAATCCCGGACACATCGTCCGAAACGGCACCTACTTAAGACGTTCAGATTCCAGGCGAATCAGCCGCTATTTGTGCCGAAACTGTAAGACTTACTTCTCGCGCGCGACTTTTCGATCCGATCGGTATCAGAAAAAAAGGCGCATCAACTTTAAGCTCGATCAGCTCTATAATTCGGGATTATCCCAACGCAGGCTCGCGCTCGTTTTACGGGTGAACCGAAAGACCGTGGTCAGAAAAATCAGGTTCCTGGCTGAAGAGAAGCGAAAAGAGCAGGACGCCTTCTTAGACGCTCACTACAGATCCCGACCGCTTGCTCAGGTCCAATTTGATGATCTTGAAACGAGCGAGCATACGAAGTGCAAACCCTTAAGCGTCACTCTTGCGGTCGATCCGAAAACACGCAAGATATTGAAGTTTCAGGTCTCTTCCATGCCTGCTAAAGGGCACTTGGCTGAGATTTCAAGACGAAAGTATGGACCTCGGGCTGACGAGAGGCCCGCGGCTTGGGACAAGCTCATGAGGGAGCTCATCCCTTACGTGAGAGAGGATTGTCACTGGACGTCCGATGAAAACCCTCACTACCCATCTCACTTGATGCGCCATCACCCATCCGCAACTCACACGCGTGTGAAAGGGGCACGAGGGGCGATTACGGGCCAGGGGGAGTTAAAGAAGCTTCGGTTTGATCCGCTTTTTTCACTCAATCACTCGTGTGCGATGCTCAGGGC
>JARLHE010000041.1 GCA_031292385.1 Oligoflexia bacterium
ACCGGGGAATGAGTGAGAGCTACAATCAGAGCGTGGGCAGTTGATTTTCATGCCCCGGACAGTGAAAGGATCAGGCCAGAATCACTGGAATATTCACAACCCGCCACCTTGCCGGATCAGCAGTTAAAGGGGGCAGTTAGTAATCGGTATACCCTTCGGCCCCGCCGCCATAAAGACCGTGATCTTTCAGCGGCGCGAGAGGCGCGCCAGCCCTCAAACGCTCGACCAAATCCGGATTCGAAATGAAGGGTCGACCGAACGCCGCCAGATCCGCGTAGCCGCTCGAAAGCGCCTCCACCGCCATCTCGCGCGTATAGCCGTTATTGACCATCCAGGCGCCGCTGAAAAGCTTGCGCAGGCCATGATAATCAAAGTCCAAAAAGTCCCGACGACCGCCCGTCGCGCCCTCGATCACGTGGATGTAGGCAAGCTCGAAGCGATTCAATTCCTTGACGAGCGGAAAGAACACGGCCGCGGGATTGCTTTCAAAAATCCCGCTCGCGGGCGTGACCGGCGAAATCCGGATGCCGGTCCGATGCGCGCCTATCGCGGCCGTCACCGCTTCCACGACTTCCAGGGCGAACCGCATCCGATGCGTCACCGAACCTCCATAGGCATCGGTACGGTGATTCGCTCCGTCTTTCAAAAATTGATCGATCAAATAGCCGTTCGCCGCGTGGATTTCGACGCCATCGAAACCCGCGGCGATCGCGTTCTCCGCAGCCCGCCGATAATCGTTGATGATCCCGGGAATTTCGCGAATATCCAGCGCACGCGGAGTCCCCACCTCCCGGAACTGCCCATCCTCAGTAAAGGTTTTTGCCCCGACAGGAGCGATCGCCGACGGCGCCACCGGAGTCAACCCTCCCGGCTGAAGCGACGGATGAGATACCCTCCCCACATGCCAGAGCTGGATAAAGATTTTCCCCCCTTCGGCATGAACCGCGTCGGTCACCAAACGCCACCCCTGAACCTGCTCGGGCGAATAAATTCCAGGCGTCCAAGCGTAGCCCTTGCCGGTGGGCGAAATCTGAGACGCCTCTGAAATGATAAGCCCCGCGCTCGCGCGTTGCTTATAATAGAGCGCGTTCAACGCATGCGGCGCGTCCGTGCCGGGAGTCGCCCGGTCACGAGTGAGCGGCGCCATCACGACTCGGTTGAGAAGTTGAATTCCCCGAAGATCAAAAGGCTCGAACAGTATGGAAGGGTTCATAACCTCCATTTATCACAAGAGAAACGCAGCGCCCCCAATTTATGCACCCTGCCGGAATTCTCCTTTAATCAAAGCACTTGCCGCAGCGCTGCACGCAAAAAACCTGCCCACGCTGCAACTATTGCCGTCTGGTTATTTTTTGAACTCTCTCTATTATTTATAAATAACTGCAGTTAAACGTCCCAACCCAAAGGAGAATCAAGGATGATTCTTTCCCCTCGTTCAATCGTCATCGCGTCCAGCGCTTTAACGCTCAGTTTGTCCGCCACCGCCGCGATCGACACGCCCTCGCGCGCGGTCGTCAAATCGGACGGGACCGTCTCGACCTATCGCCTCCTGCCCGTTCACCTCGACCCGAGCCATAAAACCGCCGTCGCCGCGCGCCTCCAGGCCCTGTCGGCCCATCATCCGACCTTGCCGGATCAGCATCAAATCGCCGCGAACGTCACCCCCGCCGTGCGCGATCAGGGCGAACGCGGAACCTGCGCCTACTTCGCGACGGTCGGAGTCCTTGAAAGCTACTATTTGGCGCAATCACCCAAAAACAAAGACATCTCCCTCTCCGAAGAATGCCTCGTGGACGTGAGAAACTGGATGTCCGACCAGGGATCGAATTACACCGGCAGCGACCAGCCTTCGCTGCGTCCCGACCCGAACGGGGATTTGCCCAATTCCATTATTTTGACGATCACGAAAAGCGGCGTGCCCGCGGCCACTCGCTACAGCTCGACCCTGGATTGCACCTATGACGGCAACAATACCAACGGCGGCGACGTGGCCCTCACCGACTACGTGGCAACGGTTTCAACCGATCCGAACGCCTCGCTTCCCTACGGAAAAGGGCTGAACTTCAGCCAAAACGTGGCTCCCACGATCGATGACATCAAAACCCTGCTCGCGAACGATATCCCGGTTGAAGTCGGCATCGTCGTTTATAACGAATACATGAACGGAGTCGATTGGCGCTTCGACCCCGCGAACGACAACGACAGCAACGTCGCCGGCGGTCATGCGATCCTGCTGACCGGCTATTCGACGGCGAACGCAAAAACGATCTTCACGTTCAGAAACTCGTGGGGAACCAGCTGGGGCAATTCGGGCTTCGGCACGATTGACGATGCGATTCTCACCAATAGCTGGAGCGTCGCTCCCAGCTTGGACTTCATCGTCAGCCTACACTGACGTCAAATGATGAGGCACAATCTTCGCCCGCCGTCCGTGCCAGGCCGCATAGGTCGCGATGACGGCGGACAACACAAATCCCCGGTACCCGACTTGGATAAAAATCCATGCTCCGACGGCCGAGCCGAGAACGAACGATAAAATGGATCCCGCTCGCAACTTGTTGGCGAGAATCTCCTTCGGGTAATCCGCCTCGCCGTCGTGCAGAGTCAGGAGCCGCGCCAACCCGAGACCGAAATCGGTCGTCAGCCCCGACATATGAGTGGTTCGCACGGAACTTCCGGAAGATGAGGTAATCGCCCCGTTTTGAAGGCCGCACGCCAGACACAGGAGCGCCAGCAGGATATAGATCTGGCTCAACTTGATCACTTCGCCGAACTGGCCGAAGACCCCGGCGCCAAAAGACGCGAGATACAAGCAGAACGCGCTCAGCCCCATGACGTAATCGAAGTGGGGCTTGCGATGAAGATAAATGGGACGATCGATCAATAGGCCGGCAAGAAACGCTCCCAGCAAAAAGAAAGTGGGAACCGAGAGAATCCCGATCGCCGCGTCCGAACCGCGATTCACCAGATCCACGCCGAACAGGGTCGCGAAGCCGGTGACATGGCTCACGAAGCGCCCAGTGGCAAGAAAGCCCCCCGCGTTGATGCAGCCGCCGTTAAACGCCAGCAAGAACCAGTGAAGAACGACGGCCCTACTCGGTTTTTGATCAAGACGATGTTGAAACATAAGCCCGACACTAACGCCCGCCCATCATATGTGGAAAGTGAAACCCGCGAGGACTTGAATATCGCGAGTCTTCTCGGAACTCAATCCGCCAGGAGTCAAACTCGGATCCGAAACGAGATTTTTCAGGCCATAGTTATAACGTCCATCCACGGTGAAATCGACCGTATGCGCGACCGGGACATGCATCGCGACGCTTCCGACGACCCCATAATCGCTATCCATCAAGCCGACGTCGCTGTAATTCGAATTGGACTGAATACCGGTTGAATCATTGGTTTCCCGAAACTGACCGATGTAGCGGGCGTAGTAACCGCCGAATCCGAACGTCAGAAAGCGATTGAAATGAAAATTCAACAAAGCGGGAACTTGAACCGAGTTCGCCGTCACCGTCTGCGAGGCACTAACGAAATCCGTCTTATGAGGGACATAGAGCGCGCCGATCTGCAAGCTTACGCGTCGCACAAGCGGCAAATCAAGATAAGCGCCTCCGCCATAGGCCGCCTTCGAGGTACCTCCGAGATCGGGGGAATCGGAGGGCGAAGACCAATTACTCAGCCCCACCAAAGAAAGTGCCGGCGAGGCCGCGAAAGCCGGGGTTGAGGTCGATGCGAAAATCGCGGTCAAAACACCTAATGAAAACGAGACACGACCGAAACGGCCAAATAGATTTGCCATAAGCAAAAACACTCCTTTGCTTGCAGGACAAAAGGCCCTGCCGGGCGATCCATGCCCGTATATGTACAAAAATTATCTAGCTGAAATAGAAAAACAGCAAGCGCCAAAAGGCTGGCGCTCACCCGTTCCAGGCTCTAATCCACGAAGGCTTTGAGCAGCTTCGCCCGCGAAGGATGGCGAAGCTTGCGCAGCGCCTTGGCCTCGATCTGACGAATACGCTCGCGGGTCACGAAGAAGTCCTGGCCCACTTCCTCGAGAGTGTGGTCGGATTTTTCGCCGATGCCGAAACGCATGCGCAAAACCTTCTCCTCGCGGGGAGTGAGAGTCGCGAGCACCTTGCGGGTCTGCTCGGAGAGATTGATGTTCATCACGGCGTCGGCCGGATTGATGATCTTCTTGTCCTCGATGAAATCGCCCAGATACGAATCCTCTTCCTCGCCGATCGGCGTTTCGAGAGAAATGGGCTCTTTCGCGATCTTCAGAACCTTGCGGACCTTGTCGACCGGCAGCTCCATCTTGACGGCGACTTCTTCCGGCGTCGGCTCGCGGCCCAGCTGCTGAACCAGCAGACGGGACGTGCGGATGAGTTTGTTGATCGTCTCAATCATGTGCACCGGAATACGGATCGTGCGGGCCTGGTCGGCGATAGCGCGGGTGATCGCCTGGCGAATCCACCACGTCGCATAGGTCGAAAACTTATAGCCGCGGCGGTACTCGAACTTATCGACCGCTTTCATCAAGCCGATGTTGCCTTCCTGGATCAGATCCAGGAATTGCAGGCCGCGATTGGTGTACTTCTTGGCGATCGAAACGACGAGACGGAGATTGGCCTCAACCAACTCGCTCTTCGCCTGGTCGGCCTTGCGTTCGCCGATCGTGAGCGTGTCATGAATGCGGCGAAGCTCGAGAACCTCGACGCCCGCCTCTTCTTCGAGGCGGTCGATACGGCGCTGAATGTCGTCTTCGGATTGGACCAGCTGCGCCAGTTTCGCCGGAAGCACGTCGTACTGCTTGCACAATGCGGGGTGGCCGTCAGGGCTCTTCTTGTATTCGCCGACGAGGTCTTTCATGACCTTCTCGTCCTTGATGCCGAGGAAGTCGTAAACCCGTTTCTTTTCGTCCATCAGCTCTTTGCCGCGCTGCTGGTAGCTCTTGATCTTGCCCGACAGCATGTTGATGGTCTTGCGATTGAAGGAAATATCCTTGAACGCGGCCTCGACCTGATGCTCGCGCTTTTTGATCTCTTTTTGGATCTCTTCTTTGCGCTTGGCATCGAGCTTTTTCTTGCCCTCCGGACCCGCCTTCACGAGCTCGGCATCGATTTTTTCCTGATAATTCAGAAGCGCTTTCACTTTCGAGATCGCGACCAAAACCTTATCGAGGTAACGCTTTTCGTCGTCGATCGACACTTCTTCGTCCACGCCGCGAATGACGTCCTTCACCTTGATGCGCGCGGTCTCGAGGCGCTCGCCCAAATCGACGATGGCCAGCGTACCGAGCTTCGACGCGAGAAGCGCGCGAAGAATATCGACTTCGCCTTCTTCGATCCGCTTCGCGATCTCGACTTCGCCTTCGCGGGTGAGAAGCGAAACGCTTCCCATCTTTTTCAGATAAAGTTTTACCGGGTCCGCGCCGCGAGCGTATTCGCCGGCAGCCTGGACCGCCGCGCCTTCCTCAGCCTCTTCGACGGCCGGAGCGGGGCCGACGCCGAGCGCTCCCTCTTCGGTTTCTTCCTCTTCCTCTGAATCCTTCGGACGCTTCGCGGAATCGATGACCTCGATCTCGTTATCCGCGAGCAGGTGCATGATATCGTCGATCTGCTGGGGAGTGATGAACTCAGGCGGCAGCAATTCATTGACTTCGACGTACGTGAGGTAGCCACGCTGCACGCCCATGTCGAGGAGCTTTTTGATCTCCTTGTTCTTCGTGAGCGCGGAGCTGCTATCCTTCTTCGCGGAGGGAGCCGCGGAGGTCGAATCAGCTTTGAGATCTGGAAGTTCTTTTTCCGAATTCTTCATGTTGCCTGCACAGGCTAACTGAGTGAATAAGACGCAAGGAAATTTTCAACAACGGAAGTTGCGAAACCACACACCGCCAGACCTGTAATCAGGCCTGATTTTCCGTGTTTATGCTTCGTCATAGAAGGTGTTAAACTCCTTCATCTTGCGCTGGACGTCAAGGTAATCTTTCATTAACTTTGAATGTAACCCTGCGTCCTTCTTAGCTTCTGCTTCTTTCAAAGCCACAATGATTCGATGCGAAAAACGTGCCCATGCCCGTCCCAAAGCGCGGTCGAGCGCTACCTGAAAGTCCTGTAGAGAAAAGGGGCTTTCCTGACTCATCCAAGCTTCCGTAAGGGTTGACTGGACTTGCGGGTCGATCGGGTGCGGCAACGATGCCGAAAGAATTTCTGAGCCGAGCGCGAGAGAGCCCTTTTTTTCGGCCGCCTGCAGCAGCTCGCAAGCCGACGGATGTGAAAAAATTTCAGAAAAAACGACTCCGTCGGGTAGTTTATACCTGGCCTTTTCCGCCAATTCGAGCGCCTTTCCGCCTCGCGCAAGCCCCATCAAAAGCACCCTTTCGGCCGGCGCCAGCGGCGCGGGCGGGCGCTTGGCCCCACCTGCGTCGACCCGGGCCACGGGAGGCCTTCTCAACTGAACCGCGGACGTTGGCGAGGGCGCGGAACGAGGCTGAGCAGGGCGCGAGCGAGGCACTAACACCTCGGCTGGCACTCCGAGCGCCTTTTCCGCCTCTTGAAGCCGGACCGCCTTCCCCACCGGGTCGGTGTATTGAGCCAACCAGGCGGCAACCCGTTTGATCGCAAGCGTACGGTCTTCGGCGCTTGAAGCCGCCTGCTGGGCGGCTTCGGCGATACGAGCGTCGATCATGGGGCTGGCTGATTTTAAAATAGCCGCCATTCGCTCTTTTCCGTCGGCCAATAGGTTTCCCGTGGACGAAAAGAGAATTTCGTCGGGATCCAGCCCCTCCGGCATTCGGGCGCCGTGCAGGACCATGCCGTGAGCCAAACCCAATTCCATCGCCTTATCGGTGGCCGCGACGCCGGCTTTGTCACCGTCGAAGAGAATGACGATCCGGCTCGCGAAGCGCTTGAAGAGCTCGAGATGTTTCGCCGTAAGCGAAGTGCCGCAGGTGGCGACCACGTTTTGGAATCCCGCCGTGTGCAGCGCGATGACGTCGAAATACCCCTCGACGATGATGATCTCATCGTGCTCGCGCACATGCTTTTGCGCCTGAAAAAGACCGTAAGCGATCTCGCTTTTCTTGAACAAAAACGATTCGCGCGAGTTCAGGTATTTCGGTCCCGAATCGCCGCCGCTATCAGAGTCGGGAAGAGCGCGACCGCCGAAAGCCACGACTTTCCCCCGCAAGTCGTGGATCGGGAAAACGGCGCGATTCCGGAACAGATCGAAATAACCCGGCCCGCCCGGCGCGCCCTTGGTCGATGGGCTGACCAAGCCCAGCTCCACGGCCAGATCAAGCGGGGCTTTCGCGGCGATCAAATGCTTGGCAAGCGCGTCCCAGCTGGGCAGAGCGGCGCCGACAAAAAAGTTTCGCAGGGAATCGGCGCTCACTCCGCGCTGGCGGATATAAGCGTCGGCGGCGGGAAACTTCGCCAGGTTCTGCTGATAAAAAACGGAAGCGAAGCGATTCAAGCGCCAGGCGGTCGAAAGCTTTTCCCGCTGGGCATCGCGGCGGGCCTCCGCCTCGGCATCGCCGGTCCCTCCCCCGCGGGTGACGCTTTTCGGAAGCGGAATTCGCGCGCGATCGGCTAGCTCTTCGATCGCTTCGGCGAAACCGATGCCATGCATTTCTTCGATGAAATCGAAGACGTCCCCGCTCCGCTTGCAGCCGAAGCAGTGATAAAATTGCTTGGCTTCCTGGACGTTGAACGAGGGAGTGCGCTCGGAGTGAAACGGGCAGAGGCCCGAGTAATTCGAGCCGCTCTTACGAAGCGACACGTGCTCGCCCACGATATCGACGATATTGGTCGCCGCCCGGATCTTTTCGATCAGTTCTTGCGGATATCTTCCACCGCCCGCCATTCAGACCTCTCCCCGATGAAGCTGCGGGGCGCGAGCGAGCCGGTTTTCCGAGACGCGGCTCACGAACGGGCTCTCGGCCGAAAAGTAACGCCAATAATGCTCCAAGCCCTGACTGATCCCCACTCGGGGCGAAACCCGGAGGCTTTTCAGGTGATCGAAACGATAACCATCGTCGACCACCCGCAGCTCGCGCGAATCCAGCGGCTTCTTATTCCATGACATGGGGATGCCGAACGCGCGGCAAAGCTTACCGGGGCCATTGCAGAGATCGCGCTCCGAGCGCGCGGCTCCACGGCGCCTTTTCATCGCGGCGATTCCGCCTAACGGCTCCAAAGCGCGGATAAGAACCGCCCCGGCGGTTCCGTCAGGTTCGGTGACGAAGTTCAGCATTTCATACATCCCGTAAATAAAATAAACGTAAGCGCGGCCCGGAGCGCCGAACATCACCGAAGACCTGGGCGTCTTGCCGGCGTAACAATGCGCAGCCGGATCCCCGCTTCCGGTGTAAGCTTCGGTCTCGACGATCCGGCCAAAAGTCGTCACTCCACGCGACTTGGATATCAAAACTTTCCCGATCAGCTCGCGGGCCACGACCCGCGTCGGGCGAGCGTAAAAAGAAAGCGAAATCGGCGGTAATGAATCAGCTGCCGAGCTTTTCTCGGACAATCCGATTGACGACTTTGCCATCGGCGCGGCCCTGTACCTTCGGCTGCAAAAGTTTCATGACGGCCCCCATATCCTTGGGGCTCGATGCTTTGGTTTCGGCGATCGCCCATTCGACCGTCTTGGTGATTTCCGCCTCGTCCATTTGGGCAGGCATGAAGGACTGCAAAAACTTGAGTTCGGATTCTTCTTTTTCGACGAGATCCAACCGGCCACCGGCTTTGAACTGCTCGATCGAATCCTGGCGCTGCTTCACCAGGGAGCCAATGATTTTCAAGACGCCGGCGTCATCGAGATCGACCCGCTCATCGATTTCCTTCTTGCGGATCGCCGCGTGAAGATTGCGAACGTGAGCGAGCTTGTCTTTCTCACCGGCCTTCATCGCAGCCTTCATTTGTTCGGAGAGGGATTCTTTGATCGATTTCTGTGACATGGCTTCTTACCTGGTTCGGCTCTAGGTTCGATACAGGGGAAGGAGTGCGGCGCCAGCGGCGTCCGCACTCCCGTGACCCGAAGATTAAGTGGAAGAACGGAAGGGACGAACCTTCTTCACCGCGCGCTTGCGGGCGGCGATGGCTTTCATTTTCCGCTTCACGGACGGTTTTTCATAAGCTTCGCGCTTGCGAACCTCATTGAGGATACCGGCCTTTTCACACTGCTTTTTGAACTTCTTGAGGGAGGACTCGAACGAGTCGCCTTCACGGATAACAATACCTGGCATCAGATTTCACCTCCCCTCAATTAAAAACTCGAATGGGGCTTTATAAAAGTCGCGCGAGCGAAAAGCAACCCCCTACTCATTATGCTCCCGTTATGCCCAAAGAGCGACCAACATCCCGCCGCCGCCCGCACCGGTCAATTTAACCGCCAGCGCGCCCTCGGCGAGCAATTTAGCCTCGATTTCCCTGGCCTCGACAGGGACTAAGTCCCAGGAATAATAGCACTTCTGAGCTTCTCGCATGGCCCGAGCGACAAGCTCAAGAGCCGCGGCGCCCGAGGCACCTTCGGAGGCGTGATTGTAGCGGATCAGGCCTTCCATCGCCAAACGGGAGGCCTCTCCCATGGCTTCATCCAGGCGCATCGCCTGGGCGGGGTCTTTTTCCCGCAGCTGCACGACCTGGGCCACGCAATCGCTGGTGCGCGCCCGAACTTCGGTATCGTGAAAGGTGAATTTGGGCAAAGTGCGAATTCCGAGAGGCTTCTGGCCCTTCATCGAAAAAGAAATCGGCTCGTCGGCATTGATCACCGCGACGTCCATGCCGCTGCTGCGGCCATGGAAACGATGCTCGAGACGGGTGGCGAATTCGTAGATAGCCTGAGCGGTTTCGATCCGGAGATTTTTCGCCAACCAGCGAGCGATGGCCACGCAAAGCGCCGCCGACGATCCCAAACCCGCGCCGATCGGGATCGTGCTGTCGATCTCAAGCCATCCCTCGGGAAGCGTGAACGTCCGGTCCTCGGCCTGCTCTTCATCGCGCACGCTTTGCAGGATTTCATCCACCACGGTCTGCGCGCTCACGGGACTTACTTGAAGCGGAAGCCCGGGTTCCGGCACGAAACTCAGCCGCAGCGAGAATTCCGGATGGGGAATCGCGATCGCGCTCACGCCGCGAAGCACGGCGTGCTCGCCGGCCAGGACCCATTTTCCCCGCGCGCGCGTTTCAAAGCGTTCCCACTTCATCGAGATGCTCCTTGCCTCGGCTCCGTCAAAATCCGCGCTCCGCGACCCTCGCCGTCCTCAAGAACGCGGGTTCCCCGAAACGTCTCATGAAGGCGCTTGCGCCACTCGGCGCGCGAGCTTTCCGGGACCAGAATATGAACATTGGGGCCCGCATCCATCGTCGCGATCGGCGGGTTCGCCCCCTTCATCGCACGTGAAAGCTCATGCAAAACTTCAATCGTGCCTGGCTGCCAATAGGTGAACGGCTCGGCGCAGGTGTGAAAAAGACTGTGCATCTCCCAAGCCTCGCCCCAAGCCAGGCGCGCGATGGCGTTGAAATTGTTTTCGCGCAATGAGCGGCGCAAATCGCGAAGGCGCGCGTTCACGCGCTCGACCCGTCCTTGCCACAGCGGAGAAGTCTTGATCAACGCGTGCGCCTGCGAGGACGACACCGCCTTCTGGGCATCCGAAACGACGACCACGAAGTGCGCGAGATTCGCGAGCTGGCTTTCCATGGCGAAGGCCCGCTCGTCTTCCCATTCGACCCACGGCCCCTCGAAGGAACGGCAGGAACTGCCCGACCCCCGCCGGGAAAGGGCGGCCAGCGCCCGCTTGAAGTTCGCGTCCTGCTCGAACAGAGCCGCGAATTTTTCCGGGCTCTCCGCGCGCGCCTGGGCCGCGACGAGGGTGACCGCCGCGAAGCTCGAGGCGCTGGAGGCGATCCCGGAAGCTTGCGGAAAAGTATTCGCGGTTCGAAGCACGAAGCCGCGCCCGCTCACGTCGCGGGCCTTCAACCCGAAACTGGGCAAAAGATCCGCGCAAGCCTCGAAAACCCGGTCGACATAGCTGGTGATTTTGGCCGCGCCTTCCGCATGCAGAGACGGAACCTCCGGCTTCAGCTCCGCGCAGCCGTGCACGGGCCGCCAGCCCTGGGTCGAACGAGGAGGCTCGGCAACCCACTTGGCGCCGGCTCCGCCCGGGACTTCCTCGAGCTCCGCCAACGTGCAAAGATCGTCCAGCGTGACCGAGATGCTGCCGTTTTCGGGCAGGTTCGCCGAGGCGTCCTTTTTGCCCATGTATTTGACGATCGCGATGTTCGAAGGGGCTTGCGCCGCGAAAAAGTTCTTCACTGAGTCTCTCCACTAATGCCGGGCTCAACCGTAAGTCCGGACGACACCAAACGCAAATCCCGGGCAAGAGCCGCTTGAATCACGCGATCCTTACAGCCCGGCTCGCTCGGATCGACCAAAACGATGATCGCGTCGGATTGGGAAGCGCCCGTGCCTTTGACTCCCAAAACGCCGGAAATTTTCGAAAGCTCGGTCCGATCGGCGAGGGTCGGCTCGATTTCAAGCCCCGCGCTTCGAAGCTCCTCCGCGTACAAAGTCATCGCTTGCCCGAACGACACCGCATCGTTCGCCCGTGCGGCGCGAAGCCCCGCGTCCAGCGGCATCCGCAAACGCTCCGCTACGTGGGAAAATTCCTTCGAGTGCAAGCTTCCGAGATGGTGGTGCGTCGCCGTCTTTCGCCCGCTCTGATGAGAGGCCGAAAAAACCATCAGGTTCTGCCAGAGTGAAGAGCCGTTGAAATGCCGCAAATCGGCTCGCTCACTGTCTTCGATCTGGCAACAAATGATTCCGCCGACCCATTGGGCGAGCAGATCGGCGCCGCTCGGAGGAATGCTTTCGCCCGAGGGATCGCGGCAAAGATCGCGATAGCATTTCCACACGTCGAGCCAATCCTCGGACCAGCCGCGCTCGCGCGCCAACGCGCGGTAGCTCAACGCGAACTGCGCGGTCGAGGCGCCGAAACCGCCGGCGCCTTCGAACGGATCGTAAAACTCGAACGGAAGATCCGAGGGCAACCCCGCTTGGGTTAAAAGCCTGCCTCCCGGACTCTGCGGATGAAAACTCAGCTTTTTGTGATGGCTCAGCCGCAGCTCGAAGCGAGGTCCTACGGCCGCGACGATCGCCGGAAGACCGGCTAAAATCGCATATTCACCTAACAGAAAAATCTTACCGGGAACGCTCAGGGTCGCCATCGGGCTCAATTATCGGGCTGCGAAACCGCTAGCGTTTTTTCCCGCACGAGCTCAAGCACCTGTTTGGCGCGAGTCAGGCTGATGCTCTTTTCGGTTTTGAGGATCTTCGTGAGCTGATCGCGTACCGCGGCGATTTCATGAACTTCGGCGCCCGCTGCGATCGCCAAATTAGCCGCATGAAGCTGCATGTGCCCCTTCACGATTCCAACCGTGGCGAGAGCCTTCAACGCGCCCAGATTCTGAACGAGACCCACCGCCGCGCAAATCCGTCCGAGCTCTTCGGCTTTGGAAATATCGAGCATTTTCAAAGCGACTTTCGCGGTCGGATGCAAGCGCGTCACCCCGCCCACGATACCCACCGCCATCGGAAGCTCGATGCGCCCGACGAGATCGGCGCCTTCGACCTTCCAGTCGGTCAACGGCTGATATTTGCCGCTGCGGGCCGCATAGGCGTGGACACCGGCCTCAACCGCGCGCCAGTCGTTTCCGGTGGCGATCAGAATCGGGTCGACGCCGTTTAAGATGCCTTTGTTGTGAGTAGCCGCGCGATAGGGATCGGCTTTGGCGAAAATCGTCGCTTCTTCAATCCCTTTTCCCACTACCGGGTCGATGTTCCGAATGACGACCTCGGCGACCGAGAGATTCGCGTCGACCAAATTCGAGAGAATGCAGAGACCTACCCGTTCGCTGGTGAGTTGCTCGATCCGGGGTTTGAGCGCCTCGCAGACCTGGTTGATGAGATTCGCGCCCATGGCATCGCAAGGATCACAATGGACATGAATCACCAGCATCGTGCCGTCGCCCGCCGGACGCGCCAATTCGCGAACCGCGATATCGCGAACGCCGCCGCCGCGAGTCACCAGACCCGGCACGCATGCGTTAGCGAGCGCGATCAAGGTGTCGCGGTTTTCGTGAAGCGCGCGTCGCGCATTCGCCACGTCGCGAACGGAAGGCAATTGAACCTGCCCGATAATGAGGTTGCCTTTGGAATAAGTGCGGATGAATCCTTCGCGGCGCACCCATTTAGCGGTCGCGCTGGCGGCGGCGATGATCGAGGTTTCCTCGACGGCCATCGGAATGAGCATGTCGCGGCCGTCAATGGTGAAATTCGTGGCGACACCGAGCGGAAGCGGGAAATAACCGATCACGTTTTCGATCAGGTGCTCGGCGATTTCGGTCGGCAACGGCGTTTGTCCCGAGAGAACCTTGACATCCTCCTCGCTGAGGTCGCAGAGCGTCTTTAATCTTACCAGACGCTCTTTTTGAGAAAGTCGATGAAACCCTTCTGTTAGGTGCCGCTTGTCGTCCATACTCCCTCTTTTTCTCGCAACGTTTTCGGATCTCGACATCCAGTGCAAAATAAAGCGACCTTGAGCTCGTATTCCATCTGCGCCATCCAGGAATCAAGCGCCCGCTCTCCCTGAAGTGCCGCTTCAAGAGCCGGCTGGGCAAAACCTACACGATTCGCGCCGAGCGCGATGGCCTTTGCCGCGTCCAACCCCGAACGGATCCCGCCCGAGGCCCAAATCTCCGGCCGCGTTTGCGGACGGTCAAATACTTTCCGCGCGGCATGCAAAGAATCAACAAGGGATTCGCCCCAATTCGCGAATGTCACGGCGCCGCGCGCCTGTGGGCTTTGCGCGGCGGAGCGAGCGCCTTCCATGCGGCCCCAGTGCGTGCCCCCGAGACCGCTCAAGTCGATTCCCGCGATTCCTTGAGCAGGGAGCCGCGCCAACGTTTGGCGCGAAAAACCGCAGCCGGTCTCTTTGAGAATCACGGGCGTTTTGAGTTCCGAACAAAGCCGCAAAATCGCGCTCATCGAGCCGCGGAACTGAGGCGTTCCTTCCGGCTGCAAAGCCTCCTGCAAAGCATTCAAATGGATTGCCACCGCCTGCGCGCCCAAGGAGTCGGCAAGCGATTGAACCTCTTTCGAGCCCACGCGAATAGCTTGGCTGATCCCGATGTTGGCGACTAAAACCAAATTCGGAACTTCCGTCCGAAGCTCGCGCCACGCGTCCAATGATGCGGATTTCAAATCTCCCGCGGCACGCGCCTCGAGCTCGCGTCGCTGCGAGCCAACGCCCATCGCCCAGCCGCGGCGTTCGCAAGCGAGCGCGAGGGTCCGATTTAATTTTGGCGCATCGGGATGACCGGCTGTCATTCCGGGAACATAAAAAGGCGTAGCGAGCGCGGGCGTGCGACCCCCGCGACCCAAGACCGGCGTCTCCAGCTCGATCTCTTCGAAATCCAAATCAGGCAGCGCCTCATGAAAAAGATGGATCTCACCCAGCCGGCTTTGTCCTGTGGCTTGATTCGAGGGGTCAAGGGCGTGACGAATATGGTCTCGCTTCCGCTCTTCGAACTGCTGAGTATTCATGGTCATTACAGAAAGGGGTCTTACCTCTTCCGGGCGAAACAGGTAAGCTCAAAATGATCAATGAATGCGAGTACCACAGACAACATGGCACTGCGTAAAATCATAGCCTTCCTAGAAGGAAAGCTGCGCCCCCTATTGCTAGCGTTGCTGGTGACCGGGATTATTACGGAAATTGTCGCTCTTTCACCGGGTTCGGTTGAAGAGCCGAGGGACAGCTCCGCCCCCATCAGCCCGAGCAGCCTGCTTCCCAAGGCGGGAATCACGCTGGCCCCCGGCATTCCGACGGAGCGAGTGCCCGAATACAGTGTCGATCAGTTCAACTATGTTTCGACCCAAGGCGGCGTAAAACAATGGAATTTGATCGCCGACAAAGCCAACATGTACAACCAGGAGAAGCTGGTTCATGCCCGCCAAGTCAAAGCCTTGCTCTACGATCCAGACGGCAAAATCACGACCGTCACCGGGCAAGAAGCCAAGTTTTTGATGAATAAACGCGATCTTGAGATCTATGGAAACGTGAAAACCGTGATGCCGGATGGATTCGAAATCCATAGCCAATACATGCGCTACCTACCCAATGAGCGCCTGATCAATATCCCGCCGACCGAGCCTGTCGATGGGGTTGGCAAAGACGAATCCGGACAAGTACTGGCGTTCAACAGCTACGGGATGCACTACGCGATGGAGAAGTCCGAGATCATCCTCCCCTCGCGCGTGCAGATGGTCGTAGATAAACCTGAGTCTGCCCCCAAAAGCGTCCAAACCAGCACCGATTCTCCGCCTCCATCGTCGAAAACCAAAGTGGAATCAGACCATTGCGTGATCTACCGGGATCGAAAATTAGCCCATTTTACGATGAACGCGGGGCGCTCACTCTCGACTCGTTTCGTTAAGGTCACTCAGCCCACACTTTTCTCCAAGGGAAGAACCGCGGACGTCAACTACGGGGACCTCGGCGGCCCCCCGGGCAAAAACAAACTTCTGAACTACCTGATCCTCCACGACGACGTCCTGATCGAAGAGAAGACGGCGGATGGGTCCATGCGATACGGCACGGGTGGACAAGCGGACTTCGATGCGGTCCGAAATCTAGTGGTTCTTCGCCATTTTCCGCAAGTTTATCAAAATCACGACACCGTCACGGGCGACGTCATCGTTCTCCATCGCGACACCGACGTCGTGGAAATCGAGCATAGCAACGCCTTCAGCGAAGGCGAAGAAAGCCCGGCCGCTCAATAGATTGCCCAAGAAATCAGGAAATAAATGAAAAGCCCAGAAGCGACCCCCACAGAAAAAGCCTCCCCGAAAACCCATAAGCTGGCCGCAAGCGAATTGAAGAAATCCTACAAGGGACGAACGGTCGTCAATGGAGCCAGCTTCGAGGTCGAAACCGGACAAGTCGTGGGACTTTTGGGTCCCAACGGGGCGGGTAAAACGACGTCGTTCTATATGGTGGTCGGCTTGGTGCGGCCCGACAGCGGACAGGTGCTGCTCGACGGCACCGACCTCGCGCAATGGCCGATGCACCGGCGAGCTCAAAACGGAATCGCCTATCTTCCCCAGGAAGCGTCGGTATTCCGAAGAATGACCGCGGAAGAAAACATCTTGTCGGTCCTTGAAACGCTGCCTCTTTCGGAATCCGAGCGTAAGGAGTCCCTGCATAAACTGCTGGACGAGTTTAATATCAATCATATCGCCAAACAAAGCGCCTATACCCTGTCAGGCGGGGAGCGGCGGCGCGTCGAAGTCGCGCGAGCTCTCGCCCTGGATCCGGTATTCCTTTTGCTAGATGAGCCGTTTGCCGGGATCGATCCGATCGCGGTAGCGGACATTCAAAGAATGATCCAAATTTTGAAAAAGCGGCATATCGGCATTTTGATTACCGACCATAACGTGCGAGAAACACTAGAGATTTGTGACTTGGGTTATTTGTTGAATAGTGGTAAAATAATTGAAAAAGGAACACCGGCTGAGATTGCACGAAGTAAAACGGCTCGGGAAACCTACCTTGGTGAAAATTTTCAGTTTTAGGGCAACGAAGTAGCGCAAGCAGAAGAGCAAAAACTCGACATGGCCTTAGAAATTAAACAAAGCCTCCGCCTCAGTCAGCAGTTGGTAATGACCCCGCAGCTGCAACAAGCGATCAAGCTTCTGCAGCTGAACCGAATGGAACTCGCGGAAGTCGTTAACCAGGAAATGATGGAAAATCCGGTCCTGGAGGAGCTTTCCGAAACTCCCGAGGGAGAAAACGCGACCCCGGCCGAAGCGGATTCAGCCCAAGCGGACCCCGAATCGGAACAGCTTCGCGACGAGGAATCCTTCATCAAACCGCAAGCCCAGGAAGAACAGCTGGTAGCGGGTAAAGATGATTTCAACTGGGAATCCTACGTGGAGGAGTTCAACTCCTCATCGAGTTCCGCCCCGTCGATGCGCGAGATCAACGAAGAGCTCCCCTCCTTCGAGAACGTCTTAACCAAGACGACGACTCTCGAGGATCACCTGACCTGGCAGCTTTCGATGGCGAATCTCACGGACGCCGAACGCAAGCTCGGGAACCTGATCATCGGCAACCTCTCGGACGACGGCTACTTGAACGCAAACCTGGACGATCTCGCCCGGGAAGCCTCGATGGAGCTCGAAGACGCGGAAGAAGTCCTGAAAATCGTGCAGAATTTCGATCCGCTCGGCGTCGCCTCACGCAACTTGCAGGAATGCCTGGCCATCCAGGCGCGCTTCATGAACCCGCGGCAGCCGCTCGTCGAGACGATCATCGAAAAGCATCTTGGCGAGCTCGAGCGCAAGAATTACCCCGCCATCGCCAAGGCGCTCGGCATCCCGGTCGAAAAAGTCATCGATGCCACCCGCCTGATTCTCGAGTTCGAGCCGAAGCCGGGACGCTCGTTTCATACGAGCGACACCCAGTACATCACGCCCGATATCTATGTTTACAAGGTCGCCGACGAATTCATGATCGTGCTGAACGAAGACGGCATGCCGAAGCTCCGCATCTCGCCTTATTACAAAAACATTTTAGCGGCCGCGCAGGGCGGGACCTCGGGCGGCGACAAGGACAAGAACAAGCTGACCAAGGAGTACGTGCAGGAAAAGCTGCGCTCGGCGGTCTGGCTGATCCGCTCGATCCACAACCGCCAAAAGACGATCTACAAGGTGACCGACGCGATCGTGAAGCGGCAACGCGACTTTTTCGAGAAGGGCGTGCAGCAGCTGAAGCCGATGATTTTGAAGGATGTCGCCAACGACATCGGAATGCACGAATCCACGATCTCGCGCGTGACGACGAACAAGTTCGTTCACACGCCGGTCGGGATTTTCGAGCTGAAGTACTTCTTCAACTCGAGCATCAACGCGGCCGACGGGGGCGACTCGCTCGCTAGCGAGGCGGTGAAAGAGAAAATCCGCCAGATGATCCAGAAAGAAGACGTCAAAAACCCGTTATCGGACCAAAAGATCGTGGAACTGCTGCGATCCGAAAACATCGAGATCGCCCGCAGGACAGTCGCCAAATATCGTGATATGCTGGGCATCCTCTCGTCCGGAAAAAGACGAAAAGTGATCTAAGCCGCTCAACAGCCTGCTTGATAGGAGATCTGCATATGCTCATGAACATCAGCTTCAAACAGATGGATTCCAGCGAAACCATCAAGGCTTACGTGAATGAAAAATCCGAAAAGCTTCAAAAATACTTCGACGGACGGATCACCGTGACCTGGACCTTAAGCCACGAAAAATTGAACCGCGTGGCGCATTGCCATCTGCTGGGCAACAACATGGATTATTTCGGCGAGGCCACGACCGAGGATTTTTACGCCTCGATCGACCTGGCGATCGATCACATCGAAAAGCAGCTGAGAAAACACAAAGAGATCGTGAAAGATCACCTGCACAAAAATCGCGTGGTCTAGTCAGGGAATGCGGTAAACCGCGATCTCTCCGTCGTCGATCGCGGTCGCGATGGCTTTGCCCGGCTCCCCTACCGCGACTTGATAGAGATAGGACGATTCATTGGCGGGGTGTTCGATCGGAATGGCCCACGCCAGCTTACCCTCGGGTCGATATGCGGTGATATGACTCACGAACGCGCTGCCGTCGAAAAACGACGTGACGACGCCGTTTTTTCCGGAAAGCGCGATCATCCGCTGATCATAGTGCGCGCCTTGAGGCGCGCTTCTCAGCCACGAAGGCGTCGAAACTCCGGGCACGAGTCCCAGCAAATACTGGCCTTCCTCGGCATTTCCGCAAACATAGGCGGTGCTCGCATCGGGCGCGATCGCGACCTGGTCGGCCGGAACCCGGAGCTCAACCGCGTTCAAAATCGAGCCATTCGGTCGAACCCAAGCCATGTAGCCTGATGAGGGCGTCGGCGTATGGTAAAGTACGACCATCCCACTTCGGTCACCGGACCCCACCGACGCCGGCGCGACGTCCGCGATTTCCCCCGGCACGCTGGCGCGGGCGATCTCATGAAAATCCTTACCGCCGTAAAGAATCGCCTTTCCGCCCACCAGACCGATGGCGACTCGCTTCTCATCCGCGGAAATTTTGAAAGCGACGATATCCGCCGAAGCGGGGCGTGAAAAAAGCTTTTTCCCGGACCAGCTGTAGGCATCGAACGCGATTCCAGGCTGCGCGTCGTCGTCGTGATAGCAGAGAATCATGCGCGGCCCGCTCAGCGCATAAGGCTCGCAAGTGCCCGACGCGGTCCAGAGTTTTTTTCCGCGCACATCGTATCCCCGGATTTCGTCATTATAATTCGAAAGCACCATGAGCGACCCATCCGAGGCGATTGAAAGCGCGCGAGTCGGGTTCTTCATCACTTTATGCCAGCGAGTCTGACCTTGAGGGCCGAACCAAAAAAGCTGGTTCTTTTTAAACCCGCCTACTCGATCCAAGCTGGGAACGGTGGCAACCGCTAGCTCGTTTCCCGAAGCATCGAGAGCAATGTCGGTCGGATAGCCGCTCAGCCGCTTTTTCCAAACAGGGGTCGAGCCGGAGGGCGCGAGAACCTCATCCGGCGTTTTCCAGGATTTCCCCGCCAGAGGAGAAGGAGAGGGCAGCGGCGGCGCGCCGTGTTGAACGGCAGAAGAGCAGCCCATGGTCGCCAATAACAGCGCTGATATCGAACGGTAAATCCATTGCATCATTGAGTTGATGCTATAACATCAGAACCGTACACCCAATGCGAATCGCCGTCCTTTCCAGAAATAAGAATTTACACAGCGTCCGGCGGCTTCTTAAGGAATGCCGCGCCCGCCGCGTCGAATGCGACGTAATCAATCCGCTCGAATGCCAGCTGGTTGTCGACGGTAAACAAAGCCGTATTGTCGTCGCCGGGCGGATCCTCCCCCATTACGACGCGATCTTGCCGAGAATCGGCGCATCGATCACCGAATACGGGCTCGCCGTCGTCCAGCAATTTGAAACCATGGGGGTCTTCACCGTCAACAGCTGCGAAGCGATCGCGCAGTCGCGGGACAAGATGTCATGCTTGCAGATCCTTGCCGGCGCGGGCCTGCGGGTCCCGAAAACCGTGCTGACGAGAAGCCGCAGATCGCTCGAAAACGCGGTCAACGCGGTCAACGGCCTGCCGACGATCCTGAAAGTCCTTCAAGGCACCCAAGGAGTGGGCGTAATGCTGATTCACACCCCGATCTCGCTGGGTTCGGTTTTCGATACGCTTCAGGGGCTGGGCCAGGACGTCATGATCCAGCAGTTCATCGCGGAAGCGGCCGGACGCGACTACCGGGCATTCGTCGTCGGCGACCGGGTGGTCGCAGCGATGATGCGAACCGCGCCCGAGGGCGAGTTCCGCTCGAATATCCATCGCGGGGGCCAGGGTCAATTGGTGCGGCTCAAACCGGAAATCGAGCGCGCCGCCGTGAGGGCCGCGAAGAAGCTCGGGCTCCTGGTCGCGGGAGTGGACCTCATGGAAAGCGACACGGGCCCGCTCGTCATCGAGGTGAACAGTTCACCCGGGTTCGAGGGGATCGAGCGCGCCACCGGGCTGAACATCGCCGGCATGATCATTCAGTTCATCAAAAAAGAAGCGAATCGACGGAAACGGAGCCGTCGCCGCATATGAATCGGCCTTGTCGTCAGCCGTTTGACGCCCCGATTTTCTGCTTGGAGCGAGCTTGACGCTCCGTTTTTTCCGCCGCCTTTTGCAGCTTGGAATAACGGTTCCGCGTGGCGCCGCGAACCTTGCGGGACTCTTTTACCGGCTGATTTTCGCGATAATCCTGGATCGAAAGGCATCCGTATATCTTTTTGACGAGCATCGATTTCACCTGAAGCGACAATTCTTCGGCGATCGCGTGCTCCAGCGGCGTGGGAATCGAGATTCCCAATTTCCTGAGGTAATTCAGATAATCCTTAACGACGTCTCCAACAAAAGTCTTGCGATCGATCTCGGAATCCTGAAAGTTATAAAGGTGCTGTTCAAAAATAGTGAAGAGGGGATCAAGCTGGTCCTTTGTTCTAATCATCACCTTTCCCTTCGGAACCCTCGAGGCGTAGCTTGAGCGCGAAAAGCAAACCGGCCTCCAAGGCCACCGATACGGTCGCCAAAGCCAAAGACTTTCAGAAGTTCCGTGAGCACCTCGAGCAAGCCAAGCGCGTTCTGATCTCGACCCATATGCTTCCTGACGGTGACGGACTGGGAGCGGAGACCGCGCTTTTCCATTATTTGAAGCGCTCGCGCAAAGCCTGCCGGATTTACAACCCGGATAATTTACCCAAGCGATATCGGTTTCTTGACCCCAAGGGGCAGATTATTTTGGGGCCGGGCGAAGTCGAGCTCTGGGACACCTGCGACCTCTGGGTCATTCTCGACACCAACGATCCGCGCCGCCTCGGCAAGCTGTGGAACGAGCTTTCACTCCGCGCCAAGAAAATCGTTTTCCTGGATCACCATGCGGACATGACGGGCGTGCCCGAAGTGGTCTACCCGCCCCACGCGCTGCTGGTATCGGACGATCAATCGAGCAGCATCGGCGAGCTGCTGTTCCGGCTTTTCGGCGAACTGAATCTCGCGAAAATCAACAAAGACGTTGCGTTGGGACTCTATGTCTCGGTGATGACCGACACGAACAGCTTCCGTTACGGGCGCACCACGCCGACGGCTCATCGGATCGCCGCCGAGACGATCGAGCACGGCGTGAATCCCGAAGAGGTGTATCAAGCCATTTATTCGTCCAAGGAGCTTTCGCACTTAAAACTTCTGGGCAACATGCTTCAAAACACCAAGAGCAGCTGCAGCGGAAAGATCGCCTGGCTGGAGATGAATCTAGAGCTTCGGAAGCAGCACAAAGCGTCCGCCGACGACACGCAGTCGTTCCTAAACCAGCTCCTGCTCCTCAAGGACGCGGAAGTGGTTTGCCTGTTCCGCGAGGAGGACGACGGACAAGTTCGCGTCTCAATGAAGTCGAAAGGCCGGATCGTCATCAATCGCATCGCCATGGAGCTCGGGGGCGGCGGTCACGCCTTCGCCGCGGGTCTCGCGATTTCCTCAACGCTCGACAAAACCGTCGAAACAGTTACCAAGAGACTCGAGCAAGCCATTCAGTCCTTTGAAAAATTCGGCAAATGACAAGCTGCAAGATCGCGAAGATCTTGATTTTTCAGCCAATCGCACCTTAAATTACCCCTATGATTCAAGTATCCCATCTTACAAAAAGTTACGGGCATCGGACCGCGGTCAATGATCTCAGCTTTGAAGTTCAGAAGGGAGAGGTCGTCGGATTTCTCGGACCGAATGGCGCAGGCAAATCCACCACGATGAAAATCCTGACCGGCTTCATGCCGGCGACCAGCGGCAGCGCGAAAGTTGCCGGCTTCGAGGTGTTCGAAAACCCCATTGAGGTCAAAAGGAACATCGGTTTCCTGCCGGAGACCCCTCCTGTCTATCCGGATATGGCGGTGGACGAGTACCTCGGCTTCGCGGCCGGGCTTCACGGCGTGCCGAAGCGCTCGATCAAGGCGGCGGTTGATGGCGCTCTTGAAAAGACATCCCTCGGAGACGTGCGCAGCCGCCTGATCGGAAACCTTTCGAAAGGCTATCGCCAGCGCGTGGGCCTCGCTCAAGCGCTCGTGCACAATCCACAAGTCTTGATTCTCGATGAGCCCACCGTGGGACTCGACCCGAAACAGATCATCGAGATCCGCGAGCTGATCAAAGGCCTTGCCGGCGATCACACCGTGATTTTGAGCTCCCATATCTTGCCGGAAGTCACCGCGACTTGCCAACGCATCATCGTGATCAATAAAGGCCAGATCGTGGCCGAGGACACGATCGAGCGGCTCACGACCCGCATCAACAAGGGCCTGATCTACTCGATGACGGTGAAAAACCCTTCGGCAAGCGGGATCGACGCGGTCCGGAAAGTGCCCGGCGTGAAATCGGTCAGCGCCGTCGGGCCGAAACTCGTCGTCGAGATCAACCCGATTTCGGGCGAAACGCGCGACCTGATCGTCGCCGCGGCCGTGCACGAAAGCATGGGCGTCCTGGAATTCAGCGCCGAACGCGTAAGTCTCGAAGAAATCTTCCTCCAGTTGACCACCGTCGAGGACCATCAAGTATGAACATCGGAAATGTTTGGACCATCGCCCGCCGCGATTACCGCAGTTACTTCAACTCGCCGATCGCCTACATCGTGATCGCCGGGTTTCTTACGATCATGGGTTGGATGTTTTTCTTCAACCTCTCGCACTTCAACGCGCAAGCCATGCAGTACCAGGTCTTCAGCCAGGGAAAGAGCCCGAGCATCACGGATGGCATCATCCGCCCGCTTTACGGCAACATGAATGTCATCTTTCTCTTCCTGATCCCGTTCATCACCATGCGCTTGATCGCTGAAGAGCGGAAATTGCACACGATCGAGCTTTTGATGACCGCGCCGGTCACGCTCACGGAGATCATTTTAGGAAAGTTTTTTTCCGCCTACCTGCTCGTGATCGTGATGCTCGCGCTGACGCTCGTCTATCCGATCATCTTGTTTCTCACGGGCAACCCGGAGCTGGGGCCGATCGCGGCTTCCTATCTGGGCGTTCTGTTGCTCGCGGGCTGCTATCTCTCGCTCGGCTTGTTCTTCTCGTCGTTGACCGAGAACCAGATCGTCGCCGGCGCCCTGACGTTCGCTTCCGGCCTTTTCTTTTGGCTCGTCAGCTGGGCCTCGCAATCGGCGGGACCGGTTTGGGGAGATGTTCTCACCCACCTCTCGTTGATCAGCCACTATCAGAACTTCGGACAGGGCCTGATCAACACGGGTGATATCGTTTACTATCTTTCGTTCATTGGATTCGGACTCTTTCTAACTCACCGGGTCCTTGACTCCTTCCGATGGAGATAAAGCATCATGAATCAAAAAAAAGCAGATAACACCGCCCTCATCCTGGGCATCGTCACCGGAGCGCTTTTTCTCGCCCTCATCATCGCAAGGAGCGCGTTCGCCGAGCAGCTTTGGCTCTCGGCCGTGATCGGGGTTCTTTTGGTCGCCGCGCTCGGCACGCTGATCAAGCAGAATCAGAAGGCGCTTCGCAGCCGCTCCGCCGCCTACGGGCTCAACTCGGCGATCACCATCGGTCTGGTACTCGCGATCCTCGGGCTTTTGAACTTCCTCGCGGTTCGCTACCCGGGAAAACTGGACCTAACCAAGAACAGGGTCAACACGCTCAACGATCAGACCGTCAAGGTCCTCAAGAACCTCGCGCAGCCGGTCCATGCGGTGCTTTTCACGAAGGCCGCCCAAAAAGAGCAGGTTCGCCCGCTGCTCGACAATTACAAGAGCATCAACCCGAAATTTGAAGTCGAATACGTCGACATCGACAAGGAAATCACCCGCGCCAAAACCGCGGGCATCCGCAAGATCAACACCCTTCAGCTCACCCTGGGCACGAAGGAAAACAAAATCGACGACGTGACCGAGGAGAAGGTCACGAACGCGCTGATCAAAATGCTGAAAACGCATTCGGAGCGGCTCTGCGCGATCACCGGCCATGGCGAGCGCGGCTTCGCCGGCACCGATCAGGAAGGCTACGGCGCGACGAAGAAGGCTCTCGAGGATCAGTCTTTCGAAGTGAAGGACCTCAACCTTCTCCAGGACACCGAGATGAAAGACGGCAAGATTCCGGCGACCTGCGATGCGATCGCCGTGATCGGCCCGAAGACCGCCTTCCTGGGCGCGGAAGCGAAGATGATCCGCGACTACATGAACAACGGCGGACGCGGCGTTTTCGCCCTCGACGTGAATCTCAAGGGCGGCACGGAACTCGCCCCCGAAATGGTTTCGCTGCTCGAGGGCTGGAACATCCATTTCGAAAACGGCTTGATCGTCGATCCGATCTCGCAACGCCTGAACCTGGACGCCTCGGTCGCTCTGGTCATCGATTTTTCGAAGACGAGCCCGATCACCCGGGATTCGCACGAACAGTCGCTGTTCCCGTTCAGCCGACCGATGACGACCCTCACCACCATCCCGGGAGTGACGGCGAGCTATCTCGCGCGCACCACGCCGACCGCGTTTTTAGTCACCGATTTTAAACAGCTGCAAAGCGGCGCCGTGAAGCCGACCGAGGCGAAGCAGATGATCGTGGCCGCGACGGCGGAAGGCAAGATTCCGAGCTCCACGGCCTCGCGGCCCACGCGCGTCGTGGCCTTCGGCAGCTCCGCGTTCGCGGCCAATTACTTCACCCGCTTCGGAGGCAATCTCGACCTCATGGTCAATTCGATCGCCTGGCTCATGGAAAACGAGAGCCTGATTTCGATCCACGCGAAGGAAGAAGCCCCCGGAAAGATCAATTTGTCCCAGAAGGCGGGCATCCTGATTTTCTGGCTGACCGTCATCCTGATTCCGCTCGGCATCGCGACCGGCGGGGTCGTCGTCTGGGCGGTACGTCGCAGACTTTAGGAGTTGAAACCGTATGTCCGCATCGAGTTCATCGAATCGTGGTCCTAACTGGGTACGCCCGTTCGTTCTGTCGATTGTTCTGGTTGGCTTAGGCTCGGTCGCGTGGTGGCTGCAGGCCAAGCACGAGCCCGAAGTCGAAACTCAGGCCGAGAACGCGAAAAAGCCCTTCCTTCTGCCGAAGGACGTTTCGATCACTCGAATCCAGGTGGAAAACGGCTCCCAGACTTTCGCGTGGAAATGTCTCGGGGACAACGGCCAGGCCTGCAAGCCCGGCAATAACTCGAAGTGGGAACTGGAGAAACCCCTCAGGGCCCGCGCCGACGACGGGAACGTGAACGCCTTCGTATCGGCGATCGATCGCCTGCAAGCGACCGATCTGCTCGACCTGAAAGACGAGACGCCCGAAAAGCGCGCCGCGATCCTGAAAGAATATGGCTTGGGGCCGGAAATGCTGAAAGGCCCGGGGGTTAAGAGAGTCGAGCTTCAGACTGCCGCCGGCGGCACCTGGATCGCGTATTTCGGCAATACGCATCCGATCAGCAACGGGTTTTTCACCGTGATCGAACACGATCCCGCGGGCAAGCCAGCGAGCAACAAACCGGCTCCGGACGAAAACAAAGTCCTAGTCACGCCCAGCTTCTTCAACGCGAATTTCGAGCACAATCTCACCTACTGGCGGGATAAGAAGATTCTTTCCATAAGCGCCTCGCAAATCGCCTCGTTCAGACTGGAAGGCCATCTAGGCGCAAGCACGGCGGGCAATCTCCATACCTTGAGTAAGGCCGCCCCGAGCGCTAACACCTGGATCGATGCTGAAAAGAGCGGAACCGGAACGCCAAGCTGGACGCTTCGTTCACCAGAAGGTGAATTCGCCGGCGACATCGAAAGCATCGACAGCCTGCTGACCGGAGCGACGTTTCTGGTCGCCAAAGACATCGTGACCGAGAACAAGAACGGCGATGACGCGAAGAAGATCCTGAAGGGGACCCATCCTCTGCTCAAGCTGACACTCAATAAAGCGAAAAGCGCGCCGATCGTCGTGAGCCTTTTCGAGGAAACCGGCAACGCTTCGAAAAAATCGAAAACCGCCTCCGCCACCGAGTCGACGCGGCTTTACGCGACCGTTTCGGATTTGGACCCGCTCTATGAGCTCCAGAACGGCGCGCGCAACCAGCTTGGAAAATCCATCAAGGATTTGAGGCTCGACAAGCTCATCACCTCCGAAGACCGGTTCGGAGCCAAGAAAATCGAGTTTTCCGGCAAGTACCTCGGCGGAGCCGCTCCACTCACGCTCACCCTCACCAACCGGGACGGCAAATGGGCCGCAAGCGACAGCAGCACGGTGAATAGCGCCAACGTCCAAACGACGCTCGACAAGATCTCCGGGAAGAAGATCATCGATTTCGTTCCGCCTTCGGCGACGCCGAGCGGAGAGGCCGACGGACTGAAGATGACGCTTTGGACGGATACCGCCAAAGACGCCGCTCCAAAAAGGCAGCTCGTTTTCTGGCTGCACGACGGAAAGCTCTACGCGCGCGACTTGCTTTCGAAAAGAAAAGACGCGTTTTTGGTGGACCCGAGCGTTCAAGACGCGCTCCCGAAAAGCCCGGATTTCTTCAAAGCCACTCCCAAACCCGGCGCCTCGGCGCAAGCGAAGTCCGTATGAACGAGGGTGGCATCAATTTCGAGCGCGGCCCGATTTCAGCGTATTTTGAAGGCCTCCGGAACTTGCTTTTTCGGACCACCGCCTTTTTTCGATCGGTGCCGCTCGACAACGGCCTGGGCGGCCCGCTCGCCTTCGGGCTCGTTTCGCACTGGATCGGCAAAGCCGGGGAGAACCTTTGGCTCAACTTCCTGAATTCCAAAACGACGAGCATGATGTGGGGCTGGGGCAATCGTCTTCCCGGCATTGAAAACCTGGGACGAGACGCGCGCTGGCATATGGCCCAGCAAAGACTGACCGATTGGCTGAACGGCGTCAGCTCGGTCGTGCTGGATCCGTTTTTCACGGTCTTTTGGATTTTATTCGGAGCGGTGCTGCTGTTCATCAGCGCGCGGATCTTCATCGGCTCGGTTTCCGATCGGATCGGAAAACCGGCGCGCCTCCGCGAAATCAGCTTCGCCTCGGCGGTACGGGTCATCGCCTACAGCCAAGCCGCCGCGGTCTTTCTGCTCATTCCGACCATCGGCTCGTTCATCGCCTTTTGGATGGGCCTTTGGATCATTTTCGTGGGCATCCGTGAGCTCTACAACGTCACCAACGGGCTCGCGCTCTGGGTTCTGCTCTCCGAGAAGCTGATTCTCTTCTTTGTTTTCGGCGCGACCCTTTTGGCTGTCTTTCTCTGGCTCATCACCCTCGTCTTCGTCCATTTATGAAAATCGCGATTACCGGCGCCACCGGCCTGATCGGAAAACGGCTCGCCACTCGCTTAGCGGAAGCGGGCCATTCGCTGATTCTGTTTTCGCGTGACGCCGACAAGGCGAAGAAGAAGCTGGGACTTGCCGCCGAGTACCGGGTTTTTCGAGAAAAGATCGATCTCAGCGGCGCCGAGGCCGTGATCCATCTGGCCGGAGAGCCGATCGCGGAAGGACGCTGGACCGAGGCGCGCAAAAAACTGATCATGGATTCGCGCGTCGCTACCACGCGCGCCGTTGCCCAAGCTATTCGCGATCTACCGGGCAAAAAGCCCTCAGTTTGGATTTCCGCATCGGCCATCGGCTACTATGGCGACCAAGGGAACCGAGTTCTCGATGAAGAATCGCCGACCGGTACCGGGTTTCTCGCCGAGGTCTGCCGCGCCTGGGAAGCGGAGTCGATCGGAGCCATGGATTTTCCGCGGGACACGCGCAGAGCCGCGTTTCGCTTCGGAGTCGTCCTCAGCGCCGAGGGCGGCGCGCTTTCGAAGCTCGCTCCGGTTTTTCGCGCCGGATTGGGCGGACCCATCGGCATGGGAAAGCGATGGATGAGCTGGATCCATATCGATGACCTGGTATCGGCGCTGGTCTTCGCGCTGCAAACGGAATCACTGAAAGGCCCGGTCAACGCGGTGGCGCCTGAGCCATCGACCAACGCGGAGTTCACGCGGGCGCTCGCGCAAGCCCTGCATCGGCCCGCCTTTTTTCGCGTTCCGACCCTCGCGCTTCGGGCGGCGCTCGGCCAGATGTCGGAAGCGATCTTGAGCAGCCAGCGCGCGGTCCCGACCCGGCTTCACGCCGGTGGTTTCAAATTCAGGCACCCGGACCTATTCGAAGCCCTGCGGTCACTCTATGCGTAAAATCATCCTGTTGCTGTTCATCTCGGCGCTCGCGGGCTCGCTCTATAAGAACTGGCAGGGAGTGCAGGACGCCGAAAAGGCCGAAAGGAAAATCAGCGATCAGGCCGCGCGGATCCAAAAGCTAGAGACTCGATTAAAGAAGGCTTCGGCGCAGTTTCAAGCGGAAGCCGACACCGAACGCAACACGATCGCCCAACTCCAGCAACAGCTTCAAGCCGAGCGCGACGCGCTGAACGACATCGGCGCGCGGCGGGATCGCGCCCATAACGGGGGAATCGGCGGCGACGATCCGGCGCACTACGCCGATCAGATCCAAAACGAAAACGGCGTCATCCAGCAGCTTCAAGGCCAAATCAAAGAGATTCAGGATCAAGAGCAGGGCATCGCCAATTCCCGGAAACAAGCGGTGGGCGAAACCCGGTGGCAGGAAAGCCAAACGAATCAGAATCTGGCGGCCCAGCTTCAGGCCGCGAAACAGAACCTGAGCGCGCTAAAGAACCAGCGTCAGCAACTAATGCCTCGCAGCTTCGATTTCGGAGTGAATCAGCAAATCCAGCAACTCAACCAGCAGATCAAGGACCAACAGGCCCAAATCCAGGCGATCCAAAACGAGCAAGCGGCCTATCGGCAACAGGGACGAAACCAGGAAAGCGCCATCCAAAGCCAATCAGGCGCGCAACTCGAGGAGCTCAAGCGCTCCGAGGCGCAGCTTCGGCAGCGCCTGCAATCCGAACGCGCGGCGCTCGCCGATTTGCGCGCCAAGCAGGGAACCGCCTCCCAGTCCCGGAACGCGCAGAAAGCGTCGATCAATCAATTGGATCTGAGCTATCAAGAGCAGAAAAAGAAAGTCGAACAACTCGAAGCCCGGCTTAAAGACGCGCAATCGCGGCTAAAAGGGCTGACCTTCGAGACGGAATAAACGTCTGCAAAACCCACTTTTCAGAATTTGCACACACCGTACGGGAGTGAGGTGGCCGTCATTTAATTGCCATCGTCTTCACCGGCGTTTCCTGGAACAATAGGATTCGGGAGCCCTCTCCGGTGCATTTATTCCGTTACCTCTATTTAAGACGGTCTGTTTTTTTCACGATCGGCGGCAGCACCCTGCTGGCCTGGATCGTACTCACGGCGTGGACGATTTTTCACAACCATCAGTTGAGCCAGCCTTCGCGGAACTTCGCCGCGATCAGCGACGCCACCGCGAAAGCGCGCTTCCCCGCGGGCGTGGCCTCGCCCGCTCCAATTGAAGATCCCTGCCGCCATCTCTACCGCACAGTCTGCTCGAACACCGGCGTGACGCGCGACCCGACGGGGCTGGTTCGCCCCGACATCGACGGCGAGAAAATGGCCATCAAAATCTACGAAGACATCACGCGCCAGCACCCGGATTGGAGCAGCGACCAAATCAATGAGGAAGTGGTCAAACAGATCTACACCCCGGCGCATATCGACCGGATCGAGTCCGCCCATCACTGGGTGCGGAACGCCATGGAAAAGATCATCGACTCGCAGCCGGATTCGGTGTTCAACGCAGCCGAAAAGGCCACTTTGAAGGCCCGGCTCGACCGTACGGAAATCCAGGTGCCCATCCCGGTTTCGGCGTACGAGGACGAAAGCTATCTTTTCACCAAGAACGATATTTTCTATGAACGTACTTTAGACGGCCGCACCCGGTTGCGCATCGGCGGAGCCTATTTCTTCACCGCTCGCTCGTGGTTCAACCAGGTTTTCACGCTCGGGCACGAGCTGGCGCATTCCATCGACCCTTGCGAGATCCGGAGCGCGCATCTTTCCATTCCGGCTTACGACCGGCTTGCCGCCTGCTTGATGGACCAGGGCCTGGTCGACGTGCGCCGCGGGCGCTCCGAATGCGGCGAAAAGGACCAGCTTTCGGAGACGTTCGCGGATTGGTTCGCCGTCCAGGTCACCGCGGAGGCCCTGCGCGGCTTCTCGCTCGAGTTCCAAGGGCAAGCCCTGCTCAACGCCACCACCAACGCCGTGCGCGACCTTTGCGAGCAAAACGACCCCGATTACGTCGAGGACACGGAATTTCATCCGTCGCCTCGAGTCCGCATCAACCGCATTTTCGGAAGAAACCCGGAAATCCGAGAAATTCTGGGCTGCGCGACGGATTCCTCTCCGCCGACCGCAAGCCCGCTCACGCTTCGCGCCCCGGCTGGGGCTCCTCCATCGCCCGTGCCCAGCCAACTTAAGCCGTACTGTACGTTCAATTACCAGCCGCAAAGGAGCGGAATATGAATCCTCAATCAGCACGAATCGCTTTCGCCCTGATGTTCCTGACCGCGGGGTGCGCCAGCGCTCCCACGGCGGTGACGAAATGCCCGACCGACCCCGCAGTTCAAAAAGCGGGCTCGGAAACCAGCATCGAGGTCAGCTACTTCCTGGGTCATTCCCGGCGCAGGTTTCTATTGTCAGCCCATGACTCGCAGATTCTGGGCGAAAGCTACGTTGATCGCGCGTTGCTTAAAAAAGTAACCGTCGATCCGGCCCACTTCCAAAGCTATCTGGCCAAGATCAGCGATTACGTCGACCAAAAGAGAAATCTCGCCTCCGCTCCCACAACTCAGGCCGAACGCGAATGCCGAGCCCCCTTTAAAATCGCCCTACAGCAGCCCGGCCATGAGCTTCGAACCGTTGAAGGCTGCCGGCAGGACGAGCCCAGCAGTTTTAATCGCCTGGTTGACGAGGGCGAGTTCTTGATCTACTCGTCAAAGTGATGTTTTTTCGAAATAATCAAGGTTCCCACGGCTCGCTCGGATCGATCGAAGTCATCTGTGGAAGCATGTTCAGCGGTAAAACTGAGGAATTGCTTCGTCGCGTCAAACGCGCGCAAATCGGCCGCCAGCGGGTCCAGGTTTTCAAGCCCGAAATCGATACGCGCTACAGCGCCGACCACGTCCAGAGCCACGACGCCAACCGAGTTGCTTCACGGCCGGTTGCCAAGGCCAAGGACATCCTCGATTTTGTCGAAGACACGACCCGCGTGGTGGGAATCGACGAGGCCCAATTCTTCGACGACGCCATTGTCGATGTGGCCCAGAAGCTCGCCTTTCGGGGCATCCGGGTGATCGTTGCCGGCCTGGATATGGATTTTCTCGGGCGGCCGTTCGGTTCGATGCCCACGCTCCTGGCCGTCGCGGAAGAAGTGACGAAACTTTCAGCCATTTGCATGGTTTGCGGGGCTCCGGCCTCCCGCTCACAGCGGATCGCAAGCCCGGTCGAGGCCAAGGGCAAAACAAACGACGAACAGATTTTGGTGGGAGCCAAAGAGTTTTACGAAGCTCGCTGCCGCTTCTGTCATGATCCCAAAAGCGATAATGCCAATGCCACATCCTGATTCGCAATTCCGCGGCGTTCATTATCGGCTCTCGGAAATCGAGCACCGCTATGGCCCGAATGTGCACATTCTCTCGGATCCCTTCCTGCTTTCGCACCTGGCCCGGCTTTGCGCCCAAGACACCGTCCAGCCGGTGATCAACGAACTGATCACCACGCTTTATTCCAACCTGCTGAATATCGCCGTCAATCGCGAATTCCCGACCCGCACCGCCCATATTCCCACTCGCATGGCTCAAAGCCACCCGGAAGCCATTTACCAGGGTCCGGTCATCGACCCCGAAACCCCGATCGTCTCGGTCAATCTTGCG
This sequence comes from Oligoflexia bacterium, assembly GCA_031292385.1. Lineage (GTDB taxonomy): Bacteria > Bdellovibrionota > UBA1018 > UBA1018 > UBA1018 > JARLHE01. Next base: position 32,473 of record JARLHE010000041.1, read on the forward strand.
CGCGCGGGGACCCTGCCCTCTCATGTCTGCTATTCGGCGCTCAATTATTTCATGAACCCGAGGACGGTTCGACAAGACCATATCAGCATCGCTCGGACGGTCGATTCGGATGAAAAAGTCACGGGCAGCCAGGTTTCCGGCCATAAAATCGGCGGAGATATCGATAAAACGATCGTTCTTTTCCCGGACCCGATGGGCGCCACCGGAGGCACGCTTTGCAAGGCCCTCGACCTCTATAAAACCCGAGGCCAAGCGCTCCGCTATATCGCCCTCCACTGCATTATCACTCCGGAATATCTTCGAAAAATCCAGTCGCGGCACCCTGACCTCGTAGTGTACGCTATACGCCTGGATCGAGGACTTTCGCCGCCCGAGGTTCTCGACAGCGTGCCCGGCACGTTTTGGGACCGGGAGCGCGGATTAAACGATAAGCACTACATCGTCCCTGGCGGAGGGGGCTTTGGGGAAATCATGAACAATGCCTACATCTGATCAACCAGCCGACAAGTCACAGCAGCTCAAGATCCTGATTCCGGAGGTTCGACTCCAGCAACGGGTGCAAGAGATTGCTCATGAGATCAATCACGATTTTCAAGGCAAGGAAATCGTCTGCATCTGCATTCTCAAAGGCAGCTTCATCTTTTTCTCGGATTTGATCCGCCACATCGATCTTCCGATGTCCTGCGAATTCCTGGGCGTTTCGAGCTACGGCAACAAAATGGTTTCGTCCGGCGAAGTGAAAATCACCCTCGACATCAACGAGCCGCTCGAAGGCAAGCACGTGATCGTGGTCGAGGATATCATCGATTCGGGCCTGACTCTTTCCTACATCATGAACTCGCTGCGCGCCCGCAAGCCCGCGACGCTCAAAAGCTGCGCGCTGCTTTTCAAACCGGATTCGCTGAAAATCGACATCGAAGCCGATTACCTCGGTTTCAAAATCGGCAATGAATTCGTCGTGGGCTACGGAACCGATTACGCCGGAAAATACCGCGGCCTTCCCTACGTAGGATACCTGGAGCATGGGCATTAAGATCCACTCCAAAGCCCCGACCCGCGTCGATCTCGCCGGCGGAACGATCGATCTCTGGCCGCTCTATCTTTTTCTCGACCGCCCGACGACGATCAATCTCGCGATCGACCTCGCAGCCGAAGCTTGGCTTGAAGTACGCGAATCCGGAGCCGCGGGGATCACTCTTCGCTCGGAAGATCTCGGCCAGGAAATGAAGCTGGCCTGGGCCGACCTCGAAACGGCCGTGGCCCCGCCGCAGCTCGAACTCCATCTGAAGCTCTTAAGATTTATCGCGCGCAAGCACGGCGCATCTCCGAAAGGCGAACTGACTTTGCGAACCAAGGCCGGAAGCCCCGCGGGCGCCGGCTTGGGCGGAAGCTCCACGTTGAGCGTCGCGCTCGTGGGCGCTCTCACGGCCTGGGCGAAAGGCGAGAGCCAAGCCGATATCTTAACCGAAGGTGAAGCGCTGGTCGAAGTCGTGCGCGATATCGAAACGACGGTCATCCAGGTTCCAGCCGGCGTTCAGGATTATTACGGCGCGATGTTCGGCGGGTTGCAAAGCCTGCGCTGGGGCGCGGGCTCGCACGAGCGCGAGTGGCTGCCGACGGACCTTTTAGCCGGGCTCGAAAGCCGCATCGCCTTGTTTTATTCAGGACAGAGCCGAAATTCGGGAATCAACAACTGGGCGCTCTTCAAATCGTTCATCGACCGGCAAGGCGACGTTCGCGAACGCTTCGGCCGCATCAATCAGGCGGCGCGCGACCTCGAAGAGGCCCTGCGCGCCCGCGACTGGAAAACAGCGGGAAACGCCATTCGTTCGGAATGGGAAGTGCGCCGCACGCTCGCTCCCGGAATCAGCACTCCTGAAATGGACCGAGCCTTCGCGCTCGCCGAAAAGATCGCGCCCGGTTGCGCCGGAAAGATCTGCGGCGCGGGCGGCGGCGGATGCTTTTTCATCTACACGGCCGATCCGGCATCCAAAACAGCTGTCGAAAAAACCCTCGCTGCCGAAGGGATGCGCGTCCTTCCCTTTCACGCATCGCCCCGCGGTCTTGAAGTCGAAACCGCCCGGACCGACACATGAAACGCGAGTCGCGCCGCTACCTTGGCGTCGAGCTCGCAGGCGCTAAAAATCAGAAAACCGCGGTAGCCGTTCTCGAATGGTATGCGAAGGGCGAGAAAATTTTTCTCCTCGACATCCATGACCGCCTCACGCACGTCCCGCGCGGATCGGGAGAGGGCACGCACCACGCTCATCTGCACCATCCGGGTGACGAGGCTTTGCTCGAGCTCATCGACGAGCTGAACGAAGGTATCGCGCGGACCGGGGTCAATACGGCGCTCGACCTGCCGCCGGCGATCGGAAAGTCCGCGCGCGCGGCGGCTTCGGAGATACAATGGATGCGGGAGATCACCCGCAAAGCCACGCGCTCGAAGCTGAAAGCCCTGGAATTCACGCCCTACACCCAACGACCGGTCGAGCTTTGGATCCGCTACCACATCATGCCCGAGCTTGAGCCGCACGAGCGATTCGAGATCGATGAGACCCTGGGCGGGAACCGCGCCCCCCTCACCGCCCGAATGCACTACCTGCAACGTTACCTGAAGGGTATGAACCTCACCGAAGTGTGGCCCAAGCTTTCGGTAGCGGTTCTCGCCGCTTCGCTCGGCCTCAGCAAGCGCACAATCCAATGCTATCGCCACCTCGAGGAGGGCGTGCACGCGCGGGAAGAAATCCTGGAGCGCCTCACCGAAAAGGAGGAGGTTTTCATTTACGAGCGCGATGTCCGAAAGCTCTCGAGCAATCTCGCGTCTTTTGATGCCTTCATCTGCGCCTACACCGCGCTACTGGCCGATCTCGGCCGCACGGAAAAGAAGCCCAAAGGCTACCCGGCAAGCGCCGGCTGGGTTCACTGCCCGTCAATCTCCGGCACGAAATAGGCGAAGGAGACGATCGATGGCCATTTACGTCATCAAACGGCTCTTTTCGGCGGCAATCACCCTTTGGCTTCTTGTCACGCTCGTGTTCTTTCTGATTCGCCTCGCCCCCGGCGGCCCCTTCGACGAAGAGCGCGCTTGGCCCCCCGAGGTGAAAGCCAATATCGAAAAAAGATACGGGCTCGATCAGCCCGTCTACCGGCAGTACGCGACGTGGATCGCGAACGTCTCCCGCGGCGACCTCCACGAATCGTTTCAATACTCCGGCCATCCCGTGAGCGAAATCATCGGTTCGGGGCTTCCGATTTCGGCAACGCTGGGGGTTTTCGCGCTTGCGCTTTCATTGGGCGCCGGCATCGCCCTGGGCTGCCTGGCCGCCTGGCGTGAGGGAAGCTGGATCGACTCGATCACGACGTTTATTTCCGTCGCGGGCGTGAGTCTTCCCGCCTATTTGGTGGCAAGCCTCCTGATTCTTTTCTTTTCCCTCTATTTAGGCTGGTTTCCGCCCGCTCTGTGGGATAGCCCGGCCTCGCTCGTCCTTCCCGTCGCGACGCTCGCCTTCAGGCCTCTCGCCGTCATCATGCGCCTGACCCGCTCCGCGATGCTCGAATCGCTGCGCTCGGACTTCGTCCGCACGGCGCGCGCCAAAGGCGTGCATGAGCGCGCGATCGTTTTCAAGCATGCGCTTCGCAACTCGCTGATCCCGGCCCTGACCCAACTCGGGCCCATCGCGGGCGGGCTGGTGACCGGCTCTTTCGTCGTGGAGCTGATCTTTCAGCTGCCGGGAATCGGAAAACATTTCGTGCAAGCCGTTCTGAATCGCGATTATCCGATCGTGATGGGAATCACGCTCGTCTACGGAATCATTCTGCTGCTTTGCAATCTCGCCGCGGATTTGCTCTATGCCTTTGCCGACCCTCGGGTCCGCCTCGAAGAGGAGCGCACGGCATGAGGAAAATGAAGCTCTCGGCCCGGTTGAGCCTGGCTTTCTTGATGCTGATTTCGCTCATGGCCATTTCCGCGCCTCTCATCACCCGGCACTCCTATGACGAGCAGAACATCCAGCGCCGACTTGAAGCCCCCTCTCACGACTACTGGATGGGAACCGATCTCTTGGGGCGCGATCTCTACAGCCGAATGCTCTACGGCGCGCGCACCTCGCTGACCGTAGGCATCTGCACGACGCTTGCCGCGCTCTTGCTGGGCCTCCTGGGCGGCGCGACCGCCGGTTACTTCGGAGGACGCATCGACCGCGCGCTCATGCGAGTGGTCGATCTTTTCTACTTATTCCCTAGCCTGTTGCTCGCGATTCTTTTGATGATCTTTCTCGGCCGCGGCCTTTCCGGGATCCTCATATCAATCAGCCTCACCGCCTGGGTCGTGCAAGCTCGCTTGGTGCGCGGGCAAGTGCTTCAGGCGCGCGAGCTCGCCTATGTGGAATCGGCTCGAGCGCTGGGCCTGGGAAACGCGCGGATTATCTTTCGCCACGTCGTTCCCAATCTCTGGGGACCCATTATCGTATCGCTGACTTTGCAAATTCCGACCAACATCATGGCCGAAAGCTTTCTGTCTTTTTTGGGCTTAGGCATCCGTCCCCCGCTCTCGAGCTGGGGAACTCTGGCCGCCGACGGGCTTCGAGCCATTCGCTACGCGCCCCATCTCATCATATTTCCGGGCGGAATCTTGTTTCTTACCGCGCTCGCGTTCAACACGCTGGGCGATTGGCTTGCCGGTTGGCTCGATCCCGCTAGAGCGAGAATTCTGCCGTCGCGACAGTAACGATTTCGTCCTTTTGGTTTTTCGCCGAAAGATCCAGAACGACTCGCTCGGGGGTCGCTTCTTTCACCACTCCGCCAACCGAGATTTGATCTCCCAGCTGAACCATCGATTTGAAGCGTGTTTGGAGACGCGTCATATGCAAATCGTTTCGCCCCGCCTCGTCGAGTACCGCCCGCAGCGCGCGCTCTCCCAAGAAACCGGCCGAGAGCATCCCGTGGGCGATCACGCCGGGCAGGCCCATCGACTTCGCGACCTCCTCGTCGAGGTGAATCGCGTTGTGATCGCCGGAAGCATCGGCGTACCGACGAAGCTGCGGCTGCGTGATGGGATCCAGTCGGATGAAAGGAATTTCGGTACCTGCAGTCAAAGTCATGGTTTCAATCTTTCAATCAATCCCGGGTGATAATCGTGGTCTTACAGGCGCCGACCTCGATGTCGGAACCCCCCGCGCGGGAGGCGGTCACGCTGGTTTCAAAAACCATGAACTTCATCGAACCGGTTTTGCTCTGCTTTTCGAGCGCCTTCACCAACTTGGTCACGTAAGTGAGCCGATCATTCGGCAAAATGGGTTGCTTGTAACAATACTCCTGATCGGTGTGAAGCACGGCCGAAAGCGGGATGCCGATCTCATCGAGAAGCTTGAACATTCCCGGAAGGAGCACCGCCATAAAGGTCGGCGGCGCCTCGCCGCGGTATTTCGCTCCGACCGCCGCACAAAACGCCTTCAGCTTCTCTTCCGTCGCATGATACGGCGTAATAGGCGCTTCGCGCCCAATAAAAGATTTAATATCGCTCACGGGTGACTCACCACCAAATTGACCTTCTTCAAAAACATATAGTTCAGCGGATTCATCTCCAATGCCTGGACACGCTTTTTGACCAACGCGATAATCGGCTCGTAATAAAGAGGAACGATCACCGCCTCTTGTTCTAAAAGAATCTTTTGTGCTGCGATATCATATTTTTCCCGTTCTTTCGAATTCTTAGCATAGCGCGCCGCGAGAACGAGATCGTCGTACTGAGAATTCTTCCAACGAGTGCGGTTATTCCCTGACTCACCCAGCCAAAGGGAAAGAAAATTATCGGGATCCGGGTAATCGGCGCTCCAACTGAGCAAGAACATCGGATAAGACGCAAGCTCGAGCTGCGCCCGGAAGGTCTTGTTATCAAAAGGCTCGAGATTGGCCTGGATTCCCAAATGGGTTTTCAGTTGAGCTTGAACATACTGCATCAGAGTCAGCATTTGATCCCCGCTCGCCAACACGGCGTCGAAACTGATCGTGCGTCCATCGGCCAATCCCGACTCCTGCAACTCTTGTTTCGCGCGAACCGGATCGAAGGGCAAACCCAGCGTCTGTGAATAGGCCGCAAGGCCCGGCGGCACGAACGAGGTCGCGGGGGTCTGATTGCCGTGGAGAATGCGCCCGAACTGGGACTTATCGATCGCCATGGCCACGGCCCGCCGGAACTTCAGATTCGATGACGGATACTGATGGGGAACGAATCCCAAATACGCGGTCTTCAGATAAGGAAAGGTCTTCAGCTCCGGGTTACCCGCGAGCCGACTGAGATTCACGGTATCGAGATCGGTCACGAAATCGATTTTCCCGGACTCATAAAGGCTGACCGCCGTGGCATCGTCTTTCACGATCAAACCCACGACCTGATCGACATTGCCGCGCTTTGCCCAATAAAGCGGGTTGGCGCGCATCACGATCCGGTTCTCGACATCGTGGGCGGTCAGAATGAACGGACCGAGCGTCACCATTCGCCCCGGAGATTCCCACTGCAAGCCGTATTTCGCCACCACGTCCTCGCGAACGGGAAACGTCACCCAAAACGTCGGAATATCGATCCAATGGGCGACGGGCTTTTTCAGCTTCACGACAAAGGTGTGATCATCCGGAGCCGAAATACCGACCTGCGAGAAATCCTTGAGCTTGCCCGAGCCATACTCCTCGGCACCCACGATATCGTACAAAAGATAGGCGTACGGGGCCGCGGTGGCCGGTGACAAAAGGCGCTTCCAACTGGCGACGAAATCCTGGGCGCGGAGCGGGACCGAATCGCTCCAAAGAACACCGGCGCGAAGGTGAAAAGTATAGGTCAATCCGTCGGGACTGATCTTCCAGCTCTCGGCGAGCTGGGGGACCGGCTTGAGCTTTTCGTCAAAGCTCACCAGCCCTTCCATCAGATTGACCAAAAGATTCGTCTCGATCGGGGTGTGGGCCCGGTTCCAATCCAGAGTCTCGGGCTCCTGCGAGAGCCGCATGGTGAACGTGTTGAGCTCGGCGGCGCCGGCGGAGGCGCTCGCCAGAAGCAAAGCGATCGAGAAAAGGCGACTAACGAAGCCGATACGAATCCTGCGGTTGTAGCGATTAATGACCATGCCCGATGTTCTGGATCTCAACCACCACATCGCCATGAACATAGGCCCGGCAGCCCAGGCGCGACTGGAGCGTGATCGAAGTCGCGCGATCCAGGCGCTCCTCTTCGTCTTCTTCGATCGGTGAAAGCGAATTGAGGCCCGATTTCACGTGAATATGACAGGTCGTGCAGGCGCAAAAACCGCCGCATGCGTGCTGAAGCGGAACGTCGTTCTCGATCGCGACATCGAGGACGCTTTGCCCGTCCTTCGCCTCGTAGGTTTCGTTCATCGGAAGAAAGGTGACTTTTGGCATAAATTACTCCGCCCCGCGGGCAAGCGCCTCCTTAAGGATCAAATCGGCGAGTTTGCGGCTGGCTTCATCCAGAAGAAAAGCGCATTGCCGGATCTTCTGGGCATCCGGTTGGCGAAGGGCTTTCCGCAAATCCGCGAGCCGGTCCCGGATCAATTCCGCCTCTGCGGGCGTCAGCAGCCGATCCGCGTCCGGCAAACGTTTTTCCGCGGCCCGGATCGCGGGCTCGACTTCGTTGCGGGCTTCCGCGAGCTTCCTGAATTCCACGTCGGCCTCGGCGTACTTGGCCCGCTCTTCGAGCAAGCGCTCGATCTCGGTATCGCTCAAGCCGAAGCTCGGGCGCACTTCGACGGATTGCTCATCGCCGGTCTGGAGATTTTTCGCCGAAACCTGGAGAATCCCGTCAGCGTCGATCAGAAACGAAACCTCGACTCGCGCCTCGCCCGCCGGGCGAGGATCCACGCGAAGCTTGAAGCGCGCCAGCGAGCGGTTATCCGCCACGCGCTCGCGCTCGCCTTGAAGCACATGGATATCGACCGCCGTCTGATTGTCGACAAAGGTCGTGAAACGCTCGCGAGCCACGGTCGGGATCGGGGTGTTGCGCGAGATCAGGGGCGACATGAGGCCGCCGTAAATCTCGATTCCAAGCGAAAGCGGGACGACATCGAGCAAAAGCAGATCGCGATTGTTTCCGGCCAAAATATCGGCCTGAATCGCCGCGCCGGCCGCCACCACCTCGTCGGGATGCATCGAGGTATTCGGCTCGCGCCCGAAGATTTCGCGCGCCACGCGCTGAACGACCGAGAGGCGCGTCGGCCCGCCCACGAGCACGACGTCCGATAAATCGCCAGGCTTCAAGCCCGCGTCTTTGAGCGCCTTCAGGCAAGGCTCGCGCGTGCGAAGCAAAATCGGCTCGATCAGGCTCTCGAACTCCTTCACGGTCCACTCCCGCGAGTACTTTTTCCCGGCGATTTCAGCCTCAAAAAGCGCAAGCGGCTTTTCCGAAAGGGAGATTTTCGTCGTTTCCGCCGCTTCGAGCAAAGCCGCGAGCTGACCGGGATCAGCCATGGGGTTGATTCCCCAACGCTCACCGATTTCCTGCGCGGCGACTCGAACCAAAGCCTGGTCCAAATCATCTCCGCCCAGGGTCGTATCGCCGTTGGTGGCCAAAACCTCGAACACGCCGTCGCGCAACTTCAGGATCGAAACGTCGAACGTTCCGCCGCCCAGATCGTAAACCGCGATCAAGCCTTCTTTTTTGCGATCGAGTCCGTACGCGAGCGACGCGGCCGTCGGCTCGTTCACGATGCGCAGAACATCCAAGCCCGCGAGGCGCCCGGCCGTGCGCGTCGCCTGGCGCTGGCTGTCGTTGAAATAGGCGGGTACGGTGATGACCGCGCGGGTGACGGGACCGCCCAGCGCCTTTTCAGCCGAGAGCTTCAGCTCGTGCAAGATCATCGCGGAAATTTCGACTGCCGAATAAAGGCGATCGCCCACGCGAACCCTCACGCCCCCCTCGCCCGGGGTGATTTCATAGGGAAGCTTTCCGGATTCGGCCTCGATGTCGGCGAAGCCCTTGCCGAGCAAACGCTTCACCGAAAAAACGGTGTGGCTCGCATCCCGGACTTTTTTAGCTTTCGCGGCATAGCCCACCACCGGATGCGCGGCGCCCCGCCCATCTCCATCGATGAAACTGACGATCGAGGGCAAAAGCCTTCGGCCCTCGCGCGACATCAAGACCTCCGGCTTCCCGTCGCGCACGATCGCCACGAGACTGTGGGTCGTCCCAAGATCAATTCCAACAATAGGGCCCGCGGTGGGGTCGGATTTTTGACCGATCTGTATAGCCATGAATCAATGCGCTCTCTGAGCTTTGATCCGCTCGATATCACGCTCCATCGAGCTGAGGTAGCTTTCTTGTCGGATGACCTCAGCAATTTGAGCTAAAATCGCCCGGTAGGCATCCAAATGGACCCGCTCGGCCTCAAGATCCGCCTGCCGCTCCAATTCGGCGATCTGCCGCTCGCGGGTTTGCTTGAGCGCCGCGAATTCGGCCTCAAATTGGGCAAGCTTCGCCTGCGCCGCCCCGGGATCCTCCATCAGCGCGTCTTGAAGCTCAAACCAGCCTTCCGCAAGCTCCATCGGGATCTGAGATCCCTGAGAGACCACCAGGCCTTCGAGCTCCAAAAGATGGCTTCGGCGGTAGACCGGATCCTTCAAGGTGCGATAAGCCTGGTTCAAATCGCTCATCTTTTCAAGCGAGAGCCGCTGGGCGTCCGCACCCCCCGTCGTAAAACGGTCCGGATGGATTTCGCGCGAAATCTGATAGTAGCGCCGTTCTAAATCAGCGCTATCGAGCGCGAAACGGCGTTTCACTCCAAGCGCGGAGAAACAGTCGATCACGTTAAGCGGAGAAGCTATTCCCGCAGCCGCAGGTGCGCTTCGCGTTGGGATTATTGAAAACAAAACCCGTTCCGTTCAATCCGTCCGAAAAATCGAGCTCGGTTCCCGCGAGATAAAGAAAAGACTTGGGGTCGACGATGACTTTCACGCCGTCTTTTTCAAAAACCTTGTCGTTCGATGTGGCAGGCTGAGCATCGAATCCCAGCTTATAGCTCATGCCCGAGCAGCCGCCGCCCACGACCTGAACCCGGAGGCTCGCGTTCGTCGCCGTCGGATCGCTCGCCTGGATGCGCTTGATTTCGTTGACCGCCTTTTGACTGATATTGATCATGTTTACGCCCTCTTTTTGAGGTAGTCGCCGATCGCCGCCTTAATGGCATCTTCGGCAAGCACGGAACAATGGATTTTGATCGGAGGAAGCGAAAGCTCTTCCACGATCTCGGTGTTTTTGATGGCCAGGGCTTGCTCGATCGTCTTGCCCTTCACCCATTCGGTGGCAAGCGAGGAACTCGCGATCGCGCTTCCGCAACCGAAGGTCTTGAACTTGGCGTCCTTGATGATCCCGGTCTTTTCGTCGATCTCGACTTGAAGCTTCATCACGTCGCCGCACTCAGGCGCGCCGACCAGACCGGTGCCTACGTTTTTCTGGTTCTTGTCGAGAGAACCGACGTTTTTCGGGTTTTCGAAATGATCGATGACTTTGTTCGTGTATGCCATAAACTGCTCCCTTTAGTGCGCTGTCCATTGAACGGATTTCAAATCGACGCCTTCTTTTACCATTTCGTACAGCGGCGAGAGGTCCCGCAGCTTTTTCACCGTCGTCACGATTTTTTCAATCGCGAAATCGATCTCTTCCTCGGTGGTGAACCGCCCGAGGCCGAAGCGGATGCTGGTATGAGCCAGGTCTTCCCCGACCCCCAACGCTCTCAGCACGTACGAAACTTCGAGCGAAGCCGAGGTGCAAGCCGAACCGCTCGAAACCGCCAACTCCTTCATTCCCATCATCAACGACTCGCCCTCGACGAAAGCGAAGCTCACGTTGAGGTTGTTCGGAAGGTGATCGGTCGGGTGACCGTTGAGGTAAATCTCATCGAGACCGGCGCGAATGCCGTCCCAAAGCTTGTCGCGCAAGCGACGTAACCGAGGAACCTCGGCGTCCATGTATTTCATGGCGAGCTCGCAAGCTTTGCCGAACCCAACGATGCCCGGCACGTTCAAAGTGCCGGAGCGCATGCCACGCTCGTGCCCGCCCCCGTGCATGATCGGGGCGAGACGGACGCGGGGATTGCGCCGGCGCACATAAAGAGCGGCGACGCCCTTCGGGCCGTAAATTTTATGCGCGGTCAAAGACAGCAGATCGATTTTCATTTTCTCGACATCGAGAGGAAACTTTCCCGCCGCCTGCACGGCGTCGGTGTGGAAAATGACGCCCATATCGTGACAGAGGGCTCCGATTTCAGCGACGGGATTGATCGTGCCGATTTCGTTGTTGGCCGTCATGATCGAAACCAGGATGGTGTCGGGGCGAATCGCCTGGCGAACCGAATCGACCGAAACCTGGCCGTAACGATCGACCGGCAGAAAGGTCACGGTATAGCCGCTTTTCTCGAGGTGCTCGCAGGTATCGAGCACTGATTTATGCTCGATCGCCGAGGTGACGATGTGGCGGCCTTTTTCCTTGTACATTTCGGCCGCGCCCATGATCGCGAGATTGTTGCTCTCGGTCGCGCCGCTGGTGAAGATGATTTCCTTGTCGCTCGCGCCGATCAGCCGTCCTACTTGGGCGCGCGCCTTCTCGACCGCGGCCTCGGCCGTCCAGCCGAACTCGTGGTTGCGGCTTGCGGCGTTGCCGTAAATTTGGGTGAAATAAGGCAACATCGTCTGCAGAACGTCAGGATCCACCTGCGTCGTCGCCTGATTGTCGAGATAGATAGGAAGCTTCATTTAAACATTCTCCTGCCTTTTAAGGCTCGTCTCCCAAAGACGCGTGCATAACCGCCGCCTGGGCCGCCATAGGATGAACCGCGAACGTCACGTCGTGCGAGGAGTGACCCACCAGATCGGCCAGGCGGATTTCGGACAAAAACTTCTGCACGCGTCCATTCAGATCGGACATGAGATGCTTGATCTCGCACCGCTGACGGTATTCGCAGCCTTTATCGACCGGAACTTCTTCCGGCCCTCCGGGCGATGCACAAGCAACCACCGACTGCGAACCTTCCATCAGCTCCAAAAATTCCGATAGGTTGACGTCTTCCAGGCAGCGCCGCAAGGTATACCCACCGCGCGCCCCTTGGGCGGATTGAATCAAACCCGTGTCTTTTAAACGCTGAAGGGTCTTGGCCGTGATCTCAAACGGCAGTCCGTACGTATCCGAGATCTCGCGGGCGCTGGTCACAACGCATTCATGGGAACCCACGGGGGATTCTCCCCGCTTTCGGTTCATATGCCGCAGCGCCATAAGGCCGTACTCTGTGGTTCTATTCAGTTTGATCATACCGTTTGTGTCCGTGATATACGATATCCTAAGTCCGACTTCAAGAACAGATCGTCAAGTATCCGGCCATATACGATATATATTATCGTATATAAGCTGTCATGTGTCAAGTTTTTTTAAACCTAACCACTTGAAATGTATAGATAATATTATATTTTACAGGCCCAACTGGGCTTAGCCTGAATGACTTACCGGAGAGCTCGATCCGGAACTCTCGGCGCTTCGTTTCTGAGTGACCTCACGAGCAATCAGCTGAAGCACGCCTGAATACTCTACGACCCGTAGAGACGATACGCTGATTTCCAAGGTGACCGTCCGGTCTTCGGCCAGTTTCCAGACGGTATCGAAGCGATGCCAATCCGCCCGACGCGAAAAAACGCGAACCGCATGGGCGAAATCCTCGCGACAAGAAGGCTCAAGCCACTGAGTCACCGCGCGCCCGACCAACTTCTCCTTAGGCTGGCCAAAAAGATCCACTCCCCTTTGATTGATATCGAGGATGACGTGGGTGTCTTCGTCCAAAATCACCACGCAGTCCTGGATTCGATCAAAAAGTTCCAAGTAGGAGGCGACTGGAGCAGGGCTGCCTTTTTGAGCGATGTGACTCATACTTCCGCTCTTCGGGATGACGGGCGATTTACTTTACTGAGAGCTGCCGATGCCGAAAACCATTTCGGAAGCGGCCGAGTAAACCGCGGGACCTACCCATTGGTTGGGATAGGTCGGATTGGTGGTCTTGATGCTGAATCCCGCGGGAAGCGTGCTGACCGGTGCCCCGGCCCATTCGATGTAACTCGTGTTATTGGAAGGATAAGACGCCGAAACCACGATCCAATAAACTTGCCCCGGCGTGATCGAGACCGGCGGGATGCTGAAAATATAATTGGAAAAACCGGTCAGGGAAATCGTATCCGCGTTGATCGAATCGCTTCCCAGGATGCCGCCGGAAGGACCGTTGTTGTCGGACTCGAGATAGACGCTGACGTTGCCATTGACGGGTTGATTCGTTGAGGAAATCGCCTTCAGGGAAAGGGTGATCTGATTCACGGAAGCCGTCGCTGAATTGAGTGGCAATTTAAATGACTGGGCGACGTCCATGATGTTCGTATTGCTGTAATTGATCGCGATCGACGCGGAAGCATTGGAATTCACGGGCGTAAACGAAACCACGTATTTCTGGCCCGGAGTCGTGCCGACGGGGCCGCTGACGATGTTAGCGTTTTTCAAAGGATCGCAGCCCGCGCCGGCGAGAGCGGAAACCAAAAGTACGGGAAGCCATCCGGCATTTTTTAGCAATGGACTCATTGAAGTTCCTTTGAAGAGTTTCATCGACATCCCTTTGTACATATATGGAGCCGCTCGCTTGAGGCAAGGCGTCTTTCGGGCTTCATAAAGCAACGCTTATGCCGCCGCCGGTTGACGTGTGCTCTGGTTATAGAGGCGCTTGGAACCCGGCACTGTCTAAATTTTAGGCATTTTACAATCGCGTGGCGATGGCGGAACCAAGCTTCGCGAAAGTCTCCCGTTTGCGCGCGGTCTGCTCGAGCAGATCGGCATCGGGCCGCCAGCGTCCCGGCTCGCCAAGAACGATGACGGTCGAGCCTCCGAAGAGAAAGTAGCCTTTTTCGATGCCGCGAAGGAATTCGGAGTTCTTCTCGGAGACCTTCCACGACTGGACGATCCTTCCCACGCAAAGCGCGCCGACTTCGATATAAGCCAATCGGCCGAAATTCCTCGTTTCCAAAATACTGACCTGGCGCTCGTTCGTGGCGAAAATCTCGCCCCGGTATTTTAGGGCCCAAGGATTCACGGAATGAAGCCGGCCCGGGACGCGCCAGGATTTTTCGGTTCTTCCGTCATCCGGAAAATGGAACCGATGGTAGTCGACTGGACAGAGCCGGGCGAGCAACATCGGCCCTCCGATAAACGGCGCGGCGGCGCCGGCTTTTCCCAATAACGCCTCGGCGGTGAGAAAGCTCCCTTTGACCGGAAAAAGCTGGTTCGAATCGATACGCTCGAACGCGAGGTAACGGGCTTCGGCAAAGGCGGCGAGCCGCGATTCGTCCTCGACGAAAGGCCGCGCTCCCGGCTTGAATTTCCGGATGAAAAAATCGTTGAACGAGGAATAAGGGGCGCCCTCGTATTCATCGAGGTTGATGTCGAACTCGCGCACGAAACGCGCGATCTTCCGTCGGCTCGCGGGCGAGGATTGATAAAGCCCGTAAACTTCACTGATGAACCGCCGGGACAAAACGGAGTCCACGAGCTTTTGGCCCAAGCGCGACCCGTAAAGCCAACGAACCGCGCCCTCGCCCAGGACTTTTTCCGTGTCGACGGAACGGGTTTCGCGGTTCCAAAACTGAATCGGCTCGCTCACGCCCGCAGCCCCCGGCTACGCTTCGCGGCGGCCAGAACCGCTTTAATCAGGGTCACGCGAAGCTTGCCTTCTTCGAGCGCCATCAACCCGTCGATCGTACAGCCGGCAGGCGTGGTCACTTCGTCTTTCAGCGCGGCGGGATGCACTCCACGATCGAGCACCATCTGCGAGGCGCCCCGCAGGGTCTGGGCCGCGAGAAGAGTCGAAACGTCGCGTGGGAGCCCGACTTTCACGCCGGCCTCGCTCAAGGCCTCGATGATCAGATAGGCGTAAGCCGGGCCGCAGCCGCTCAAGCCGGTCGCGCCGTCCATGAGCGACTCCTCGATGACCGCCGTTTTGCCGAGCACGCCGAAGATCTTCGAGACGATCTCCATCTGCGCGGGATTCGTGTTAGGGCCGCCGCAAAAAACCGTCATCCCCTCTCCGATCAGGCAAGGCGTATTGGGCATCGCGCGGATCACCGAGCAGCGCTCGTCCGACCAGGCAGAGACCTGTTCGGTCGTCAGCGATGCGCAAATCGTAATGAGTAATTTCTTATTCGTTAAAGCCGGGGAAATTTCGCGCAAGACCTTTTCGGCCTGGTGGGGCTTCACGCAAAGAAGCAAAACTTCGCTCTCTTTCGCAAGCGCGAGATTGTCGGTTCCGCAATCGATGCCGAGCTTCTTTTTGGCCTCGTTGGCGCTTTCCGCGGAACGGGTCGTGCCGCGAACCGAATACGCTTTGGATCCGCGCAGGCCCGCCGCGACCGCTTCGCCCATTTTGCCCATTCCGATGATTCCAAGCTTGATCATGAGGTCCCCTCTTGCTTTAATTTCTCGTTTGGCCGTTGCCGTCGATCAGCCAACGCAAGCTCGTCAACTCGCGAAGGCCCACGGGGCCGCGCACATGCAGTTTCTGCGTGCTGATCCCGAGCTCGGCGCCCAGGCCCAATTCAAATCCGTCCGTAAAGCGGGTCGACGCGTTCCAATACGCGACTGCGGCGTCGACCTCGCCCTGAAAACGCCTGGCGGCCGCTACCGACGAAGTCACGATCGATTCGGAATGCCGCGATCCGTGCCGCGCGATATGCTCGAGCGCGCCATCGAGCGAATCGACGATGCGGCAATTGATTTTATAATCGAGATACTCGGTATCCCAGCTCGACTCGGTCGCGGGTTCCACGCGTGGCTTTCTGCCCAAAAGCGTGAGCGTGCGCCGACAGCCGTACCAAGTGACCGAATGCGCCTCGAGCTCGCGATGAAGCTCCGGCAGAAAAGCCGCCGCCACCGACGCATGCACCAGCAGGGTTTCCATGGAATTGCAGACCCCCGGCCTTTGGGTTTTGGCGTTCACGACGATTCTTTTCGCCATGGCGAGATCGGCGTCCTCGTGCACATAGACATGGCAAAGGCCGCGGTCATTCTTGATGACGGGGATCTTCGAATTGCTCGTGACGTGATCGATCAGCGACGGACCGCCGCGCGGAACGACGACGTCAATGTGCTGGTCTTGTTTGAGCAGGAAATCCACCACTCCGCGATCGGGATCAGTGATTCCCCAAAGCGCCTCCTGATAAGCGGTGCCCAAAGCGTCACGCAAAATCGAATAGAGGACGGAGGTCGTGTGCCGGGATTCGGATCCGCCGCGAAGGATCATTGCATTGCCGGATTTAAAGCCAAGCGAAAACGCCTCGATCGCCACGTTAGGGCGCGCCTCGAAAATCATGAAAATCACGCCCAGGGGCGAGCGAACGCGCCTGACCTGAAGCCCGTTCGGCAAGGTCCTCGACTCGGCGATTTCCCCGACCGGATCGGGAAGCGCGGCAACGGCCGATAGGCTTTGCGCCATCTGCGCGATCCGTTCGTTATTGAGCGTGAGCCGATCGATGAAGGCCGGGGTAGCCTCGAGCGCTTTGAGATCCACGGCGTTGGCGGCGAGAATTTCCGGAGCACGGGCTTGGAGCGCGCGAGCCGCAGAACGCAGCACTTCGTTTTTCGCATCGCTCGGAGCGGCGGAAAGTTTCCGCGCCGCGGTCCGGATGCGGTCCAATTGCTCGATCACTTCGCCTTCCCCACGTGCGTGCCGATCGCCTTCCCGCGCGCGACGTCCAAAAGGACCGACGGTCGGTCTCCGCGGATCAGCCAGGTGTCGATTCCGTGGCGCGAGGCTTCGCCGGCGGCGCGAACCTTCGAGTAAATCCCACCGGTGCCGCGGCCGCCCTTTTTTCGGCGCGCCTCGCTGCTGGCGAGTTCCTTCAGCAATGAGGGCGCGATTTTCGGGAGATTCGAGATCAATTTCGCTTTGGGATCTTGCTTGGGATCGCGCTCGTAAAGCCCGTCGACGTCGGTGAGAATCACGAGTCGATCGGCTTTCACGACTTTCGCGACCCTGGCCGAAAGCGAATCATTGTCGCCGAACTTGATTTCTTCGGTGGCGACCGCGTCGTTTTCGTTCAAAATCGGCGTCACTTTCCAGGAAAGCAGCTGTTCGACCGTGTTTCTGAAATTGTCGCGCCGCTCGGCATCGGCGAGATCCGAGTAAGTGAGCAGGATTTGCGCGCCCAAAAGACCGGAAGCCTGAAGCGCGATATTGTAGAGATCCATGATCATCGGCTGCCCGATCGCCGAGAGCGCCTGCTTTTCCCGCAAAGAGCGATCACGCTTGCCGAACCCCGTCCGATCGACGGCCGAAGCGATGGCGCCCGAGGTGACCCAAACCACTTCGACCCCGTGCTGCTTGCGCAAGACGGCCAACTCCCGCATCCAGGCGCGGAGCAAGAGAGACCCGCCGCTGCAAACCAGGTTGCTTCCGGCTTTGACGACCCAGCGGGATTTCATGTGAGATAAGGACCCAATCCTTGGGCTTTGCGGATCGCGTCCGCGATTTCGCGGACCGCGCCCCAACCGCCTGGCGATTCGGTCACGTAGTGGGCGCGCGCTTTGACCGGATCGACCGCATGCGGAACCGTCGCGCTGAAGCCCACTTTCTCGATCACGGGAATATCGAAAAGATCGTCGCCCATGAACGCCATTTCCTCGAGCTTCAGGCCCGTCGCCTCGACGATTTTATTGAGCGCCTTGAGCTTGTCTTCATCACCCAGGAAAACGTGCTGGATTTTCAGGAATTCCATTCGGATCCGCACGTCTTTCGAATCGCCGCCGCTGATGATCGCGACCTGAATCCCGCACTTCATCAAGACCTTGAGGCCGTAGCCGTCCTTGATATGGAAATGACGGGTCCAACCGTGACCCTCCAGCCAGAAAAGGCGTCCGTCGGTCATCACGCCGTCGACATCGAGAATCAAAATCTTGATTTTCTTGAGGCGCTCCTGAATATCTTTCGTTTCTAAAAGTTTGTTCATCGATTTTTAGCCTCCGGCAGAAGCTTCGGCATCCCGGCGACCATCGATCGGATGGCCAGAAGCTGCTGCAAAAATTCACGGACATGTTCGAGATAAAACGCGTTCGGACCGTCGCTTTTGGCTTCGCTCGGTCGCGGATGGCATTCCATGAAAAGCCCGTCCGCTCCGGCCGCCATCGCCGCGCGCGCGAGCGTTTCGAGGTACTCGCGCTTGCCGCCGGTGCTTTTTCCGCCGGCGCCCGCCCCCGGCGATTGAATGGAATGAGTGGCGTCGTAGATCGTCGGAAACCCGAAAGACTTCATGGTTTGAAACGAGATCATGTCGACGACCAAAGTATTGTAGCCGAAGGAAACCCCGCGCTCGGTGAGAGAGGCCCAATCCCGAGGCAGATCCGCGCGGCCCAACTTGGCGGCGACGGCCAGAAGCTTTTCGGCGATATTCTTCGCGTCCCAGGGCGCGAGAAATTGGCCCTTTTTCACGTTCAGACGGCGGCCTTTTCGAATAGCCGCCTCCGCCCCCGCCACGATCATGTCGGTTTGGCGGCATAAAAACGCGGGAATCTGCAGAAAGTCGACCACCTCGGCCACGGGCTCTGCCTGCTCGGGAGTGTGAAAATCCGTCAGCAGCGGCAATCCGGTTTTCGCCTTCACCTTTTCAAGCATTTTCAAGCCGTCGCGCATGCCGGGGCCACGGAAGCCGTCGATGGAGGTGCGATTGGCTTTATCGAAAGAAGCTTTGAAGTAAAGACGAACCGGCAAATCGGCGGTCTGTCTTTTCAGCTCGGCCGCGATTTCAAGCAAAAGCCCGTCGTCTTCGATCACGCACGGACCCGCAATCAGGGTCATTTTATCGAGCCCGGTCATAGCACGGCCTTGCCTTTCTCGTTGAGGTTCGGCAACGCGCGCTGCGCGCCCCGGCCGGCCACTTTCGCCGCCTTGACGAACGCCGCGAAAAGCGGATGCGGCGCGAGCGGGCGCGACAGGAACTCCGGATGGAATTGGCAGCCCAAAAACCAGGGGTGATTCGGTAGCTCGACCATTTCGACGAGCTCGGTTCCGTCCTCGGCGTTGCGGTGCTTGCCCGAAACGATCAGCCCCTTGGCTTCGAGCCTTTCGCGAAAAGCGTTGGCGACCTCAAAGCGGTGGCGATGGCGCTCGGAAATGACTTCCTTTCCGTAAGCCATGAACGCGCGGGTGGGCTTGCCCCCCGATTTCGACAGAATGTTGCAGGTGTAGGCGCCCAGGCGCATGGTGCCGCCCATGTCTTTCACGCCCTTTTGCGATTCCATGAGATCGATGACGTTTTCCGTGCCGTTCGGCTGGAATTCGGCCGAACTGGCGTTCTTGATCTTCGCGACGTTGCGGGCGAACTCGATGACGGCCAGCTGCATTCCGAGGCAAATGCCGAAATAAGGCACGCCCTCGGTACGGGCGTATTCGATCGCCTTGATCTTGCCCTCGACCCCGCGCTCGCCGAAACCGCCGGGAACCAGGATCGCGTCGACCGATTTGAGAAGATCGATTTGCCCCTTCTCGACGTCTTCGGCGTCGATGTAGACCACGTTCACGCGCACGTCGTTGGCCACGCCGCCGTGAACGAGCGCTTCCGAAAGCGATTTGTAGCTGTCGCGCCAGTCGGTGTGCTTGCCGACGATGCCGATCGAGACTTCTCCTTGAGGCTCGCGGATATGCTTGACCATCTCTTTCCAGCGGGAAAGATCGGGCGAAGACGTCCAGATGCCGAGCTTCTCGACGATTTTCTCGTCTAAGCCTTCTTCATGGAGATAAAGCGGAACTTCGTAAATGCTCGAGACGTCGATCACGCTGAAGACATGGCTGCCGCTCAGGTTGCAGAACAAGCCGATCTTGTCCTTGGTGTCTTTGTCGAGCTTGCGGTCGGAGCGGCAAAGAAGCATGTCAGGCTGGATGCCGATTTCGCGAAGCTCCTTGACGCTGTGCTGGGTCGGCTTGGTTTTGAGCTCGCCGGCCGCGGCGATGTAAGGAACAAGCGTGAGATGGACGAACAGAACGTTCTCCTGCCCGAGCTCGACTTTCATCTGGCGGATGGCTTCCAAAAACGGAAGGCTTTCGATGTCGCCCACCGTGCCGCCCACTTCGACGATCGCGAGATCGGCGTCGGCGGCCGCTTCGTTGATATGCCGTTTGATTTCGTCCGTGATGTGCGGAATCACCTGCACGGTCTTTCCGAGATAACCGCCCGCCCGCTCGCGGCGGATCACGGCGTCGTAAATTCGGCCGGTCGTGAAGCTGTTTTTGCGGGTGAAATGCGCGCTCTGGACGAAGCGGGAATAGTGGCCCAGATCGAGATCGGTTTCGGCGCCGTCATCCAAAACGAAAACCTCGCCATGCTGGAAGGGGCTCATCGTGCCCGGATCGACGTTGAGATAAGGGTCCATTTTCATCATGGTGACCTTGATGCCTCGGGCTTCCATCAGCATTCCGATCGAAGCGGCGCTGATGCCCTTGCCGATGCTGGAAAGCACGCCACCGGTGACGAAGATAAATTTTCTCTGCTTAGCCATTTTTCAAAATCTCCCTGACTCGTTCGAGGTCTTCGGGCGTGTCGACGCCCACCGAAATAAAATCGACTTCGGAAATTCCAATCGCGATTCCGTCCGCCACGGCTCGTAACTGCTCAAGCACCTCGGCCTTTTCCAGCTTCGAGGGCGGCAGCGCGCGAAAACGCATCAGCGTTTCCCGCTCGAAAGAATAAAGCCCGACGTGGCGACGGCAGAGAAGCTCTCCCGGGTCACGCGGTTTTTCGCCCCGCGAATACGGGATCGGATGGCGCGAAAAATAGATCGCGCGATCGTCCTTGTCGGCGATCACTTTGACGACGGACGTGTCGGTCAGCTCGTCCATCGTGCGCATCGGGGTCATGACGGTCCCCATTTTGAACCGCTTCGACGCCACCAGGCTGACCGCGGCATCGATCGCGCGCGGATCGATCAAAGGCTCGTCGCCCTGAAGGTTCACGAAAATATCGCCTTCCACCTCGTCGGCGACCGCCGCGATCCGGTCCGTGCCGCTCGCCAGATCAGGGGAAGTCATCATTGCCTCGCCCCCGAAACCGCGAACCACGCGCGCGATCCGTTCATCGTCGGTCGCGACGATAAAACGATGCACCGATTTCGCCGCTTTGGCTCGCTCATAAACCCATTGGATCATTGGTTTGCTATGAATGTCGGCAAGTATTTTCGCCGGCAGGCGGGTTGAGGCGTATCGAGCTGGAATGACTAAAATTACACGAGAATTTTCGGAAGAACCCATGGGAACCATGGGATTTCATAGTAGCGGGTCGGAGGCTGGCGGGTCAAGCTAAAGTGTGACCCCATGGCGAATCGTGAGCTTCGTCGGCCCGTCAAAAGGGATATAGGCCATGCCGGCAGTGGAATCGAACCGATAGTCCTTCTCCGGAACGAGCCGTTTGCCGTTTTTGTCGATCGAGTCGAAGCCGCGGCAATGAACTTGAACCACGCCCGCGGTCCCCAAATCCTCAAAATCGACGACCCAATCCGCGCCGCTTGGCCGCATTCGAATCTCTTTCGTCGTTTTACCATCAAAGTAAACGAACTGGCTGGCCACGCGGCTCGAGGGAAAAAGGTGGATATCCAGGTGCGGCGCCCAATCGGATGTCCAGTGATTATTGGCCCGAAGCAGGTCCCCCATGGGGATAATCGCGCCTTCACGGGCGAAAACCGGAATGGAATCGAGCGGTGCGGCTATCGAGGCGGATTTCCCGCCCTCTTGAACACTCGGCCTTTCCGGCGAGCCACTGGAAAAGCTGAACCAACGTCCTTTCGGAAAGTAAACGCTGCGCGAGCTCGCGCCGGCCTGAGTTACGGGCGCCACCAGGAGCTCGCTGCCGTAAAGATACTCATCCGAAATGTCCGCCGTCCACGGATCCTCCGGATCGGCGAGCACCAAAGCGCGCATGATCGGCATTCCCGTTTGCGTGGCCGCGAACATTTCCGAGCGGGTGTACGGGATCAGCAGGTGATGAAGCTCCGCGAATTTCCGCGTGGTTTTCACCATGGCGTCGTCATATTCGTACCAAGGCGTCCGCTTGCTTCCGATCGCCACTTCCATCATCGGGCTGAACGCCGCGAATGCGAGCCAGCGCTGAAAAACTTCCGATGGAACATGATCGCAAAGCAGTCCGCCGGTATCGGACCCCCACATCGGGAAGTCGATCATTCCGCTGCGCAGCCCGAGCGTGATCGAAGTCCGAAGACCGCCGAACGTGCACTGCGGATCACCGCCCCAGACCGTCGAATACCGGCGACCGACGTCATTGAGATTGCGCGCGAAATCGAAATGATCGGAGCCGTGTCTTTTTTCCATGGACTGGGAAGCGAGACGCGAAAATTCGATGATCTCGGAATTTTTGGCTTCATCCGGAATCGCATCTTCATCTTCCTCGCCGCGATCGATCTTATAGCCCTTGATGCCCAAGCTTACGTAGCGATCGAGCTTTTTCAAGAACCAGGAATACGCGTCAGGATTTTTCAAATCGACCGCGGAGCCGCTCTTCTTCTCGTAAAGAAAGCCGTGTTTCAGCGCCTCATCCCAAAGCTCGCTGGGCTCCCAGTTTTTGTTGGCGATCCAAAGCAGCAGCTCGTAGCCCTTTTCGTTGAGACCGCGAATCAGCTGAGCGGGATTCGGGAAAGACGGATCGAAATCAAAATTGCCCCAGCCGTTTCCGCCGGTCCCGTAAGGACGATCCAGCCAAAGCCAAGCCGCGGGGATCTGAAGGCGCTGCAATTGGTCCGCATCGTCGAGAACATTTTCTTGCGCGTTAGCCACTTTGCCGTGAAAGCCTTCATGCGCGTCGTCCCGCCACCAGCCGGTGCCGAAAGCCCAAAGCGGCGGCATCACGGAAGGACCCGCGAGCTCGTTATAGCGAGAAAGAATATCCGCGTAGGAGGCGCCGAATATCACATCGTACTGAAGCTCGGAGCCGTTAAAGGAAAATGACGGCGCTTTCTCGAACGAGAAGGAGCCCAAGGCGGTGCTTTTGACGTAGATTCCGTAGAAACGCGGGCCGGAACGCATCATGAAAAACGGCGCCCGTGCGCTCGAATAATTGACGTCGCGGGTGACGAGCGTTCCCATGAACGGACCCCGGCTGCCGCGGTTATCAATGCCGCCGGAGCGGCCGCCAGAGTTGTAATGAGCCGCCTCCCAGACGCCGTAGAAATGATCGCTGGAGTCCCGGAACCGAACTTCGATGGCCTTGGCCTTCGCATCGCCCCCAGAAACGGTGACTTCGGCGACCTCCGGATGAATGAAACGAACACTCTGGCGAACCCGCCGGTCCGGCACATAACCGGCCTGGAGCTTGACGAGCACGTCGGTCGGCGGCAAGCGATCCGGACGCGGGGATTCATAATCCGCGGAAAAAGCGTTCGCGCCGAGCGCCGCGAAGGCCAAAACGAGAACCCAAAGAATATGCCTCATAATTCTACTATATGATCATATCCGCTTCGGGCCTGGAAACCCCAAACCACTGCTTGAGCCTGACGGTCGGGCGCGGCGCCGAAGCCTGGACCGCCGGGTATTCGATGAAAGCGTAAGTCAGGCGGATCGATTTTCCGTAGTCGTCCAACTCGAGATTGGTGTTGTCGTTCCAAGTGCCCTCGTTGAAATACTCTTTGCCCTCGCGCCACCGCCGGTACCGCAGCAAATGGGTATGGCCGAAAATGACGACATTCACGTCATCGCGCTCTTCGAGAATGCGAAAGGCGATTTTATCGAAATTCGGATAGATCGTAATTTGCTTCAGCATCGACATCGTCTGCTTCACGTTTTTCTGAATTTGATATCGGCGCTGAAAGAGCACGGTATCGAACATGAACTTCAGGATGTACAACCCGATTTTGACGCCCCACCAGAGGTCGTTGATCGCGACCCACCGGATAAAATAATGAAACGGCCGGACTTTATCGACGTGCGGACGCTGTTGCTTCACCCAAGGGAGCACGATCGCCACGAAAAGCGACGCCCAAGGGAGGTTCAGGACCGGCTCGGGCAGCCCGCGGGTAATGAAAGGCTTTTGCATGTCGGTGGCGGAGAAGACCTCGTACTGCTGGCCGTGCTCGATGTAGATCCCGTCTTTGAGGTAAAACACGTCATTCCAAATCACGGGGGCGCCCACGGCGCTTTCGAAGACTTTTCTCGGCCCAAGCCAAAGCATGCCCATATCGTGGTTGCCGACCACGTAGGAGACGGTGTGGCCCGGCGTGGCCGCGAATCGGCGAAGCGCCTGGAAGAATTCCGGATGACCGGCGACGATCCTTTTGACCGCCTGGACCATGGCGCGCTCGGTGACCATATGGGTATGAACGCCCCAGGTATCGATTTGAAGCAGATTGAGGATGTCGCCGTTGAAAACCAGCTCCACGTCCGCGTCGGCGAATTCGCCGGTCCGGTAGTAGGCGAGAAACTCGGAAAACTCCCGGTCGTAAATGAAGTCCTCGAGGATGTTCTGCGTGCCGTCGGGCAGATACCTGCCCTTGCCCAGATGAAAGTCGCTCACGACCAACCGGTAACAAGGCCGACGCGGGGCCTCCGCTTGGGGATTCATTGAGAGGCGGCTCTTTTCGGCGTGCTCGCGATGCTCACGCTGTTGCGGGTTCTCTTCTTCGCGTCGTACATGGCATGATCGGCCGCCTCGATGATTTCTTTTTTCGAAGACGCGTTGTCGGGGAAAATCGCCACCCCGATCGACAGGCTCAAGCGAATATCGAGCGCGTCCTCATGCAAGAACAAATGCTTCTCGACCGAGGAGCGGATGCGCTCGGCCACGACTTTCGCCGTCGCGAGATCGGTGTTCGACAAGACCGCGATGAATTCGTCGCCGCCGTAGCGAAAGACCGTGTCCTTGTCGCGCACAAAGCGCTTCAACTGCTCCCCCAGCTCGTTCAGGATGCGCGTGCCGACCAAATGACCGTGCTTGTCGTTGATCGACTTGAAGTGATCGGCGTCGGTAAAGAGAACGGCGAACGGGCGATTGGACGTGATCGACTGGGCGATTTCGCGATCCAAAATGTAATTCAGGTAGCGGGTATTATAAAGCCCCGTCGCGTCGTCGACGTAAACCAGGCTTTGAACGCCCAGGTACTCCTCGATGTTTTTCCCGGTGACCTCGATCTGGACCTTGAGCATCCGGAGTCGGCTTTCGAAGGCCTCGACCGGGTTCGGCCGCTGCGGCGACAGGCAAATGCAGAAATAATCGTTCGGGCCCGCGCACCGGAACCGGAAGACGAAAAGCCCCGGCGTCAGCGGCCCGCGCTCGACGAAACAACACCACTCCCCGTTTTCCAGCATTCTCTGCGTGGGGTTCGAAGCCTGGATCGCGATATCCAGGATTTCGCCGATCACCCGGTCCTCGTCGTCGTTGACGATCGAGAGTCCGTTTTCGGAAGCCGCATAGATCGCGGCATGCTCGCATTTGAGCTCCCGCCGCAAGAAACTCGAAACGACGCCGAAAATCTTGTTTTGTTCCAGCGTCGCCGAAATCATCTGGCAGCTGTTGAGCAGATTGAAAAAATCGCTCGCGCCGGCGTCGCCGCCGAAAACCGCTTTGCGGTCGAGCGCGCGCTTCACGGCAAGCTGGAAACTTTCCAGATTGAAGGGCTTTTTGAGGTAATCTTCCGCGCCGAGCCGGATCGCCGCGACCGCCTGCTCGACCGTGGCCTGGCCCGAAACCAAAATGACGCCGGTAACCGGGCTGATCCGCTTGATCTGCTCCAGGATCGCCAACCCGTCGATGCCCCGGTGGCGCCTGCCGTTCGCATCGGTCATCGCCGCGGAGCAATCGACGACCACCAGGTTGTAATTCGAGCGCGAGATCCAGTCATAGGAATTTTCCAAGCGGCTCACCACGTCGACGCGGCAGTTGCCCACTTCGCGGATGAGATCGGCGTAAAGCTCCGTTTCCTGCGGATCCTCTTCGATCAGCAAGACCTGATACACCCCGCCCACTTCACGCGGGCTGCGCTCGTCGCGCTTTTTTCTCTTATGCAGTTTCGCGGACTCCAGGGGCACTCTGATTTTCTCCCTTACCGCTCATCTCAATTTTCGGGCCATTTTCCGAGCCAACCTTTTCCCGACTCGCGTCGGCAACTCCCGCGGCTCCGGAAGTTCCCGTGTCGAGAAGCCCTCCCGCCACGCGAACCACCTGCGCGGCCCGCCCTAACCGATCCCGCAACTGGGCTGAACCGTCCTTTTCCCTAGAATACTGATCTTGAAGCAAATCGAGATTAAATTCCAGAAGATCGATCTTGCGCTTCAGCTCGATGATCTTGCTCTCGCGAGCGGCGATGAGGGCTTCGGAATCGCGGCGCACGAGTTCGAGCTTGTTTTCGAGCTCTTTTTCCCGAACCCGGATTTTACGGATATCGATCCGGACCCGGTCTTTGAGACGGTCGATTTCCTCGGTCGCCGCCCGAACCTGGGCCTCCATGACTTTGGCTTTGTCGGATTTCGCCTTCAGCTGGAAGCTGAGCTCTTCATTTTCCTTGCGGAGCCCCTCGACCAGCTTTTCGACACATAGAGCCTCTTCGTCGATGCGGCGCCGTTGCTCCCCGATCACGTGCTTGAGCTCGAGAATCTGGCCGTTCGCTTCCTTGATCTTTTTGTCGAAAAGAAGCACTTGCTCGCGCGCCGATTTCAGCTGGTTCGACAGGACCGCGACGTCCTGCTCGCGCAGCAGCAGATATTTTTTCAGCGTTTCGACGTCCGGCGAGCTCGCTGCCCCGCCCGGCACCACCGCGTCGCCTACCGGCTCCGCGAACATCATCACCTGGTTTACGATCGACTGAGCGTTCAATCCCGGTTGAGGGGCCTGCGGCGAGCTCTTGTGGCCGAAAAGATAGGGTAAATCCGCGGCTAAAGACTCATCACTATCGATTTGGGCGCTTGTAGCGGATTGATCGCCGGCAACGGCATGAACGCTGGCACTGTCCTGCCCGCCGATATCGATGGATGTAACTCCTTGAATGCCGGTGTTTTCGGGCGGCATCTCGAGCGATTCCATCAAGGCTTCGGGCGTCAGGCTCGGAAGCTGGGCGGTCGCCTCCGCGGGAGGATTATCGAATTGAAGGACTTGCGTCGCATTGCTCGGGTTATTGTCGGGCAAAAGCGAAGTGGCGTCGCTTTTCGTATTCGCGGCAAGGACCAGCCTTTCATGAGGCTCTAATTCGTTTTCCGAGGATGAAGCCGCGACGGGCTGAACCGAAAGCGCGTGATTTTGCGCGTCCGCCGGGAAGGAGGATTCGGGCGCTTCGAAAGCGAGCGATACTCCGGACGCGCTGCCCGAGGCGCTGAGCGATATATCGAACTGCGCCGGCTCCTCGAGCACGATGGATTGAGCCACGCTCGATTGAGTTGCCGGCGTGATGGCCGGTGATGTGGCCTCCGCTACGGACAAAGTGATTTTCGACGTGGCATCGGGCGCGGCAAGCGAAAGCCCGCCACCCGGCGGCGCCGTCTTGATCCCCGCGGTCACGCCGCTCCCGGTGGTCGCGCTCGTCCCAACCTCAGCGACAACCGAAGACCAGGGGGCCTGACCTTCGAACATCGTATCGATGGTTTGAATCAGATCATCCGCGGACGCCGGCCACTTCTGATAAGCGTTCGCGCCGAATGAGCCTTCCTGATGTTTCGCGAACTCCGAGTCCCCCCAAGCGCTCGAGGTGATGATCAACGGCAGATCCGCATGCTTGGGCGAACCCTTGATTTTTTCTAAAATCGATAGATTCAGGGGCACGTTCTTATCGGCGATTCCGGGGCCGGTCGGCGGCTCGCGGTGGATGATCGCGAGATCCAGGCTTTCCCCGTGCAACTCGATCATCTTCCATGCTTCGTCCGGATTCGCGGGATGAAGAACGGCCGCCCCGTGTGCCTTGAGCTGAGCGCTGATCGGGTGGCTCGAATCGATGAACGGGTTTAAGAGTAGAATCTTCATCCTCAACTCTGATCGGATGATTTATCGCGCAAGTTGACACTCTATTTTTGAAAAGCTAACGTTTTTAGATCGATATGCCATCCAAGGAACAATTGACCGTCCTTATCTTCAAGGACAACGATGCCGCCCGCGTATTTAAAGTGCCCATGCGCTGGATCGTGCAATTTGGCTGGCTTTTAGGCGCGCTCATCATCGCCGTCGTCATCGGATTGACGGCATCGGCCTTGCTCACGATCGACGCACGGCTCATCCGAAAACTTCCGGCAAAGGCCCCGAGCGTCGTCAATTCCATGACAGATTCTCCGGCGGCTTCGAACTCGACGAACCGGATCTCCGAGCTTGAGCAACAGGTGCAAACCCTCCAGCAGCAACTCGCCTCCGCCCATGGCGCCAATGTCCAAGATTCGGCCGCGACGGAACCGTCCCCCCTTCCCATCGTCAGTCCCGAAGCGGATCTGACGCCGGGCAGCCCGCTGGAAACGGCCCCGTCGCTCTTTCAAGGACTGCCGGACGCCATCCAAGCCACGCCGGCCCAGGTACCGATCAAGATCACCTCGCCTCAAGTGCGCTGGGCGGGAAAAATGCTCAAAGTCAAATTCGGGGTTCAATACGTCGGCGCGAGCGGATCGCAACAAGGGCGAATCATCATCCTCGCGCGCGGGCCAAGCATCCTCTTGTCGCATCCTGAAAACACCCTTTCCGAGACCGGACACAAGGCGCTGCTTGACCCCAACCACGGCGAATATTTTTCCGTAAGCCGTTTTCGCGAGACCAGAGCGGAATTCGGCCCGATTTCGAATCCCGCTTCGATCAAAAACATCGAGGTGATCGTCATCAGCCAAAGCGGCCAGCTGCTGATTCACCAAATGCTCTCGCCGAGGGCCCCCGCCTCGCGCGCGCATGAATCGGATTCGAACGAAGACTCAAGCACGGGGGATAACTCGTGAAAATAAGCTGGGAGCAGATTCAAGAATCCGCGATCAATGTCATCGCGGA
Source organism: Oligoflexia bacterium (assembly GCA_031292385.1). Classification (GTDB taxonomy): domain Bacteria; phylum Bdellovibrionota; class UBA1018; order UBA1018; family UBA1018; genus JARLHE01. Next base: position 61,483 of record JARLHE010000041.1, read on the forward strand.
GGAAACCAGGATCGAAGGTAAAATCGTCTTCGACCAAATCTCGCGCGTTCACGGCGTGCTCGTCGGCGAAGTGAAGGCGAAAAACGGAAGCACCCTGATTCTCGCCGAAACGGCGATGGTCGAAGGCAGCATCGATGCGGACCGGCTGATCATCGACGGATACGTCAAAGGCGATATCGTGGCGCACGGAAAAGTAACAATTTCCCGCACCGGCCGGGTCGTGGGAAACATCCATGCTCCTTCGCTGGAACTCGAATTCGGATCCTACTTCGAAGGCAAGTGCGCGATGGAAAACGGGCGTGGCGCCGTGCGGGAAGCCACGCAGCTCGCTTAACGCGCGCCCACCAGAGCCGCGACAGGAATTCTTCGGTAGCTGATCCCCGCTTCTTTGAGGCTCTTCTCGATAGCCTTCCCGTCGCCGGCGACCGCGATCTGCATCTGGCCCAGGTGAAAAGTCTTCGCGACCGCCTTTCGAACCGCGTCGACCGAGACCGCGCTCACTTTCGGCACGAACTCGTTCAGATAGTCAGGCCCCAGGCCGAAAAGCCAACCGCCAACCCATCGCGAAGCCACCGAACCCAGCGTCGAGGTACCCAGCGGAAAACCTCCGATCAGGTAATCCTTCGCCGTTTGCACTTCGCCTTCCGAAATATCGCCGGCGCGAAGATCCTTCAAAACCTCGATCGTCTTCCAAACCACCTGCCCCACCGCTTCGTTGCGGGTCGCTGACGAAATGCCGAACGTGCCGAGATGCTCGGCGTAGGTGAACGAGCTCTGAATCGAATACGTCAGGCCCAATTTATCCCGGATCAGCGAGTTCAAACGGCTTTCGAAATATTCACCGAGAAGCGCATTAGCCACCGCGAGCGGATACCGATCGGGATCGTTGAACAACGGGCCCTGGAATCCGAGGCGGACTTCGGCCTGCGTGAGACTCGGGCGATCGATCACCACCACTTCGCCGGGAGCGCCCGGACGGGCTTGAACTTTCGGGTCCGAATACTTCACCCATGCTCGGCGCGGCACCTCGCCCTTCCAGTCACCGAAAAGCCGCATGATTTTCGCCCTGAAGTCGGCCTTATTGACCCGGCCGACGACCATCAAAATCGAGTTTTTCGGCGTAAAATTCTTGCGGTGAAAGGCGACGACGTCTTCGCGGCCGATCCGCTTGAACTCGCGCTCCGAAACAAATCCGCCCCGGCCGTAGATCGTGCCGCGCGCGAGCAGGCCGTGCATCGCGAGTCCGACCAGATTCGCGCCGTAATCCGGCATATGTTCCCAGCGGTCAATCATCCGGGCGCGCTCGCGCTCGATCTGCTGGGGCGCGAATTCGGGATGAAGCGTCACCTTGGCGAGCAAATCCAATAGCACCGGGGCATCGGGAGCAAGGCCGTGCATTCCCACCGATGAGGCATCGTCGTCCGTCGTCGAGTACCAAGAAGCGCCGAGTGTTTCGATGGCATGGGCGAGATCTTTTTCGGTCATGCCGCCCGCGCCGCGGGTCAGGGCGGCCGCCATCAGATCGGCGGTTCCGCTTTTACCGGCCGGATCATCCCGCTCGCCCGATGCCACCACGAGCGCGAGGTCGACCACCGGAAGCGTGTCGCTCAGAAACCAGGCGATCTGCAGGCCGTTCGGCAATGTTTCGAGAATCGGAGTGGGAAGCCGGAAATCCCTCTCAGCGGCCACGGCCGCCGTTGACGCCGAAAGAGTCACGCAAAACAAAAAGACAGCGCTTAAAAATTTCGATTTCATCGGCTCATCGCCACTTTCTTCGGCATCATAATCACCACCGACCGGTTATTCGGCTGCAAATACTTTTGAGCCACGCGTTTCACGTCTTCAGGCGTCACTTTCAAATACTTCGCCAAATCGCTCGCGTAGAGCGAAGGATCCCCGAGCACCGCGTTCGCGGTTCCCACCAACGTTCCCATTCCGTAAGGGGTTCTCACGCTGTCGATGAGCTGCACCGTGAGCTGCCGGACCGCGATGCGGATCTCCTCGGCGGTCACCCCCTGATCCTGCACCTTGCGAATCAGTTCATCGAGCGCGACCTCGGCCTTGTCGGTCTTCACTCCCGACTTCATCGTTCCCGAAATAATGAAGAGACCCGGATGCGCCGGCGTGTAATTCTCGCTCGAAACGCCCAGCGCGATCTCGTGATCCTCGACCATCGCGCGCCAGCCGCGCGAGGTGGTTCCGGTGAACAAAATATTGGACAGGACGTCGAGCGCGTACGAATCCTCATCCGCGGCCGACGTCACGTGATAGGCCTCCGCGAAGCGTTCCGATGACTCATCGTCGTAAAGCACCAACCGCCGCTCCTCGTTTTGCTCGGGCTCCGCGAAAATCTCGGGTACCGGAACGCCGACCCCGGGGATCGAACCGTAATGCTTGCGGATCAAGGCGAGCGTCTGATCGGCCTTGATCGCGCCAACCACGACAATCGTCGCGTTTTTCGGCTGATAATGGCTTTTGTACCAGCTCTGCAAATCCTGCAGCGTCAGGCTCAAAACGTCTTGCGGATAGCCGATCACCGGCCACTGATAAGAGTTGTAGCGGTAGGCAAGCTGCCAAAGGGCCTCCTGCATCCGGCCTTCCGGCGTATTGTCCGTACGCAAGCGGCGCTCCTCGAGCACCACCATCCGTTCGCTGTTCAGGACCTCATCGTCCAGCTTCAGGTTCTGCATGCGATCCGACTCCATATCGATGGCTTTTTCGAGATAGGAGGGAATGAAATTCTCGTAATAAACCGTGTAATCGCGGGTCGTGAAGGCGTTCACTTCCGCGCCCTTGGCCTCAAGCTGGCGAAAGAACTCCTTCGCGGGGTATCGCGGAGTGCCTTTGAACATCAGATGTTCGAAAAAATGCGAGATCCCCGTGATGCCCAGATGCTCATCCGCCGATCCGACGTTGTACCAGGTCTGGTAACTGACGATCGGCACGGTGGGATCTTCGATCAGAACGACTTTGAGGCCGTTCGGCAGGATCGTGGTTTGAAGATTCAGATGGACTCCGACGCCGCTCTTTTCCGCTTGCCGCTCGGCTGCCACCTTCGCTTCCGGGGCCACCGGCTTCGCATGCGCCGCTTCGAGCTTTCTCGGACCCGTGCTGCAGGCGCTCAGGATCGCCGCCGCTAACGCTAGCGAGCAGCCGATTGCTCGCGTATTAAATCCACTTCTGGTCTTTGTACCATCGTATCGCATCTTGCATCCCGGACGATAAATTCAGTTCTGCTTGGAAACCAAGCATATCTTTCGCCTTCTCACTCGAGCAAACCCAATAATCCGGCCGGATTTCGTTGAGCTTGTCCTGATTCAGAGGAAAACTTCTACCGGTCACTTTGCCGACCGCGCTCAAAGCGCCGGCCAGCGCCGTCACCACCGGTTGCGGAACCTGAATCGAAAACGCCCGCACGTTCAACGCGCGGGCCATCGAAAGCAAGAGCTCCCGGTAAGTATAGATCGCGCCGTCGGTAAGGTAAAAAATTTCGCCCGAAGGCACGCGCGCCGGATCCGCCTCGGCCGCGAGCGCGATGCCGCGGCAAAGATCGCGCACGTGGATCAGGCTGTAATATTTGCTGCCGTCTTTCGTCCCGCCGCGGATCAGCGGCATCAGGCGCCGGGAAACCGTTTGAATGACCGTAAAAACATCCTTGTCGCGAGGCCCGTAGACCATCGGTGGCCGCACGATCGACACCGGAAACCGGCTTCGATACTTCAACACCTCGACTTCCCCTTGCAGTTTGCTCTGGCCGTATACCGACACTGGGGCCGCAAGTTCGGCCTCGGTCCGAGGAGCCTCAAGCGAAGCGGCCGGCCCGCCCGCCGCTTGGCTCGAAACATAAACGAAGCGCTTAATGCCCGGATCATCGGATGCGACGGCTTCGACGACATTCCGCGTGCCTTCGGCATTCAAACGAAAAATCGAAGCCTGATCGTGGAATCGCACCACCCCAGCCACATGAAAAACGTAATCCATCCCGCGAACGGCGCGCTTCAACGACTCCGTGTCCGACAAATCGCCCTCGACTCGGGTGAACTTCGACGATTCCAGATTATTCAATGGGGATGTCTTCCGAAGAAGCGCGTAAACGTCGTAACCGCGCCGGTTCAGCTCCTCGATCAGCGTACTACCAATAAAGCCGCTTCCACCGGTCACTAACGCTTTCATATGAGCATGACTCTTGTCACAATTTGGCATATTAGGAAAAGCAAATGATTGTCACGATCTTAGGAAGCGGAACTTCGAGCGGCGTCCCACTGATCGCTTGCCGATGCGCCGTTTGTCGCTCGCGAAACCCGAAGGATAAGCGCACCCGCGCCTCCATTTGGGTCCAAAGCCGGGGCAAAAGTTTGATCGTCGATACCGGACCCGATTTCAGAGCCCAAGCCCTTCGAGAAAAGATCCCACGGGTTGACGCAGTGCTTTACACCCACCCTCACGCTGATCATGTTCATGGAATCGATGACCTCCGGGCCTATAACTTCAGCCAAAAAACCTCGATCCCGATTTACGGGCACGAATGGACGATAAAAGAAATTCCGCAAAAATTTTCATATATATTTCAAGGGCATAAAGAGGGTGGCGGCATCCCGATGCTCGACCTGCACGAGTTCGACCCGAATGTGGACGTAATGAATATCGTAGGAGTGCCGGTGATACCCATTTTATTGAATCATGGCCGCCAGCATACCATGGGGTATCGGTTCGATACGATTGCCTACATCACTGATACCAGCTATATACCGACCCAATCATTAGAAAAACTCCGTGGGCTCTCCACTTTGATCCTGGATTGTGTTCAAGTGGAACCTCACAAAACCCATCTCAATGTCGCTGCGGCACTGGAGATAATAGAAGAACTTAAGCCGGAGCGTACTTTTTTAACGCATCTTGGCCATGAGTTCGGCTATAACGCATGGATGAAAAAAGGGAAGCTGCCGAAAGGCGTCGCCCTGGCCTATGATGGCCTAAAAATTAGCTGAATTGAGCTAAATACGAAAGGACCGACATCATGATCGTTGGCGTACCAAAAGAGATCAAGAACAAAGAAAATCGAGTGGGCATGGTCGTCGCAGGGGTTCGCGCCCTGACAAACGCCGGCCACAAAGTGATGGTCCAGCACAACGCCGGTATCGGAGTCGGCATCTCGAACGACGACTACCGCAAAGCAGGCGCGCTCATCGCCGAAACCGCCAAAGAAGTTTACGAAAAGTCCGACATGATCGTGAAGGTCAAGGAGCCGCTCCCTGAAGAGTACTCCCTCCTTCGTGAAGGCCAGATTCTTTACACCTACCTCCATCTCGCGGCCGATGAACGCCTCACCAAGGCTTTGATGGAACGCAAAATCGTGGGCATTGCCTACGAAACCATTCAACCCGCGGACGGCTCGCTTCCATTGCTCGCTCCGATGAGCGCGGTCGCTGGCCGCATGGCGACTCAAATCGGCGCCACCTACCTCCAACACGATCACGGCGGAAAAGGGATGCTCCTCGGCGGCGTTCCGGGCGTTGAGCGCGCGCATGTCGTCGTCTTGGGCGGCGGCGTGGTCGGCGTGAACGCGGCGAAAATGGCAATCGGCCTCGGCGCGAAAGTCACCATTCTCGACACGAATATGCACCGCCTCGACTACCTCGCGGACATCTTCGGCAACGACGTAACCACCCTTTACTCCAACAGCGAACAAATCGAACGCTCCGTCACGAGCGCGGATCTCGTCATCGGCGCCGTGCTCGTACCGGGCGCCAAGGCTCCGAAACTCGTCAACCGCGACATGCTCTCGAAGATGCAACCAGGTGGCGTGATCATCGACGTCGCCGTCGACCAAGGCGGCTCGGTTGAGACTTGCCGTCCAACCAGCCACGAACATCCTACGTACACCGTGGACGGCATCATTCACTACGCGGTACCGAACATGCCGGGTGCGGTGCCACGCACCTCGACGTATGCATTGACCAATGTCACCTTGAAGTACGCGCTTCAAATCGCGAACCTCGGATGGCATGACGCAGTGGCTCGCGATGAGGCGCTACGCAAAGGCGTCAACATCTGCAATGGCAAGCTGACTTACAAGCAAGTCGCGGATGACTTGGGTCTTCCTTTCGACACGCTGAAAATCTAACAGCACGTCCAAGTATCGGGTGTCGGGGACGCTCATCCATGAGCTGCGCCCGCATCGCGGCCAGCCGCGAACGCTTCACGCTTGCGGGAGCCCCCTCACCGATACTTGGACCAGCTCACATAAAGACACGTCAGCAGTGCACCAACCATGACTCATGCCCGTCCAATTGGACGCGTTTTTTCTCGAAATTATAAGCACGTTCGGGCTAGTCTAATAGGGTGAGCAACGCCCCCGCCGAAGCCGACGCAGGAAAAACCGAAAAAGGAAGGAAAGCCCCAAGCGCATCCAAGTTGCCGCTCCTTCTTGGGCTGGCGAATACGCTGGTGCTGCTAGCGGCGATGGGAACGCTCGTTTACACGAAGCTTCTCTATAAGCGGCCCTCGATCACCGAGGCCGAAGAGCGCGCGCGCCTCGCGAAAGTGGCGGCAAGCCCGCTTCCCTCCGCTGAAGCAGGTTACGTGGACTTTCCCGCTACGATGCTCAATATCGCCTCGAATGTGCCAGGACGAAGGCGCTACGCCAACGTCGGCTTTTCGGTCGAAGTCCGTGATAAGTCCCGCTCAGATGAGGTCGAAGCCGTTCGCGCTTTGGTCATGGACCGGCTCTTGTCACTGATTGGACGGCGCCAGATGAGCGATCTGACCAACGTTCAAGGACGCTATCTGCTCCGCTCGGAGCTGATCGACGCGATCAACCAGATTCTCAAAGAAAATGCCGGAAAACTTCAGCCGCCCGCGCCCCCCAAACCCACCAGCGGCGGCGAGGGTGGCGAGCATGCCGGTGGTGAGGGCGGAGAACACGGCGAAGCCGGCAAAACCGCCCAAAGCAATCAACCTCACGCGTCGATTGTCGGGGACCTGGTTTCCGACGTATTCTTCACCCAATTCACGGTGCAGTAGCCAGTTTTTTGGCGGCAAGAAGGATCTCACGACGCCGTTGCGCAGATTAAACAGTTAATATTAAAATAAAAGCGTGAGCCTGACTGAAACCAGGGAAGAGTCCCCGAGAAACAGAACCCGCGCCGAGCTCAGCCGCCCCACTCTTCTGGTCGTCGACGACGAGCCGGCGGAGATCAACCGCGCTCAATCGATCCTGGCCGGATCGGACTACCAAGTCATCACCTGCAAAAACGCGATCGAAGCCCTGAAAATACTCTCGAACCGGGCGATTGACTGCGTGGTTACGGATATCGCGATGCCGGTCATGGACGGCCACGAGATGATCCGCACGATTCGCGCCGCGACGTCGAAAAACCGGTCGGTCCCGATCCTGGTTTTAAGCCGTATGCGCCGGCGGGAGGACGTCACCGCGGCCGTGCAGGCGGGAGCGGACGATTACATCCTGAAGCCGATAGACGAGCAGGTCTTTCTCGATAAAATCGAAGCCAATATCCGCAAAGGCGATGCAAAGCGCCATATTTTCGAACACACGCTTTACGGCGACAGCATCCCGGCGGAATTCAAAATTTCCGCGAAAATCATGGCTGTCAGCGAAGCCGACCTGACCATCGCCCTGCCCATGCCGGCCACGGCCACGATGAACATCGAGCTCGCCAGCAAGCTCTTCAGCGATATCGGAATCGCCCCTCCGCTCCTTCGATTGATTTACTCCAGAAAAATTCCCGAAGGCGCCGCGATCTCGAGCGACCTTCCCTACGAAGCACGCTATTCATTCGTCGGAATTCCGGAAAACGACTCCCGAAAAATCCGCGCATGGCTGCATCGCCAGGCGATCGAGCGCCGGAAATAAAACGTCCCAACCGGATGAAAGCTGATGCCCGATGCCTTTTCTTGGACCATCCAGAATTTGGAGCGCGGCCCTGACATCATGACGCAGGCCTCTACCAAAAGGTACGGCCTACCTTTTTGTTAGAACGTCACGCCGACCTTGATGACCGCCGCGAGAACGGTTGAGGTACCGTTTTCGATTCCTGAGACGTTGGTGAACTTGTAAAAGTCGCCAGGAAAGAAGGCCGCGAGATCCAGCTTCGCCAAGAAGTACTCATCCCACTGAAAGCCCGCGCCGGCGTCGATTTCCAAGCCGTAAGAGCCACCCTGACTGTTCGGCGAAGCCTGACGGGCATCCAATACGCGATTCCATTGGTTGTAGTAGTAATTCCCGCCCTGCGCTTCTTGCGTAGCGTGGGCGTAAATCGCGCCGAGATCGAAAGTCCACTTATCCGCATGGAGCAAGCCCATCCAGCTCAGGTAATTGACGTTCGTGAGCGGGTTGTCGTAAGGCGAGCCGAGCTGGCCATTCACGTTCGGGTTATTCGCCGTGTTCGGCGCGGTGTAGCCGCCCAAGTTCTGAAGGGCGTAATTAAACATAATGGTGCCGATCCGATAGTTCGGGTTCAGGTAGTACGCCGAAAACGAGTTATAGCTCGCGGAACCGCTTGAAGGCTGGCCCGGCACGTGACCGCCTTTGACCTGCGTTTCCCAAGTGTCGTTGATACGCCAATCCGCTTCAACCACCGCTGAAACCGCCGAGTAAGGAATACCGGCAAGCTGACCGGATACGATCGGGATTTCGGCACCGAGAGTCAAACGGCCGAATTTTTTCTTGCCGTAGAGATCCCAGGTATTGAAAGCGGCACCGGAAGTGCCGCTGATCGGCCCCTGCATCCCGGACGAAGAGGTTCCGTCACTGTTGATGACGCCCAGGTCTTGCACGCCGCCAGCGATGCGGCGGATGAAATTCAAGCCCGCCTCGAAATCTTCCTCGAGGTTTTCGTATTTGAGAATCAACGAATAATCGGAGATCGCGCCGCTGCCCGAGCCCGGCTGGCAAAGCCCCGTGGCGGAATCATAAACGCAAGCCCCACCCAAGGTGTTGCCGGTGGAATAATTCACGAAAGACGGGCTGAAAGTGAAAGCACCGAATTTCGAGATCAAGCGGATCACGTCGCCGGTCGACTCGTAATGATCGAACACTCCGTCGCCCGCGTTCCAGACCGCGCCCAAGCCGTATTGAAGGGGCGCGCGGCCGACTTCAATCGTTCCGAAATCGCTCAAAAAATCGGCCCAAAAACGTTGCGCCGTGATCACCGAGCCGCGAGACTGCGAAGAATAAAACTGACGTTGGTCGAAAGTGTAAGGATAGGCATTTCCGTAGAAACCGTAGACCGGGTCGCCAAGCCAGAACTCGGACTTGATCGAGATGTTGTCATTGACGATGACCTTCGGTTTCAATTTGAAGAACAAATCTTCAAAGGTCGCGTTATTCGAACCGCCGGTGGGGATATAATAACCTTGGGGCCGTCCTTTGTTGTCCAAGCGAGCGGGATCGTTGCCGGCGCTGTTTGTGCTATCGAGATTGTAGTTATGAATGTAATTGTACTCGGCTCGAAAATCGCCGTTCCAATCCAGTTCCACGGCCCGCGCCGAACTTGCTCCGAAAAATGCATTCAAGAGAGCGCCTAGAACCAAAAATGCGGAAATTTGAAATTTCATTAAATTATCCAATCTCTTACTTTGACGAATTGCACCGTTTCTATTAACCCGACGTAGTGCAGTCAAGGAGATAAACACGCATGCGGCGCGTCGTAAAATTAGGCCCCATCCTCATCTTCTTCGCTGCCTTTGGCGCCGGGATGAGCATCTACCTCAGCGTCCTGTATCGACAGCTTAACGAGGCGTTCCATCGTCGGGAGCAGTTCGTTCCGACTCGAGTGTACTCGGATGTCACCCGGATCGCCCCGCCGCAAAGCCGTGCTTTCGTCGAGGAACGCTTAAAGTCGTTGGGATACCATCCGTCGGGGACCAACAACACAATCCAGTTCACGCTGCATGAAATCGATTACCCGCTTTATTTGATCCCCTCGAATCACCCTCAGCTCGACCCTAAGGTAGCAAGCGAACCCGTTGTTTTGCAGCTGAGCCCGAAGGTCGGCGCTCTCCCGGAGAGATTGCTTTCGGTCCAAATCGGGGGCAAAGACGTGCCCGATGTCTACCTGGAGCCCGAGCTCGTGACCTCGCTCTCCTCCACCCGCAAAGAGATTCGCGAGCTGGTCAAATTTCAAGACATTCCGGCGCCGGTTTGGAAGGCGATTATCGCGATCGAGGATCAGCACTTTCTCGAGCACAAAGGCCTGGACCCTCGCGGCATCGCGCGCGCCGTCTGGGTCAACATCCGGTCCTTGCGATTAGCCCAAGGCGGAAGCACCTTGACCCAGCAGTTGGTCAAAAACCTGATGGCTCGCCGAAACAAAAACGTGTTCCGGAAAATCAACGAGCTCTTTTTATCGCTCCTGCTTGAAGCGACATACGACAAGGAGCAAATCCTTGAACGCTACTTGAACGAAGTCTACCTGGGCCAGGTCGGCAACATGGAAGTGCACGGGGTGGCCGAAGGGGCGGAGCACTTCTTCGGCAAAAACCTCAACGACCTGAATTTGGCCGAGATCGCGCTGATGGCCGGCCTCATCCGCGGCCCCGGGTATTACTCGCCCTATAAATACCCCGAGCGCGCGTACGCCCGCGAGCGCCTGGTGCTCAAAAAAATGGTCGAAACCGGCAAAATCGCCGAGGGTGAGGCCCAGGCGGCTCTTTCGATGCCGATTCGCCTCTTGCCCGCGCCCAGCATCACGAACAAAGCTCCCTACTTCGCGGATTTCGTGAAGGCCGAGCTTTACCGGCAGCTGCAAGGCAAAATGTCCGAGCAGGAAATCGACGAGGCGGGCTTTCGCGTTTACACCACGCTCGATTTGACGCTCAACGAGGCCGCGCAGCTCGCGGTCAGCCACGGGATCGCGGCGCTCGAAAAGAAGGTCAAAGTCCCCTCCTCCACGCGGCTCGAGGGCGCGCTCGCATCGGTCGATCCGAGCAACGGCTACGTGCGGGCCCTGATCGGTGGGCGCAGTTACGCGCAATCGAACTTCAATCGCATTCTCAATATGCAGCGGCAGGTCGGCTCGACTTTCAAACCGGTCGTCTATCTGACCGCTTACCTGAAGGGGCATGACCCGTCCGGAGTGCCCTACGGCCCGGGTTATCCGATCAACGACGCGCCCTGGACCTTGGTCTACGATAATCTTCGCCAACACTGGACCCCGCGCGATTACGAAGACGAATACCTGGGATGGATCACGCTGCGCCAGGCACTTGCGCATTCCATCAACACTTCGACGGCGCGGCTTGGCTATCAGGTCGGGTTCGACGAAATCATCAAGGTCGCCCGCGCCCTCGGCATCGGATCGCCGCTTCCTTCCGTTCCTTCGATCTCGCTCGGAATCGCCGAGCTTTCGCCGATCGAGTTGGTGCGCATGTACGCGACGATCGCCAATCACGGCATCGCCAACGAGCTCACCGTCTTCCGCGGCATCACCAAAGAAAGCGATCCTCACTTCGCCCACTTCGTCGAAGAGCCCAAACAGGTCGTCGATGCGGCGAACATCGATCTGTTGCGCGATACGCTGACCTCGGTTTTCACCGAAGGCACGGCCCACGAAACCGCCGTCAAAATGGGGTTTGACCGGCCCGCGGCCGGAAAAACCGGCACCACCTCGCACCACCGCGACGCCTGGTTCGCGGGCTTCACGCCCCAGCTTGCAACCGTGGTCTGGACCGGACTCGATCAACCGACGTCCAAATCAAAGGCTAATCTCACCGGCGCCGTCGCCGCGCTCCCGATCTGGATCGATTTCATGAAAACCGCGCTGAGCGCGGAACCGGTGCTTCCGTTTCCGGAAAACCCATCCCTGACTCAAGTGCGCATCGATCGAAAGAGCGGACTCGCCGCGAGCGCCTTCTGCCCCGGCGACCAAGTGATCGAAGACGAATACGTCCGCGGAAACGAGCCCGCGAACTCGAGCTGCGCAACCGAATGGCCGTCGAGCCCGGCCGAAAGCGTCGCACCCTAGAGGCACCCGAGCGAATGCGAGGGAGCAAGAAGGCCCATGGATGGGCCGGGCCCCGACACCCTTTTCTTGGACAGGCTTCTGTCAATCGAATGACGGGAAATCCGATCATTCCCGCTTGAATAGGACGGCCGCTGAAGCTACGCTAATAACAGATCACGCATGAACTTGAATCGCCCGTCTTTACGCACACTTTTTGCGACTGCCATTTTCCTCAGCGCCACGCTGGGCTCTTCTCCCGCGTGGGCGTTTTGGTTCGGGACTGTTCCCAATAACGGCATCGCACTGAAAGAATCGGCAAGCGACTCCTCGCGGACGGTCGAAAGCCTGACCCAAGGGACGCGATTCACCGCGGTCGATCAGCCCGTCAACGGCTACTACCGGGTTCGCACCAAAACCAATACCGGCTACATCGATGCGTCGTTGATCGACGCGCAAAACCCGAATCAACATTCGTCTAATTTGAGCAGCAGGCCACAAGCCCAGGCTCAAACCCAAACCAGGCGAAGGCCCACGAAGTCGAATGGCTCGAGATGGACAGTTAAAGTTCTCGGAGGCGTCACGCTCTCCAACCCTTCGGATGTCTCGGCGGTCTTAGGCTCGACCAGCCTTTCCGACCCGATCAGCCTGGGCTTCGAAGTGGAATACAAGACCTCCCCGGATTGGCGACTGGCGGGCCGCTTCGAGTACTTAAGCAAATCCGTGACCGGTAGCAATGCAACCGATCAAAACACCTATCAGCTGAGCATGAAAGGCTACGCTTTTACCGTCGGGGCCGATTACATCCTCACCAGTACGCCGAAATACGTCATCTCGCTCAACGCGCGCGCCGGGCTCGGCAAAGCCTCGCTCTCTTCAGTCGCTACGCCCCCGAGCGGAAGCACGATTCCCACCGGCGACACCAACGAAACGGATTTTTCAGGAACCACGCTCACCGGCACGATCGCGGTCGCGGCGGAATACAAAGCTTTCAACTTCTGCTGGCTGGGCGCCGAAGGCGGCTACCGGCTCTTTTCCACCAGTCAATCCGCCTATACCAACGGAGGATCCACGGTGTACGGTTCAACCATCTGGACCAGCAACGGAACCCCGACTCCGGTCAGCCTGAGCTTCTCGGGGGTTTACGGGGACCTGGTTGCGCGCATCTTGTTCTAATCTCGAGACAGCACCTGCCTTTTGTCAGGTGACTAAAATTTAGACAGTTCTTCACTCCAAAGACCCTGAAATACCCTGGATTTCCGCGGGGCTAAAATGCCACCACCTGGTATAACGCTTGCTCATCCATGCCGTGATGCTTTCGGTTCAACACGCGCTTGAGCGCCTCAGAAAACTTATCCTCACCCGGAAGCCGTTAGTCGTCCTGATCACGGCCGGGATCATTACGGCCATTTTACTGAATATTCCCCTGAGTTTTTTGGAGGCCCCCCTCTACGATTTTCGCGTCAGGATTTCGCACTCCCAAGCCGCTCTGCCCGATTCACGCATTGAATTGATCGTCATGAACGACGAAACGGCAAAGACCCTGGATCAGGTTTTACCCCTCCCCTTGAGCTACCACACGCAGCTTCTCGAGGCTCTCGGGCGTTACCAGCCACGTGGCATCGGTTACCTGGTCGATATGAGCCAGGTCCATCAAGTCGATCCCGATCAATTCCAGGGCCCATGGGCAACGCGCTTTGTGGAAGCGGCGAAACAGCTGCGCGAGCGGGGCACCGCCTTCGAAATTGGCACCCGCTTCGATGTGACTGGCGAGATCGCTCCGCCGTATCCGTTGAGCCTCCTTCCTCATGCGATCGCCATCATCCACAAAGACGGGAACGTCTTTGCGTCCGACAAAATCACGCGGCGAGCCCTGGTCACCTTCAACGGCGCCCCGTCCTTCCATCTCGATTTCGCGCGGGCGCTCGGCTTTTCCGCGCCAGACGCGACGCCGAATGGTACCTTCACGGTGCCGGACCTCGACGCCAGCTATTTCTTTTTCCGCTATCACGGCGATACGGCCTCCAAAAAAAGCTATCGTCAGCGCACTTTCGGCGAGGTGATCCGCGGGGAAGTTCCGGCCGACGAGCTTCGTGGAAAAATCGTCCTGATCAGCACGGTGAGCCGGCAAAACTCGAACGATTTCGCCTTTACGCCCTATTCATCGGCGCCGTACGCCAATCCAAAACTCGTGATCCACGCGAATATTCTGGACTCCATCATCCATAACGAGGGATTGGCCCGGGTCTCGGTTTGGTCGACCGCGGCGATCACTTACGCTCTGACCGCGCTGGTTCTTTGGGGCGTGCTCGCTCTCACTCCCCTTTACAGCGTTTTCGCGACGCTCTTCCTTTCCGTCACGTTGCTGCTTGTCGGCCAGGCGCTCTTTGACTGGCGCGGCTTATGGCTGCGCGAAGGCAAGCCGCTGCTCGGAATCTTCATCGGATATTATCTCACGGTCCCCTACCGGCTCATCACCGAATACAGCCGGCGCTGGGAATATCAACGGAAAAACGAAGTCCTCACGCAAGTCGAAGAGCTCAAAACGAACTTTCTGAATCTAGTAACCCACGACCTGAAGACCCCGGTGGCCCGGATCCAGGGACTGGCCGAGGTCCTGATGCGAAAAGCGAACGATCGCCTGATCGATCGCGACCGCGAAACGATTCAAAGCATCGTCTCGGCAACGGACGAGCTCAATCACTTCATCTCGAGCATTCTCGAGCTCAGTAAAGTCGAATCGCAGAACCTGCAGCTTTCGATCGAGTCGAAGGACGTCAACCAGCTCATCGAAAAATGCGCGCTCGGCTTCAAAGCGCCGGCGCGAGCCAAGCAAATCAAGCTGCAGCTTCAGCTGGAGCCGCTTTTCCCGATCCGCATCGACGCCAACCTCATTTCGAAAGTGATCAATAACCTGATCGACAACTCCATCAAGTACTCGCGTCCGGGTTCGGAAATCACGGTCAGCGCGAAGGAAGAAAACGAGGCTTGGGTTCGGATCTCCGTCGCCGACCAGGGGATCGGGCTCACTCCGGAAGAGCAGGAAAATCTTTTTACCCGGTTTTACCGGGCCAAAAACACGCGAACGGCGGAGACTTCCGGCACCGGCCTGGGCCTCTATCTCACGCGCTATTTCATCAAAGCCCACGGCGGCCGCGTCGAAGTCCAATCCGAAAAAGGCGTCGGCAGCCGCTTCAGCATTATTCTTCCGGTCGCGGGCCCTCCTGAAACGGAGGCGCTTCGCCCGGGACTCAAGAACCGAATCGGAAACCGGATCGGCAGCGCCGTCCGTCACTTTGCGCAGGAGTAAACTATGGTGAAAGTACTGGTCGTAGATGATGATGCCGATCTCAGAATGAGCGTTTCTTCCGCGCTCTCCGAAAACCATTATCAGGTCGAACAGGCCGAGAACGGCGAAGAGGCGGTCAATCGCGTCCGCGCGGGTCATTTCGATCTCGTTCTACTCGACGTGAATATGCCCAAAATGAGCGGCCTCGAGGCTCTGCGCGAGATCAAGGCGCACGATCCCTCGATCATCGTCATCATCCTCACCGCGTTCTCGAACGTGCGGGACGCGGTCGAAGCGACCAAAGAAGGGGCTTATAATTACCTCGAAAAGCCGATCAAGGCCGAAAACCTCACCTACCTGGTCGAAAAGGCGCTCAAGGCGCACCAAATGGTCCGGGCCCTGACCCACTCGGCGCCGGTCTTCAAGCTGCCCAACGGCACCGACTTCATCGGTCAAAGCAACGAGATGAAAAAAATCTTCGATGTCATCGACAAACTTTCGCGGGTCGAGACCGCGGTGCTGATTCGCGGCGAAAGTGGTACCGGCAAGGAGCTCGTGGCTTCCGCGCTTCACTACAACAGCCCCCGTAAGGACAACCGCTTCGTCACGATCAACTGCTCCGCCGTGCCCGAAGGGCTGATCGAGAGCGAGTTCTTCGGTCACGAAAAAGGCGCGTTCACCGGCGCGGATTCGCGAAGCATCGGCAAATTCCAATACGCCGACGGCGGAACTTTGTTTCTCGACGAGATCGGCGATATCTCGCCGGCGATGCAAGTGAAGCTTCTGCGGGTACTGCAAGAAAAGCGCTTCACGCCCGTCGGCTCGAACCGCGAGGTCGAGGTCAACGTCCGGATCGTGGCGGCCACCAACCGAAACCTCGAGAAAATGATCCAAACCGGGGAATTCCGGGAAGATCTCTTTTACCGCCTGAACGTTCTTCCGGTCCAACTGCCCCCGCTGCGCGAGCGGAAAAACGACGTAAAAGCGCTGACCGATTATTTTGTCGAGAAATTCAACCAGAAGTACCGCAAGAACCTGAACGGCGTGCTGCCGGAAGTCATGGAGGCCTTGATGGCCCATGCCTGGCCCGGCAACATCCGGGAGCTCGAAAACGTGATCGAACACGCGTTCGTGATCGAGACCGGCCCGCAAATCCAGCTTTCAAGCTTGCCTGAGAATTTCCTCACCCGATCGAAGCGCCCCGGGCTTGTCACGGCCAAAAACCTTCAAGATGAACAACCGGATCTGGACTCAGAAACGGACTTCGACGAGAACGAAGCCGAACTACCGCTCGCCGCGACCGGCAGCCTCGACGGGACGACGATCGACGTGAGCGGTTTCACGCTCGACATCAATCGCCTCGATTTCCAAGCCAATAAGGAAGAATTTGAGCGCCGATTCCTCATCAGCGCCCTCAAAGCCTTCAAAGGACGGATCAATCAAACCGCGCTGCACGCGAATATCCCGAAGAAAACCCTGCTGCGAAAGCTGCAGAAATACGGGATCAGCGCGCGCGATTACAGCTGATCGAGCGCCTTTTCGTTCACTTCGACCTTGGCCGTTTTGCGAAGCTTGCCGACGTAGTTTTCGGTCAGCTGCTTTTGAAGCTCATTCTTCACGCGAAGCTCGACCTCGTCGTAAGCCAAGGGCTTGCCGGCCTTCTTGTCGATCACCTTGATGATGTGATAGCCGTACGCCGTTTTGATCGGGCCTACGATCTCGCCGTTGCCGGCCGCGAAGGCGGCATCGGTGAACTCGGAAACCATGCGGTCGCGACCGAAGTAGCCGAGATCGCCGCGATTGTTCTTAGCCGAAGGATCGATCGAGACTTTTTCAGCCAAAGCCTGAAAATCCGCGTTCGGCGCTTTAGCCATCTTCAGCACTTCGCGGGCCTTCTCTTCGTCGGCGACCAGGATGTGCTGGGCATGGACCTGCTCGGTGCTGTACTTCGTCTTGTTGCTTTCATAGTACTTGCGGGCGGCCGCATCGCTCAGCTTCGAACCTAGGTTCTTTTCGAGCACCCGGCTGGCGAGATACTGCTTTCTGAACGCGTTCAGGGCTTCCTTATAATTCTCGTCTTGGTCCAGTTTTTCGTGCGTCGCCTCGGAGACCAGAACCTCCTGGTCAATCAAGCTTCCCAGGATCTGCCGGCGCGAGTTGGCGTCACGCAAAATGCTGTCGCGCTGGCCTTCGTTCAATCCGGTGAGCGCATTGCGGAGATCGGCGTCCGTGATCGGCGCTCCATTGACTTTAGCCAACTCCCGCGTGGTAGCGGCCAGCGCGACTGAGGCGACGGATGCGGCGACCAGGGCAAACACGGCGAGCTTGTTCTTTTTCAAACGGCTTTGGAAAGTGCTTTGGGGCATAGTCATGGTTTCTTCCTTATTAAGATCAGTATGAGGTCAGTTTACTATTATAGATAAGCCTTGAACAGCTTGTCGTAGTGGTCCTGTATTCTTTTTAAGTCGATAGAGTTCAAAAAGCTCGAAAAGCTCATCCAAACGGCCACCCCGTTCAGATCCCGGAACTGCGGCGGCAGATATCTGGGCTCATCCACGATTCCTTCCTTATATTTTTGATAAATTAACGGAATATCGTCAACGTGAAGCTTGCCGGAAAAGATAAAAGGAATCAGGTAAGGCCGCCCGAGCCGAATTGCCGCCCGCATAAAGTTGTAATTTTCGACAAAGCCGCGGCAGTAGGAGATATCCTTGGTGAAGGGAGCCCCGCCTTCCACCACCCCGCCGCGGAACACGCGTTTGGCGTTAAACAGACACTCATCCTCGGAATAGCCCTCGGTACGGTAGAACTCGATGAGCTCCAGGATATTGGCGCCGTCTTCCGCTTTATCGATGCCCAGAATCCGGTCATTAATCGCGCGAGCGCGCCTCGGATAGGAACGGAATGTGAAAATCTCCATGATCACAGCCAAACCCTCCTGCGTGGCCGCGCAGCGAGGAGGCCCCTTGGAGAGCCATTTGGCGATATGCTGGAGATTGCCGTTCTGAGTCGTGCCGGCATGCACCCATCCTTCATGCACCTCGAGAATATCGATATCCCGCGACGAAAAAAGGGCGCCCGACTTGATCTTGACGACATCCCCGCCGGCGGCCGCATCGGCGACGATTCCATCCGACAATCGGGCTTGCACGCCGCCATCAGGAAAATATTCCTTGAACCTTTCGTTGAGAGCGTCGACGACCTCTTCCGCCTCGATATTTTCCGGATAATCGGGACCGATCGAATGCTCATTCAAGGAGCTCAAAATCCCATAAAGCATCTGGCCAAGATCTAAGATCGTATTCTTTTCATCGAAAAACGCGTCTTTGGGAGAACCATAGAGCTTGCGGCTGACTTCCCAAAACCGTTTGGTGCCGCGCGCGAGCAGCAATTCGGTGACCTCGATATATTCTTCGCAAATCCTCGAAAGCAGCCGGCCGACCGAATCCTGGTCGCCCAGGGAAGCGCTGATATCGGCGATGATTTCCCGAAGCTCCTCCTGCTTTTTTGCGACATCGAAGGGCAACGGAATCGACTCGTAATAAGCCGCATCCACTTTGGGCATTTGTTTATAGCGGCTTTTGCGAAGGCCGGCTTCGATCGACGGATCCCATTTGATCGCATCGAGAATGCGGATAGGCCGCTGCGCTTCGACCAGCCGCTGCGACAGCCGCTTGATTTTCTCTTTATAGGTCGTCCAAACCATCTTTATTACATAATATCACGTGGAACTCCGCTTGCAGTAAAGTGATCATGATTCATGAACCCGCGAACGCGGAGCATGAGCTTCGCAAAGCCTACAATTGCGTAATCGACGCGGCGACGACGTTTTTCTGGGACCGCAAAGGCATACCCGGCGTGAATCCCGACGAGGTCGTAACCATTTACAAGCGGGCCTTTCGCGCACATCGGGACGGTGACCGGCTTGCCGCTGAGCGTTGGGCGAGAACCGCCAAACATTTGTCGCGCGCTTTCCAAAGCGAAGCCAAGATCGCTTTTCTCGAGCCAAGAACCGCCGAGCTCCCCTGCCTCGAAGGCGCGACACCCGAAGAATACTGCCTCACGGAACGGGTCGATGCCACCGAAGACCTGATCAACTCACTGGCGGATCATATTCCCCATGAGACGCATGAAATATCAAAAGTCATGGAACACTACCTGCGCCGGGCGCGGCGGCACCTCGAAACCCTACACAGCGCGGATGTAACCCACGAGCTTCTCAGAGCCGAAGTGACCAAAGCGGCCCATGAGTACGGGCGCGTCCTCGAATGCATGCAACTGGCCTATGAAGCCGAGCAAGCCCACGGCAAGAGCGCGGCATGAAGCGAAGCGCCTGCGCGAGAGCCGAGCGAACGAAGTGAGCGGAGATTCGCGCTTAAATGAAAAAGGCGCTGACTTTTACAAGCCAGCGCCAAATAGAACCAAATAAAGGACTTCGCGGTTAGCGCTTTGAGTATTGGAAGCGGCGGCGGGCGCCCGCCAGGCCGTACTTCTTACGCTCAACTTCGCGCGAATCGCGGGTAATGTGGCCGGCCTTCTTCAATACCGGGCGATATGCGACGTCCACGTCCAAAAGGGCCTTGGCAATACCGTGCTTGACGGCGCCAGCCTGGCCGGAAAGTCCACCGCCGTGCACGTTCACCAAGATGTCGAAACGACCCACGGTTTGGGTCAATTCAAGAACTTGCATGATCAGAAGGCGGGAAGAAGGACGAGGGAAATAATCCTCGAAAGAACGATCATTGATGCGGATCGTTCCAACATCACCCGCGCGGGCGCGTAAATAGACGCGAGCTACGGCGTTTTTGCGTTTACCAACTTCGTGGTTCTGCTTTTCCATTCGGACTTAGACTCCCTAATTCGTCTTTTTATTCTTGATTACTTCTTTGGAATCGGTTTGGCGACAACCGTGCGGCGCTTAACGCCGGCAGGCAGCGGCTGCGGGTTCTGAGCTGCATGCGGATGCTGATCCGCGGTGAAAAGCTTCAGCTTCTTCATCTGATGGCGAGCCAAGCTCGAACCATTCGTCATGCCCCAAACAGCACGACGGATGATTTCGGTCGGCTGACGTTGCAACATCTCTTTCGCGGTCTTGGTCTTCAAACCGCTGATGTAACCGGTATGATCACGATAAAGTTTCTTGTCCCATTTGGTGCGAGTGAAAACGACTTTATCAGCGTTCAAAACCACCACGAAATCGCCTGCGTCGGCATGACGGGTGTAAGTCGTCTTGTGTTTACCGGTGATGATGCGGGCCAGAACGGTTGCCAAACGGCCGACCACCTGGTCTTTTGCATCGACTACGAACCACTTTGGGGCGTTAGGTCCCTTGGTTTCAAAGAAATGAGGACCCGACTGCTTCGCCTGATAAGTCTTTTGCTGCTGCAACATAGACGGAGGGAATTACAGGACACGTTCATCGAAGTCAACGACTTCTTAGATAACTCCCACCGAAAAGTAGAAATTACTTTGGGCGGTATTGGGGTCGACAATGGCCGAGGGAGCATTCAGTTTCCAGCCATAATCCAAGCTGACTGGCCCGACCGGGGTCATATAACGTATCCCGAAGCCCGCGCCATAAAGCAGATTTCCAAAGGAAAAGGTATCGATCTGGAGGTTGGCCGCATCCAAAAAGGGGCCGAACTTCAAGCTGCCGGCAAAGGGAAAGTCTATTTGTGTCCGATAGTTAACATAAGACGCGCTACCCGTCAGATAAGTCACGTTATTGATATTGAGCTCCTGCTCTTGATAGCCACGCAAACTGGAAATACCGCCCAAAGCAAACCGCTTAATCAACGGAATGGAGCCATAACCGACTTCAGCGTTTCCACCCGTCGAGACTGTGCTGCGTTCCAAACCACCTCGGAAGCTGAGGAACCAGGTCGCCCCCGCCATTAACGGCACCGTGTAATCGGTACGAAACTGAAATCGGGTATAGCCGATCGGGCTTTCGGCATTCTGAGAGAAAAATACCGGATCGGCCCATTCAAAGGAGGTCTCGGCATAGAGGCCTGAAGTCGGCGCCAGCGGATTATCGCGCATATCAAGCCGTAACGTGGGGATGATCGAGCCAATGCGAAATTGACCGTCGTCTTTAGCGTCATATGCATTGAATTGATTCACCCGCTGCAAGCTGTAGGTGAAAATCCCGATGAGGTTGGGATCTTTGAAAATCTTCTTCTCCCAAGTCAACGCGAGACCGACGATGGTCGCGTCGAAATTCGTATACTCGGTGCCGCTCAGATTCAACGTCGGGCGGAAAGTCAGATCATACCCGGCGAACCAGGGCCAATTGTAAGCGAGCTGGGTCTGATACTCACCGAAATGGTAGTCGGGAGTGACCAGATTAACACGGCGATTGGCCGCGAGATCCAGGAACACGCTGTGGCCGTCTCCCCAAAGATTGGTGTAACCCAGCTCGGCGAATCCGCGGATACCGAGATCGTTTCGAAATCCGGGACCGCCGGCGATAACGCCGGGAAGCGCTTCCTCAACCGTGATCTTGATCACGCGTCCGTTGGAATCGTCCGGATCCGGCACCGCGCGCACCTTCGCGATCGAAAAAAGACCCATGCGCCGAAGCCGAGTTTCCGTCTCGACGAGCTTCGGCTCCTCGACGATATCGCCGGCCTTGAGCGAGCATTCGCGAAGAATCACGCTTTCCTTCGTTTTGGAGCGACCTTCGACGTCGATTCGGGTCACATGATAGTGCGGGCCTTCCGACACATCGAGATCGATGTCCGCTAAACGGTTTTCATCCGAATATTTCACCAAATGCTCGGTGTTTTCGTTGATGATCGCGACGGTCAGATAGCCTTTTGCCCGATAGGCGCTTTTGATCGACTGGATGCCTTCGCTCAAAAGAAACAGGTTCAGCGGCTTGCCTTCCGTCACGCCGAGATACTTGGCGATCATGGCGCGATCGAAAACGTTGACCCCGCTCATCGACAAACGGCGCACGAAGGTCTGGTCGCCTTCATACAGATAGACGGAAAGCTTCACCGTGCTCTCTTTTTCCTGGGGCAGCGGCTTGAGCGGGTAGCTCTTGCTGACGGTCGTGAGCTTGGCGCTCAAGAAACCCTGGGATTTCATCCATTCGATCGTCAAATCCAAGCCATGCTGCACGTCCTTCTCGACGTAGTAGCCGCGCTGGACGACCTCGGGAGCGACTTTCTCGAACTGATCCCGAAGCTGGGCTTCGGTAAAAAACGAGTTCCCTTCGAAATTAATCGATTCGATCTGAACGCGGGGCCCCTCATCGATGACGTACGTCACATGCCGCGAACGAGCGCCTCGCGGGCCGACCTGGGGACTCTCGAAAGTATAAGGGGTGATCGAGACGTTCGCGTAACCCAGAGAATGGTACTCGTCCTCGATTCTCTTTTGGATCGCCGTGACATAATCTTTTCCCAAACCGAGGTTTCGCTGTTCGTCGACGATGGCGTCCAGCCGGCTCTTGTTGATGACTTCATTTCCCCGATAGCCGAAGCTGACCCGCTCTCCCGGGCGGAATCGGGCATTGACCTTCACCCACTTCCCTGTCGGAAGCGCGCCCAACGGGGAATTTGCCGCCGGAGGGGATACCGCCACGACGTCGAAATCCTCGACCCGGGCGCCGATATATTCCTCGGAAACAAAAACGTCCTGGATCGAGCGCCGAATCGCGGCGATCCTCTCTTGAGTGAGAATCTCTCCCGGCTTGATCGCCGCGCTCGAGACAAGCTTTTTTTCGAGATGACGCCAGGTCCGATAGCCGAGATCGCCCACCTCGCCGGAATCATCCGCGCCACCCTCGCCGGGGATTGAAAAATTCATGCTGAGAATCCGAGTGGGGTTGCCTTCGACCGCTTTCATCTCGAGGATAAACTGCGCCTTGTTGCGGGGTCCTTCCCGTCGAACGAGCCTGGCGCCGATCACCGCCTGTTCGTAGCCCATCGCGCGATACCGCTCGCGAAGATTGTCGACGGTACGGGTGACTTTGATTTGGTCCAAAGGCTCGCCGGACTCCACCTCCACCGCCGCCTCAACCGCTTCCGGGGGCAGCACGGTCACACCCTCGATCTCGACTTGCTCGATGGTGACAGCCGGCGTCGGCGCCGCCTCGACTGAATTATGGGCCGATCCGAAAAAAATGAACGCAAGCAAGAAGAGGGACAGTGCGATCTTCACTCTCTTCACTTGAACCTCTTCTGGAGCTTGAAGTCGAGTCCATAAGATGTCTGACGCGCGCCCGTGTCCAGGGACTGGTAGTTATCCCAGACGCCGATAAGCGACGCCGCCGGGGTCATCTTCAGCTCCATGTTCACTTCCTGCTCACTGCCCGAGCCCACGCCGACCGTGCTTCCGTAAGACAGGTCGATGTCTTTGGTGACTTGTTTCCGAACGACGAGTTTCGGGGATACGCTCGTTTCGCCGGCGGCCTGGGGCCTGAAAACGCTGGCGCCGACGTAAGGATTGACCGATTCGTCGAGCTGGACTTGAAGCCCGGTCTTGTTCGCGACTTCCCGGTTGAAATCCAGCGAATTCAAAAGAAGAGACGCGGCCTCACCCTGCTGTACGGCGGCGAGATCGCTGGCGCTCAAGCGCTTCGTATCCGTCGGCGTCATCCCGATCGTCAAAAGCGACAAGATATCGCTCTCACTCATGGTGGGAGTGGAAGTGAGCTCGACCTTCAGGTTCTTCAGGTCATCCACGGTTCCGGTGGCGTAAAGCTGCACCTTGACGCCGCTGACTTCGGTTCGCGCGGTCAGATTC
Organism: Oligoflexia bacterium; assembly: GCA_031292385.1. Classification (GTDB taxonomy): domain Bacteria; phylum Bdellovibrionota; class UBA1018; order UBA1018; family UBA1018; genus JARLHE01. The sequence continues at coordinate 85,486 of JARLHE010000041.1, forward strand.
ACTTTCGGATTGATCACGGCCGGATTATCGAAAGTCGCGCCCATCGACTGGATCTGAAACTCGTGATCCTTGAATTTCATCTTGCCTTGGACCAGATCAACCGAGCCGAGCAGGCGCGGGGCCTCGATCGTGTTGATAATCGTCAAGCGTTCCTTGAACTCGGCGTCAAAGAGCTCGTTTTGAACCACGATGCCGCGATCGGCATGGACATCGATCTTGAGCTTGAACTTGGGATAATCGCCTGCCTTCAGCGAGCCCGGCGGCGGCGTGTACTGGATCGACTTCAGCCCGGCCGACTGGCTTCTTTGCATCACCTTTTCCTTGGAGATCGCGGAATCGATGCCGAAATCACCCTCCACCAGGTAAGGCACCTGCTCGCCCGTGACCAGCAGGTTGCCGTTGAGCTTCACCGACTGGAACGGGTAGATTTTGAGCTTGCTGTTTTGGATATCGATCCGCAGATTCAGCTCCGGCTGCCGGTCGGTGAACAACAGGATTTTTCCCTCGGCCTTGGCCCTTCCGGAAGCGAGATCGGCCTCGAACCCGCTGACTTCCACGACACCGCCGCCGCGCAATTCCAAGTTGCCCGTGATGTTTTCGAACGGCGAATCCATACCGTCGACCCAAACGCTTGGAGAAGCCGGGCTGACCCGCCCCGTGAGGATCGGGGCCCGCAAAGTTCCGGCAATCGAGAAATCGACGCCCGCGGTTCCGGAGGTCCTTGAAACCGCGGAAGTGAAAAATTCAATCAGGGAAAGATCGAGATCGCCTCGGATCGTCCCGTCGAGCTGAGCCTTGCGGCTGCGCAACTCCATATCGACCCGCCCGTGATTTCCGGAGATCGCCGCGTTGGTCAGATCGAAAGTGCCGTCGGACATCCGGAAGGAGATCGGATGAGCCAGCCGGAATTGGGCATCCGATCGCGCAAGAAGGTACTCGGTGAGGGCGATTTCGCCGCTGGCCCTTTCCATTTCTCCGGAACGGAACGAAAGGTTCGCCGCGCCGGATGCGTAGCCCGTAAGCGTCGCGTCGGTGATGCTTTTTGAGTTCAGCAAAAGCAGGATGGGCGAAAAGTCGAGCCGATGAAAATCGATTTTCAGGTTACTGAAATTGGTCGGATTGAAATCGTACTTCAGCGCGAGAGTTCCCTCTCCGCCCAGCGCCGTTCCGTTCGCGGTCAAGATGCCGTTTGAAGTGGAAACAACGAGCTGGCTGGACGGCATCGAAGCGCCGCGAACCGAAACGTCGGTGACGCTCATCTGCGTTTGGGAACGGATGACGCCTTCTTTTCCTTTCCCCGAGCTATCCAGCTTCAAAGTTCCGCGCATCGGCACGTCCAAACGCACGATATGATCGAGATCGTTGAAGGTCAGTTGCTGGCTGTGGATGTCCCAGTCGAACAGTCCGTCGTCGGTCACCGAGATCCGGCCGCTGATCCGGCCGGTCCGCTTGACCGCGCTGAAGGAAGAAAGAAGATAAGTTCCGCGATCGAGCCCGCCGGTCAGTTCGACTTTCGAAAAACGTTCGCCCAGGTAATCCCAGTCGGTGCCGCTTACTTTGGCGATGGCGCGAAGCTCCGATATTTTCAGTCCCCCGGAAACATTGACCGACCCGCTCATCGGTCCGCTCAAAGAAAACGGAAACCAGCTCAGGTCGCTCGTGAGGTCATGAAAGATTTGAGTGAAATCCTGGATCGTGGCCTTGGGAACCGCGACTGTCAGCGCGACCGATTCATGCTTTCCGACATCGACGGTTCCGTTCACGGAGTATTCGCTGTCCCCCCGGACGCCCCTGGCGTTCTTGAGAATCACCCGATTATGATCGTCGTCCCAGGTAATCCGGCCCTTGACCGATCCGTAGAGCAAGCGCAGGTAATAGGCGTTTTGCAGGTCGGCATCGATGTCGACCATGATTTGCTGAACCGGGCCGGTGACCGCAACGTCCAAATTGCCGGTGCCACGGATATCGTTTTCCGCGATTTGCCCGAGATCTTCCAAATTGACCGGTCCGCCCGCGTGGATATTGAAACCGCCTTTCGCGATCGCGCCCGCCAAAATCATTTTGGAACGCGGCAATTCCACCTGCAGCTGATCCACATGCAGGCCCGCCTTATCGAAGGCCAGCGGGCCTTCGAGCAGAATCCGCGGAACCGCGAAGATCTTGTGGAGAGGCCGCGCTTCGCCCATCTTCTGATTGTCCAACTGGAAATCGTCCAACTGGAGCTTGATCTTCGCTTGGGCATCCAGCGGATTCATGAGCTGAGTCGTCGAGCGCCCCATGCGAACGGTGGCATCGACCGCGCCAGTGATACGAGTCAGTAACGGAAAAATCGATTTTACCGGCTCCAGCGCGAGAGCGCCCAACCATTGCACTTGCGCCCGATCGAGCTGCAAATTCACTTTCACCGCTTCGCTCGAACCGATCTTATAGTGCAGGTCGGTCAGAACGACATGCCCCCCCGAGGCGGTGATCGCGGCGGTGCGCGGCCGATCCCGGGATTTAAGCTCCGCCCGCTTCAGGGCCAGCTCCCCGCCATCGGGAGAAGCCGCCCAGCTTCCCTCGGCCTCCGCATGATCCGACCAGAAATGCCGGTACCTGAAATCCGTCGCGATCAGTTTTCCCTCAAGCTTCAAGGTCTCCAGAAATTTATCGAGGTCGGCCCTGACCTTTCCGTCAAAGCCGAAGGTTCCCTCCACATCGAGCGATGGGGCGATTTCGCTGGCAGCCCGGGCCAAATCGCCGGAGACTTGGAGATCGCCGTCGAGGACCAGCCCTGCGGGTTTTTGGATATTGCCGCGGATTTTGCCGTGCGCGCTGGCGGACAAGCCGGTTCCGCGAACCGTCAGCGAATCGAAAGTAATGCCCGCTTCGTTCACCCGTGCCGCCAACTGAACGCGATCTAACGCGCGTATCTCCGGGAACTGGCGGATAAACGAGCCGGACATCCCGGTAAGATCGGTATTGATCTCGTAGCCCAGCCCGCCCTTGCCGTACCACTGGGCGAGACGGACGGAATTAAGCTGAACTTCCGCGTAATCGGTCGACCCGATCCAATCGACCCGGACTTTCATGTTCTGCATGCCGACGGCTTCCGCGTGGATTTGAAAAAGCTGATCCCACGAAAAATTGAGCGGAAGCGAGCGCGATCCCATGAGAGAGGAAAATTTTCCTTTGCCCGCCGCCGGCTTTTGGGAGCCCGGATCGTAAAACAGCTGAAGCGAACCATTCACGATCGTAAGCTCTTTGACCCGGATATTGCCCGAGAGCATCTGAAACGGCTGGAACTCGAAATCAATCCGCTCGGCTTTGACGGAGGTGCCGCCGGGCATTTTGAGGATATTGCGATCGCGCAGGGTGATGACCGGGCTCTTCAGCGAGAGCGCCGGAGGGAACATCTTGATCGCGAACTCGCCGAAATCGGCCTCGATCCCGGTATCACGCGGCAAGTACTTGAAAACGACTTTTTTGAACAGGCCGGCGAAGGCATGGCTCTGGATAAAGAACAGGGACGAGACGACCAAAAAAGAAATGATCGCGCAAAAAACAAGGAATGGATTTTTGATGCTCGTCACGTCTTTTTCCAAAATCACGATTTGCTCTGGCGCAAGCGATCAACAACATCGCGATATGTAGGGTCGATCGCGCAAGCCTTGCCGTACCAGATGGCGGCCTCTTCGGGGCGGCCAAGCGCCTCGAGAGAACGTCCCGTCAGATAGACAAGCTCGACGTCAAAAACATCGCTGCTTTTAAGGGCCTCCTGCAAGTTGCCCAGCGCCTCCAGCGGCTTTTCGCACCGGAGCTGGGCTTGAGCCAGAAGGGCGGTCGCCGAAAGCCATTGGCGCCTGGACTCGGCGTTTTCGATTTCGTCCCGATACTCCTGTCTCGCCGCCCGGAAACAATGCTCCGCTACTTGCGGAGAACCCATTTCCAGATAAGCAATCCCGAGATCGATGCGGTCGCGCTTGGCCAAGCCGACGCTCGAAAGCATCGACTCCAAGTCGCTCAAAAACTTTTCCAGATTTTCTTGCGCCTCTTCCCGCACGCCGGGCTCGAGAAGCCCCAATCCCAAATCGCGATCCAGATCCGCGATGACCTCTTCGCGCACCGCATGCGATAAATCACGAAAATGAGCCGCGGCCTTGATCGCTTCGCTCCGCCCGCCGGAGCCTTTCAGCAGGCTTTGCAGTTCCTGAGCATGGATCGATTGCAGCGCCTTGCGTGCCACGATGTTGTGGGGGTCGGAAACAAGAAGCCGGCGCAGTGTTTTCTTCGCCTCATCCGTAAGACCTTCGGACTGAAGGATTCGAGCGCTCTCCAGCTGGTCGGCGACACCTCCCGCCACCACGAGCGTGACCTCGGTTTTCTCTTTCTTGTCCAACTGGCCACGGCCCGAAATCAAATCGTCGCCCAGGTCAACCCGGGTGTGATTCTCTTCAGGCTGCGACGACAAACTCAAGTCGTCGTCGACGATATTACCCGGTTGATCCGGTGGCTTGGTTTCACGAGTCACGTCCCCTTAATGATAGCGGAATCACTCGTATTTTGGGAGGAACTCCTCAAGGAAATGCGTATCGTAATCGGCATCCCGGAACTTCTTGCTCGCCATGATTTTCTTATGGAAAGGGATGTTCGTTTTGATTCCTTCGATCACGTATTCGTCAAGCGCTTGACGCATTTTCGCGATCGCTTCCAGCCGGGTCGGAGCATGGACGATCAGCTTGCCGATCATGGAGTCGTAAAAGGGAACGACCTTGTACTGATCGTAAACGAAAGAATCGATTCGGACTCCTAAGCCGCCCGGGGTGTGCAAGGCGGTGATCTTGCCCGGCGAGGGCGCGAAGGTATCCGGGTCTTCCGCGTTCACGCGGCATTCGATCGCATGGGACTGAATTCGAACGTCCGAACGCTTGATTTTGAGCCGGAAGCCGGCGGCCGATTTGATCTGCTCTTTGATCAAATCGATGCCGGTCACCATCTCGGTTACCGGATGCTCGACTTGGATTCGCGTGTTCATCTCCATGAAATAAAACTGCTTGGTGTCGTTATCGACGAGAAATTCGACAGTCCCGACGTTCTCGTAATTGACCGCGTTGCAGAGGCGGATCGCGGCGTCGCACATCGTCTCGCGAAGCTGAGCGTCCAGAACCGGGCTCGGAGCCTCCTCGACCATCTTCTGGTGGCGCCGCTGAATGGTGCAGTCGCGCTCGCCGAGCGCGATACGGTTGCCGTACTTGTCGCAAAGCACCTGAATCTCGACGTGCCGGGGATGCTCGCAATATTTCTCCACGTACATCGCGGGATTGCCGAAAGCCGCGCCGGCTTCCGAACTGACCCGGTCGAAGGATGACTCCAGCTGCTGGGCGCTGTAAACAACGTGAATTCCGCGTCCGCCCCCGCCGGCTGCCGCCTTCAAAATCACGGGGTAACCGATTTTCGCGGCTTCTTCGATCGCGGCTTCTTTTCCCGGGACAGCGCTCACGGTTCCTGGAAGCAGCGGCACGCCCGCCTCCCGGGCGATCGCGCGCGCGCGGGTTTTCTCGCCCATCGATTCGATATTGGACCGGGTCGGGCCGATGAAAGTGATTCCGCATTCCGCGCAAAGACGCGCGAATTCGGCGTTTTCCGAAAGAAAGCCGTATCCGGGATGAATTGCGTCCGCGCCGGTGATGTCCGCCGCCGATAAAAGACTGGCGATATTTAGATAACTGAGCTTGGACTGGGCCGGCCCGATACAAACCGCCTCATCCGCAAGCTTCACGTGAAGCGAGTGCTCATCCGCGGTCGAATAAACCGCCACGGTGGAAATTCCAAGTTCCCGGCAAGCCCGAATCACGCGCAACGCGATTTCGCCGCGATTGGCGATCAGGACTTTGCGAAATAGTTTTCCTTCTTCCTTCTGCTCCTCGGGAGAGATTGAAGCTGCCGTCTTTTTGGACGTCATTTCAGGCTCAAACCTCAATGACGAAGAGGGGTTCGCCAAATTCAACCGGCTGTCCATTTTCCACCAAAACCGAAACGATCTTGCCCGAAAACTCGGCTTCGATCTCGTTCATCAGCTTCATCGCCTCAACGATGCAGAGCACGTCGCCGCGCTTCACCGTCTGCCCTTCGCGTGCGTACGGATCCCCGCCGGGCGAGGACGAACGGTAAAAGGTACCGACCAAGGGAGAAGTCACTTGCTTTTGATTCGCCGGAAGGCCGCTGCCCGGCTGCTTGGGACCCGCGGCCGAGGCGGCGGGTGCCGTGGCCGCTGGCGCCGAATGATGCAGGGATGCCGGCGCGGAAACGAAGGTGGTCCCGCTCGCCGCGAAGCTGGCGTTCGTGCGCAGTTTAACGCGCTCGCCTTTGTTTTCCCACTCGAGCTCCGCGACCTGGTGGCGATCCATCAAGTCCAAAATTTGCTCAAGGCGCGCCAAATCGGCGCTCACGACCGACCCGGATTTCGCCACCGGTTTTTTCTTTTCCTTCGAACGAGCCACTATTTATTCACCTTTTCAGAATAGCTGGAGTCACGCGTATCGACCTTGATCACGTCTCCTTCTTTGATGTGGAAAGGGACTTGAACGACCGCGCCCGTTTCGAGTTTCGCGGGCTTGGACCCGCCAGTGACCGTGTCGCCGCGGAACGAAGGCTCGGTTTCGACCACCTTCAACGCGACGAAAGTCGGAAGCTCGACCGCGATCGGACGCTCATTGAAATACATGACCTGAATCTCGAGATTTTCTTGGAGAAAATCTTTATTGCTGCCCAAATGCTCCTCGGAGAGAACCACTTGCTCGTAGTTCGCTTGATTCATGAAATGGTAACCTTCGGCATCGCGATACAGGTACTGCATTTCCTTCTGCTCGGTGTTGGCGCGATCGACCTTGTCACCGGAAGTGATCGTCCGCTCAATCACGTTTTGATTGAGGAGGTTCTTCAGTTTGGTGCGCGTGAAAGCGCGGCCTTTGCCTGGGCTGACATGCTGGAAGTCGACGATTTCGTAAGGGATTCCTTCCAGTTCAACTTTAAGGCCCTTGCGGAATTGATTTGTTGCGTACATACAAAACCTCTCCAATCGTAAAATTGAAGCTCTAGGTGTAGTTCAGGCAAGTCAGACTGTCAACTATGCTGTCGGATTGATGAGTTGCGCACTCGGTAGCGCTCGACCTTGAGCAGTAAATGCTGGAGTCCTTCAATGCGAGCGATCCAGGCGCTTCGCCGATTTTCAACCGAATCATCGATCGCCTGTCCAGCGGGCTTGACGTCAAAAGCAGGAAGCTCGGGCTCCGCCTGGCGCGGAGGGTCACTTCGAAGGACCAAAGTCCCACGCTCGTAAGCCTGCTCCTCCAGCTCTTGAACCAGCTTGGCCGTTTCCGGATCGGAGGGCGAAAAATATAGCAGCATCTTATAGGCCGATAGCGCCTCGGCAACCCGGCCTAACATCAGATAAGACTCGGCGATCAGCCGCTGGGCAACCAGGTTGTCGGGCACGTCGCGCACGACCGGCGCGAGCTCATCCGCCACTTCCTGATAATTTTTTTTGTCGAAGAGCGCTCGCGCGAGCGCGACCCTGCCCCCGATGAAACCAGGATGGATCGCCAGCCCTTCGCGGGCGATCTCGATCGCCTCGTCTATGAGCCCGGACTTTCGGTAAGCCTCGGCAAGTGGCGCGAAAACCCGGGAGGTCGGGTCTTCCTGGTATCGCCTCAGGTAATCATAGATCTGAGGATGAGTCGTCGGATTCTTTGCCATTTATTTAGCTTTTCTGGATACCGGCTTTTTTAGGGTTCACGATAGTCGGGGTGATGAAAAAGAAAAGCTCGTCGCGCTCATCCGTTTTCGAGTCCGAGCTGAAAAGAAAGCCGATAATCGGGATATCCCGGAAAAACGGCAACCCGCTGTTAATGTGATCGTTCGTACTGCTGAAGAATCCGCCCAAAACGAGCGTGCTGCCGCTGTCGACCAAAACATGGGTCGTGATGTTATTGTTGCCCACGCCTTCCTGGCCTTGGGTGGAAGCGCCCTGGAGAGCCTCGGGCAGATCGCGCGAAAGATTGACATCCATCAACACGCTTCCGTCACCGGTGACGGTGGGCGTGACGTCCAACGAGAGGTTGGCGTTCACCACGGTTCCCGTGCTGACGATGCCGCCCGCCGGTCCGATGCCGTTCATCGGCACGAAAACCGGCGTTCCTTGAATGATCTTGGCTTCCTGCTTGTTCAAAACGACCTCTTTGGGAGAAGCGATGGTCTTCAGCTTGTCCTCGGCTTCCCCGATATTCAAGGTCGCGTTGATTTGCTGGCTGAACGGAATGATTTGCGTGGCGAATGCGGCGCCTGGCGCGGCGAGCGTGGTGGGCAACGCGCCGATCAAGCCGGCCGGCGAGCTCAAAAGATTGTTGTTGTTGATCGATCCGCCGTAAGGAACGGTGCCGCTCAACCCCAGGTTGGTTAATCCGAGACTGCCGTTCAAGGTCCGACTGTAGGATTCCTTCGCCTCGATGACTTTGCCCTCAAGCATGATTTGCGGAGTTTGCGTATCCAGCACGGCGATGATTTTGCGGATCCGCTCCATCACCGAAGGAATCGCCCAAATGATCAAACTGTTGGTTCGCTCGTCGGGAATGACTTTGACGTCGGTTTTCTTGTTAGCCGACGCCTGATTCGCGGCTGCGGCTGCGCCCGTGCCGCCCAAGGCTTGCGCCACGCCGGTGCCGCTTGGAGTGGCGAATTCAATCCCGATGAGCTTCGAGATGGTCGCGGCCAGATCGGTCAGCTTGGCATAGCTGATCGGGAATACTTCGGTCTTTCGCGGCTCGACCGCTTCTGTCGCCACTTTCAGCCTTTCCTGAAGATCGATCTCTTTCGCGAGCCCGTCCAAGGTCATCACTCGCAAGACATTCCCTTTGCGGTCAGCACCCAACTTCATCGTCTGCATCACGACATCGAGCGCCTGGTCCCAAGGCACGTCCACGAGCGAAAGCGTGATCTGACCCTGGACATCGGGGGCGAGCACGATGTTAAAACCGCTGGTTTCCGCGATCAGGTTGAAAACATCACGCACATCCAGGTCGCGCACCTGCAGCGTAATGGGCTTTCCCGAAAACTCTTTTGAGTTGATGCCTTTCAGCACGCGGTCCATTTCGTCTTCGGTTGCCGGGGCGGCCGGGCTCCCGGCCTTGTTCGGGACCGCGGCGGTCTCAGCACCCGCGTTTCCGTTCGCTTTTTCCGCCTGCGCCTGGTTCGGAGAAGCCTCATTGGGGATGGTCAGGCGGATTTTCCCTCCGTCCTGCGACATCGCCACATCGACGTTGTCGCGAAGCTGGATGACGATCTTGACGCCCGGTTGTCCCGGCGTGACCTGATAGGGGCTGATCATCGCCACTTCGCCGTTAAACGACGAAGTATCGATGTTTCGCTTGGCCGGACCGCTGAGAGTCGCGCCGGAAATGTTCAAAATCACCTGCTTATCGCCCGCGTTCACTTCCTTATCGACGGTGACAGCGCCGCCTTCGGTCGTGATGCTGATTTCGCTTGGATCGGACGTCCCTTTGAAGTCGATTCCGGTGACTTTTATTCCGGCCGCTTCTGCGACGACGGAATATAAATTCATCAATACAAAAAGCGATGCCAGCGAACCGGCAAGCGCTTGCTTGGTCATTTTATTGCTATGGCTGCGCTTCATGAATGCCCCTTGCTTTCAACCACCGGCTGCATTTTCGGCGGCGGCTCATTTATTTTAGTAGGTATAAGACTCGGCTGAGGCTCGGGCGAGCTCACGACCGAATTCGGTTTCGTTTCCTGTTTCTTGTCTTCCGGAATCAAGGGCAGCTCGGTGGTCACCGTTTCCCGGTCTCCCACGACGTTGATTCGGCTTCCTACCAGCATCACCCCGCGCGAAGTGATCTTTTCAATGATCTCCTCGTCGGTGCCGACGCGCATTCCTTCGCCGACGACATAGGTCTTGTTCGCGGCCCCCAGTTTCACGACCGCGCGGGTCCGCGTAGGGCCGGTCAAAATCGCGACCACGCGGATGTCCTCGATCGGAACGTTTTCAAGATCGCTCTTTTCACGCATTTCGACCGCATCCGTCTGGATCAGCTTAAACGGATCACGCATGCTTCTCAGAATTGGCGCCGCGGGCGGCGAGTTTTCATCCGCGGAATATCCGGGCACGGAATGCCCGGCGACCAGGAACGTCAGCATGGCGAAAACACCGGCGGATGAACGCATCGTCAGCCTCATCGCGTTACCCCGCTTTTCTGCGGCATTGAGGCGGCGTTAGGCGGCGGGGCCGGGCTGATTGGCGCTACCGCGCCGGCCCCCGGGCTTTTAGGGGCGTTTGGCGCGTCAGCCGATGCATCCCCTTTACCGAGCTCATCCGCTTTCGTGCCGATGTAACGATAAACCGAGATGGTCATCGTGGCGTTCAGCTTGACGAAGGGGGAATCCGGGGCTCCCGTGGGGGTGATCTTCAGCTTGCTGATCCGAATGATTTTCTGAAGGCTGGCGAGCCGGTCAAGGAAGGCGAGGTACTGAAAAAAGACCCCGGACGAGTCGAAAAAGAAATCCTGCGACTCGTAATACTCATACTTGTTCGAGCCCGAAGGATTCAGGTGAATGAACTTGATGCCGCTTCGGGCCGACTCCGTCGAGATCGTGTTGATGAAGTCGGAGACATTCAGATTATCGGAGAGCGTGGCCTTGGTATCTTCAAGCTCCTGGGCGAGCTCGCGAAGTTGCTGCTTCTTGGCTGCGAGCGACTGCATGAAGTCGTTCACTTCCTTGACCCGCTTCTCGAGCTTCCGGACTTCTTCGCGGGCCGCGGTGACTTCCATCTGCTTGAGATGAAGCGGCGAGCCGTCATCGTTCATGAACTGATAATACCCGAAGCCCAGATACCCCAGATACAGCAAGAGCAGCAGGGAAAAGGGCACTTTCTCGAGAATTTCGACAATCCGCTGCGTCGGGTTCATTTTTTCGCCCCCGAAATCAGCTCGAAGTTCACGGCTTCCCAGCCGTATTGGGTTTTAACCGTCTGCGAATCTTTCAAAGTCAGGCCTTGAAAAAACGGGTTCTCGTTCAGCGATTTCAAAAAAGGCGAGATCTGCCGGAAATTCACCGCCATACCTTTGATTTCGATTGTCGAACCGTCGTAAGAAACGCCGGTCAGCCATACGGACGGCGGCGTGATCTTCGAGAGGTCCTGCAGGAACTTCGTCGTTTCGGTGCGGTTCTGAGCGAGCTTGCGAACCGTCTCAAGCTTCGTACGGATCACGAATTCGTCGTTTTCCATGCCTTTTTTGAGATCTTCGTAGCTTTTCATCTTGTTGGCGGCGGCTTGTAGCTTGGGCTTCTCGGCATTGATGCTGTCGAGCTCGACGTCCAGCTTCTTCAGTTCGTTGTCCTGGAGGGTGCTTGAGATAATCGAGGCGATGATCGCGATGAACATCGGGATCAGCGCTTTCTTGAGCGGCAATTCCTTCAGCGCGGACAATTCGATGGAGCGAAGCGAAAGCGTGGCGGTCCCGATCGAAGCCGCGGTAAAAGCAGACGATTTTTTGCGGCCGGCGAGATTGATTTTGATCATTTATAAGCCGCCCTGAGTGCTAAACCGATCGGCACGGCCGCGACCGGGCCGATTGCCGCCAAATAATCCTGCGTGAAAATCTTGGGATCGCAGCTGATCGCGTTGAACGGATTGATGATCTGGGTCGGAAGCCCGCCGACTTCCTCAACGACCTTGGAAAGTCCCGGAGTCCGAGCGCACCCCCCCGCGAGAAGCAGATATTCGATCGGCCCGCCGATCGACGAGGCATTGTAGAAGTCTATCGCCTTCTTGATTTCGACGGCCATGTTTTCATTCATGACCTGAACCAGATCCATCACCTCCTGAGGCATGGACCCGTTTTGTCCCGAGGTCTTAAGAGTCTCCGCGTCCAGGTAAGAAAGATTCAGATGCCGCTGGATTTCAAACGTGAGATTTCGCCCGCCCACCGCGGAATCCTTGGTGAAGATCGGAACCCCGCCTTGCACGACCAGAAACTTGGTCGAGCTCGCCCCCAAATCGACGATCGCGACCGCTCCGGAAGAAGAGGACGGATAATTGATTTCGAACGCGTTTTGGAGCGCGAAGAAATCGACATCGACGATTTTGGGCCTCAAGCCCGAGTCCTCGACGCATGAAATATAGCTGTCGAGCACCGAGCTTTTCACGGCGACCAGAATGACATCCGTATGATTGCTCTTTCCGCGCGAGAGCAAGTGATAATCCATGACGACTTCGGAAGCATCGAAAGGCAGATACTGCTCGGCCTCCCAGAATACCTGGTCCTGAAGATCGCGTAAATTCGGGACATCCAACGCCATTCTTTTAATGATCAGCGAAGAGCCCGATATAGAAGTACAGACCGCCCTGTTTTTGAGGCTGATCTGGCCAACCAATGTCTTGATGCTTTCAACGACGGCGACGTGATTGACGATCTCGCGATTGACGATCGCTTCGTCAGGCAGCTGATAAATGCCGAAGTGGACGAGCTTCCACCCCTTGCCCATCTTTCGGAGCTCGGCAAGCTTGATCGAGGACGAGCCGATGCTCAAGCCGACACACGTCGATCCGAACGAGAACATGCCGGACAAATTAGATAAAAGCTGGCCTGGGGCCAGCGAAGCTCCTGCCATGGAACTATCACCCGCAAATTGCTTAACTACCTAAGAAAATTTTACCTATTTGTCCAAACTAATCAATTACTCAAACGAAAGATCGGTGGAAGCACCGGAAAGCAGGAGAACGGAAAGTCGATCGAGACGCCCGACTGACAAATCATTGACGGGAATTACGGCGAAAGCGGCGATTTTGTCGGTGGCGCTAGCTCCTCCCGAGAGCGAGTCGTAACAGTAGCTTTCCAAAAGCCCTGGAACGTTCAACTCCCCTCCTTTTTCTTTCGAAAGGAGGACCAAGACGCCATCGCCCGAACCGGTCAGGGAACCGGAACGGACCGGAGTGAAAACCGCGTCTTCGCAGCGATTCGCGGTCTCTACTTGATACTCGAGGCTTCCTCCCCCGAGAAAACGGAGACGATATGCGCGGCGATTCACGGCGGCTTCGCGTTTGATCCGGATGATTTCCTGGCCAAGAACGCGAGTCGCGCGCAAGCTTTTCCACTTCGGGCGCTGGTCCATGATCACGGGAACCGAAGAAAGCAGCAAAAACACGACCGCCGTCGCGGCGATCCAAAGCCGGTTATGCTTTCGAATGCGCTGATCGACTTTTTCCCAAAGTTCGTAGTGACTCCACTCGGCTTTGGACCAGCGGTCTTCGGCTATGTCGGAATCGTAAATTGGAACCATAGAAAATCACCCAATAAGTGATAATAGATTGCCCCGATCACCAAAAAAGGTCCATATGGGATCGCCGCCGCCAAAAGATTCGTGTCGGCCGCCGCAGCTGCCTGGTCTTCCAGCTCCGAAGGCTGATCCGAAGGGCCTTCCAGCGAAATACCGTGGCGCCGCGCCCACCAGGCCCAACCCAATCCGACCAAGCTGCCGCTCACCGAGCTGATCAAAACAGTGGCGAAGACGCCGGCCGGGCCTAAAAACGCTCCAATCATGGCGAGCAACTTGACGTCGCCGCCCCCCAGCCCCGCGCGCCCGGCCAGCCTGAGATAGGCCCAGGATAAGCCGAAAAAAATACCGAACCCAAGCAAGGCTCCCAGGACCGACATCGGCCAGGCGAGGCTTGCATGCAAGAAAAAAGTCGAAACCAGCCCAAGAACCAGCCCGCCCAGGCTGAGCTCATCCGGAATGATCCGATGCTCGAGATCGATAAAGGTGACGGCGATCAAGATCGCCAGAAACGGAAGCTCCCGGATCATAAGGACGGGCGTCAGGCCGAACTTCAGTTTCGCCGCCAGGAACAGAAGCGCCGTCATCAATTCGATCAGGGGATAGCGGACGGAAATCGGAGCGCGGCACGACCGGCATTTTCCCCGGAGCGCGCACCAGCTCAAAAGCGGTATATTATCGTACCAGCGTATCGGCACCAGGCAGCTGGGACAGCGGCTTGCCGGTTTTAAGATGGAGCCGCCATCGGGCAAACGGCAAATCACCACATTCAGAAAGCTACCGATGATGAGGCCGAGAAAGAAAACCGCGAAGCTGCTCAATACCGGAAATTCGTCCATTCAAACATCCTTCGATCGGATCAGAACTCCGGCCAAAAGAAGGAAAACGCCGCAAACCGCGGCGGCGTACGCGAACGCCAACAAGACGGACGCGCCGCTGACCGGCACCCCGTAAGTCAGATGGAGCCCGAGATCGAAATGCTCCAAATTGGGCAATAAGCTTATCGCGAAATCGAGAGAACGGAGGCCCCCGCCCGTACCGAGCTTGGAAACCACCGCATGTAGACGCGAGATATTGACGCCGACGAGATATGTGCCGACCGTGAAAATCACGGAGAGCGAGGTCGTCGAGAAAGTCGAAAAAAAGATGGCCAGCGAGGCCAAAACAAAGCTTTGCAAAAGAGCGAAAACGACCGACCAAAAGAGAGCTCCATGAATGGGCGATACCTGCCACTCCGCGCGCATGAGAAAAAGAATTCCCAAGTAAGCGACCAGGAAAAGCAGCCAGTTGGCGGTAATCACCGCGCATATGCCTAAAAATTTTCCGAACACGAAATGCGAGCGCAAAACAGGGCGGGATAGCGCCATATGAATCGTGCGGCGTTCGAATTCTCGGCCAATCAGCCCGGAACCGAGGAAAATGGCGATCAAGGCGCAGGATAAAGCGATCGCCGAATGCCCGAAATCGAGGAGAATCCGCTCGGGCCTGATATAGGAAAGACGCGAGGCGAGAAGCCCCAGGACGATCAGGAAAATGCCGCAGATCAAGACGTTATAAAGAACCTTGTCGCGCATGATCTCGAAAAAAGTCACTTTCGCGACGGCGCCGGCGGTATCCAAAGCGGAAGGGATCTTGGTTTCGGCGCGATGACTCACTTTGCGGGCTCCTCGAAAAAGGATTCCAGCGAAGGGCGAATCGGACTGACCCAGAGAACCTGCGCTCCGCGGGACAAGAGATCCGACAAAGCCAAGGTTACCGCCTCCTGGCTCGAGACGGTGGCGCGGACGCCGTCCGGGATGCTTCTCACGCTCGTGAATCGTCCGCTCGCCTCCGCGGTCGCGACATCGAGCCCGCTGAAGGCGATCTCCGTTTGGCGCGGCCCTTGAGCGAGAAAGCTGCCGATCGAACCGCAGCCGACCAAGCGCCCCTTCTGAATCAAGGCCACCCGATCGCAAATCGCCTCGACATCGGGAATGACATGCGAACTGAAAAATATCGTGCGGCCTTCGGAGGCCAGGCTTAAAATCAGCTCGCGCATTTCCTTTCGCCCCAGCGGATCAAGCCCGCTCATGGGCTCATCGAGCACCAAAAACTCGGGATCATGCAATATCGCCTGCGCGATCCCGATTCGCTGAAGCATGCCTTTCGAATACTTGCGAAGCTCGATCTTGCGGGCCGCGGTCATACCGACCGCCGATAGCACGACGGGAATGCGGGCGGCGATCTGAAGGCGGGACATGCCGGACAGCGCGCCGAAAAACCGCAATAACGACTCGCCAGTCAGATGTTCGTGAAAATAGGGCCTCTCGGGCAAATAACCGATGCGGGCCTTCTGCTCGAGCCGCCAGGTTTCCTCTCCCCGAAGCTTAATGGTGCCCGCAGTGGGCCTTCGAATGCCGACAATCAAATGAATGAGGCTGGTTTTCCCGGCGCCGTTGGCCCCGAGAAAACCGAAGATCGAACGTTCCGGGACGGACAGCGAAACATCGTGAAGCACTTGGGTGCGAGCCATCCAAAAGCCGGAGCGAAAAACCTGCTCAACATGCGAGATTTCCAGAAGTTCTGCCATCGCTGTTTCAAACGTTAGAGGATTCAGTCCGCTCCGTCCAGACCAAACACCTTCTCATGGGCGGTCGTCGTGTTCACCCGCCCGCTCTGATCGATCCAAAGCCGGCCCCCCCAAGGATCGAGCGCGGCATAGCGTCCCGACTTCATGAATTCATGCCAATACTTCTCCATTTGAGCCGATGACACCGAAGCCTGGCTTCGGTAGTTCCGATTCGCGGAAAGAAAGCCCTTAAAGGCATGGTTCATATCGAAGAGGTACTGGCCCACCATCAAAGAATTGCGACGCGAAATGAGCTCTTGCTTGGCCGTGGTATTCGGCGCGGAAGCGATCATGTGATTCAGGAGACGGAGCCCGACGTCATACTCTCCGCCGGGACGGCTCAATCGCATTTCGAGGTTGTGAAGATAGCCGGGAGCCCCGGGCACTTCGGCTGCCTCCTTAAAATACCGGGCAGCGCTAGGAATATCGTTTTCCTCGAAAAGGCCGATATAACCTCCCAGAAGAGGGATCGCCCAAGGATAAGGCCAATAGTCCGCCTGAAATTCCGGTGACTGATGCGGAAGCTGTTCTTTGCGATAGGCGTCCCCGCGCTCAATCAGCTCCTTCGCGCCCGCTATATCATCTCGGACAACCGCCAATAAATTGGCTCCCGCATGGTAGGCTTGATAAAACGCCGGGTCCAAACGGGTTACCAGATCGAGATCGTAAAAAATACTGGCGTGCATCCATCGGGGAACCTTCGCGATTCGGTCATCCAGCAAAACATCAATCCAAATCGAATCAATCGCCGCCGGAAGCTGGCCAAAAGACAGGATGCTGAAAATTTCGGGATCCCAACGCGAACCCCGCTCCGGCGGCGCGGTCACGGGAACGTAGCTTTTCCGCCGAAGCACGGAATCGGCGCTGATCTGGACCGCAAGCAACAAGGCCAAAATTAGTACAGAACGAATTGTCAACGACCGACCTATGTTCATATTTTTGCCAGGGCTCTTCGGACACATGCAAAAAAAATGGATATTGTCACCATCGCCTGGGCTGCTACACTTTGTATTAAAGCAACCATTTTGATGTCACGATATGATTTTAAACTATTAGGCCAGAAAAGGTCGGAGTAAAAAAATGAAAAACGCAGGACGTATCAAGAAATTAGTCAAACGAGCCAATCAGGGTTTTACCCTGGTCGAGCTCATGGTCGTGGTCGCGATCATCGGCATTCTCGCCGCGGTAGCGATCCCGAATTTCATCAAATATCAAGCGAAGAGCCGCACGACGGAAGCGAAGATCGCCTTGGCTTCGATCTTCACGGCGGAGCAATCCTTTTCGGCTGAGAATTCGACCTATACCTCGTGCCTTGCGCAAGCCGGTTACACTCCGGATGGATCGAATCATTACTATGCGCTCGGTTTCCAGCAAAGCGTCACCGCCAATGCCGTATGCGGCGGCAGCGGCACGGGCACACAATGCAACACTTACTCCTATAACGGCAACGTAGGGGTTCCTGGCGCCACTTGTCGCAATCTTACGACACCTTTTACAGCCGCCGGCGTCGCATGGACCGCGACAACATCTGATACCGCTTATGCGGCCAATTTAGAGCAAAACAAAAGCACCGGCGTCACGGTCACTGATGCGACCCTCACCGCATCGGCGATCAATGCAACCACGTTCACAGCCGAGGCTGCCGGCAATATTTCGAATGTCGTGGCGGCTGACGTCTGGACCATTAATCAACAAAAGGCGCTCCTGAATACAGCTAGCGGTATCTAATTTGGATTCTTCCAGACTGGACGGGCGGAGGCAATTAGCTGATCTCATCATCAGCTTGATGCTTCCGCCTTTTTTTTGGTACTTTTTTCTCTCTTGGCACCCCGGGACTCTCATCGAAAACCACGACGGCATTCAGGTTTTCTACCTCCAAGCCCGGGAGTTGTTTGCGCTCGGAGGCGACTGGACTCAGCTGACTTACCGCCTTGGAGTTCAGGGCGGTGCCAAGATCCACGATATTCTTGGAACCTTGCCTTTTCTGCAATGGGCCGCACGCATTGGGCTTTCTCCCGTCGCCGGGCTGAATACCCTGATCTTCGCGATACAATCCGCATTCGCCTTTCTCACGCTACAAGCGGCGAGAGATCTTGCCATTTTGGCCGCACCCAATGAAGAGCCGTCGTCAAGTTTGACGACACGGATAGGGCTCGCGACGCTGGCCGCATTTTCACCGTTTTTAGGTTGGACCCTGCCCTATGGGCACGAAAGCCATCTCTTGGGCGCCATGTTTTTCCTGGTCTTCGCCTCGCTCGCGCTTTCCGTCGCCGCTCAAACCTTCACGGCGCTCCACGCTTTGGTCTGCCTCGGGGTTTTAATTCACGCGATCCGCGGCAGCGGCCAACAAGCAGTCGTTTACAGCGTGATTTTCGGCGCACCCATCGCAATCGGCGGTTTTTTCTTCGTCAAGAACACTCTCCGATCCAAACCGGCAATGACCGCTCTCTTGGCGGCCTTCGCGGTTCCGGTCGCCGCGCTCTGCATCGCGCTGCCCGGATATTGGGGCATGATCGCCAACGCGATGGGCACTGACTTCGCCCGGAGCTCTTCAAGCGGCCCCGTCACTTTCAGCTACTACGTTTCAAAATGGCAAGATTGGCTTCAATCGCTCGCCTGGACGATACGCGCCATCCCTCAGGCAACCCCGACTCCCCTCCACCACGAAATCAATTATCCAATCGGGCCTTTGCTATTCATCGCGCTTTCGTTCCGCTGGAAACGAGCCCGAGGACTCGCCATCGGTATGCTGATCAGCTTGGGACTTGCGCTCTGCTTCAGCACCGATATGTTTCCGTTTTCGAATCTACTCTTGGCTTTGCTTCCGCCGCTTCGGCTTTTTCGGGTACCCGCGCGCGCGATCCTGCCTTTTCTGTTCGCGGTCATCATCGTGGCCGAGTCCGCGCTGCTATCGAAAGGCCGCGAAAACGGCGATGATCTAAAAAAACGAGCCCCGCTTCTGCTGGCGGCAGGGGCGGCATCGATTGCCATCGCGCTGCTGCCAAATTTTGGACCAATGGTCGACTGGGGCCTGGAGGCCACCGCCTGGATACTGGCAGCCATCGTTTTTTCCGTCCATCTTCGGAAATATCAAAAAGAAGGGATCATCCTTCTTCTGGCCGGTCTTTCTCTTCACGCCTTTCACGAAAGAATGACGGCGCACATCGATATGCCGTCGTTGACATCCACTACGGAAAGTATCCGTCGTTCGATCCTGGAGCAGGCGCCCGATCTTGCTTCTCCCTTAACGCGAATTGTCCTCGACTTCACCGTTCCGCCCTGGTCGACCAATACGCCCATGGCGCTGGGACTTTCCAGCATCGACGGATATCTCCAAGCCAACCGAAGGTTTCATGACCTCGTCGATGCCGTGCGCGGAGAAAGCGATCCCAGCGGCACCATGATGAATTACCATTTCGGCAATACGCCCGCGTTTGAAACACTCGCGTCACTTTACAATGTACGCTATCGCGCGACCGAAGCCCAAGGAAAGCCAAAGGTCGTACCGACTCATCTCGACCGGGGCGGAGCGTGGTTCGCGAGTCAGGCCAGCCCGACGGGATCATATGAGAGCCTTGCTCATGAGCTCCGTTTCTGGGACGGGAAAGATGCGTGGTATTTGCAGAATGACCCCGCAATCAGACCGGAAACTCGAGAACTTTTGAGCCGCGTCGGCCCGAAGGAAATCTGCGAAAAAGCTCGTCTCATCAAAATCGAAGCCTTGGACCCGGCGCAAGGAGTCCATATCGAAACCGTAAGCCCTGCTCCATGCGTACTGGCGGTAGCCATGAATTTCGTCTCGAGCTTCGATGCGAATATCGATCGATCAGAAAAGTTACCCGTTTTCCCCATCTACGGTGCGCTCACCGGGATAGTCGTTCCGATGGGCCACCATCTGATCGAAATCCGCGACCAAGCGCAAATTCCCGCCTGGACACGCTGGCTTCAGGGCTTTGGATTCGTGCTGGTCATCGCTGCCTTTTCCGCCTGGTTTATTTCACCCAGCCGCCTTTGAAACTCCGGCTCAGACCAATTCCGGGCGCTTCGACGGTATTGATTCACCATTTCATCGCAAATCTGGGCGGCTCGCACGTGCCCGCAGTAGCTGTAGGTTTCGGCCACCGCGGATTCCAAAGCTTTACCGAAAGCGCCGCGGCCGGCTTGAACGGAGTCCTGCGCCAAGACGTACGCTCTCCAAAAATCCCGTTTTTTCGCAGACAGAATGGATGCATAGTAATCCGGCCATTTTCCGACGCCGCGCCCTTGCTTGAGTAGGTCCAGTTTCTGATCATCTGAAAGGCGGGGGCTCAGATAGACAGCGCGCGCGTAAAAAATCGATGTCGCCGGGTCGCTGGGCGCCCACTGGATCAATTCTTTCCCGAGCTCGAGTGCCTCGTCATAGCGCTGTCGCTCGAGAAGCCGCAGGCCGATATAAGCTTCGCTATGCGGCGTCTTTTCCACGCGAAAGATGTTCTCGAAAATGGAGTCATCCGACCTCCAAGTGAAGGACTGCCGGGCCGATGCCCAGTAGAATATAACCGCAATTAAAATTCCGGCCGCCGCGAAAACCCTGCGGCTCATCGCCGAACGCGCGACCCAAGGCTCGATGAGGCGCCCGACCAAAACCGCGAATCCGGTGGCGGAAAGAAGTAAATAACTATCCGAGGCGAAAATGTTCGTTCTGGCCAGGGCGAGCCAGGTTACCGGCAAGAACGTAAAAACAAGCCAGATGACCGCGAAGCGCCAGCCAAGCCGCTTAATACATACCCAAGCGAAGATCGGCAATAAGATCAGCCCGACCAGATTCGGCTTACTGCCCAGATAGTATTCCGCGGATAGCCAAAAGGGCGCGGCAAGCTGGATCAAACATCTCCCGACCGAAAGGGGCGGCATACCGATCGAATCCGCCAAGCTGATCTGGGCGAATTTCGAGGTCGGAGCGATTGAAGTATAAATAACCCGGTAATAATAAATATTGATTGCCGCGAAGAGGGCGCTCACGGGCGCGCAAACGGCCGCCGCCCGGACGAACGCCGACTGGCGGGCCAAAACTCCTCGAAGCAGGAACCACAGCGGGATAAAAATATGAATCGGCTGCGCAAGAAGGGAGAAAAAATACATGGCCGCAGCCTTCCAAGGGGCCTGCTTTGAGCTCGGATGCGATAAGAGAATGTCCGTGGCCAAAAGCGCGAAAAGCGCGGCCCATAGGTGCTTCTCCGCCGAGATCCACGCGACCGAATTGGCCATCGCGGGATGGATCGCCAGCAAAAGAACGATAAACGCGCTGATCCGGGCGTTGCCGATTTCCCTGGACACGATCCTTGAGCTGACGGCGAGACAGGCGATCCAAAGAAACACGTTCGTCAGGTGAAAGGTGCCGAAGCCGAAGAAATAGCTCGCTTTGATATTGAGCCAGAAGCCCAGATCGCGCAGCGGCTGGACATCGAAGATCGCGCCGTCGCGCAACGCCGAAAAATAATCGCGAAGCGAGCTGATTTTCAGGAGAGGATCGATGAGGAGATGATCGTCCCTGGTGGTGATCGGATCGTGAACGATGAGCGGCCAATGAATGAAGAAATTCAGGGCCGCGCCCGCGATGAGCGCGCCCCGTATCCAAATCCGATCCCGAGCGCTATTTAGGCTTTCTTTCCCTTCCACCTTTAGGGGTCTCCGTACTCATCCCTAAAAGTGTCATAGCTTTGGAAGAATCGCCACCACTCGCTGTGAGCGCGGCATCCATGAACTTTTTCTCGACGTCACGAAGAATCGTCGGAAGATCGATGGGGCCTTGAGTGAAGTCCGGGTGCGCGATGGAGATGAACGGAGCTCCGGGCGAAGCCGCCGCATCCGCTTTCGGCGTTCCGCTAGCCGCAGCGTGCGCCTTGCGGATACCGGACGGCAAAGCGTCGAAAGTCACGACGTCGTGATTTTCGAGCGTGATCGCGCGCTCGATCACGTTTTCGAGCTCGCGA
The DNA here is from genome assembly GCA_031292385.1 of Oligoflexia bacterium. Classification (GTDB taxonomy): domain Bacteria; phylum Bdellovibrionota; class UBA1018; order UBA1018; family UBA1018; genus JARLHE01. The sequence continues at coordinate 107,392 of JARLHE010000041.1, forward strand.
ACGTTGCCAGGCCATGAATAAGACTCGAGGGCCGCCATGGCGGCGGGCTCGAACCCGGCTAGCTTCTTGGCCGACCGGTCCGAAAAGCGCTTCAAAAAGCTCTCCGCGAGAATGTGCACATCGCCTTTGCGCTCGCGAAGCGGCGGGGTACGGACCAAAAGCACATTGAGCCGGTAATACAGGTCTTCCCGAAACGTTCCCTTCGCGACCGCCGCTTCAAGATCGCGGTTGGTCGCGGCGATGATCCGTACGTCGACGCGAATGTCTTCGGTTCCCCCTACCCTCCTGAAAATCCGCTCCTGAATGGCCCGAAGAAGCTTCACCTGGAGCGCGAGCGGAAGTTCCCCCACCTCATCCAAGAACAGGGTGCCGCCGTTTGCCGCCTCGAAAAGCCCCGGTTTGTCGGCGACTGCCCCCGTAAAGCTGCCCCGCTTATGACCGAACATCTCGCTTTCGATCAAGTTCTCCGGGATCGCGCCGCAATTCACCGGCACGAACGCCTTGCCCTTCAAGGGACCGGAATCATGAATTAACCTCGCCACCAGCTCTTTTCCGGTGCCGCTCTCGCCGACAATCAGGACATTCGTCTTTGACGAAGCGATTCTCGCGATGAGCTTCAGCATGTCATGAACGGGCTTGGATTGACCGATAATCTCGCGACCTACTGTACTTGCCATTAACCGACACCTCCGGCCATTTTGAAAATCGGCATATACATCGCGAGCATGATCGCCCCGACAAGCCCGCCCAAAACGACGATGACGATCGGCTCGATCATCTTGGTCATTCCGCCCACCAGCACTTCCACATCCGATTCAAAGAAGTCGGCAATCTTATCCAGGCTCTTGTCGAGATTACCCGTGCTTTCACCGACCATGATCATTTGGGAAGCCATTTTCGGAAACACCGCCATTTGATTCAATACCGATCCGAGCGTTTTGCCCTGCTCGATATCGCCGCGGATCTTGCCGATCGCTTCCTCGAGAACCGCGTTGTCGGCCGAGGCCTTGCAAATATCGATCGAGTCGATCAGGTTGACGCCCGCGGCGAGAAGCGTTTGAAGGGTGCGGCAAAACCGGGCGACGCCGGCTTTTTGCGCGAGAGTGCCGAATAGCGGCGCCTTGAAAAGAATATGGTCTTTAATGGAACGTCCTTCCTCAGTCGCGACGAACCTCTTAATCAGGTAACCGCCGCCGAAGATGCAACCCATAATGACCAGGAAATTGTGCTGAAAGAAGTGGGATGAATTGATCACGAACTGCGTGATGTCCGGAAGCTCCTGGTTCCCCTGCTTCAGCATCTCCTCGAATTTCGGGATGACGAAAGCCAGCATCATGGCGACCACGCCGAAACCGATGCACAAAACGATCATCGGATACATCATGGCGCTTTGAATCATGCGGCGAAGCCGATCCTCGTCTTCGAGGTATTTCGAGAGTCGCTTCAGCATCGAGTCGGTCGAACCGGAATTCTCGCCCGCGCGCATCAGCGCGACGTACAGTTTTGGAAAGACCCGCGGATAGGCATTGAGCGACTCCCAGAGATAAGCCCCTCCCGACACTCTTTCCCGAATTTCGCTGATCGCCGCTCGCATTCCTACGTGAGTCGTCTGATCCGTCAGCATTTCAAGCGCCTGCACGAGGGGAATGCCGGAGCTGATTAACAGCTGTAATTGCCGGGTAAACAGAATCGAGACCTTGACCGGAACCGAAAGCTTCGACCCTACCCCTTTCTTCTTGGACGCGGTCGCTCCGCCGCCTGCCATGGCTCCGATACGGCGGATCATCACCGGCCGGATGCCCATGCCCCGAAGGGTCATGCGAAGCTCGCCCTCGCTGCTCACGTCCAGTTTCCCTTCGACTTTCTTTCCGGCGCGGTCGACTCCGCGATACGTGAAATCAGCCATTCAGGCCCTTTATCATCTTTTCGAGCTCTTCCGGAGCATGGCTGTACTCCATAATATGCTGCCGCGACAAAGCCCCTTGCCTGAACAATTGCAAGAGCGACTGATTCATCGTCTGCATTCCGGTGTGCTCCTGCCCGCTTTGCATGACCGAATAAAGCTGGTGCAGCTTGTCCTCGCGGATCAGGTTCCGGATGGCGGCGTTCGGAATCATGATCTCAAGAGCGAGCACGCGGCCGCTTCCGTTGCTCCTGGGGATAAGCTGCTGGGAAACCACCCCCTGCAGGATGAAAGACAATACCTGGCGCACTTGTGGCTGCTGATGAGCGGGAAACACGCTGATGAGGCGATTGATCGACTGAACCGCGCTGTTGGTATGGAGCGTGCCGAAAACAAGATGCCCCGTTTCCGCCGTGTTCATGCACATCTCGATCGTTTCGTTATCGCGCAATTCGCCGACCAGCACGTAATCGGGGTCCTGTCTCAGCAGTCGTCTCATCGCGGAGGGAAAGCTCTTGGTGTCCACGCCGACTTCGCGCTGGTTGATGACGCAATTCTTATGCGGGTGAACGAACTCGATCGGATCCTCGATCGTGAGAATATGACCATGCTCCTCGCGATTCAGCAGATCCAGCAGCGCCGCCAAAGTGGTCGACTTGCCGGAACCCGTGGGCCCGGTGACGAGAATCATGCCGTTGGGCCGGCGAATGATCTCCTTGAGCACCGGAGGGAGCCCGAGGCTGTCGAAATCAGGAACCACGATCGGGACGCGGCGGAAAACTCCGGCCACCGCACCCCGTTGAAAGAAAAGATTGCCGCGGAAGCGGGCCAGATCCTTGATCCCGAAAGAAAAGTCGATTTCCAGATTTTTTTCGAGCTCGGCCTTCTGCGAGTCATTCAAAATGGAGTAGCAAAGATCCCGGGTCTCCTGGCCGTTCAACGCCTCCATCTTCACTTTGACCATTTTTCCGGCGATACGGAATTCCGGAGGAATGCCGACCGTGATGTGAAGGTCGGACGCATCCTGCTCAACCATCGTCTTCAATAAAGTTTGCAGCCCGACATGTTTAGCCATTCGTCACGACTCCATCGTTAAGGAAAGCGCTTCTTCGATCGTGGTCACGCCTTCGGAAGCCTTGGCGATCGCGCTCATTCTCAAAGTGCGCATTCCGTCCTTGATGGCCTGCTTTCGGAATTCGATCGCGCTGTCCCCCCGAAGGACCATTTCTTTGAGCGCCGGCGTGAAATCCAGGACCTCATAAATCGCGACCCGTCCCTTGTACCCCAGGTTCGAGCAGAAGCTGCATCCTTTGCCGCGGGCGAATTTCGCCCGGTCCGCGTACTCCGGAGGAAGCCCCGACGCCTGGAAAAGCTCCGCCGCCTTGGCTTTCGGCACCGGCGCGTCGATTTTGCATTTCGGGCAGATCGTCCGAAGCAGGCGCTGGGCAACCACCGTATTGAGAGAGGCAACCACCAAAAACGGCTCGATCCCCATATTGATCAAGCGCACGATGGTACTCGGCGCGTCGTTCGTGTGTAAAGTCGACAGCACCAAGTGACCGGTCAATGCCGCCTGAATGGCGACCTCGGCCGTTTCATAGTCTCGAATTTCGCCGACCAGAATGATATCCGGGTCCTGTCGAAGCAGGGATCTCAAGACGTTCGCGAAGGTCAGCCCGATTTCCTTTTGGATCTGGACCTGGTTGACGCCCTCGAGGTTATATTCGACCGGGTCTTCCGCCGTGGAAATGTTATCCGTGACCTTATTCAGCTCGGAGAGCGCGGAATACAGCGTGGTCGTTTTCCCCGAGCCGGTGGGCCCGGTAACCAGGACCATTCCGTTCGGAGCGGATATACCCTTCTTGAAAACCTCCAACTGTCCCGCCTCGAAGCCCAGCTTCATGAGATCCAGCTGCAGGTTTCCTTGCGCCAACATACGCAGGACGATTTTCTCGCCGAAAAGAGTGGGCATGGCATTCACGCGGAAGTCGACATCGCGCCCGCCGTAGCGCAATTTGATGCGCCCGTCCTGCGGCACGCGCGTTTCGCCGATATCCATCCGCGACATGATCTTGATGCGGGCGACCAGCGCGCGCTTCAACTCGATCGGTACCTGCGTGATCTCCTGCATGGCGCCGTCGATCCGCATGCGGACGCGAAATCTCTTCTCGTAAGGCTCCACATGGATATCGCTGGCGTTTCTCCGGATTCCCTCCGAAAGCAAGCCGTTCACCATCGCGATCACGGGCGCGTCGTTCGCGTTCGAGTTGCTTTCGATATCGTGGACCTGGACCATCTCCACGTTCTGGGTTTCTTCCTTGTTCTCGCTCGACTGCTTTTTGAAGGTTTCGATCGCGGCTTCCGCCGCCGCGGCGCCGGAATAATACTTCTGCATCGCCGCATCGAACGCGGAAACGGAAGTCAAAACCGGCTCGACGCTCATCTTCAGGGTGAAGCGCAAAGTTTCGATCGCGTTGGTGTCGACGGGATCGCAGATCGCGACGACCAGGGTGCCCTTGTTCATCTGGATCGGGATCGCATGCGAGCGCTTGGCCAGATCCGGCGACATGACTCTGATCACTTCCGGGCTGACGTCGAACTTCGCGAGATTGATGCTGGGTAACCCGAATTTCTGGCTGAGGTAATAAAGAAGCTTGGTCTCGGCGAGGTACTTCTTCTCGATCAGGGCGCGGATATAGCTCTTCCCGCCTTTCGCCAAGGCATCCGCCTCGGCGAATTGCGCCTGGTTAATGATCTTATCTTTAAGAAGCAGTTCCGCGAGTGCTCTAGACATGACCTTTTTACGAGTTAGAAGTTAACCTATAAATTGTGAAGAAACGGGCGAACTCTGTCAACGAGTCGGGTCGCCATAAATCTGACGGATGTTCTATTTAGTCGCGCCGAGCGCGACGCGCGCATCATCCGCGTCGCGGGCGATTTGAGCGACCAAAGCGTCGATCCCGGAAAAGCGCCGCTCTTCGCGTAAACGCTTTTCAAACCTCACCTCAAGCAGGCTGCCGTAAAGATCGACGCTTTCGCCGAGCAGGTGGGTTTCGACCAGAGCGGCCATAGCCTGAGGATGTTTGGTTTCGTCATCAAACGTCGGGCGCACGCCGATATTGGTCACGCTCGGGATCGGGCGCCCCGGAAACAAGGATTCGCAAACCGCCCAAGTCGCGTAAACGCCGTAAGGAAGCACCAGCTTGTTATCGAGCGACAGGTTCGCGGTCGGAAACCCCAGCTTCCGTCCCCGCCCCTCGCCGCGGCTGACGATGCCCCGATAGGAGAAGCTGCGCCCCAAAAGCCTGCGCGCCAAGTCGACCTCGCCCGCCAGAAGATGCTGCCGAATCCGGGAGCTCGAAACGACTTCGTTGCCGACCCGCAAAGGCGGCACCACCGTCAGTTCCACTCCGGCGTCCTTGCAGAACCTTTCGAGCGCCTCGAGATGCCCTTGCCTTTCCCTGCCGAACGCGAAATCGTATCCGACCACGACCGCCTCGGCATTCAAAAGCCTTATAATGATGTCATTGAAAAATTGCTGGGGCGCGATCGTGGAAAATTCGCGGCTGAACGGCTCTTCAATGACGAGGTCCAGGCCGGCCGCCTCGAGCAGATCGAGCTTCTCGTCATAAGTCGAAAGAAGCTGAACATTCGCGCCGGGATGCAGGGCGACTTGCGGATGAGGCCGGAACGTATAAGCAACCGCGATCCCGCCGCTGGCCCTCGCCTTCTCGATCGTCAGGCGAAAAATTTCCTGGTGCCCCAAATGAACGCCGTCGAAGTTGCCGATCGTGACGACCGCCCGCCTCGAATCGCGAATTCCGAGATTCTGAATTCCCCGCACTACTTCCATTTAAAACCGCACTGTTCGACTTCCGAATCGACCTCGTCGAACGGATAATTCCGGCAATTCGCCGGTCGAAGATCCCCGTAAATGCGGCAGTATGGCAGCTTTTGCGCATCCCGCCCCAAAAACGGGCATTTATAAATCAATTCGCAGCAAGCGCCGCATCGGTGGCAATCGCCGGTACGATTCTCAGCGATGGATTTGGCGATATAATCGGGGCGGAACGAGCCGAGATAAAAACGGCGCCACTTACGCAGAACCTGGCCGGTCAGGCCAGGCTCCGTTTTCCGGCGGTCATACCACGCGCGCATCGCCCGCCACGATTTTTCGGCCAATCGATTCTTCATTAAGCTAAGAATAACATCTCTCGGTACTTTGGCAGAGGCCAGTAATCATCCGCCACGATGGCTTCCAGTTCATCGCAAACCGCGCGGGTTTCAGCCATCAGCGGCGCCACCTCATTGCAAAGGGAAAGCGCCTTCTCGTCTTCTTGAGCCAGTCCTTCGACCTTGTGAAAAGCCTTCTCAAACGCCGCTCTCTTGGCCTGCAAATTACCCAAGAGAGTCGAAAGCTTATTCGCGGTTTCGAGAGATGGCGTGGTCAAGCCGGCCGCCTTGGCAGCAACCGCCCCCTGTGCCAAATTGGCATGATATCCAAGACACGCGGGCAATACCTGCGTGTCCACCATGGCGCGCAAGCTCTCCGCCTCGATCAGCAAATTTTTGACGTAGCGCTCGACTCTGACGTGATAGCGCGAAACGAGCTCCGCCTCCGAGAAAATTCCCAGCTTCGTCAAAGTTTGCTTCGACTTCTCGCTGACCAGCTCGGCCAGGGCTTCCGGCGTCTTTCGGAGATTCGGCAATCCACGCTTGGCGGCTTCCTTTACCCACTCCTCGGAGTAACCGTTTCCTTCAAAGCGAACGTTACGGGTTTCTTTGATCGCGTCGACGAGTACTTCGAAAATCGCGGCTTCTTTGGACTTCGCGGTCTTGAACTTCGCGCGGAGCGCTTCCGTGATTTCCGAGAAACCATCGGCAACCGCGGCGTTGACCAAAGTCACCGGGAACGCGGTGGATGCCGACGATCCAACCGCACGGAACTCGAACTTATTGCCGGTAAAGGCGAACGGCGAGGTGCGGTTGCGGTCGGTATTGTCGCGGGAAACCTCGGGAAGCTTTCCGACGCCCAATTTGATCACGGCCTGCTCGGCGGACATGTTCGAAACCGTGCCGCTTTCGATCGCATCGAGAATGCGGCTCAGCTGCTCGCCGAGGAACACGGAGATGATCGCCGGAGGAGCTTCATTCGCCCCCAAGCGGTGATCGTTGCCCGCGGACGCGATGCTCGCGCGCAAGATGCCGGCATGCTTGTGCACGCCCTTGAGAATCGCCGTCAGCACGAGCAGGAACCGCAGATTCTTATGCGGACTCTTGCCCGGCTCCAGAAGGTTCTCGCCGTCATGATCCGGCCCGCTCGCGGTGACCGCCAGCGACCAGTTGTTGTGCTTGCCGCTGCCGTTGATGCCGGCAAACGGTTTTTCGTGCAAAAGCACCGAGAAATTGTGACGAAGCGCCACGCGGCGCAAAATCTCCATCGTGAGCTGGTTATGGTCCGTCGCGATGTTCGCCTCTTCGAAAATCGGCGCGGTTTCGAACTGGCTGGGCGCCACTTCGTTGTGACGGGTCTTCACCGGCACACCCAACTTATAAAGCTCGTATTCGACTTCGCTCATGAAAGCCTGAACGCGGGCGGGAACCGAGCCGAAGTAATGGTCTTCGAGCTGTTGGCCCTTCGGAGGCTGACCGCCGATCAGGGTTCGTCCCGTCATCACGAGATCGGGACGCAGGCTCGCGAAGGCGCGGTCGATCAGGAAGTACTCTTGCTCGGCGCCAAGAGTCGGCAAAATACGCTTCACGCCGGTTTCGCCGAGCAGGTGCAGAAGCTCGCAGCTTTTTTGCGAAACGACTTCCATGCTGCGCATCAGCGCGGTCTTTTCGTCAAGAGCGTCGCCGTGATAGCTGATGAAAACAGAAGGAATGCACAGGGTTTTTCCGTTCGTGTGCTCGACGATGAAAACCGGGCTCGTCGGATCCCATGCGGTGTAACCGCGCGCTTCGAAAGTGGTGCGCATACCGCCGGAGGGAAAGCTCGAGGCATCGGGCTCGGACTGGATCAGCTGCGCGCCGCTGAACTTCTCGATCGTCCGCCCATTGTCGTCATAGGACAGAAAGGCGTCGTGCTTTTCCGCCGTCGTTCCGGTCTGCGGCTGGAACCAGTGACAGAAATGGGTGACGCCGCGGCTGAGCGCCCATTCCTTGATCGCGTTGGCGACCGAATTGGCGATATCCTGATCCAGTTTTTTGCCGGTTTCGATGGTCGAAAGAATTTTCGTGTAAACGTCTTTGGGGAGCTTCTCTTTCATCTTGTTCAGATCGAAAGTGTTCTGGCCGTAAAACTCTGAAACGCGGAGTCGCTTTCCATGCTCGTCACGCGGCGGATCGAACTTACGCGGCGTACGAGTGTTCACATCACGGATTGCCTCAAAGCGAGCGCGGGCTCCAGTTCCAATGGTCATACTGTTCTCCATTCAGACTTTTACACTGATTTTCAATTGAGAATCTGGTCTCCATGCCAGATCCTGAGAACGTTATAGCGGTTCGGGCCGGAACTTTCAACACTCACGGATTGGCACCAATTGGCGCCGGTCAGCGCCGGGTAGCAATACGTTCGGAAAGATCTTTCGCCGTAGTAACCCAGCGATCCAGTTCCGAACGTGCTTGGTTCTCCAAGCTTCCGGAGCCTCCGAAACGAACCGCCTCCGAAAAGGTCAAGAGCTCGTCGATGGACTTCCAAAGCGAAACATCCAAACCGCGCTCATCGACCAAAATAGCCTTTAACTCGGATCGGGGAAGAGAACGCGCCCCGACCTGATAAGCCTGATCGATGGTGTCAAAAACGAGGGATTCCAGAATTTCATAGGCTTTCGCCACCTCAAGCCACGGAAGGCCGGCGGTGGCGCTTGTCGCCTCTTTCGCCATCTTACGTAAACGATCCCAGCTTTTCGATTGGTTGCGAAAGCGAATCACGCGCACCTGAGCGCCCCGGGAGCGAATTTGCCACACGACATCCCGCCCCACGATCAGGACGAACACGAAAATAGCAAGGGACGCGAGATAATAAATGATGCGCCAAAAAGGAAGTCCGCCGAAACTTTCCGACGAGATCGAAGGAAGCTTCAATCCGCGCACCTCCTGCGGCTGCGTCGGCGTAGCTTGCGACGGAACCGCCGCCGCGGGCGCCGCCGGAGAGGTCGCGTTGCCGGCAGCGCCGGTCGCTCCGCCTGCCGCCGCTTCCGTTACCGTGATTTTAATCGGCTCGGTCGTGCGGGTGACGTATTGCTTCTTGGCCGGGTCAAAGAAGCTGAATTCCGAGCCCGGAAGGGTGACCTCACCGGGAGTGCGCGGAATGAGCAAGATCTCGAAAATCTTCGATCCGACGCCTCCGCGGGCCGTTTTTGCCGAGGACTTCGTGTCATACACCTCGACATTCGAAGGCCACTTGATCTTGGGCTCGCCCACGGCCCCGACATTGCCGCGTCCCTCGATTTTAATGGTCAGCGTCACCGCTTCGTTCGCCCGGACCTGGGTTTTATCGACTGCCGATACGACCGTAAAATCCCCCAAGCCGCCGGAAAACGAAGCAGGCCGACCATCCGTCGGGAGAGGAGTCACATCGATCTTGACCGGAGGGCTTTCGACCGAAGCCTCGCGCGGAGCCATCGACCGGAAAAGATTCATAATCGGATCGTCGCCGTCGTCGGTCATGCCGGAATTGGCGTAATAGGTGTACTTCACGGCCATCGGGTCGAGGGAAAGCACGCCTTCCTGCAGCGGGTAGGCCGCGTAACGGGTCAGCAAAGAGCGCTGATAAGCGACGCCATCGACGACCACCGACTCGCTGTCCATGCGCGGCTGCATCACGGGCATTTCAAGCTCTTCACGGAAAAATCCCGGCAGCTGCGGAAATTTATCGACCTGCACGTTGACCATTCTCACGCGCCGGTAAAGGTAATAACTCACGACGATCTGCTCGCCCTTGTAAACCCGGCTCTTGTCGACTTCCGCGCGAAGCATGACTTTGTCGGCCGTCGGCTTTCCCGCGCCCCGCAAGCCGACCCCGCCGCCGCCGTACGAGCGGGGCGGAGGAGTGCCCGCGCCCGCCGAGCCGACATGCACGACGATATCAGGAGCGGTTTTGACCTGACCGTTCACGCGAATCTGGATTCGGGAAATGTGCAAATCCCCCACGCGGCTCGGCTTCAAAACCTTGGTCACCTGCTGCGAATTCTTCATGCCGAACCGGCCGGTGGAGGAATCGTAATAAGACTCCACGAAGCTGGAATCGTAGGAATTCACGACGTCGAAATCAGGCGCTTCGAAACTCGGGGAAGACAGGCTCGCCCCGCCCTCCGTCACCAGGCCCAGCTTCAAAGAGACGGTATCGTCGATTCCGATATTTTTCTGGTCGACCTCGGCCGTAAACGCCGTGTCGGTCGCCGCGTGGGCCGCGGAACTCAGCAGCAGGCACAGCAAAAGCCGGCTCAGTTTTCTACCCGTCGTCTTACCAATCTTCATGATTGTTGTTTCGGTTCGCATTTTGTTTTCTCTGCTTGACCTGAAGATCGAGTTCCCGGTTACTCAACTCCGAAAAAACCCGTTCAGCGTCTTCTTTCGACAGCTTCTTCGATTTAAATTCCTGATTCTGGGGCCGATCCTCGTAATGAGGGGTTTGCCCGTCTTTTTGGTCCTTTTGGTCTTTTTGATCCTTCTGATCTTGACCGTTTTTCTGATTCTGCTGCTGATTCTGTTGCTGGTCGTTTTTGCTTTGTTGGCTTTGTTGGTTCTGCTGATTCTGCTGTTTCTGCTGAGGCGGCTGCTTTTGCCCCAGAAGCTCCAGATTCTTCCGAGCATCGGCCTCAAGCTTCGAATCGCGGCTCGCCTTGGAAGCCTCGATCGCTCCCAAATATGACCGCAAGGCGTTTCTCTTATCGCCCTTTTTCGTAAAGGCGCCTCCCAAATTATAGAGCGATTTCGCCAGCAGCTCGGGGTTTCCGGCCGAAAGGCTACCCTGCGCGGCCTCACCCAAGCTTCTGATCGCGGCATCGGCATCGCCGCTGCCGAGCTCAACCAGGCCTTGGTTGTAAAAAAGCTCCGGCCGCGAAGGCTCGCGCGCCTGCGCGGCACCGAAGTGCTGCTTGGCTTCGTCGAGCTTTCCCGCGGTATACGCTTCGACGCCCTTCTTGTTCTCCAAATAGGTATCGACCGGAGAAGCATGAGCGGATGCGGAGCCGGCCCAAGTTCCCAGCGAAAGCACGAGGATCGAAGCGTAAGCGGACGCCCCGGCAGCAGCGCCTTTGCGTCGGCTCGACAAACTCATCTCGAGCAAGAGCAGAATAATCGCGATGGCCAGAGGGATCTGAAAATGCTCCTCGTAAACCAGGTAATGGTGCTCCTGCATCTCGGTGCGCCCCATACCGCCGATTTCACGGAGAAGGTCGCCCACTTCGACCTCTCCTTCAGTCGCGTTCCAGTATTTTCCCCCCGCCGCCTCGGCAAGCCGAAGCATCTCTTTCGGACGGTAAGTACTGACCACCGACTGCCCATGACTATCGCGCTTATAGCCTTGAAGCTGGCCCGAGTCGTCGCGGACCGGAACCGGCCCACCGCGCTCGGTGCCCACGCCGAAAATGTAGAGGCGAATACCGGCCGCCTTGAGCTTCGCCGCCATCTCATCCATGCCGCCTTCATGATCTTCGCCATCAGTCACTAGAATCACGGCCCGCGAAGGAAGCGCGGGCTGTCCACCGCGCGCCTTCGGCTCCTCGGCGCCTCGGTCCAACGCCGTGTAAGCGGTCTGAAGCGCGAGCTCGATGTCGGTGCCCTGATTGGTGATTATTTTCGGGCTTTGAATGGTCAAGGACTCGAGGACATAATCAAGATCAGTCGTCAAAGGACAAGCCAGATAAGCGCTGCCCGCGAAAGCGATCAACCCCACGCGATCGCCGGCCAAATGATCGACGATGTTGCGGACCAGATGCTTCGCCTTCTTCAGGCGGCTCGGTACCACGTCCTCGGTTTCCATGCTGTTCGAAACATCGAGAGCGACAACCACATCCTGCCCCGACATCCGGGCGACTTCTTCATGGGTTCCCCACTGCGGCCTTGCCAGGGCGAGCAGAACAAACGCGAGCGAAGCGGCCCAAAACATCGCCTTTCGGCGCCGGGCCCCGAGATTCGCCTCCGGCGCGATCGCGCCCCAAAGCGGCTCCGTGGCGAACTTCGCGAACCGCTTTTTACGACTCCGTTCGTCGACGAATACGTAGGTCAAAACGACCGGTACGAGCCAAAGCAACCAAAGCCAATGCGGCGACTCGAATCTCACGGCACTACCCTCCGCCAGCCCAGCTCGAACACCAGCCCGATCGACAAAAGGACGAAGGCCCATTTCAGCGGCAGCCCGTAATTATCGTCGTACTTCACCTTTTCGGTCGATTTGATTTCGCTCTTCTCGAGCTGATCGATTTCATGAAAAACGCCTTGGAGCGTCTCTTCGTCGGTAACGCGATAGAAACGGCCGTTGGTGACTTTCGCGATCTGCTGAAGCAGCTCCGGATTCAAAGCGTTATCAAAAAATTGGTAAGTGGTGACCGTGCCTCCGAACGGCGTCTGGGTCCGGATCGGCATTTTAACCCGGCCCTCTTTGCCAATAGCGATCGTGTAAACCCTGATGCCGTAGCCTGCCGCGATCTCCCCGGCGGTGGCCGGATCGACCTCGCCCAGGTTGTTATCGCCATCCGTCAGAAGCACGACGACGCGGCTTTTCGCTTTCGAATTCCGCAAATGACTGACAGCAAGGGCCAAGCCGTCCCCGATCGCGGTACCGTCCCGGAGCAAACCGATATGCGCGTCGCTCAACGCCTTCAAGACCACGCCGTAATCGAGCGTGGGAGGAGCCATGGTCAGCGGCTCGCCGCTAAAAGCCACGAAGCCGATCCGGTCGTTCTGCCGGCCTTTGACGAAATCCTCCATCGTCTGCTTGGCGATATCGATTCGCGAGCGCTCCCCCAAGTCCTCGATATTCATGCTGGCCGAAAGATCCAGCAGCATCATGATATCCACGCCACTGACCGTGCGCTCGGTGTTCCGATAGCTGGTTTGCGGGCGGGCGATCGCCACCAGCATCAGCGCAAGGCCCACGTATTTGATGACCTGGATCATGAACTGCGGATTCCAGCTGGCCGCCTCCCGGGGAACCGGCAACGAAAACGAGACGCGAGCGGGCCTTCCCCGCCCCATCCACCAACGGTGAAGCAGAGGAATCAGAACCAATGCCAGAAGAAAGTACCAGTCTTTAAATCTCATCTGAAACTTTTCACGTGATGACCTTGCGCTTTCGGGTCGCAAGCACGAACCTTCGGGCGGTCGGAACGAATTGCGCCGCCTCCTCGGAAGTCGGGATATGATCCGCGAACTTCACCCGATCCAGGGACTCGAAAAGCGCTTTCAGGTTCGCGAGCTGTCCTGAATCGAAAGTCGAGGCGAAGCCTTCGGTCATGCTTCCAAGACGCGATAAAATCTCGCTCGTGGTGCATTCCGGGGCATCGAACCCGTAACGTCCGCCGATGTAACTCTTCAAAATTTCGGAAACCCGAAACGAATGCTTCTTGAACTCGCCTTTCAACAGCAAATCAGACTTCTCGGCCTGTAACAATGCCGCGAGCGCCGCTTCGTCCTCCGAGAGCGGCGGGGCGGCCGGCGCGGGCGGCAACTGCTTGGACCGCGATTTGCTCCAACGGTAGAGCGCGAAAAAAAGGCCACCGAGCAAAAGAGCTCCGATGAAGCTCACCGAGACGATCACCCAGGTCGGAAACGCGATCATCGCCGGCGGCTGCAAGGGCGCCGCCTCTTGCGGCTTCGGGTCGCTGCCGGAAATAGCGGAGGCCACGGTGATCGAAAACGGATTAGTCCGGGCGATCGCCTTCTTTTCGGGCAAAGCTACGATTGCAAGCGACGGCAAAGTCAGGGAGCCCGCACGAATCGGAACGACCGTCGCGGTGAGCCCCTGGCCCGCCGCCGTCACCTTTTCGATCTCCAGCCCCTGGTCTTCCAAAGAAGCGCTCCCGGGCGGCAACAACAACGAAAGGCTTTGCGCCGTCACTGCCGGCGGAAGAGTGATGGAACCGATCGAGAGGTCGAAAGCATCTCCCACGCGCGCAACCTGAGGGCTTGCCGGATTTCCGCCGGCCAGCCGCTCGAAATCATAAGCGGTCAAACGCAAAAAATCATCAGACGCCGGCGAAGGCGAAACCAGCGCGGCCGGGCTCTGAGCGGCCGGCCCGGGATCGCTCGCGCAAGCAAGCGCAGGCGTGAACAGCGCGACGAGAGCAAATAATGCTTTTCTCATCTTTTCCGCCTTTTCGCGCGGATTCGAAAGAACCGGATCACGGCCTCCGCGTAATCCTCTTGCGTCGAAATCCGGAGCGACTCCACGTTGCCCGCGCGCAGCGCCTGCAAGGTTTGCGCATCTTGAACGGCAACCCACTCTTTGTGCCACTTTTTGAAAGCGTAAGAGCCGGTATCCACCAGGCGCTCTTCCCCGGTCTCGGGGTCGGCGAGCAGGATTTGGCCCACGTCCGGAATCTCGCGCTCCCGCTGATCGGCGATCGAGATCGCGATCAAGTCATGGCGACGCCCCAGGCGGTTCAACGCCGACTCGTAGCCCTTCGCGATGAAATCACTGATCACGAAAACGACCCCGCTATGCTTCATGATCCGGCCGGCGGCATCAAGGGCGCCCCGAAGGTTGGTGCCCGAGCTGGTCGAACGATGGCTTAAAATTTCGCGGATAATGCGCAAGACGTGCTTCTGGCCTTTTTGAGGAGGGATGATGAGCTCGACGTCACCGGCGAACAGCAACGCGCCCACCTTGTCGCCGGAGTGCATCGCCGCATAAGCGAGCATCCCGCCGATCTCGGCCGCGGCCTCGGCTTTCAGCTTGCCGGCCGAGCCGAAATCGCCGGATTTCGAGACATCGACCACGAGGAAGACCGTGAGCTCGCGCTCCTCTTCGTATTTTTTGATCATCGGATCGCGCGAGCGGGCGGAAACCTTCCAATCGATATGACGAATATCATCGCCTTCCACGTAAAGCCGGTGCTCGGAAAACTGCATGCCCTGGCCTTTGAAGTGGCTTTTATACTGGCCGGACATGACGTCACTGACCATCTTGCGGGTGGCGATCTCTATTCTATGGACCTTCTTAAGGAGCTCTTCCGACAACAAGCGACAGATTCCCTCTTAGAGCCTAAGGGACTTCGACTTGTTCGAGGATCTTTCGCACGATCTGCTCGCTGTCGATTCCCTCTGCTTCGGCTTCGAACGAAACCAAAATTCGGTGGCGCAAAACATCGTATGCGATCGTCTTCACGTCTTCCGGAGTCACGAAACCGCGATGATTAATGAACGCATTGGCGCGGCTCGCGCGCGCGAGCCCCAAAGTCGCGCGAGGCGAAGCGCCTACCGAGATCTGCTGCTTCAGCTGCGGCAGGCCTACTTTTTCCGGAAAACGCGTCGCGAAGATGATCGCCAAAATGTAATCCTTCAGCTTCTCATCCATGTAAATGCGCGAGCAGACTTCGCGGGCGTCGAGAATCGTCTGGGGATGGCAAACCTTCGCCGCCTTCGGCGGGGTCACGCCGGACATCCGGTTCAAAATGCTCTTCTCTTCGGTCATCGTCGGGTAGCCGACTTTGATCTTGAAGAGGAAACGGTCAAGCTGAGCCTCGGGAAGCGGATACGTTCCCTCCTGCTCGATCGGGTTCTGGGTCGCCAAGACGCAGAAAGGATCGATCATCGGATAAGTCGTCTCGCCGATCGTGACCTGATGCTCGCCCATCGCCTCGAGCAAGGCGCTTTGCACTTTGGCGGGCGCGCGGTTGATTTCGTCGGCCAGGACCAAATTCGTGAAAACTGGGCCTTTTCTCGCGGTAAAATCACCCGTTTTTTGATTGAAGATCATCGTGCCGATCAGATCCGCGGGCAGGAGATCGGGCGTGAATTGAATGCGCTGAAAATCGGCATGGATAATATCGGCCAGCGTCTTGATCGTCAGGGTCTTCGCGAGTCCCGGCAGGCCCTCCAGCAAGACATGGCCGTCGCATAAGAGCGCGAGGAGCAGCCGCTCGAGAAGAACTCTCTGGCCGACGATCACCTTGGAAGCTTCGGTTAAGATCGCGTCCACGAACGCGCTTTTCTGTTTGATCTCTTCAGTAAGGGATTGGACGTCTACGCTGGGCATAGCGCTGAGTATAGACTGCTTGCGTGACGGGCTCAATCAGATCCCATGACAGATCCCATGGCACATCCACGCGTCAAAGCAGGCGACAAGACGTTGACGGTCAGGCGGCCGCGTCATGACCGCCGGCCACGACTACCTACGGTTTATAGATCGCGAGAGCCGCCGCGAGCCCCGCCAAAATGAAAGTCGCCAACCAAATGAGCGGCGCTCTCTTCGGCATTCTCCGGGCAAGCGCGACCATTCCGCCCAGAACCAGCCAGATCCCCAGCTTTCCGGCGATCCAAGGTTGATTCGTGGGAATTTGCAGCCTCGCAAGCATCCCGAAACCGGCGATCAAAATAATCAAGAGACCGAATCCGTGAGTGGCTGCCGCGAGCTTTCTCGCCGGATGCGCGGCGTTCGCGCCGGAATTCACCCACGAAAACATGGAAACCGCGATCAACCCGCTCACCGCCATCAATGCGCCGACAATATGAAGAACTTTATACGCCTCGAAAGAAAGCATCGAAATCACCTCAGGAATTAAAGACCGACGTCGTCCGCCTTGTAAGAACGGGTTGTGTTGTTAGAAGGAACCGGACTGCCCGGCGCATTATTCGCAAGATTCGCGAACAAGGTGTACTCCGCGAGCCAAGCCAGGCGGACGGTCGCCGTCTCGCCCGCGCGATGCTTGGCGACGATCAGCTCGGCGATGCCGCGATCCTCGGTTTCCTTGTTGTACACTTCATCACGATAGATAAAAGCGACGATGTCGGCGTCCTGCTCGATAGCGCCCGACTCGCGCAAATCCGAAAGCATCGGCCGCTTGTTCGGACGGCTTTCCACGCCGCGATTCAGCTGGGAGAGCGCGATGATCGGCACGCGCAGCTCTTTGGCCAGGTTTTTCAGGTTTCGGCTGATTTCCGAGATTTCCCGCTCGCGCGAACCGTCGCCCTTGGACGCGTTTTTCGTCCCCTTCATGAGCTGAAGATAGTCGACCACGATCAGGTCCACGCGTTTTTCGGTGGCAAGAAGACGGCGACATCGCGCCCGGATATCCATCACCGTCAAGTCGCCCGAATCATCGATGAAAATCTTGGACTTCGAAAGCTGGTCCGCCGCCCGCGCCAGGCGCGCCCAATCGTCGGCACCGCTGAGGCGCCCGATCTTCAAGCGCTTCGAGTCGATACGGCTCATCATCGAAAGAAAGCGGAAGCCGATTTCCTCTTTCGACATTTCGAGAGAGAAAATCGCCACCACGTTGGAGCTGGTTGACGCGATATTGTTCGCGGCCGAAATGAAGAGCGAGGTTTTACCCATCGCCGGACGAGCGGCAAGAATCACCAGCTGGCCGGGCCGCAAACCACTGGTCAGCGCATCCAGCTCGCTGAAGCCGGTGGCAAGGCCGACGACCTCGCTCTTGTGCTGGCTCATTTCCTCGATGCTATGCATGTTCTCGAGGAGAATATCGTTCATCGACGCGAAGGACTTCGTCAGCTTCGTATCCGAAATGCCGAAAATCTTGCGTTCGGCATCATCCAGGAACGCTTCCGTATCCTCAATGCCGTCAAAAGCATCGGCCTGGATCTCGGAAGTGGTTTCGATCACCCGGCGAAGCAACGCCTTCTCGCGAACGATTTTCGCGTAGTAAACCACGTTGCTGACGGCGAAGCTGTCATCGAAGAGGCTCGTCAGAGTGGCCGTTCCCCCGACCGCTTCAAACCATCCGCGATTTCGAAGCGCCGAGGTCAACGTCACTAAATCGGCGGGCTCACCGCGCTCGCTGAGGCCGACAACCGCTTCGAAAATTTTCTGATGGGACGCGCGATAAAAGTCACGAGGCTCGAGCCCCACTTCCAAAACACGATGAATCCCCTCGTTATTCAGAAGTACGGCACCGAGAACGGAGCGTTCCGCTTCGATATTATGGGGCGGCAGGCGCCCCTTGCCATAAGTCGGGGAGTCCGAGTCAGAAGACTGCGTCGAGCTCGCGCGCTGTTGTAAGCTTTGATCCGCTTCGTTGATCAATCTTCTTTAACCACCCAGACCTTCATCGTGGCAATCACTTCTGGTTCAAGACGAACCTCGACAGGATGCACACCCAAGGCCTTGATGGGATGTTCGAGCTGAATCATGCGTTTTTCAACCACAAAACCAGCCTTCTTCAAGCTGTCAGCAATATCGCTGGTGCTCACCGAACCGAAAAGCTTATCGCCTTCGCCCACTTTGCGGGAAATGGTGCAAGAATAGTCGGCCAATTTTTTCGCCAACTCTTCTGCGGTGCTGCGAGCCGCGAGACGCTTCTTCTCGAGCGAACGCTTATGATGTTCGATTGCCGTGATGTTAGCGGCATCCGCGGCGGCCACCAGCTTACGGGGCAACAAATAGTTACGGGCGTAACCGTCCGTAACATTTACGAGATCGCCGATACGGCCCAAGTTTTCAACGTTTTCGAGTAAGATCACCTGCATAATAACGCTCCGTCAATTTTAAAAAGAGATGCTACGTTTGCCTGAATTTGGCGCGAAAGTCAAACCAGAGATCAAAGAACCCGATCGACAAAAGCAGCGGCATTACCAACAAAATCGCGACGATATATCCGACCACTTGAAGCAACCGCGCCAGCTTCCAATATCGAAAAAAGAAGGCCATCACGCTCAGGCCCTGCAACGCATAGATGGCCATCAGGAATTTAAAGAGATTTTGCCCAATTTCAGACGCAAGCCCCAGATCGAACAAAACCGTCACCCCGGACGCGATCGTGGGCCAAACAAGCCAATCCGGAGCCCTCCACCGTAAAAAGTAGGCAGAATCAATCTTCAAACGTTCACGCAAATCGCGTGGGCTCATCCGCACTAAGAGCAGTAAATTCACGCAAACCAAAACCAGGGCAATAATCGCTGCCGCCGAAGGCAACTCAACCCAGGCATCCTGCTTCCACTCCTCGATATCGGCAGGCTCCAGGACTTCGGAGCTATCTTTTGAGGAGTTCGCCTGCTGCAAAGAAGCAGCTAGCTGATCAATAGCGGACGACATCGCCTGTCTGATCTGGGCGACCGGATTCTCCCGGCGCACCCGCGAATACCCCCCGAGCGCGACGGCTCCAGCTAAAACAATCGCGACCAAGGCGCCGACGGCCGCCCTTTCAATCGATTGATTTCTTCGCAAAACCTCAATCAAAACCAGTGTCGGTGCGGCAATAAAGACCGCGTAAATCAATAAACTTGCGCCACCCGCTACCCCGTAAACCAAAGCGGCATTCGTAAGAAGCGCAAGCCAAGGCAAGGGCCGGTATTTCGGCAGGTAGTCCCGAAATGCGAGCAGAAGAATAGGGAGCGGCGAGAAAATCGCGAAAAACGCGCTGAGAAAAAAGAGCGCGCTGAGAAAAAACGGAAGGATACGAAGCAAAGCCGGCGGAGAGCGGCGGCGTCTTAAGCCGGACCGCCCTCCGTCGGAAATCACTGAAGGCGCTTCCTGAGATGAATCAGGTGCCCATGGAGACATAGCCGACCAAAGCCAGATTCCGGGCGCGCTTCACAGAGGAAGTAAGCTTGCGCTGATGTTGAGCGCAGTTGCCGGAAATACGGCGAGGCACGATTTTTCCGTGCTCGGTAACAAAAGACTGCATCATGCGGACGTCTTTATAATCCATGACGTATTCGGTGTCGGAGCAGAAACGGCAGACCTTCTTACGATGAAAGCCGCCGCGGCGTCCGCCGTCGTCCTTATCCATGCGGTCCTCGCGGCCTTCGCCACGTCCGCCGCGCTCTTCGCGTCCGCCGCCAAAACGGCCTTCGCCACGCGCTTCGGGTCTTTTTTCGCCACTGCCAACGGTTCCAATAACAGACATCTTTGACTCCTTAAAAAGTCGATTCGATTAATGCTAGATTACTCTTCCGAACCCGCGCCCACATCGTCGGCGGCAGGAGCCGAATGACGGCGATATTCCCCGCCTCCACGCTCAGCCATGCGCTCTTCGCGGCGGGCTTCACGCTCTTCTTCACGGCGTTGAGCCGCGGCGTGAATGGCAGCGCGCTGCTTGCGGAACGCTTCGGCGTCGAACTCGGTTTCGAGATTGACGGTCAAGAAGCGGAGAACTTGATCGTTCAAGCGCAGATTGCGCTCGATTTCGTGCACGATATCGCCCTTGCCGCTGTACACGATGTAAGTGTAGTGACCGCGGCCTTCCTTTTGGATCGGATAAGCGAGCTTGCGGCGGCCCCAGTCTTCGGTCAACACGACTTCGCCCTGAAAAGAGGCGACGACCGCGTTCAAACGCTCCTGAAGCGCTTTCAGGGCGTCTTCAGCCATTTCGGAACGGGTGATATAGGTGGTTTCATAGCCGGCGCGAACAGCGCTGGCCGCTTGAGTTTGTGCGGACATACTTCGTCTCTCCCTGTGGATATCGTCCAATTATTTGGACAAAAGCCCGAATCTCTTCGAGCAAGGTTATTTAAAAGAAGCCTTTAGCTAGCACAAACGATCCAAATTACCAACGATTAAAGGGTCGCTTAACGCGAATTGTCACAAAAATCCCGCCTCAGGGGCGCGATTGACCTGACCACGGATGGGGAGCGCTCGCCTGATCCGCCTCGGGCCTCTTGCGAACCCCCAGCCACTGCACGACGAAAATCGATCCCTCAAACAGCAAAATCAGGGGTGCTGCCAGGATCAACATGGAAACCGCATCCGGCGGCGCAAACAGCGCCGAAGCCGCCGTGATGCCGATAATCGCGACCTTCCGCTGCGCGCGCAGCGTCTTGGCGTCGACCACCCCCAGGTAGCCCAGCAAGACGATCAGGACCGGAAGCTCGAAAGTCCCGCCGAAAAGAAGCATCAGCTTGAGACACGTGCCGTAATAAGAATCGATCGTCAGAAGCGGAAAATCGGTGGGCGCGCCGTAATGGACGAAAAACTTGAAGGCGACGGGAAAAAGCAAGTAGTACGCGAAAGCCGCCCCCGCCACGAAGAAGAAAGTCGCCGCCGAAATGAACGGCACGACCAACTTTCTTTCCTTCGGATAAAGGCCCGGCGCGATAAAGGCCCAAACCTGGTAAAAATAGTAAGGCGAAAAAAACAAAACCGACGCATAGCCCGAGATCTTCAGATGCGTCATGAAGTTCTCGAACAGGCTCGTAAAATAGAGTTTTCGCTGATCGGGCGGCAACACATCAAAAAGCGGCCGACTCAGGAAGGCCAGAAGATGATCCGACACGCAGTACGCGAGCGCGAACCCGGCGAAAAAAACCCAGAGGCAGCGAATCAAGCGCACCCGCAGCTCATCCACATGGTCGTAAAAGCTCATACTGCGAAAAGAATTCTGTTGATCGATCGGCACGCGGACGTGATATTCGCTTGAAATGGCTTCCAGCGCAAGTTCACCTCAATCAAATCGCCCCAAAAAAAGCCCTAAGTGGCTTCCGATCGTTTTTTTAGCCGTCATCGTTCTGCTGTTATTATTGGGAATCGCGTATTCCTTCCGATCGACATCGGTTCCGGTCCCGCCGCCAAGCGCTCCGCCAGCCGCTTCGAACCCAGGCGCGAACAATGCGGCCGCATCGCCGCTGCCGTCCCCCTCGGCGAGCGCATCCCCCCTTGCTTCGCCTTCGCCGACCACACCATCTAGCCCCTCGCCGCTCGATCTGACGGTCAATACGGACGGGCTTTCCCATTCAACCATCGCGATCGACACCCCTCGCGGCATCATTCGTTTCAAGCTTTACACGAACGATGCTCCTGAGACCGTCCATCGGTTCGTCGAGCTGGTACAAAAGGGCTTTTATAACGGACTCACTTTTCATCGTGTCGAGCCCGACTTCGTCATTCAGGGCGGCGACCCCCAGGGCACCGGCCGCGGAGGCTCGGGAACCAAGCTCAAAGCCGAATTCAATTCACGCCATCATCTCGAAGGCACCATTGCCATGGCCCGCACGAGCGATCCCAACTCAGCCGATTCGCAGTTTTACATCGCGCTCAAGCCGCTCCCGCAGCTGGACAACAACTACACGGTTTTCGGCCAGGTGATCGAAGGTCTCGACGTCATCCACAAGATTCAGGTGGGTGATAAGATGACGTCAGTGCGGATTGAGTAATCTCTTTCGAAGCCATTCACGGATAGCCGGGAGCTCTTCGCGCGGATCAATCGTGTGATCTTTCGCGTATTCGCGATATTCCAAATTGAAGCCACCCTGGATCAAGGCCTGCATTTGCCCGCGCGTCCTCTCCACCGGAAGCACGCTATCGATGCTGCCGTGGGTAACGAGCCAATCCGCCCTTTTTATTTCAGGAACCGCCTCAGCCAGTAACGCCTTTTCGTCATAACAGTAACCGCTGATCCCCACGTAACCGGCCAATCGCGTTGAATAACGGGCACCAAACTCAAGGGTCATGAGACATCCTTGGGAAAAGCCGAGTAGAAATGTGCGCTCCGGCGCGAACCCCATGCGCGCGATCTCTTGAAAGACCCGAGTCAATTGCTCACGTGAGCTCAGAACTCCCGGGAGTTGATTCGGCGGCAAATCATACCAACTAAAGCCAGTGTAGTAAGAATTGGGCGCGTTGAGCAGCAAAGCACTGAGCCCGGGAAGCCCTAGCGCGGATTGAAGCCAAGCAAAACCCTCCGCGGAATCGCCGCGGCCATGGAGCACGACGATCAAATGCCCATTCGTTTCATTCGGCCCAGCCGGCTGCCAAATCGATTCAAGAGGAAGATGTTTAAAACTTAAACTCATACGGATGCCTCCAGGTGTTGCGCGATGATTATACCAGATAAGGCGCCATAACCTCACTTCCGAGGGCGTGCCGAGCTCGCCATGCGCCAGCGGCTTTTCGTGGTCGATTTCCAAGGCAAACCTTGAGGAGCATCGCCGCCCCTCCCGAGTGCGATACGCGCAACAGCCCTGATCGCGCCTCCAGACTAGTCGTTTCACGACTGCGGGAATGTAACGTGGATTCGTCGAGGGAGTCTCAGGTATTCGAGGCGGCTCCGCCGGCGGAGTTACTGCCAATCCTTCTTCGTCGTATCGGTCGGAAGGATTCCCGCCTCTTGAAGCGCCTTCGCCGCGCGTTCGCTCTTCGTGCGCAGCCAAAGGTCGTAAAGACGCAGCAGGTCTTTTTCGCTGCGGGGCGCGGTGCGATCGCTGATCGTGGCCAGGACCTCGACGAACGAGGCGAATTTCTGGGCGAGCTCTTCGTAGAGCGAGCGCATAGCCTCTTCTTCAGTCCGGACCGCGACCTGCTTGTAGGCGGTTTCACCCATTCCGATGTAATAATCAACGTCGACGAGCTTGCGAGCGAGGCTGTCCTGAAAGAAACCCGCCGTATAGAGCGAGACATCCCCGACGTGCCGGAACAAAACGCTCTGAGTGCGTTTTTCGGGTTGTTCGATCGCCTCTTTGATCATCAGGACCAGGGGCTCCTCCCGGACCGCCCCCTCCCCGTCCCGTGCGTAAAGCCGGTCCGTGGTGATGAACTGGTTCAGGAGATTGACGAGATAAAACTCGGTTTCGGGCTGGGTCGCGATTTTCTGCTTTCCCAGGGCATCCGTGACGAGCTCGCGGAAATACTCCTGAGGCTGGGCGACGAGAGTCAAAGGTCGCGTTTTGTCAGCCATGGCAAATAAGGCCTCCCTCATATAATTTTAAACTTATATTAGAGAGTGTCAAATCGATGATTCTACGCCGCTTTAAAGGCCGAAATCGCCTCAAAAACGCCGCCGCGTATCATGGCGACCGAAATGGCGGCGAGCAGCAGGGCCGCGATTTTCGAAATCACGACCATTCCGTCTTTTCCGATCAGACCGCTGATTTGGTCCGATTTTTTCAGGAGAAACCACGCGATCAGGTAGTTGGCGAAAAGCGCGGCCAGGGGAATCGAAAAGCCCAGGTTATTGACCTGGAGAACCAAGGTCGTCAGGACCGCGGGGCCGGTGATCAGAGGGACGGCCAGCGGGACCACGCCGGTCGAGCCCGTGGCGCGGGTACTCGCTTCCGATGCCCCGACCAGATCCGAAAGCGAGATCAAAAGCAGGACCAAGCCGCCGGCGATGCGGAAATCCGAGAACGAAATCCCGAGATAATTGAAAACATGGCGGCCGAGGAACGCGAAAACCACGGCGACCAAAAACGCCACGAACATGGACACGTCGGTGACCCGGCTGCGGTCCTCGCGCGACATCCGTGAAGTCATGCCCAAATACATGGGCAAAGCCCCGACGATATCGAGCGCCACGAAAATCGCGACCGCGCAAAAAGCGAATTGATTGATCATAACGCGCTAAACGCTGGAGGTGACCATGAACGCTTCGACCAAGTAACGATCACAAGCCTTCTGGACGTCCTTCGCGGTAACTTCCTCGACCTTGCGGATCAACTGGTTCTCATCCAGGTAGGGCAAACCGTAAAGCGACTCCAGCCCATGATGGGCGGCGATCGACGAGTCGCTTTGCAGATCCATCGCCCGGCGCCCGAGATAAAATTCGCGCGCGCGCTTCATCTCCGCCGCGGTCGGCCCCTGGGACGCGAGGCGCTCGAGCACGCTTCGGATCCCCTCGATCGCCTCGACGCGCTTTTGGGGAGCGCAAGCGATGTAAGTACCCGCGTAACCGCGCTCGATTCCCTCGAAACTCACGGGAGCGACCGTGTACGCAAGGCTCTTTTTCTCGCGGAGCTCGATAAACAATCGGCCGCTCTGGCCGCCCAGCAGCGTCGAAAGGATGCGCATCGCGTACCGGTCCTCGGAATCCAGCTTCGTTCCCAAGCCCCCGACGATGATATGGACCTGCTCCCGGCCTTTCGAGCGCTCGATCCATCGCGGAGCCTTGAGCGGCGGTTCATCGGGCAGCCCCTTGGGAAATTTTCCCCGGGCGGAAGCTTTCTGCGCCGCCTCGCTGACGCGATCGGAAAGCTCCTTCAGCCACGCGTTGAAAGAGGGGCGGTGAATCGCGCCGCTCGCCGATATCACCAACCGTTCGGGCCGTACCCACGCCTCGTGATAGGCGCGGATCTTCTCGGGATTCAAGCCCGCCAGGCTTTCAAGCGATCCGGTCGTGAGACGGCCGTACGGGTGATGCTCGAAAAGCGTTTCCAGGAAAAGCTTCGAGCAGAGCTGCGACGAATGATCCTCGATTCCGCGCAGCGACTCCTCGGCCACCCGGCGCGAATGCGCAACCTCGTCCTCCGGAAAGGCAGGACGGGTCAAAATCTCGGTGAAAAGCGGGGAAAGCGCATCCCAATCACGGGCAAGGCTTGTCATTTGCAAACCCACGCTGTTCCGGCCCGAGAATCCATCGACGCTCGCCGCCCGGCCCTCGAAAATCGAGGCGATATCGAGCGAGCTCTTGCCCGGGATCGCGCCGCTTCCCCTCGTGCCTTTTGTCCAGCTCGACGCGAACAAAGAACTGACACCCCAGTCGCGATCCGCGCTATCGAGAGGGCTTCCCACTTCCAGGCGCAATCCTCCCAGAACGGAAGCATGCAGGCTCAGAACATGCGAATTCGGCCGCTCGAAACAGGCAACGCGGATTCCCGAAGGAAGCGTGAAAAACTCAACCGCCGCCGCTCCTGCGGGCGTCTTTTTCGCGCCCCGGGCCTTGGTCTCGATTTTTCGCGTGACGATGTCGGCGCGACTCAAGATCCTTCGCGCGAGCGCGGCGATCGGCCGGGCATCGTAATTTTTATGGTCTTTCGGAACCAGAATCACCCCGCTCATTCGCCGCGGATCGAGGTATTCAGCCGCGATCGCGCGGACTCGCGCGGCATCGATCGAACGGAGCTCTTCCAGATACTTCTGGTCGTAATCGAGATCTCCGAGCACGAACTTCGAAAAGCCGATCCGGCCCGCCATGCCGTCCGCCGACTGCGTGGCATAAAGGCGATCGCTTTCGGCATTGACCACGCAACGTGAAAGTTCCTCGGGCGTCGGCCCCTCGTCCCGAAGCCGCGCGAGCTCGCGGAAAATCTCGAGATAGGCGGGCTCGATTTTAGAAACCTCGGTCGTTTCAGCCTGGAAATAAAGCATTCCGGGATCCTTGGGAACATAGAGGCCGCCGGAGATATCCGTCACTATAGCCAAGTCGCGGAACAATTTCTGATAGAGCCTGCCCATCTCGCCCATGCCCAGGATGTTGGCCAGGATATCCAGCGCCGGCGTATCGACATTCAGCAAGTCCGGGGCGCGGAACGAAATACTCAACGTGGGAGTCTTCACGTCGAAAGGCTGGACTTTAAACGGGGGCAAATCCGTATTCGCCAAAGCCGGCTCCACCGGCCGGGCCTTGTTGACCGGAGCCGCGGCCCCGCGGGCGGACGCGCCCTTGGATTTCGGCCCTGGAATGACTTTCCCGCCAAAATGCTTTTCAGCGTACCGCAAAATGCTCTTTTTGCGCTCGCCCGTCGCGTCTTCGATCGGTCCGACCAGAACCAAGCCCATATTCCCGGCCGAGTAATTCCGCTTATAGAACGCCTCGAGCGCCGATAGCTTCGCGGATTTGAGAATTTTGGCAAACCCGATCACCGGCCGTCCGTACGGATGTTTTTTGAACGTCAGCGAAAACAACGACTGAAAGAGCTGCCGTCCCGGGGAATCCTCGTTTTTCCGCAATTCTTCCAAAATGACTTCGCGCTCGCGCTCGAAATCGTCCTTCAAAAACCGCTGCGGCTTGGCGATCGGCCCGAATGCGTCGATGACCCGCTCCCAATGATGAGCGGCGCAAGTCACGTGATAGACCGTTTGGTCAAAGGAAGTGTAGGCGTTGATGTCGCCACCCAGCGATTCGATCGCCCGGGCCATTTTTCCGGTTGAAGCTTTCCCTGTTTCCTTCGCCGCCGCATCCTTGAAAAGCATGTGCTCGAGGAAATGCGCGAAGCCCGCTTCGGCCGACGCCTCGTCCGCGCTCCCCGTCCGAACCCACCAGTAAGTCGCCGCGACCGACCCATCCAAATGCTGTAAGATAACCGGTATTCCATTCGAAAGATGAGTCAGCTCTGGCTTGAAGAGTTTGGGCATACTCCAAAAATATGCCGGCGCGGTTTCGAAATCCATCCAAAAATATTTATTATTTCAGTAGCTTAGCTTGGCCCACCGCGCTAGACAGAGGATAATTTTTCAATTATTATTGATACTGGTATTCGAACTCTTTGAAAGGAACTGACATTCGTATGACTAAGAAGCTCTACGTCGGCAACTTACCCTTTGGCGCTGAAGACCAACAACTTGAAGCGCTGTTCGCAGCCGACGGCCGCCAGGTAGCATCCGTCCGCATTCTTACCGATCGTGAAACCGGTCGTTCCCGTGGATTCGGTTTCGTGGAAATGGCCACGGAAGACGACGCGCAGAAAGCGATTCAAGCCCTCAACGGACATGAATTCATGGGCCGCCCACTGACGGTGAACGAAGCCCGTGAACAGGCCCCGCGCTCAGGCGGCGGCGGGGGACGCGGCGGCTTTGGCGGCGGAGACCGGGGCGGACGCGGCGGCGGCGGTTATGACCGCGGCGGGCGTGGCGACCGCTACTAAAAATTGAAATCTCTTTACGTTCACTTCCCGTTTTGCGAAGCGAAATGCCACTATTGTGACTTCTATTCGCTAGGGCGAGAACGCACTCGACCCGGAGACGCCGACGTTTTTGAGAAGGCGCTCCGGGCTGAATGCGAGCAAGCCTCTTCCCTTCTTTCACCCGAGCTTGAGACGATTTTCTTCGGCGGCGGCACGCCCAGCATGACGCCGCCCGATGAAATGAAGCGCGCGCTCGAGCCGCTCTGGAAAAAAACCGGGACCACTTCCCGCACCGAGTGGACCATGGAAGCCAACCCTTCCTCCATCTCACTCGAAAACATGAAGGCCTATCGCGCCTTGGGCGTGAACCGCGTGAGCATGGGCGTCCAATCCATGCGCGAGGACCTGCTCACTAAATTGGGGCGGGTTCACTCCCGTGAGGCGGCCCTGCGGGCGCTCAATGCCGTATTTGAAGCCGGCTTCGACAATGTTTCGGTCGACCTGCTTTGCGGCGTACCCGGGCAGACCGAGGACGATGTCGAGGAAGCGATGGATGCGCTGACCTCCTTCCCGATCACCCATTTGAGCTGCTATCTTTTGACTCTTCCGAAACATCACCGCATGCATGCCGATCTGCCGAACGAAGAAGGCCAGCTCGCCCATTTGCTTTTAATCGATCGAAAGATGACCGGCCTCGGATTCGAGCACTACGAAATATCGAATTTCGCCAAGCCCGGAAAACAGGCCCGCCACAATCTCGTTTATTGGAAAGGGGAAGCCTATCTTGGCCTGGGCCCGTCCGCCCATTCGTTCGACCCCAAGCAGGGCAAGCGATGGAAAAACGTATCATCCCTCCATAAATACGGCGAAATGCTGAAAAGCGGGAAATCGCCCGTCGAGTGGAGCGAAAATCTCACCGCCGATCAACTCAACCTCGAAAAATGGATGCTCGCTTTGCGCTTATCGGAAGGTTTTCCCGAAAATTGGCTCGACACCCCTTCGCGCCGCGCACGGGCCGCGGCTCTCGAACGGGAAGGATTGCTCGAGCGGCACCCCGGCATCGCCGGCCGCAAGCGCCTCACCGCGCGCGGCTTCGCGCTTTCGGACCAGATTATCAGCGCGCTATCCTGAACGCGCCAAATTGGCCTAAAATCCTGAGATATAACGGCTCAAAGCCGCGAACGCGGCTTCCGGCATCTTTTCAAAACGGGCGGAGAATCCGTTTTTTCGGGGAAGAATGCGGACGACTTCCGCGGAAATGACAAGCGGCTCGATTCCCTGGTTTTTGAGCGGAATGACTTCGAGCCGCACCTTGGCGCCGGCCTCGGTCGGACAACTCGTGGTGAGCACCTGCATGCCCCGCGAGCTCACGTCCCGGCAAATTCCGGAGTAGATATTCAGGTCGCCGCGGCCGTCCCCCGACGAAAAACGAACCTCGGCGATGAGCGGGACCCGTTTGCTTTTTCTCTGCTCCTGCCCCCCGGGCGCTTTATCGTCGAGGAGTACCTT
This sequence comes from Oligoflexia bacterium, assembly GCA_031292385.1. GTDB lineage: Bacteria > Bdellovibrionota > UBA1018 > UBA1018 > UBA1018 > JARLHE01. The sequence continues at coordinate 136,478 of JARLHE010000041.1, forward strand.
GCGAAAGGAACGCTCATCGGGATCCAGCGCGGGAATGTCATGGGCAGGCAGCCAATTTTCCTCATCGTCCCCCTCCCGACGCGCGAAAACTTCCCCTTCCAACTTTCCGCTTTTTAAGATGAGAATCGCTTCACGCAAAGTCAGGGGACCAAACTCGCTGCCTTCAAACCCGAGAAACCACCGCGAATCACCGCCATCACCGCCATTACCGCCATTACCGCCATTACCGCCATTACCGCCATTACCGCCATTACCGCCATTACCGCCATTACCGCCATTACCGCCATTACCGCC
>JARLHE010000042.1 GCA_031292385.1 Oligoflexia bacterium
CGATGGGCGTCTATCAGTCCGCGGGAACCCTCGCCCGCGTTATAGGGCCCCCTTGCGCAGGCTGGGCGTACGATTTGATCGATAACCGTGCGCCGTTTTTATCGGCATTTGGCTTCGTTATCGCGGGATTTTTCATCCTTCAATACGCGCTTAAGCGCCCGAAAGATCAAGCAGCCTTGGTCGGCTCCTCTTCTTCCGGATGACCCTCTTCGGCCGGAGCCATGGGCTCATCGGTCCTTCGCTTGCCTGAAATAGACCAGTAAAGAAAGCTCCAAGCGCCGAAAAATAATACCGAAAGAAAGAGACCGACCATGAAGAAATAAAAAGCTTCATGAGCCGTGATGAAACGAGGCATCAACGTAGGCGCCGTCTCTTGATCGCCAAAGCCGCTTGCGACCTGCACAAGCATGGGAATCAACATGCTAAGCAAAGTTGCATAGGCTGGGCCGACTCGCCGCCCGAACACCGCCGAGGGCGGCTGCATTCGGGCGGTCTCTCAATCAGAACGACGTCATTCCTTTTGAAGGCCCATGATCTGGCAAGTTTCGCCGACATACACGGAGTAGACGGCAATCGGCGTGCGTTGAGTGCTTGTGACCACCGAAACATCGATTAATCCGCTCAAGCCGCCGTTACCGACTTCACCCATCGGCGGTACAATCACGGTGAAGTTATTGATTTTGAGATCAGCGCGCGCCTGAGCCTCGACCGCCTGTTTGACGTAGTCGGCACAGGATTCATCGGCACTAGCCGCCGACAGTAAACCTCCCGAATAAGCCAAGAGGTATTGACCGGAAATCGGATAATTTCCCGTGCTTTCAACGCCCATCAGGCTCAAAAACTCATGGAGCGCCAAAGCTTGTTGAATGGCCGGTATTCCGATCTTCGAATAGCCCGCGCGATTGAGAATGATCAAATTCCGGCTGGGAATGTTTTCCGCCGCGGAATCTTGAATAATCCCATCTTGCGCGACCGCGAGCGCCCCATCGGAAACCAGAATTTGCGCGGACTCAATTTTATTTTGGAGCTGAGCGAGGTTCACGCCCGAAAATGCCGTGCTTTTCTGGGATTGAAGATTTTGCAGCGCCACTTCGGCAGCCGCCTTGAATTCCAGGGCGAGCGCGTCGCCGCCCCCCGTGCTGCCACCGCCAAACACGCCCAGCCCCTGTCCGCCGGCAGGCGAGGTTGCACCCAAGGCTGCGGTTGCAAAAGCCGTTGCCACTAACGTGATAGCCCCAGATTTCTTCAAAACACTTCTTTGCTTTTTCATGACTTTCTTTTCCTCCGGGCGGCAACGCGTTATAAAATAGTTTACCAATATAATCAACAATATTCCGCCAGCTCAAAATCCTTGTTCTCGGGTTCCGCCCGGTCTCCCGGGGACTTCGTGCTGACGAAAGGGGGTTTATGACGCGAGCCGATTTTTTTATAGGTTTTATTAATTAAATTAAGTGATACTTTTTAACTAAATGGTTAAAGACGTTTTCGACTTCGATAATTATCGCGACTATGTGAAACAGGCTCTCGACTCGGACGGCGAGCGCGGTAAACGAACCCGGCTCGCCGAAGCGCTCCGCTGCCAGCCAGCGTTTGTTTCGCGGGTTCTCAGTGGCGAAGCCGATTTCAGCCAGGAACATGGGGTCGTCATCAACCAGTTTCTTCAACACCGGGAAGAGGAGTCCGAATTCTTCATGACACTTCTCGACTTGGGTAGAGCTGGCTCAAAAGCGCTTCAGGACTACCACCGGCGACGGTTAGCGGCGATGCGCGCCAAGCGCCTTCTCATCGCCGAACGGATTGGAATAAAACAAAGCCTCTCACAAGAAGATCAGCTGACTTATTACAGCTCGTGGCATTACGCGGCGATTCACATGCTCCTTTTGGTGCCCGAGATGAATTCGCCCCAGAAAATCGCCGATAGCCTGCGGATTCCCGTGACGCTCGTCAAAGACGTGCTGGATTTTCTCGTGGCCACCGGCCTCGCGACCACGGGGCGTGAAGGATACCGTCCGGGCATCGCTCGAATGCATCTAGCAAAGAACTCGCCCATGCTGAATCGACATCACACGAACTGGAGGCTCCGCGCGATCGCGGCATTGGATCTCAAAACCGAAGAACAGATCCACTACTCAGGACCGATCTGCATTTCACGCGAGGTCGCGGCCCAAATTCGCGAGAAGCTGCTTCGTCTTCTGTCCGAAACGGAGCCCCTCATTCAAAACGCCAAAGACGAATACGTCTATTGTCTCAATCTGGATTTATTCAGGGTATGAAAACTGGCTCAATTTTAGTGGAGCTGGCCCGCAAGCCACTTCACATGCGTGTAAAGCTCGGAAAGCTCGCCCCCGCTCAGGTCAGCGGAGCCCGGCATTTCGCGCCCTGTTAAGCCATTTTCAACCACATGATTGAAAGCGTCGGCCGATTTCAACGACTCGCGGTTCGCCAGAAGCGGAGCGGTCGTGATGTAAGCCTTCGGCATTCCGCCCAGGCTACGTACACGAACGCCACCCTCACCGTGCTCGCCATGGCATTGAGCGCAGCGAGCTTGATAGAGCTGGCCGCCCACCGAGGTGAAACCACGCTCATTCGCACCCAAAGCGCCGTGAGCAGGAGCCGGTTCAGCAACCGCCATTCGCTCAATCGCGAATTCGATTGGAATCGTCTTTTCTTCCTGTCTCGCTCCACCGGCAGCAAGCCCGGTCTTCAGATCATAACCGATCTTCGCGACATCCTCTTGGGTATCCGAAGCCGGCCTTTCCGAGTTCAAGCTGACAACATACGCGGCCAGCGCCCAACGATCATCGATAGGCAGAGTGCCGAATGAAGCCATCCCGCTGCCTGGAATCCCTTCTTTCAAGGTCTTGAAGATATTGCTCGGCTTACGCCCGTTGATCCAACCGGTCTGTGAATGGAAGTTGCGCGGAGGAGGATTGTATCCGGCTGCGGCGACACCGTTGCCTAAACCCTCCGGGCCGTGGCAGGTGACGCAGTTCTGCGAGAAAAGCTCTTTACCATGAGACACAAGCTCTGGCGTCGAGATCCAGGGATTCTTCAAGCTCGAACGGCCCGACGTCGCGACCAACGGCGTTCCTGCTTTTACGTAGACGTTGCCGCGGAAAAACAGATCGGACGCCGTGAGGATGAAGAAAATCACCAGGAACAAAAAGCCCGCGCCGAAAATCACGCTGTTTTCAGGGGCATCATGGATGAGATCCATGAAGAACATCATGACCAGCAAGGCTTTGACCGTCGCCACCAGCATGGCGACCGGGAAGTTCCACACCCCCAAATCCACTCGCGAGACGACGACTGTCAATACGGTGAGAAAGAAAAGCGACCCCGCCACCGTCAAAGCCGTCTTCGTGGAGACGATGTGGTGATGGGAATGATCTTGATTATGGTGCGGATGATTCGAGTGATCGTTATTCGACATTTTCGTTCCTTAGCTGACCAAGTAAAGTAGCGGGAAAAGGTAAATCCAAACGATATCGACGAAGTGCCAGTAAAAGCCGACGAGCTCCACCGGGGTATAAAAATTTTCGCTGAATTCGTTTCTCAAGGATCGCAGGATCATCCAGCTGATCAAGCCGATGCCGATCAAGACGTGGATACCATGCAGGCCGGTCATCATGAAATACAGCGAGAAAAACAACGGCGCCTTCGGGTTCGTAATCTCGGTATTGGAATAAAACGCGCCCGGAAGAAGCCCTTCGTGAAACTTATGGCTGTACTCGAAGTACTTAACGACCAGGAAGCAACAGGCCAAAAAGATCGTCGCCGCCATCATTCCGATCGCACGTTGCTTCTTGCCTCGCTGCGTAGCGCTCACCGCCAGTGCCATGGTGAGCGAGCTCGTGATCAGCACGATCGTATTGAGCGCCCCCATCTTCATTTGTAGCGCGTGGTGTGCCTCGACATACATCTCGGGGTACATACCGCGGAAGATGCCGTAAGCAACGAACAAGCCACCGAACATCAGGATTTCCGTGACCAGGAAAACCCACATTCCCTGCTTGGCGGCCTCGAACTCGTCGGACGCGTTATTGAAGTGATGGCCCACATGATGGACCGGGTAAGCGCTTTCGTGTGTGCTACTCATAGTTTTCCTTTCACTCTCACGCAGGAAGAGGTGCGGCCCCCTGGATCGGAACAATCGCTCCATCCGGACGATATTCGTACGGCCAATCCGTCACGATCGGAGTAACCGGGAAGTTATCGTGAGGAGGAGGAGATGGCGTCTGCCAATCCAAAGTCAAAGCGTTCCAAGGGTTGCTTGGCGCCTTTTCGCCGCTGATCAGAGCCTTGATCAGATAGAACGCCGTGAACAAAAACCCGGCTGCGATGAGCCAAGAACCCACGGTCGAGATCTGATTCAAGAGCGTGAACTCTGGCAGATAAGACCAATAGCGGCGCGGCATGCCCTGCGCTCCCAGGATGAACTGAGGGAAGAAGGTCACGTTGAAGCCGACCAAAATCAGGAACCAGGCGACCCGGGCGCAAGATTCGGAATACATTTTTCCGAACATTTTGGGGAACCAGAAGTGCATTCCGGCCAAGAGCGCCATCAAGGTTCCGCCCACCATCACGTAGTGGAAGTGAGCCACGACGAAGTACGTCTCCGTCAGGTGCACATTCACCGCGAGCGTGGCGAGGAACACGCCGGTCAGACCGCCGACCGTAAAAAGCTCCAGAAACCCGAACGCGTAAAGCATCGGGGCGTTGAATCGAATGGACCCGCCGTACATGGTGCCGACCCAGCTGAAAACCTTCACGCCGGTCGGAACCGCGACGAACATCGTGATCAGCGAGAACAGGAAGGCCGCGAACTCCGACTCCCCGCTCACGAACATATGATGGCCCCAAACGATGAACGCGATCAGAGCAATGGCGAAAGACGAATAAGCGATCGCCTTATAGCCAAAGATCGGCTTGCGCGAGAAAACCGGAATCACTTCCGAGACCACGCCGAAAGCCGGCAAGATCATGATGTAAACCGCCGGATGGGAGTAGAACCAGAAGAAGTGCTGAAAGAGCACCGGATCGCCGCCGATCGCCGGATCGAAGATGCCGATGCGAAGAACGCGCTCCATCACCAAAAGCGCCAAGGTGATCGCCAATACCGGCGTCGCCAAAATCTGAATGATGCTGGTTGCGTAAGTAGCCCAAACGAAAAGCGGCAGCCGCGACCAGGTCAAGCCGGGCGCGCGGAGCTTATGAATGGTGATGATGAAATTCAAACCCGTAAGAATCGAGGAAAAGCCCGCGATGAACGCCCCGGTGAGAACCAAAATGACGGTTCCGCTCGTGCGAATCGAGTAAGGAGTATAAAACGTCCAACCGGTATCCGCACCGCGAAGGAAAAGCGAAGCGGTCGCGAACAAGCCGCCGGCCAGGTAAACGTAATAGGACGCCAGATTCAGCTTCGGAAACGCAACGTCTTTGGCTCCCAACATCATCGGCAAAAGGAAATTGCCGAGGGTCGTCGGAATCGCGGGAACCACCACGAGAAACACCATGATGGCGCCGTGATACGTAAACATCCGGTTATAGGTGTTCGCATCCATGATGGTCTGCGTGGGGTGAAGGAGCTCGAGCCGGATCAGGAGCGCGAAAATGCCTCCGATCAAGAAATAGGTCAAAACCGTCGCCATATACATCAAGCCGATTCGCTTATGGTCAACGGTGCTGAGCCAGGACCAGAGGCCCTTCTCGTGATTCAAGTAGTTATCGCCATGGGCTGCAGTTGTTGCGTTCGACATCGCTTTACTCCTACTTAAGACTCTTAATGTATGCGATCAAAGAGTTCATCTCCGTCTCGGAGATCAAGCCTTTGAACGTCGGCATGACCGATTGTTGATATCCCTTCAAAAGATGGCTCTGCGGCTGCTCGATCACCTGCCGCAAATAAGACTCATCCCGACGAATCGTCTGGCCATCCTGCAAGGCCGCGTTCTTTCCGAAAATTCCGGCCAAGCTCGGGCCGATGTTGGCGCCTCCATGGGTCGGATCGCCCGCTGAATGGCAAGAGACGCATCCCTTGGTCTCGAAAACCGCACGTCCTTGAGTCGCGAGCGAAACGGGCTCGATCGTCGCGGCTTGCGCTTCGCTTGGATCGGCCGTCGTGTCCTCGGCCGCTAAGTTAAGGCGCGCATCCGGCTGCGGCCCGATTTTCTTGCCGCGTTGGAATTCGGCCCACTGCTGATCGTTCAAGACCACCAGCTTCGCCAGCATTTGCGAATGCGAAGTGCCGCAGTACATGCCGCAGAAAACTTGGTGTTCGCCGGGAACACGGGCCTCGAACCAAACGCTGGTATACATGCCCGGAACGACGTCCGACTTCACGCGGAAATTCGGGATGAAGAAATCGTGAATCACGTCCTGTGAAGTCATGATCAATTTGACCGGCTTGTTGAGCGGCACATAGAGATTGCCGATCGTCGTGCGGCCGTTGTCGTATTGAAACTGCCAAAGCCATTGCTTGCCGATGACGTGAATTTCGAGCGCATCCGCAGGCGGGCGCATCATCGAGTTGTAGACCGAGTAACCCCAACCGAAAATGCCCAAAAGGAGGATCGTCGGAATCGCGATGAAACACGCCTCCAAGAAATGATGATCCCGGAAGTAAAACGTCTTCGCCCCCTCACGGGCGCGATATTTGATAATGAACAGGATCATCGCCCCGATCACGAGAACGAAAAAGAAAACGCTGATACCGAGCAGAAAATTATAAAGTGAATTCCAACGCACAGCCGCATCGGTGGCGGCAATGGGCATTAAGTTGGGGAATTGCATTAGCTAGAGACTCCCTTAAGTTGACGACGACGTTCCCCACTCCAGAAGATCAGGAAAGACAGTCCCATAACTAAAACCGTCATCCCTCCCCCCGCTTGCATCAAATGCATAACATACGGTGAGTATTTTCTAGTTTGAGGATCATAATGATAACAGAACAAAACCACGCGGTCCATGATCGAACCGATCTTCCCATTAGAAGCTTCCAATAAAGAAAGTCGGAGGCTGGCCTCGGGGAATTCGATGCCATACAGGTAATGCGAAATGCGCCCCTCGGGCGTCAGTACGTAAATCGCGGAGCTATGAGCATACTGATCGCCCATCCAGCGATAGCCAAAACCGACTTCATGCGCCAGCTGCGTTACCGCCCCGTTCGTAGGTGGTTCGGATTGTCGCGCTGCAGCCACACTTTGCGTGGGATCGGCGGTTAAAAAGTGCCATCCCGGGGCTGTTTCGGGCTTTCGATACGACGCAAGATAAGTCGCTTTTTTATGAGCCGCGTCTTCCGGCCTTTCGCGGGGGTCCACGCTCACGGCGACTACGTCAAACTGCTTTCCAGGAACCCAATCCATGGACCGCAACGATGTGACGAGCCCATTCAACACGAAATTACAAAGATTGGGGCAATTGTAGTAAACGAGCGCCAAAAGCACCGGCCGGCCCGACTTGAAATAATCGGCCAGGACCACTGGCTTACCGGCCTCGTCGCGAAACCTAAGGCTTTCGAGCGAAATCCGCGATCCCAAATGCTCCGTCATCCCGACATCTTTGAGCTCGGCGGGCAATTGCCCCGGAGTGTCCTGGGTCGCGGGCGCGCCGTTTTGAGCATTGAACTGCGCGGAGGTTTCCGCAAATCCGACGCTGGCCGCTAAAAAAAACCCGAAAGCCCAAGCAAATTGTGAGATGAATCGAGTAAAAGTCATGAAGATGAGATGATTTATATTACGATTCGCGCAACCCTTCAACTTAATCGATGAGCATGATCCAATCTTCATTCAGCCAATTCGGCAAGCAGTTCGCGACCTACCGTGAGCTCGCGAAATCCGGCATCGTCACTCTCGTTCTGATCAGCGTGATCGGAGGCTATCTCATCGGGCATCCCATGGAATTGCCGTTCACGCCGGGCAGACTCGCGCTCACGCTCCTTGGGGTACTGCTTCTGTCATCAGGAGCCTCCGCGCTCAATCAATATCAGGAACGGCATATCGACTCAGCTATGCCCCGAACCGCGAAACGCCCCCTGCCGAGCGGCCGTATGGGGGAGCCCCACGCTCTTCTGTTCATCGCGATCTCCCTTGTGGCCGGGCTCATCATTCTTTTCCTGCTGGGAATCCATTTGCTCGCGCTCGGCGTTGCCGCGGTCATTTTTTATAACGGTTTTTATACGCTTTGGTGGAAAAAACACTGGGCGTTTGCGGCCGTACCCGGCGCGATTCCGGGAGCGATCCCCATCTTAATGGGCTACGCCGCGGCTCGCGGAGACGTCTTCACTCCCGGCGGCGCTTACCTGTTCTTCATGCTCTTTTTTTGGCAGATGCCCCACTTCTGGGTTCTCGCCCTGCGCTTTCGATCCGATTATGCGCTCGGCCGATTTCCGACCCTGCCTGTCGCATTAGGAGAAGGCGTCACCGTCGTTCAAATCGTCACTTGGTGCCTCGGCTACATCGGAATCGCGCTCGCCGCGCCGCTCTTTTTGCGAATCGGCACGTTTTATCTCGCGATCGCCGTCCCGGTTTGCGCGATACTTCTCTATCAGCTCGTGGGTTTCGTTCGCGCTGAAGAAAAATCCAGCGGCAAAGCCTGGCTGCGTTTCTTCCTGGGCGTGAACTTCAGCTTGATTCTTTTCATCGCCGCGGCCGCGTTCGATGTCTGGAGCCCAACACTCCTTACGCCCTGGTATACTCGCGGCTGAGGCTTACTTTACTGATGGTGATGAAGGACGGACTCGGCCAAGCGTGGGTCGCCGATCGCCACCACGTTGTGACGAGCCAAGAAGCGCACGACGAACAAGCCAAAAATCCCCAAGAAACCAACTGAGGTCCCCAACTCGATCCAGCTAAAGCGCGGGCCATCCGGGAAAAACGAAGGCTGGACCATCCACATGACGTCGATCCAGTTGGCGATCAACATGAAGATCCCCACCCAGGTCAGCGTCTTCACATTGCGCTTCGCATCGCGAGGCAAGAGCGCGAAAAACGGAACCCCGAATTTGCCGGCAAGCAGGAAAATCGAAACCGGCATCCAGCCGGACGTCATGCGATGCATGTAGTAAGCGGTTTCTTCCGGAATATTCGCATACCAATAGAGCATGAACTGCGAAAAACCGATGTACGCGTAGAACACGGTGAACGCCAACATGAACTTACCCAAGTCATGAAGGTGATTGTCGTTCACCAGCCCCTTCAACTTGCCTGTCGAATGCAAATAGATCGTCAACAGGCAGGTCGCGGCCAGAACCTGGTAAAAAAGCCCGGCAAAGCAATAAACGCCGAACATCGTGCTGTACCACATCGGCTCAAGCGACATGATCTGGTCGACGGACGCCATGCTGTAAAGCAAAGCGAAAAAGGCGATAAACGCCGGCGCAAGCCGACGATTGCTCAACGTGAACCGCACGTCCTTGGTCGCGTCTTGAGCAATCGAATTGCCCACCATCTTCCAGGTGAAAAAAATCAGGAGCGCCAGCGCGACCAGATTACGTACCACGAAGAAGCCGGTGTTCAGATAGCTCGACTTCAAGCGAATCATGGCATCGGACGCGACCACGGCCGGATCGGTCCAGATGTACATCAGCTTCAAGCCGAAGCAGAGAACGATGAAGGTCACGACGACGAACGGAAGATAAGAAGTGAAAGCCTCGCTCACGCGCCTCAGGGGCGCGCTCCACATCGCGCCGGTCAGCCACTGGATCGCGGCGAAGAACATCCCGCCGAGCGCCAGGCTGAAGAAGTAAAAGTGATTCATCAAAAAGCTCGCCCAAGCACGCTTGGCATCAGTTGCCAGGCCGCCGGCAAAGGCCGCCAGCCCGAGCACCGCCATCACAACCAGGGCGCCTTTGATGCTCGCGGGAGCGTCGAAGCTTCCCGGATTTTTAATTTCAGCGTGAGAATCGTGATTAGCCATAAATATTTCGTTCCTATTTGATATCGGCTTCTAACGCGTTCAGGTCTTCCGGCGTCGGATGCTGAGAGCGCTGCAGGACGCGGATGTAACGAATAATCGCCCAGCGATCTTCCGGCATGATCTGCGAGGCATAGCTCGGCATGACGTTTTGGCCGCGCGTGATGATGTGGAAAATGCTTCCGTCCGGCCAGTTGCGGATCTTATCCGACTGAAGCGACGGCGGACGCGGAATCTTCGGTACGACGTTGCCATCCCCGAGGCCGGCCGGACCGTGACAGACCTGGCAATAGGTGTTGAACATCATCTGTCCGCGCATCAAAACAGCGTGCGTCGGCGGCAGCGGGTCGATCAAAGCCTTGCCCGCTTCTTCGGGGCTGGTGAAATGATAAGGCGTGTATCCACGCGGCACCGTGCCCTCGACCGGAAGACGCATCAAAGCCTTTTGCGCCTTAACCGCCGGCGAATAGTACATGTCAGGCATGTAGATGTAGTTCGGTTTCGAGTGCTTCGTGCAACCGGAGGCCGCAGCCATGGCTACGATCAAGAAAGCGGCCAGGAAAAAGCCCCGATGCGCGAGATGAACGATTGATGATCTCATATTCAGAACCATGCCTCGTGATAAACTGGCGCGACGTCTTTCGCTCCAAGCTTGCGGAGGAAGTCGGCGACTTCGCTCTCCTCGAACCTCTTAAAACGGCCCGGTGCTTTCGACTCGACTTCGGGCGATTCGATGACGATCGCGAATTTATCGCGCGTCAACCCCGGATCGAAAGCCTTGCGGCGATGATTCGGCAAACCGTTAAAGGCCAGCATAGCGCCCGCCGTTGCGAGACCGGCAAAAAGGATGGTCAGCTCAAAGGTCACCGGAATAAACGCCGGCCATGAATTGAACGGCTTACCTGCCACGATAAGCGGCCAGTCGACAGCCGAGGTCCAATACTGGAGCAAGAACCCAAGGGAACCGCCAGTGAGACCCGCGATGAACGTAATATATGGAATCGGTGAGCGCCGAAGGCCTTGAGCCGCGTCCAGGCCATGAACGGGAAACGGCGTGAAAGCATCGAAGCGCTCGTAACGAGCGTCGCGGACGTCTTTCATCGCGGTGACCAGCTCATCGGGAGTATCGAAGTAGCCGATAATGCCGCCGAGCGACTTTTTGTTCCCTTGAGGACCGATCATGAATGAGCTCCCTCTTTTGCTTCGTTCGCCTCTTGAGTCTCAGCCCGCTCGACGTTCCTCACCTTGGTCATGTAGGAAACCGCGGGGCGGGTATTGAGCACTTCCAATGCACGGAACGTGCGCTGCTCATCATTCCGATGACTGACTTTCGTGGCGGGATTGTTGATATCGCCGAAGACAATCGCGTCCGTCGGACAAGTCTGCTGACACGCCGTCTTGAGCGACGATTCTTCGACCAAAGTCCCCGCGTCCTTCGCTTGATCCTTGGCATCGCGGATACGTTGCACGCAGAAGGTGCACTTTTCCATGATACCGCGGCTACGAACGGTGACGTCCGGATTCCACGCCAGGTTCATCGAACCTTCGTAGGATTTCCAATGATCGAAGAAGTTGAATCGACGGACCTTATAAGGGCAGTTATTCTGGCAATAACGGGTGCCGACGCAACGATTGTACACCTGAACATTGAGGCCTTCATCGTCGTGAACGGTCGCAAGAACCGGGCAAACCGTTTCGCACGGGGCGTTTTCGCAATGCTGACAGAGCATCGGCTGGAAAACGACTTCCGGCTTCTCAGGGGTTCCCGAGAAATAACGATCGATTCGAATCCAGTGCATCTGACGGCTGTTTCGAACCTGTTCACGGCCAACGACCGGAATATTGTTTTCGGCCTGGCAAGCAATCACGCAAGCGCCGCAGCCAAAACACTGCGTCAAGTCGATCGACATGCCCCAACGATACCCCTTGTAGTCATGGCGCGGGAAAATCGTCGGGATTTCCTTGAGCTTCAGCTCCGGCTCCGTTTCATTCACGGCGCCCGGATTTTTTATGAACTGAGCCAACGAGATATCGTTGATAATCGGGCGGTTCTCGGACGCGGTATGGTACTGAGTCGCAGCAAGTTTATAGAACTTGCCGGTTTTCGTCAGAGCCATCGGAAGGCCGGCATAAACCAGCTCGTTGCCCTGAGCTTTGACCAGCGGGAAAACATCGACGCCGGCGAGATTTCCGACCTTGCCGACGGAACGACGGCCGTAGCCGATCGCCACGCTGGCCGAAGCCGGATGCATGCCGGGCTGAATGTGAACGGGAAGCTGCAAAGCCACGTCCGCCGATTGAATTTCGACGACGTCGTTTTCAGCCAGCCCCAAGCGTTTTGCCGCGGCCACCCCGATGTTCAGATAATTATCCCAGGTGATCGACGAGATCGGATCCGGAAACTCTTGAAGCCATGGGTTGTTGGCGCTCGTCCCGTCACCCAAAGCGATGGATTCGTAGAGAGCGAGACGCATTTCGTTTTCCGCCGCGGGCGCGAATTTCGTGAGCGCCGAAACGCTCGCTGACCGGAACGCGCGAGCCGAAGCTTTCGTGCTCGAATTCGCTTTCGCCGTATAAACTCCGTCGCGCAAGCAGGTTTCCCAAAACTGCTGGAAGCCGCTGGGAATGTGCTCGCTTTGATGAATTTCATTCCAGCAATCCATGAGATACGCATGCCAATCGGCAGCGCCGCTCAGGCGCGAAGAAACCTTCAACTGCGCGCCCTTGGCCCAAGCGATGAGCGTGTCCTCGAATGCCCGAGTCGAATAAAGCGGAGCGATCGCCGGCTGCTGCAAGCTGTACACGCCGTGCCAGGCAGATCCATCACCCCAGTTTTCGAGATAGTGATGATCGGCCAAAACGTAATCCGCGAACCGGGACGTTTCGTCCGCGTGATCGGCGACCGAAACCACGAGCGAAACCTTCTTCATCGCCTCTTCAAGACCGGTCGCGGTCCGTGGAGTCGTGAAAGCAGGGTTCGTGCGGTGGACGATCAGCGCATCCACGCGCCCCGCCCGCATTTCTTCAATCAACGCGGCAAGACCCGCATACGTCGAACCTGGCTGCGCGAAAACTCCCGCGCCAGCAACGGTCACGCCTTCGTTCTCCAGCGCGGAATTCAGGAGATTGACCACCACTTGCAATGCATGAGCGGACGAATTGCGGGTCGAAATCCCGCCACCCACAACCAAGCCTTTGCCGCGAGAGCGCCAGAGCTGCTCCGCGAGAGCGCGGATCTTCTCGGCTCCGCCTTCAATGCCGATCTCAGCTGCGATCACTTCGGGCTTGTAGCCCTGAAGCGCGGCGATAACGGCCGAATCGGAAGCGAAACGGCTGAGCTTTTTGCTCACGATCAGCTCATAAGCCAGCGCCATGGCGAGACGGTACTCATCGCCCGGGCGAACCGGATAGCGCTCGTCCGCGTTAGCGCCGGTGACGCTGAAAATCGATTCGAAAACCACGAGCTTCGAGAAACGCAATGCGGCGTTCGCTGGATTCTTCGAATCCAATCTGCGGCCCTGACCCCAGTCCCGCGAATGCTCGACCGGCGAAAGCCAATTTCCCAAGAAATCGGCGCCGAACGAAACAACGAACTCGGCCTTATCGAAGTAATATTTCGGCGTAACGTTCGTGCCGTAACTCGCTTCCTGCGCGTCCGAGATCTCGCCGAGAGACAGCGGATCATAAACAACGTGCTTGCCGTCTTTGAAGCCGCCCAGGAACTCATTGATGAGCCGCTGAGTGGAAGGACTATTCACCGTGCCGGTCAAAACACGCACGCGGCCGGACGCCTTGAGCTTTTGAGCGATCTGCGCGTCGGCGGTTTCCCAGGAGATTTCAGTTCCGCTGAGCTGCCCTTTGCTCTTGGAATAAGGAGCCTGAAGACGGTCTGGATCGTAAAGATTCAAAAGCGAAGCCTGACCCTGGGCACAGAGCGCGCCGCGATTGGCGGGATGCTCGGAATTGCCTTCGAGCTTGATTGGACGGCCTTCGCGGTTTTTCGTCAAAATACCGCAGCCTACCGAGCACTCTTTACAGGTCGATGCGTAGTAACTCGAAACGCCCGGCACCACTTCTTCGGGCCGCACGACGTGAGGAATGATCTTATGCACGGGACGGCGCGCGCATGACAGGGTCGCCATTGCCATGCTGGCGCCCATGATCGTCAAGAACTCGCGACGAGCCAGTCCTTGCGTATCGGTCTTATCAATCGCATCGATCAACTCAACCGGCTTCTCATAAAACTCTTGAGAGCGCTTTTCCGCGACCTGCGGATCAGCCCAATAACTTGCCTCAAGCTCCTCTGGGCCTAACCAATGGCGAGGAGGAACGAATGTCGAAGTTTCATCTTTTCCAGAATTCTTATTCATAGTGATACCGTGCTGAAAAGATCGGTCATTTAGTAGTGACAGGTGTTACAGTTCACCGGCGCAACCGGCCCTTGAGGATTCTTCATCTGCGGATAAACGTTCTGCAGAACATTTCTCGGCGTCGTTTCACCGCGATGACATTCCATACACCAACCCATGGTCAAAGGCGCGTACTGGTAAACGCGATCCATTTCCTGAACAGGTCCGTGACAAGTTTGACAGGCAACGCCCTTCGCTACGTGCCGCTTATGCGGAAAATAGACGAAGTCGGGCAGCTCATGAATGCGAACCCATTCGATCGGCTTGCCTTCAGCGAACGCCTTTTTCATCTTCTGAATATAAGGACTGTCGCCTTTGACAATCGAATGACAGTTCATGCAGATATTCAAGGAAGGCACGGTCGCGTGCATCGACCTTTCTGCATTGGAGTGGCAATAAAGACACGCCATTTTATATTGGCCGGCATGAAGCCGATGACTGAAGGGAATGGGCTGCTCGGGGGCATAACCTTGATTGGTGGCCGTCGGAAAGACTGCCATCAAACCCACAATGGCCAAAACAACGACCAATGCGCCAAAAATAATGCCGTACTTGAGCTGGGAACTGCGCGACGTAAGCATTCGTGGTCCTAGAATATGCAAAAAATTTTAGTAACCCTTTGGTCTTAACGCTTTACCCGCAAACTTTCTAGAAAGTTTTTTTGACGACTCAAAATTTTGTCTCGACTCGCCGAAGAGTCGATAGCTGGTTTACCAGAAAGGAAAACTCTGCCCCGTGCACGCCAAGAGACATCGAAAACTCACCCTAGCAATTACGACCCTATTGATCGCAATTACGTCCGGCCTCGTTGCGGCGAGCTACGACAACTCTTTGACAAGCCAAATCCAACAGGATGTGCATCAAGCCATTACGAAGACCCGCACGGCAAAAAGTCTCCTCGAACTTGAACTCAGCGGAGCCTCCAGCCCGGAAGTCTTCAAATACGTGCATGCGCTCAATAACCCGGAGGCGTTGAAATCCCTCTGCAATGCGCTCTCCGCGCTCACCCCCGAGGAGCTGGCCTACTTTGATCCGTCGCTTCAAGACCCACGATATACGAAAGAGCTGAGCTGCAACGGCTCTTTACGCGCAAAACTCGAAAATTACTGGAAAGATAGCCGTATTCGGCTTGAACGCTATCTCACGGAACACGGACTCGCCTCCTCACTCACCTCTTCAGGACAGGAAAGAAATCCCGCGAGCGTCAAAGGCGCCCTTTCATCGATAGAGATCCCGCTTCGCGCACAAGACAATGTCGTCGTGAGCGGAAGGACCAAAGATGGCCTGCTCCGCGAGAAACAAATTGTCCTAACCTTCAATGACGGCCCCTCTCCCGATCGAACCGAGCAGCTTCTTGCCATCTTGAAAGCGGCCCATGTCCGCGCGATGTTCTTTCAAGCCGGACAAAAAATCCGCGCTCATTCCGATCTGACTCGAAAAACTTTCGATGCCGGACATATCATCGCATCGCATTCAATGACGCACGCCATCCTTAGCCAAATCGGACTCAATGACGCATTCGGCGAAATCGACAAAGGACGCGAGCAGCTGGCCGCCACGACGGGGCGCGACAATCCGTTTGTTCGCATGCCTTATGGAGCTTCAAACGAGGAACTGAACCGCTATCTCCACGAAAAGGGACTCACCTCTTTCTATTGGAACATGGACTCAAGAGACTGGCAGACCACGGACGCGCGCGAGCTCTGGGATCAAATCCTCAAGGAATTGGACCGCGAAAAAGGCGGAATTCTTTTGATGCACGAGTCAAACGCCGTGACGCTGGTCGTTTTACCCTATCTGCTCAACGAGCTTAAAGCCCGCGGCTACTCTACCGCGGTATTTGTGCCTAAAAACTAAGATACCGTCCCGACCAAACGCCTTCCCCTTGCCGGACAAGCGGAGTGTGGTGCATACCTATCGTTAAACATGGGTTTCAAAGGGATAGATCAATGACCACTCATAAAAAACAAGGTTTCGGAACATTAGCCATTCACGCCGGACAAGAGCCCGATCCACGCACGGGCGCGGTCATGGTCCCGATCTACCAAACATCGACCTTCGCTCAAGAGTCGCCCGGCAAACATCGGGGCTATGAATATTCCCGAACGGATAATCCGACGCGAACCGCCTACCAAGATTGCGTCGCCGCCCTCGAAGGCGGCAAACACGCCCTCGCCTTCGCCTCGGGCCTCGCCACCACTGCGGGCATCATGCATACGCTCAAAGCCGGCGATCACGTGGTCAGCTTTGATGACCTTTACGGCGGCACGTTTCGGATTTTCGACAAACTCTTCAAAAACTTCGGCATCGAATTCACCTATGCCGATCTCTCCGACCTGAAAAAAGCGGAAGCGGCATTCCGCCCCAACACGAAATTACTCTGGATGGAGACCCCCACCAACCCCATGCTCAAACTTTGCGACATCCGCGCGCTCGCCGCTCTCGCCAAAAACCGCGGGGCGATTTCGGTGGTCGACAACACGTTCATGAGCTCTTATTTCCAGAAGCCGCTCTCACTGGGAGCGGATGTCGTCGTTCACAGCGTGACCAAATACATGAACGGCCACAGCGATGTCGTCGGGGGCATGCTCGTCACCAACAGCGACGAGCTGCACCGGAAAATCAAGTTCATGCAAAACGCCGCCGGCGGCGTGCCTGGCCCGATGGATTGCTTCTTGGTCATGCGTGGCCTGAAGACCCTGCACGTGCGCATGGAGCGACACGCGAAGAACGCGATGGCGATCGCCCGGATGCTCGAAAAACATCCGAAAGTCGAAAAAGTGATCTACCCCGGCCTCGAGTCGCACCCTCAGCATCAGCTTGCGAAAACCCAGATGAGCGGCTTTGGCGGAATGATCACGTTTTTCATCAAAGGCGGGCTGGCCGAAGCGAAAACCTTCTTGGAAAAAGTGCGGCTTTTCACCCTGGCCGAAAGCCTGGGTGGCGTCGAATCGCTGATCGAGCATCCGGCGATCATGACGCACGCAAGTATCCCGGCCGAAACCCGCAAGGCGCTCGGCATCCACGACAACCTGGTCCGCATCAGTTGCGGGATCGAGGACCTCGAGGATCTCGAAGCCGATCTCAATCAAGCATTAGGATAGACAGCCTAAACCTGGCGTAGCACCCGCGCGTCGATGTCGAGAATCACGGCCGTGCAATCCTGCGCCGGCATATCGTCGACCGAAGCGAATTTGGACTTCACCCGAAAAACGAGCTCGTTGATCGCATCCGCGGCCTCCCGTTTTCGGTGCTCGTTCAGAATCTGAAGCGCCTTTTCCGTGCCTTGCGCGGCCTCGACAAAACCGTCCGAAATCAAAGCCAGACGGCCCTCCGGCTCGAGGGCGAGCTCGCGTCCGGTTCCGTAAGCGGGGCCCGAAAGCATCTTGCGGGTGATCGGCTCACCTTGAACCGGCAAGACGGAAAAATCTTTTCCGGGAGGAGCGTAAAACGCCGCCGCGCTACCCAGATTCAGGTAACGAAGCACATAATCTTTTCTGGAAATCACGCCGTAAAAAAGCGAAAGCCGATCGCGCTCGTGAAGTGTCGCCAGGATCTCTTCGCGGATCCTTCTCACTGTCTCCTCACATGAGCGAACCTCCTCGGCGCTGAGCTTCATCGCGACCCGCATCAGGACGGACAATACCGCGCTCGAAAGCCCGTAACTCGAGGAATCCGACAGGACGACCGAGAGCTGATTTCCGGAAGCGCTCTCCGCGAGGTCGAAATAGTCCCCGCCCGAACGCAGGCCCGCCAGATACCGGCTGGCCGCCTTGAAACCTTTGACATCGGGAAAGCGCACCGGCGCCTTCGCCTTTTGCAGGCGGCCGGCGAGATCGATATCGTCCTTCAGCTGCCCCAAAAGATCAGAGAAAGACGCGTTCAATTTTTGAACCTCGTCCCACATCAGAAGCTGTTGATAGTGGCGGAGCCGGCCGAAAAGCTCCAGCGCGCGGAACGGATAGACAAGCACATCATCGGCCTGCCCCGCGCTCACGATCGATGCGAGACCAGAGAGATTTCCATCGAGCGCGTTTTCACTCACGAGCAGGAAAACGGCCCTTCCCTTCCGCTCCAGCCCGCTCAAAACTTTCTGAAGATCCGGAATCAGGCTGTCGACGAAAACGACCTGCCCGTACGTGCCCGGGATTTTTTGATCGGACGCCAGACTCAGGCGAAGGTCGAACCAGCCTTTCGACCCCGCTTGCAGCCGCTGCGCCCAGCTCTCCTCGACGCGGCGATCGCCCGCAAGCACGGTCACGTTAATGGAAGAAAGATTGACTGGATGAGATTGGGTCATAGTTAGAAGGCCCTGAATTGAAATTGAACTAAATAACGCTCGTCCCGATCGTCGTGGTACCCGTTGCCGATCTCCTCGCTGGTCCACGCGAACGAAATCTCGCTGGTCGCGAGCTTTACCCCGATCCCGGCGGTGGGATAACCGCTTCCCCAGCCGGCGCGGAGAAAAACGCTTTCGAAGAAATCGAACTCGATTCCCAGGGCCATGCGGCCAAGAATGGTTACTCCCGAAGCATTGGTGGCATCGCGATCCACGGCCGAGAAATTGACCGAGTTGCCGCCCCCGAGCTTGTTGACGAAGCTCAGCCCGACATCGATGGTGCTCGGATCTTTGGTCGGGGCTCCCGTGGAGCTGGGGGTGAAGCTGTACAGCGAGCGGGTGTTGAAACCGGAATTAAACAGATTTCTTCCCACGATATTGAGCTGGGGCAGATACTGGTACGGCAGCGTCAGCGCGAAACCGATGTTATGCGAAAAAAACGAGCCTTGCTGGAGCTGCTGATTGAAGCCCAACGGAGTGGTGCCCGGATTCACGCCCGAAACCGAGCCCGAAGCTTGGTTCACCCACTGCAGACTGTAGCCGATGCGAACGATGCCGCTCGCGAGCTTGATGCCGGTGCCGGCGGTCGGGATCAGCTGATAAAGACTGCGGTAAGAGACCGTCCCGTTCGAATTCGCCACCGCCCCAAGCTGACTTTGCGCAAGCAAACCGAACGCGATTCCCTTGAAATAAAAGTTAGGTAAAAAAGCGCCGCCGAGTCCGGAAAAATTCCCGGGATTTTTTTGCAGCGAGGGAACAAGGGAGCTCAGGCTCGTTGCTTGGTAGACCGCGGAGGGCGTCGTTCCGACCTGGCTGAAAAGGCCCGTATTGCCATAAAGCGAAAGATTGAGGGGTTCGGCCTGGATGCCTTTCAACTTGGCGAGGGCGGCGGGATTCTGGAAAAGCGCCGACGCGGTGTCGGACGCAAGCGGTGCCGCGGCGTCGCCCATCGCCGCGGATTGCGCCGAAGTGTAAAAGGAGCCTGGCACGATGTCTTCCCGGGCTTGGGCCAGAGGGCCGAAACCGGCTGAAAGCAGGATCGAGGCAAAATACAGGAAAAACCTCATACTAGCCTATCGGTCGGAATGGACACAGCTAGAGGGAATTATCCGCTGATGGCGCTTAAGTTCTTCCGAGCGAGGTCCGATGAGATCTATACGGATTGCATACGACATCAGGGAGCGGGGATGAGCGCGCCGGGGGACATAAAAAAACAGCCTGAATGGATACAAGCGATGACGGAAGCGCTGTTACAGGCGCTTAAGCTTCGCGATCCCTATACCTACGGCCACAGCCGCCGGGTTGGGCGCAATGCCCGGAAACTCGCCGCCGCAGCCGGCCTCAACGAATTCGAACAACGGACCATCGAGCTCTCGAGCGTCTTTCACGACCTCGGGAAACTGAGCATTCCCGACAGCATCTTACTGAAGCCCGGCCGCCTCAACGCCGAAGAAACCGTGATCATGAAGCAACACCCGCTGAAAAGCGTCGAGGCGCTGCTTCCGCTCGAAAATATCCCGGTATTCAAGGCCACTCTGCCCGGCATCCGCTCCCACCACGAACGAATCGACGGCAGAGGCTATCCTGACGGTTTAGCCGGCGACAAAATTCCATTGGCCGCACGGATCATCCTGATCGCCGATACTTTCGACGCGATGACAACTACTCGCGCCTACCGAAAAGGCCTTCCATTTGATTATGCTTATCAAGAACTTAAGGTCTTTTCGGGCCGCCAGTTCGACCCGGCACTGGTCAAAATATTCCTCCAGGCGCACCCCGCTTGGGAGGACTTCGAAATCGAGTTCCAAGAGGAGTTTATCGCCAAAGAAGCGATCGGCTCTCCCCGCAAAAAATCTGCCGCATAAACAATCTTCGATGATATACTTTTCTTAACTTTATGAAGCCAAAGATCCTCGTCATCGAAGACAATGCTGATACCCGTCGCTTTCTGGAAGCGATGCTGAGCAAGGAATTCGAAATGATCTCGGCCGAGAATGGCGTTATCGGCATCGAATACGCCCGAAACCGGGCGCCCGACCTGATCCTGCTCGACATCATGCTCCCCATTTTATCCGGCTACGATGCATGCAGCTTGCTCAAAAAAGATGAGCGAACCCGCCAGATCCCCATTATCTTCTTGTCCGCGAAAAACAGCATTCCGGATATCACGCAGGGGCTCGGCACGGGCGCCGATGACTACCTCCCCAAGCCGTTCGACTACAAGGAGTTGCTGGCAAGAATACGCGCCCGCCTCCGCCGCAATGCGGATCCGGCGGCCCAGGTCGTGCAAATCGGCGAGCTTAAAATCGACCCCACGAATCGCGAAGTGACCTATGCCGGCAAGCGCGCCCAACTGACCTTGACCGAGTTCGATATCCTGCGCTTGCTCGCGATACGCTCCGGCAACGTCGTCTCCCGCGAAGACATTCTCAGAGATGTCTGGAGAGACGAATCGCCCGAAACCAACGACCGCACCATCGACGTTCATATTCGCGCGCTCCGGCGCAAAATTCCGGCCCTGACCAAGCACATCATGTCGATTTACGGCGTGGGCTACAAATACGAGAAATAAGAGTTCTAAGTATCAGTCTTTGATTTCCAGACGTTCGTCGATGGTGAGAATCTTGTTCTCCTCGACTTTCACGATGACTTTCTTCTCCATGCCGAGCAAATCGTTCACGAAGCGGATCGAGTAGGTCCCGACCGGAACCTTTTCATTCTCGAACGGCGTCTTCTTCACCCAAGGCTTGCCCTCGTCGATCGCGATGATCGCATCCGAATTCGGCGTAGTGTGCACGCTCAAATAGCCAAACCGGTTCGGCTCCATCGGCACGTCTTTGGACCACTCCTTCGAGCCGCCCACCTCGCGCGCATCGATGAAAAATTCCGACCGAAACCGCTTATAGCCGTTGCGCTCGGCCACCAGCTCCAGCGTTTGATCCAACGGCACCGAGATCACCGGATTATCCGGATTGACTGCCTTTCCATTCGCCGCGACCGAAGGGCTTCCCACGGCGATCCTGACGATCCCTCCGCCCGGACTCACGTTCAATCGAAGTTGAATCGTCCGCTCGCCGGGACGGGCGACGCTCGGAATCGCCGGCGCTCGGCCGATGTCGAGCCCACTGGACACCGCCGGCGCATTCGTTTCGGCGGCCGGCGCCTTGCTGGCGAGCTGCCGCGCGGTTTCCGCGGCTTTCTCCGCGGTGGCACTCCCGGTTAAACCTGAAATATCGATTCCGAAATCCTTTCCGAAAAAGAAAACCGCGACCCCCGCGGCAACCCCGGCCACAAGCAATTTCTTGAACCAACCCCCTCCCCTCGACGCCGCTTTATAGGCTTCGAAAGAAGTGGTGGCGCCGCGACGGGAAGACGAGGCGCTCAATCCGCTCTGCGCATAGGATCTCGAGGCGGGCCGAGGAGTACTGAGCGGCAGCACACCCAAGGAATTCTGCTGGCCCTGCGTCGCACCCTGCGCTTGGGCGGCGCGAATCTGCTTCTCGATGAGCACCTGGGTGCCCGAAGCGGCCGATTTATCGGCAAAAACCGCGAACGCTGGAGCCGGTTTCTTGGACACCATCACGCTTGTCGCATCCGCCGGCCCCGCCAAGTCCGTCAGGCTGATCGAAGGCTCTTCGCTCTCGCCCGGTTCCGGCTCCAGCCCTTTCGATGATCCGACATCTTTCGCCGAGCTTGCCGCAACCGGCTTCGGGGCTTCGCGAGCGCCGGCCTCGGATACCGCGGTCGCCTCAAGCAACCGCTCAACCTCCTCGTTCACTTTCTGAATCCGTTTGCGATCCTCGACGATCTCTTTCTTGAACAGATCCTTGGCATGGTAGCCGAGGTCGGAGGGATTGAACTCCGGCGAATGAAAATAGAGAAATTTGTGCAGGGCCCGCTGGAACTCTTCCGCGCTTTGGTACCGCTTATCGCGATGCTTCGCGAGCGATTTCAAGACGATGTAATCGAGCTCCGGCGGCACGCCCGGATTCACGGTCGAGGGCGGTTTCACGTAAGTCTGGCAGCTCTCGATCAGCTTCAAAATCGCCAAATCATTATCGCCGGCGAAAAGCTTTTTCCCGGCCAAAAGCTCCCAGAGAACCGCGCCCAGGGAGAACAGGTCGCTTCTCCCGTCCAAATTGTCGCCGTTGATTTGCTCGGGCGAAAGATAGCTCGGCTTACCCTTGATCACGCCCGCCCGGGTGGACTCGCTATTGGTCGCCGCTTTGGCGATGCCGAAATCGATGACCTTGACCGAGCCTTCGTACGAAACGATCAGATTCTGCGGGCTGATGTCGCGATGAACGATATTCAGCGGCTCACCCGAGATCTTGTCGCGGAAAGAATGCGCGTACTGCAAGCCGCTGGCGGCCTGCTCGATAATGTGAACGGCCAGATCGATCGGAAAACGCTGTTTCAATTCCAAAAACCGCGACATGAACTGGCGCAGGTTCTTGCCGTCGACATACTCCATCGCGATATAAGGTTGGTTGCTCTCTTCGCCGAAATCGTACAGCTGCACGATGTTAGGATGGTTGAAACCCATCGTGACCTTGATCTCGGATTTGAACATGGAGAGAAATTCGGCGTTCTGGCCGTAACCGGCCTGGATGCGCTTGATGACCAGGAGGCGGCCGGCGCCCTCTTGCGAAGCCAGGCGCGCACGATAGATTTCGGCCATCCCGCCCTGAGCGAGGAGATCGAGAAGAAAGTATCTGCCGAATTTCCGAGGACCTTCCGCCATGCTCTTAACGTCTCGGCTAACGCAGGCGCGAACTCAAGCGCTACGGGCTTTTAAAGATTCAAGAAGCTTTGGAATAAATCCGCCGAAGCCCCCGTTCGAGAGAACCGCGATAAGGTCGCCCTTGCGCGCGAAATCCGTCAATCGCCTGACTCCATCCTCTACCGAGGGCATAAGCTCGGCCCCATGCCCGGAAGCCTTGAGATCATCGACCAGTTGATCGCTGGAGAACTGATCCTCGGGCTTGATTTTGGTTTGATCGTAAGGCGCCGAAATAAACGTGGCATCGGACTCCGCGAAAGCCTGCGAATATTCCTTCTGGAAAATTTTTCGCCTTGAAGTGGCGCTCCGGGGCTCGAAAACCGCGACCAGCCTTCGGCCGGAATACTTTTTACGAAGGGCGCGCAACGTTTCCCGCACCGCCGTCGGGTGATGGGCGAAATCATCGATCACGAGCACGCCATCCACTTCCCCGCGCTCTTCCTGCCGTCTCTTCACGCCGCGGAAAGACTCAAGCCCCTCGCGAATCTGCGTTTGCGAAAGCCCAAGCTCGCGGCATTCGATCCAAACCGCCACCGCGTTCATCACGTTATGCGCGCCGGGCACGCGCAGCTTCAAGCCGTCCAGCACGCGCCCGCCCTCGCAAACATCGAAACACGTCCATTCGCCCTCTTGCCGGACATTATCGGCATAAAAGCGCGCGCCGCTTTCGCGCGACCCGCCGTAAGTGATCGGCGTCAACGAAGCCTTCTTCACCACCTCGCGGACGTTCGCGTAGTCCCAACACGCGATCAGGCGCCCACCGGGCCGAATACGGATCATCAGCCCCTCGAACGCCCGCATCACCGCGGCGAGATCCGGATAAATATCGGCGTGATCGTATTCCACGGACGTGAGAATCAAATCGTTCGGCAGGTAGTGGTTGAACTTCGGGACCTTGTCCCAAAAAGCCGTGTCGTACTCGTCCCCCTCGAGCACGAACAACCCGCCCTTGCCGGTATTCGCCACCTGGAAACTGAAAGGCAGATCGAGCGAAACCCCGCCGATGAAATAGCTTGGGTCCTTCCCGGCCTTCAACAACACATGCGCCAACATGCTCGAAGTCGTGGTCTTCCCGTGGGTGCCGGCTACCACCAGGTTCCGGGTCTCGCCCAGCATGAGATTTTCCATCGCTTCGGGCAGCGACGAATAAACGTACCCGCCATCGATGGCCGCCCGGGCTTCGGGATTCGTCGCCGGAATCACGTTTCCGATGACGACCAGATCGGGTTTCGAGCCCAGGCGCGAAAGATTTTCCGCCGAATAGCCGTTGAAAAGCTTCACGCCCGCCTTCGAGAGGACATCGCTCATCGGCGGATAGACGTTTTGATCGCTCCCGGTGACTTCCAGTCCGCTCCGCTTCAAAAAAGCCGCGAACGCGCCCATCAAGGTGCCGCAAACTCCGATGACATGAACGTGTTTCAATTGGCTCAGTTTAAGTTGGGATGCTGGCATAAAAGATCGGGATCTCCTACTTGATCATGAACCGGGCTTGCGACCCGAGTCAACGTCGCGTCGAATGGCGTCGTGAAATAGCGGCCGCAACCGCCGAATCGCGATATTGTCCCGCGTCGGGTGCACCCGGTTGCTCAACAAAGTCACCGCGAGCCCCGCCTGCCGATCGATCCAAAGCGAGGTGCCGGTGAAACCGAGATGCCCCACCGACGCGCCAGAAAAATAACGTCCAGACGAGCTATCGGTCGGGGATGGCGTATCCCAGCCCAGCGTCCGCCCGCAGCCGGCGGGCTGGTCGACGCGCGTCCACATCGCCTGCAAAGTCTCGCGCGTAAAAAAACCGCTCAGGAGGCTGCCCGCGAACCGCAGAACGTCTTCCACCCGCCCGAACGCGCCGGCATGCCCCGAATAGCCGCCCATGCTCCAGCAATTCTCGTCATGAACTTGCCCCTGCAAAATCGTCCCGTGCCATGGGCTCAGCTCCGTCGCCGCGACATCGAGCCGCACTTGGGCCGCCGGCCGCGTGGTCCGGTAATACGTGGCGCTCCTGAGCCCCATCGGCTTCCACAACAGATCCCGCACCGCCTGATCGAGCGGCATCCGGAGGACCTCTTCCAGCACGAATCCCAAGAGCAAAAACGAAGTGTCCGAATACAAGGCGCGGCTACCCGCGGGAACTTCAGGTACCTCGCTTAACACCAGCTCGCGCATCGCTTGCTGCCGCTCGTCCACGGAAATGGTCTCAAGAGCCTTGGGCGAAAAACGCTCTTGGAGCGATTGCCAAAAGGGCCGCCAAGCCGCGAAGCCCGCCGTATGGGACAAAAGATGGCGCAATTCGATTTCAGGATAACGATAATCCGGAAAAAACGAGGTCACGCGGGAATCCCAACGCAACCACCCTCGTTCAACGAGAAGCGCCGCGAGCGGCGCGGTCGCCATCACTTTGGTGAGAGACGCCAGATCGAAGACCGTATCGACGGAAAGCGGAAGCTCCGAAGGCTGCTTACGTCGACTCCCGACGCACGCCACCCGACCCTGAAAGGGATTCCGGATATCCCAAAGACCCGCGACAAACCCCGGCGCGACATTTTCTTCCACGCCTTGTCGCAGCACGGACCAGGTCTCGGGAAATTCATCCCGACTCATCTCTTTCAGAATCAACGTTTGGAGAGGGGGCACCCCTCCCAGTGTAGCCGAACGCCCGGGGCGGCGGTCAGTGAATTTCGAAAAAAACGACGCAGGCCAAGATCGCGACGGCCCACAAAGCGGTAAAGTCGATCATTGATCAGTACCTCCGCCGGCCTTGGAGCAAGCGGAATGCCGCTCAAAATAATCTGTAATTTCAATAAGGTCGCCTGGCACAGGGCACTTAACCGTGAAATTTACACAAGGACTGTCAAAAAATTAGACAGCGCCCACCTGTTTGCATTCTTTGTTAAGGCTGTCCAAGAAAAGGTGAGGGGGTTCTTGCGGCAGGATGCCGAAGCCCGAGCGAAAGCGAGGGCGCAAGAAGGCCCATGGATGGGCCGGCCCCCGACACCCTTTTCTTGGACAGCCCCCTTAAATAATGGCGGTCTCGCGAACCAGGGCCCCGGTCGCGAAGCGGGCGCCCGAGAGCATGCCCGCATCGATGGTCAAGTAGCGTCCTTTGAGCATCAGCTCAGCCAGCGCAAGCCCCGCTGCATAGGCGTGCATGACCCCATGACCTGAAAAAGAGTGCGCCTCAAATGCGCGGACATGAAACCCCGGCGCACTGACCTCCCCGATCACCGCGCTCTCATCCGGCGAAACCTCATACTGCCCGGCCCAGCCCGTCACATGCTTCAGGTTTTCGAAAACGCTCGCGCGCTCATAAAGCGGCGCCCAAATCGATTCCGTGAAAAATCCCTCGCCGTCGTAATCATAGCGAATGCCGTGCGGCTCGTTGTTGTTCGCGAAGCCCGCGAGAATATGAGTAGCTTCAGGATGAAAATAAACGCCGGAGGTGTCCACGATCATGCCGAACTTCGGCGACTCCAGCCCGCGGCTGTCGAAAACCGAAATCTGGCGGCGCGTCGGATATACCGGGCTTTCGTAGCCCAAAATTTTCGCCACCCCCGCTGCCCACGGACCGGCGCAATTGACCACGCGTTTGGCCTGATAATAAACCGTTTGCGGCGTGACGGACGATTGCCCCCCGGACAAAACCGCCAGGCGGTCCGAATCCGAAATCTGCGCCGGATATCGCTCGACCTTGAGAAGCCAGCCTCCGCTCTCATCCCTCTCCGCGGCTTTTAACAGTGAACGATCATCGAAAACCACGCCCGACGCACGCGCCCGCTCTCGCAAGAGATTCTTCACCCCGTTCGGATTCACCAATCCGTCGCGAGGACCGAAAATCGCGCCGGCAAGATCCGCCGTCTTATCGATGAAAGGGACCCGCTTTTTCAGTTCCGCGACATCCCAGGCCTCGACCGGCCAGCCTGATTCGATCTGTCGGTCGCGCTCGACAAGCGCCGCGGGCATGCTCTCCGGCGTTTTCAGCCAGAGATAACCAACATCACGATAGCCGGCCGCTTCGGCGTTCTCCGCCAGCCAGTCGATCGTCAGACGCGCCATCTTTACGTTGACCGGCTGGCTCCAGGTGCCGCGAACGCCCCCGGCATTGAGCTCGGAGCTACTCAGGCTTCCTTCCAAGTCGAAGTCGATCACGCGAATGTCGCCCGGCGCGGGACGGCCCAATTGCCCCAGATGCATCGCCACGCCGCTGCCGATCACTCCGGCGCCCACGAGCAAAATATCGGTTTTGATGGTTTGCGAATTCGGAGTCATATCCGAAAACCTTTACCACATCAGCGTGGTGTAAGTCTCGGCGATGATTTTGGGTTTTCCGCCTTCTTCGGCGATGTACAGAATTTTGGTGCCCCGAGAACGATGGCCCCAGGCCCCGCTCCTCAGCTTTGACCGGTAATTCTGCGTAAAAGTAATCATCGAATATTTCGGATGCTCGTAATAAAGCACGCTTTCCGGATTGATTTCGATCGAGGCGTACTGCTTATTCAGCCCGGTCTTGTATTTTTTCCACTGGGCCTTGCTCATCCCCTTGGCCGAAAAATCGGAATGATAATGATCGATGTACGCGTCGATGTCTTTGCCTTCCCAGGATTTGATCCAGCTTTGAAAGAATTCCTTCATTTTCGGATCGCGCCCGGGAGAAAGATATTCGTCGGTGAGCTGGTTGAAAATCAAAATGGGGGTCAAGCCCAGCTTGACATAGGGCCGGATCTCATCGATCTCCTCGTTGCGAACCACGACGCAACCGAGGCTGTCGTAATCTTTATTCAATCGATCGGGAGTGTTCGTCGCGTGAAGCATAATGTTCGAACCCGTGCGCCCGGCCAACTGATCGTACGTATTGGGAAAGCTGATATAGAAGGCCATCTTGCCGAACTGAGGCGCGAGCGCCGGCGGACGCAGAAGCGCTTTGAAGTCGTAAATGCCTTCCGGGGTCTTCATGTCCCCCTCGTCTTCCTTGTCCCCTTTCACCTGGCCCAAGGTGGTGTGATAGGTCTTGATCGTCTGATAGGCACCGTCCACATAGTGGGTCACGCGCAAGGTGTTGGTTGCTTTATCGACCAGGATCGCGGTGGGAATAAACGGCTCTGCCGCCTGAGCCGATAAGCCCAAAAACAGGCTCATCGCGCCCAGGGCGCTCACGAAAGCTGTGCCAAGAATCTTCATGGCTATAGTTTCTAGCGAAATCGATGGAAACGAAAGCCCCAAACTCTCAAAAGCGCCTCGAAAATAATCCGACGATTCATTTTCGAGCGGCCAACCGTGCGGTCGGCGAAGACGATCGGAAACTCAGTGATCCGAAAGCCCTTCAAAAACGCCCGATATTTAAGCTCAATTTGAAAAGAGTAGCCGTCCGAACGCAAGGTATGCAAATCCACCGTTTCAAGAACCTTGCGGCGCCATCCATTAAAGCCACCGGTAAAGTCTCGGATGGACGCGCCCAAAATCAACCGAGCGTAGAAACTCCCCGCGCGACTGAGAAGCCTTCGTCCCAATCCCCAATTGACCGTGCCGCCGCCGTCAACATAACGTGATCCGATCACGACATCGAAATTGGCAAGCTTCTCGATCATGGTCGGAAGGTATTTAGGGTCATGAGAAAAATCGGCGTCCATCTCGATCAGAGCTTCATAATCTCTTTCGAGCCCCCAACGGAATCCGCCGACATAGGCCGTCCCCAGCCCCAATTTCCCGGAACGATGCAGGACATGCACGCGAGGGAGCTGCGAAGCCAAGCGATCCGCGAGCTGCCCCGTCCCATCGGGCGAGTTATCATCCACGATCAGCATGTCTGCCTCTTCGGGACTCGCCTTTAAAACGGATTGAACCAGCGACTCGAGGTTTTCGATCTCGTTATATGTCGGAACGACGATCAAAGAGCGCATCAAAATGGAATATCGTCTTCAGTGAAAGAAGGCTCATCCGCGCGGCCGGTGTCCATTCCCATAGGAGCACCCATCGCTGGAGCCGATCCGTACTGGCCCTGACTCTGAGCCTGATTATTGTTTTGACGCTGTGGCTGATCGCCCGCATTTCCGCCTAAAAACTGCACGGTCTGAGCTTGGATTTCGGTGGTATATTTCGTCTGGCCGTCTTTATCCTGCCATTGGCGGGTCTGGAGACGTCCTTCCAGGTAAACTTGGCGGCCTTTCACCAAGAATTGATTGCAGAGCTCGGCAAGCTTGCCCCAAACCACCACGCGGTGCCATTCGGTACGCTCTTGCTTCTGGCCCGATTTATCGTTCCAGGATTCGTTCGTAGCCACGCTGAAATTAGCTACCGCTGCGCCTGATGGCGTATAACGAACTTCAGGATTTTGTCCCAAACGACCGACCAAAATAACCTTGTTAACTGACATACGACCCCCCAAATTCAAGACTTTTGTGACAGCTTTTGCGGCAGCAAAAGCGTTGTCATAAAGGTTTCATGACGGAAAGCCAGACTTAGCTTTGGCCATGATCAACTGTCAATTACAAATGGCCGGGCACTCTAAGTTATAAAATTCTTTCTATTTTCAAGTCGGTTTGACGGGGTCCGTCAACCGGGAGCGGCCAACCGGCCCCGTTTCGGGGGCCGGCTCGGGCTCTGGCTCGGAGTGTTAATTGCTATGAGTGAGTTTGTACAAGCGGACTTCGCGATGGCAGCTGACTATTTATTTGAACAAGAGCGGGGTCAGGCAGCAGGAAACAGGAAACCGGCCCCGTTTCTGGAGCCGGTCCGGGCCCTGGGTGAGTGAGTGGCTGTGCGTGAGTTTGTAGAGGCAACCGCCTACTTGGTCAGATAGCTGAAAGAGTGTGTCTTGCTTTAAGAGCATGAGAAGCGCTTGAACTTCCCTGCAACTGCCTAGCGCAATTCCGTAAAACCTTCTGCGATCTTTAGCCGTGGGCTTTGCTGAGCCTTCTGACGTGTTGAGTACGATGCTGAGGCTCGCTCGCATCAATTGGTCTTTCAAATAGGGCTTTGTGTGAATTTGTTCGCAGCCTCGGTAAAGCTGCACAGCGAGATCGAATGTTCTGAAATTCTTGAGCATGGTTTTTATCTCCTTTGTTTTTGGTTTTTTTAAAAAAATTCACGTCCACGCCCGAGCGAGACGTGAATTTTTTAAAAAACCAAAAACAAGGAGAGCCCAAATTTATGCTCAAAAATTTCAGAAGTTATCAATTGGCCGTGCAGCTTCACCGAGACTGCAAACTCAAACCGCTGCCCGGTTATCTCAAAAATCAGTTGCTCCGAGCGAGCAGCAGCGTGGCGCTCAATCTTTCAGAAGGTTCAGCGCTCTCAGGCTGATGTGCTAGGCGCGCACCTATTCAAACTCGTACAAAGTTAACCCGCTGCCCGTACCGGTACAGAAACTGATGCCTGATGCCTGATGCCTGATGCCCGATGCCTGCTGCCCGCCCCCGCCGTCACCGAATATCTTTAGCCGCTTTCTTCTCAGGAAACGGAATCCCCTTTTCAGCAAAAACTTTCCGCCAATGATTCTCGACTTCGGTCTTCGCGAGCTGCTCGTCGGTGACGAATAGAAACGGATCAAATCCGCATTTGGGGCAATGAACTTGAGCGCGAACGCGGGAACGGAAAACGACCTCGAAACCGATCCAGAACGGAATTGCCGCGACAATCCCCTTCCACGCGAACCAATTCCAAGTCAGCACCATGAAAACCAGGCTCGTCAGCCCGATCTTAATAAAATGACGAAGACCGAGACGAGGAGCTCCCGCAATCTTGCGCGGCGCGCTGCAAAGCGGACAGAAAAAAGACCACGACTCCGTCTGATGATCTTTCCAGAGACTGCGAAATTTGAGCTCAGAGGGATTTAAAGATTTCGTACTGCGCATCTTTTCGACTTTTCTCCCTCGTACAGTGTATCATGGCGTCCAGATGCCCATCAAACCAATCAGCACGCACGGCGTCAAAAAAATCGCGCAGCCTCCAACAACCTTTCCGCCCGCCTGGCTCTGGTTCGTGGACGAGCTCATCCCAAGCTACGTCAAGAAAAACTACAGCCCAAGAGAGAGCTGGCGCGATAAGCCGTTCACGAAAGAAGACACCCTGTTTTTCTCCAAGGGCGTCATCGAGCTTTCCGAGCTCTTCACCACCGACCGTCCGATCGGCCCGGGTGCGCGGATGCCGTCTTACTTTCTCCACCCCAAATTCCGGTCGGCGTACCTCCTCTATTTTTTGCCGCTTCAGATGGCCAAATTTGTCATGCTCTTCGAGCGGCACGCGAAAGCGGTCGACGCCGCGCTCGAGCACGGGCGCAAAAACGGAAAACTCAGGATCGCCGACTTAGGCGCCGGCCCCGGTACCGCATCGATCGCCCTGATGCTCTCGCTGCTCAGGCAAAAAGGCGAAATCCCTCCGATCGAGCTGATTTGGCTCGACACGAATCGCACCATTCTCGAAGACGGCAAAGCTTTAGCCGAAGCGCTGGCCAGCCAATTCCCCCGCCTTCGCGGAAAGCTCACCGTCACCCTTCACGAAGCTTCCTGGTGGACCGCGCCCCGAGCGATCGGCGAAGCGCCCTGTTCACTCATTCTCATGGGCCACGTCCTCAACGAAGCCCGACAGATTCCGGGCGCAAGACCATCATCCGCCGCGCCCTCCCTCGAGGGCGAAGAGGGCGACGAAAACGAATCGCGCGCTAGACCGTTGCACCCCGTCTGGCACGAGCTTCACGCACTCGCGAGCGGCGGAGGCCTTCTGGCCGTCGAGCCGGCCTATAAGGGCTCTTCTCAAAATCTTTCGCGCATACGCGATCAGCTGCTGCAAAACGAAATCGAACCCGACGGCTCGGCGATCTGGGGGCCCTGTCTTCACGCCGAAGCTTGCCCCATGACCCATGGCCGCGACTGGTGCCATTTCTCGGTCCCGGTCCAAGTTCCCGGAAAATGGTTCCGTGCATTCTCCGAAGCCCTGGGCTCCGAGCGCCAGTGGCTGAAATATTCTTATCTCTGGCTAGCGTCGAATGAATTCCCGGGGCCGAAACACGATCCCCGCATGCGGCGCGTACTGAGCGATCCGATGTCCGCTTCGAAAGACCGCGGCGAAGTCCTGCTTTGCGAGCCGGTCCGCCCGGGAAGAATCGCATCCCCCTCTCACGATCCGCTCTGGCGCGGAGATCTCATTCTCGTTAAAATTTGAGCAATGAGGCCGGAAAGCTCCGGGCGAAAGGGCTACAATGAGATCTGCGCAAAAAAGCGAATCCCGGACTTCGCCCCGTTCAACCTTCCTTGAGCTTGCGGAGCGCTACGCCGCCGTGATCACCGAGGAGCGAATCCATCTTCGCCCCACCCGCGTGCCCGATCACTGCCCGATTTTCGATGCCCTTCTCGACGCGGAAAAAGAAGGAGTTTTAGAGCGCCTTCGCTCCGATCTGGAGCTCTTTAACGAAGTAAAAAACGAAGGCGCGCCATTAAGGGACTCGTCCAAGCTGGTTTGGCGCTACCTGAGCCGAAGCAAGCTCACTCCGTGCTCCGATATTTTCGATAAAATCGAGAAAGACGACGTTGTGAGCATCTACGATATCCAACAACGACAGGTTTTCCAGAATATGCGGTTTCTGGAGCTCGTCAGCGTCACCCTGGAACAACTCTTTTGTTCCAGCTGGTATCAATATTCGACTCGCGCGTCCGAAATCGAGCAATCGCTTTACGAGACGGCAAAAAGCATCCTTACCGGCGAAATCAAAACCACCATCGCCCCGCCGGCTCCGGAGCACATCGCCCAGGAGATCGACACCGAAGGCCTGGTCAAACTACGCATCAAAGTGAAGTGGGCTTCTCCCGTCTTCTTCGAAGGCAATACCTTCGGAATGCTCGTCATTAACCGCTGTACCCGCATTGACTAACGCGTATCCCAAGCGCGCAGCGCGCGAGAGCCGAGCGAACGAAGTGAGCGGAGATTCGCGCATATAAAGAGATTCGAGCGTATAAAGACACCGGCTGGCCCCCTTTCGGGGACCAACCAGTTTTAAGGTGGGCAATTTATTGAATCAAACGGTGTAGCTGTTTTTGATAACTGCTGCCGCCCCCAATGAACGTTCCGCTTCACACACATGCAACTAGCAGTTCTGTTCCCTACTAATGCAGCCCGCATGCCAGCAGACAGCCGAGATGCGGCAAAATCAAAAATCCTGGCAGAACAAGAAATTAAAAAGGGTTTCGCACCAATGCCTGACTGAAACACTCAATCTATATAACCCGGACCCAGGGTGATTTTGAGCCATTGGAGTCACTTTGACACACCCCAATATCCCCATCTGCAATGTCCTTATGTTGCAGATGGCAATTTACGAATGAGGATCGCCCAAAATCCGTCTCCATGCGGGGCCTGCTGTGGCACCAAGGACCATTCGCGGACTTCCAATGCCGACGAACCCGCCGTTTTAAACAGCTCCTGGGCTCGATAGGGGCCTTCTGACTTAAGAATCGAGCAGACGGAATAAACGAGAAATCCGCCCGGCCGCACCTTCGCCCACGCTTCCTGCAGAAGAGCGCGCTGAGCCTGCTCGAGCACCGCGATTTCCTTCTCTTGCCGAAGCCAGCGCACATCGGGGTGACGGCGCAAAATTCCCGAGCCGGAGCACGGCGCATCGACCCAAACCAAATCCTGAGGCTCGAGTTTCTCAACTTCATTTCGAGAAACGACCCGCGCCTCCGGCGCGACACGCGAAAGGGTCTGCTTCAGAAGGGCAAAGCGCGATCCGGCCTCGGCCCCATCCCGCCCCTCAGGCCGGTCGGTTGCGGTCACTTGAAAGCCATTCCATGCCAGCCCCGCGCTTTTTCCGCCAGGTGCGGCACACAGATCGAGAGCCGAAAGCCTCCCCTCGCCCAAAACTTGATGGACCTCATTCGAGACCTCCCGAACCAGGGTCTGGCTCGAAATATCCTGAATGAAAAAAGCCCCCTCGCGAAAGCCGGGAAGATCGCTCACGGTCCCTCCTCCCGCCGCAAACCGGAAAGATCCCTCGATGGGTCCCGGCTCCGCGCCGGGTGGAGGAGCGAACCCTGCTTTCATCCGCGCCCAAAGTACCGGTCGGTCGAGACTGGCTTGGGCATACGCTCTCGCCCATTCTTCGCCCTGATCTCTTCGAGCCATTCTCCAAAGCCATTCCGGCATACTGGCCCAGCGAGCCGCATCCGCCGGGCTGGCCGAAGGATCGGCCTCAAGATTTCGATAGGCACTCCCGTGCTCGGCAAGCTTGCGCAGACAGGCGTTCGCGAATTTCGCGGGCGCTTCGCCCTCCTTGCTTTTGATTTCGGATACGGTTTCCGAAACCACCGCCCCAGGTTGAACGCGATCTTGCGCGATCAATTGATAGGTGGCGATTAAAAGAGCCTTTCGAAGCCAGCCCGTGGGTTTCTTCTTAAGCGCCACGGAGTCGATCGCAAGATCGAGGCGACCTTTCCAGCGCAACGTGCCCGAACAGACTTCTTGAAGCCAGGCGCGGGCAGGCGGTGGCAGCTTGCTCTCGGCCGCCGCATGGTCGATCGCCTCATCCAGCGCCTGATGATCTGAAAGGACTCGGGTTAAAACTCGGATCGCCTGCTGGCGCGGGTAGCGGATCACTGGGCGCCGGTCCACAACCAATAGACGCCGGGCTGAAGCCCGGTCACGGCCTGCTGAAGCCCACCGCTCGATCGGCCTAAAAACACGGACGCAAGCCGGGTCACCAAACCGGTCGACGAAGAGGATTCGCTGGAATCCTCGTCACGGCCATCGTCCATGAGCAAATCAAGCCATTTGCGAGCGCCGTCCTGGGCGTAAACGACTTCGGGTTTTCCGTGGATGCCGCCCAGTTTTCCGGCCTCGTTGACGGTGTCCTGCAAAGAGCCGAGCTCATCCACCAAACGCAGACCTTTCGCTTGCGCCCCCGAAAACACCCGGCCATCGGCGATCCGAGTCACTTGATCCAACGGCATCTTGCGGCCATCCGAAACGGCTTTCTTGAACTGCACTAAAACGTCGTCAACCATGTTCTGTAAAAGAGCCCGCTCTTCCGGCTGCATTTCGCGGTACTCGGCGCCCACGTCCTTGAACTTTCCGGTCTTGATCACGTAACGCCGGATCTTCGCCCAGTCGTAAAGTTTTTCGAGGTTCGCGAACTCCATGATGACCCCGATGGAACCCGTGATCGTGCCGGGATTGGCGAAAACTTCCTTCGCGCCCATCGCGACGTAGAATGCGCCGCTGGCGGCCACCGAAGACATGGAAGCCACGATCGGTTTCTTATAATTCTTCACCGCCTGATAAATCTCCTGCGAAGGCGCCACCGCGCCCCCCGGCGAATTCAACCTCAACACGACGGCCTTGATGTCATCGCGCTCCTCGAAATCACGCAGTCGGCGCAACGTCTTTTTGGAATCCATGATGACGCCGTTCAATTCGACGATCCCCACGGCGCCGCTCGAGAAAATCGCCGCGCGGGAAGCATGATTGCCGCCCCCTCCCGAGCGATAGTAGAGAAATCCGGAGAGGCAAAGGAACAGAACGAAAAAAACCGCCGATAAGGCGAGCACCATGAAAAGCGGATTGCGTTTGGAATCTGACATAGGTGCCAGTTTAGGCTAGGCTCTCGGGAGCCGCAATAAAGAAGCGAGAGCCGAGCGAACGGAGTGAGCGGAGATTCGCGCTTATAAAAAAACCCGGCCGAGCGGAGTCCGCCGGGCCGGGTTTTTAAGAACTAGAGCCTTATTTTATTCTTCGTCTTTTTCAGCGGGACCCGGCTTCAGGGCGGCCTTCAGCTTATCGCCGATGATATCGCCCATCGAGGTCTTCTTGGAACGCTCGCCCACGAAGCTTTCGTAGTTCGCGCGCTCTTCGGAACGGCCCAATTGCTTGATCGACAGGCCGATGCGGCGTTCACGCGGTTCGATCGACAGGATCTCAGCGCGGACCTTATCGCCCAGCTTCAAGACGTCAGCCGGCTTCTCGATGCGGTGATCCGCGATTTCCGAGACATAGATCAAGCCTTCAACGCCTTCTTCGATCTCAACGAACGCGCCGAAGTCGGTGAGCTTCGTCACGACGCCGTCGATTGCCTGGCCTTGGCGATAGCGGGTCTTGATGCTTTCCCAAGGATCGCGCTCAAGCTGCTTGATGCCCAAGGAGAACTTCTCGTTCTCTTTGTCGATACCGAGCACGACGGCCTTGATCGGGTCGTCTTTCTTGAACTTCTCGGACGGATGAGCGAACTTCTTGGTCCAGCTGAGATCGCTGACGTGCACCAAGCCGTCGATGCCCACGTTGAGGTCAACGAACACGCCGAAATCGGTCACCGATTTCACGGTGCCTTCGACGATCGTGCCGATCGGGAATTTGAGCTCGAGCTCATCCCAAGGATTAGCCTGGAGCTGCTTCAAGCCGAGCGAGATGCGCTTCTGCTTGGAATCGACTTCCAGCACTTTGCATTCGACTTCGTCGCCCACGTTCAAGACCTTGGATGGGTGCTTCACGCGCTCAGTCCAGGACATTTCGGAAACGTGGATCAGGCCCTCGACGCCGTCTTCAAGCTCGACGAATGCGCCGTAATCCTTAAGGCTGACGATCTTGCCTTTCACCTTAACGCCGACCGGATACTTGTACTCGACGTCATCCCACGGATTGGCGGTGACTTGCTTCAAGCCCAGCGAAACGCGTTCTTTCTCGCGATCGTACTTCAGGATCTTCACCTTGATTTCGTCGCCAACCGCGAAAAGCTCCGAAGGATGCTTGATGCGGCCCCAGGACATGTCGGTGATATGGAGAAGTCCGTCCATGCCGCCCATGTCGATGAACGCGCCGTACTCGGTGATGTTCTTCACCGTGCCGGTGAGGATCATGCCCTCTTGCAAATTAGCCAAGGTCTCGGCGCGCTGAACTTCGCGCTCCTGAGCCACGACCGCGCGGCGGGAAAGAACGATGTTGCCGCGCTTTTTATTGAACTTGATGATCTTGAACTTGAGTTTTTTGCCCAAGAACTTATCGAGGTTCTTGACGGGCTTGGTGTCGATCTGGCTGCCAGGCAGGAAGGCCTTGACGCCGATGTCGACGGAGAGACCGCCTTTGACCTTCGCGATCACGGTGCCTTCGACCAATTGATCCTTCTCGCAGGCCTGGGAAATTTCGTCCCAAGCGCGGATGATCTCGGCCTTATCCTTGGAAAGGAGCATGAAGCCGTTTTCAAGTTCCATGCGCTCCAGGTAAACGCTCACCACGTCGCCGACGGCGACATGAGCAACGCCCTGGGCGTCTTTGAATTCTTGCGTAGGAACCAAGCCTTCGCACTTGTAGCCGATGTCGATCGTAACGTATTCGTTACCGACGCTGACGACGGTGCCGTCAACGACTTCGCCTTCCTTAATTTCCTGATTGAGCTGCGAAGCTTCGAAAAGCTCCGCGAAATTCTCTTCGCCTTCGGCGAGATCGTGGGCGTGTTCGTCGGCTCCCGTATCCAGATCGGAGGAAAATTCCGCCATCCAGCTTTGATTTTTCGGGAGTTTTTTGGAAGCCTCGGGTGAGGTTCCTTCAGTTTGTTTTGTTACCATAAAAATGATTAAGGCCTTTCTTGTCTCGGCGGCCAGCGGGCGTCCCACGCCGCAAAGCAGCGTAAAGGGAGCACTCCAAAGGTACCGCCAAGGAGTGTGATCTATAGAAACTTATGCGCTTATTGTCAAATCCTGCATAGAACCTGATCCCAACGCTTTGCAATGGACAAAATCGGAAAGTCGAGTCAGCATCCGTCACCGAAATGGGCCAAATAGAACCTTCAAGCACAGCCGCTTCCGAAGCCGCCAAGGCATCTAACAATACTGGCGGCAACGCACCCGGCATCCGCATGCTCGCTCGGCTGCCTTTCAAGATCCGCTTTCAAAGAGCGATTGCCTGGCTGCTTTGCATCCCCTTTTGCGGCCTGATTGCCTTTTCATTGCGCAGGATTGGCCGCTTTCAAATTGAGGACATGACGCAAGTCCGGGCGGAAGCCAAAAGGCTGCTCAGCAAACCAGGGCCGATCGTCGTCTGCGGCAATCACCTGACCTTCATTGACTCGATTCTCTTGATTTGGGCGTTTGCCGATAATTTTTGGTACGTCGGCCATTATAACCGGTTCACTTGGAACCTCCCGGCCGGGGACGTTTTCAGTAAAAAACTCACCTTTCGGCTGGTTGCCTACTTAGGGAAGTGCATCTTCGTCTACCGCGATGGCTCCCATCGCCACAAAGGCGAAATCATCGCTCTGGCGAAAACGCTGGTCGCGAAGGGCGAAGTCCTCACCATTTTTCCGGAAGGCAGGCGCTCCCGCTCGAATCGCTTTGAAATGGAAAGATTGACCTCGGGTGCCGGCAAGATCATCGCCGAGGTGCCGGGTTGTCGCGTGATCTGCGCCTACCTCCGAAGCGATCTTCAGGATGGAATGAGCAACTACCCTCCCCGGGGCTCGCGCTTTTATTTGAAGTTACGGGAAATCGAGCCTCGATTCACCCCCGGCGACCGTAACGCCCCGACCGAAGTGACCCGTCAGATCGGCGAAACCATTCAATCCATGGAAAACGAATTTTTTGCCCGAAAATAAGCCGTACGCGCTCATCTCCGGTGCTTCTTCGGGCATCGGCTACGAAATCGCGCTCAACCTCGCCGATCGCGGCTACGACCTTTTGGCGACCGGTAGAGACCAAACGCGATTGGAGCAGCTTCGCGTGGAATGCCGAGCCCGCTCCAAACGCCAGGTCGATATCCTGGTTCTCGACCTGGGTGATCCTCAGGGTGCCGAAAAACTTCTCTCTCACTGGCACGACAAGCTGGCGGGCGTCGAAGTCCTCGTGAACAACGCGGGCTTCGGGGTGCATGGGGTATTTGAAAACACCCCGATCGATCGCGAGATGGAACTCGCGCATCTGCAAATCGACGCGACCTTAAAGCTCACGAAAGCCGTGCTGGGCCCGATGAAGTCGCGGCGCCGGGGCTATATTCTGAATGTGGGCTCGGTCTATTCTTTTTTTCCGGTGCCGTTTCAATCGGTGTATGGCGCCTGCAAAAGCTTCCTGCGGTCGTTTTCCGAAGCCCTGAGCTTCGAAACAGCCGGAAGCGGGGTTCACGTCTGCGGGCTTTATCCGGGATCCACTTTGACCGCGTTTCGAACCCGATCGGGCAAAGCGGAAAAAACCGGCGGGATGGCCGCCAATGCGGTCGCAAGCATAGGCTGCGCAGGGCTTTTCGCGGGCCGACGGCGAATCGTGCCGGGCGCGATCAACCGCCTGATCGTCTTTCTCGCGCGCTGGGCGCCTCAATCCATGTTTGTGGGCGCCCTCACCCGGATCAACCGGTACCGCGGCGTCAACCACTGAGATCCCGGAGACTACTTCTGTACGCCGGTTTTGGAATTCACGACGATGGAGCACTCGCAATGCATCGGATCCACCAAGGATTGCGTGCAGACCATGCCTGAAACGGATTTATCGGCATACGGGCTGCCATCCGCGCTCGGCACTTCGTCCGCATCCAAGTTGTCATAGAGCGTCTTGGCGGCGACGCCCTTGATCACGATTTCGGTGGTGATGGTCGCCGTGTTTTGCGGGCCCCTGGCGCGAAGCTCGACCACGCCCGTGTCATTTGTCACGGCCAGCGCGGGGGCCGAGGCGGAAACCAACGCCAAAACCGCGAGAATCATCCGATTTTTCATATCAGGCTCCTTTTGGAGCGCTTATTTATCTTAATTTGGTGTAGTTAGCAGCAAAAATCCCCGTCAGGGTCGGGTCAGGCTAGAGGCCGCGCTTCCGCATCGCCTGCTCGTAAATCGCGAAGGTGTCGCGGATCCGGTTTTTGCGGTCGTAGTTCTGAACCACGTGTTTACGGGCACGCCGCCCCATCAAGGCGCGCTCCTCGGGGTTGTCCAGCAGGTAGCGCAGCTGGACTTGGAGGTCGAAGGCATCCCCGGGGCGCATCACGCGCCCGAATTCGCGCCGGCCTCCGGGCTGCTCGGCTCCCACGATTTCCTCCGCGCTCCCGCCGCTGGAGATGACGATCGGACACTCCATCGCCATCGCCTCGATGGCGACCAAGCCGAAAGCCTCTTGCCGCGAAGGCATGACGAAAATATCGAAAGAGCTCATGACCGCCGGAATATTCTCCTGATAACCCGCGAAAATCACGAACTCGCCCAGGCCAAACTGGTCGACCATCTGGCGGAGCTCGGCCAGATAATCGCTTCTCGCGCCGAGAGTCTCCTCGCCCACGATAACGAACTTGAACTTCTCTCCGGGCTTTTGGTTCTTCAGCAGGCCCGCGGCCGCGCGGATAAAAGCGGCTTGGCCTTTGGCCGGATCGATTCGGCCCACCAGCCCGATCACCACGGTATCGGCGTCCGCCCCCCACTGCGCGCGCTGAGCCGCGCAGTCCACCTTGAGGGGATCGAAGCGATCGAAATCAAGGCCGAGGTGCACGACTTTGACCAAATTCTCGGGTATCGCGTGAGTCTCGAGCACGTTGTCGCGCAAAGCCCGGCTCATGACGATCATCGCGTCAAGACGACTATAAATAAAGCGATGATAAACACCCCGCTTGCGATGGTTGTTCATGATGTGGCGGGTGGCAAACAAACCCACTTTCGGATGCGGCATGACCCAGGGAGAGACCGAGCCCAAAATCGAGGTTTGATGCGCATGAATCGCGTTCGTGCCTTCGGCGATGCGCCGGTTGAGCTCGCGTCTCATCTTCAGGTCGAAGCGGTTGCTCGGTCGAAAATCGAGCGGGAGCAGCTCGACTTCCTTGTGCCGCGCAAGCTGCTCGTGAATCGGAGTCCCATCCAGGCACAAAAGCCTGACCCTCACGCCCAAAGACGCGGCATCCAAAGCATCCGAGGCCGCGACCTGCTCCAGGCCGCCCCAGGAGTACGACAGACAGATCTTCAGGAGATCGAGGCGCTCCAGAAAGTCCGGATCAGCGGCGAAAGAGCCCACTTTGAATCTCCTTCCATACCGCGTCCGGGCGAATGCCCCGCAGGCACTCGATTTTTCTTCCGGGCGGTTGAGCGCACTCGTTGCTTTCGCAAGGCCAGCACGCGACCGGGTTGAACACCACGCGCGCCCGCCCGGGCCCTATCGGCTGCGTCCGTGTGGGAAGTCCCGCGCCCCATACGATTTGAACCGGCGAGCCGCAGAGTGAAGCCACATGCGCAAGCCCGGAATCGTTCGAAAGCGTGAAGCGAGCGCCGCGAAAAATTTTCCAAAGCGCGGTAGGCGGCCCTTGGGCGGTAAGGTCGGTCAGGCGGAGCGCCGGATCGCGACACAGCTCCTCGGCAAGCGGCAATTCGGCAAGCCCCCCGACCACGAATCCGCGCAGACGGGTATCGGCGGCCACTTGCTCGGCCACGGCCCTGAAAAATTCAACCGGCCAGCGCCGTGACTCCGCAGCGGCCCCCGGAGCCAGCACCCAATAGGGCTCAGCGGGCGCGTCGAGCGGAGCGGCCTCCGGCCAAGCTCGCTCGGCATCGAATTCGGCGATTTCGCCCGGGATGTCCGAATCAAGCTCGTTCGATGCCGGAATGCCGAAAAATTCGGTCGCGGGAAGCGAACAAGCCGCCGGCAAAAGGTCAAGATAGGCGTCCGCCCGGTGCTTTTTCTCCGATGGCGTCCAATTCAGGCGGTCCGTAAGCAGCCAGCCTCTCGCATCCACGCTGAATCCCCGCCGATGAACCGCGCCGGCGCGCTTCAAAGTCCAAGCCGCGGAAAAAGAATTGGGCAAAGAAATTCCCAGATCCCACGGACCCTTCGCGCGCAACTCGGCGGCGCCCTGCTCGAGCGCGCGAATCCGGGCGAGAAAGCCCGGCTCATTCGGTTTCGGAAGCACATGGACTTCATCCACCAGGTTCAGAAACTGAACCGACTCCACCCAGCTCACGCAAGCGACGGCGATCCGGGCATTGGGATAGGACTTCCTGAGAAAATGAAAAAACGGATAGGCGAGAATCTGATCCCCGATCCAGTTGGGGGTGCGAACGAGAATCGAGCGTGGGGCCTTCATTGCTTGATGCTCTCGACAGGTATGGGCGCGGCATCACCCCTGAGCTGATCGGGCGGCGTGCCCAATTCGATTTTTCGGAGCCGAACCACGATAGTCCCGATTTTGACCTTGGCCTCGAAACGAACCAAGAAGCGGCGATCGTCATCGGAAAGCCAAATGTAACTATTACCTCTGCGTTCGAGCACCCCGCGAGTCGCGGCGTCAGGCTTGAGCTTGATCGCATGGATCCGGCCCATCGGGGTTTCAAGTTCCTCGCGCTCGACCACCGTCACGACGGCATCCAGGGGCTTTGCCTCCGACTCGACAACGAATTTGACCTCGCCATTGGGCGGCAGCGGGACGAAACGAAGATAATAGAGCACCGAGATCGAGTCCTGCGGAAAGGGCTCCATCAGATGGAATTCTTTTTTCTCTTCGTAACCTTTTTCTTTCCGGTTCCATCGATTCCACCAAAAAGCTTCTTCGTTTTCCGAATCGTAAAGCTCGAGCGAATCCCGGATCTGCTTGGTCTCGTCGAGCTGCATGTGGAACCGATGGGAAAAAACCCCTTCGTAATCGATGAACGATTGAACCACGTCATTTAGCTTGTAAACCAAGCTGAAAACCTTCGAGCTCCTGGCGTTCGCCTGAATATGGTAAACTTTTCGGCCGTCGATCGATTTATAAGGCAAAACCTCGAGGACAAAAGTGGCAGCGGTCAGCCCAAGATAGCTGACATCATAGGTGAGTCGCTCGCCCACCCAGATCGGGTCTTTTCCGTTTCGGATATCGCGCCGGAGATCGCGATAGACCAAAGGCTTGTGTTGGCGAGGGCCGATTTCCGCGAGCGCCACGTCCCGGATTTTCTGTTCTTCGGTGCGCTTCCATTCGCGATGTTTCCGCGTCTTTTTCGACAGAGGAGCGGGAATCTCGACGGTCTGCGCCACCGGCGTGGGCGCAGCAGCGGATGAAGACGAGGCCTCTTGCACTTCGAATTTTTTGGAATAGTCCTGGGTGATCACGTCTTGCGGCAAGGTCTCCGAATGATCGATTTTGGACAGCGAGCTGCCCGCGCAACCAGCCAGGCCCGCCGCTTGAAGTACGCAAATAGCCGATACGGTTGCGATATAACGGGTAGTCATGAAGACCTAAGTCTAGCCTAGGCCCCAGGCGAGATCAATGCCGAGGCCTGCCCTCGCGCCATTCGCCGGGCCGGAGAGGGGAAAGATCCCCCTTGAATCTTCGGTGAGTCCAGAGCCATTGATCAGGGTGAGCATAGATGTCTTTCTCCAAAACCGAGGCGTAGCGGGCCGTATTGATGCCAAGCTCCTCGGTTTTGTCGCCGGTAGGAGACGTCTCCCAACTCAAAGCCGGGCGAATCTCGACCCGGTAGGTCCCGTCGGGACACCGATAATTGACGACCGGTAAAACCGGAGCCCCCGTTCGACGCGCCAGCATCGCGACCGCGGTGGTTGTTCCCACGGGGATGCCGAAAACCGGAACGCGCATCCCGACCGGAGGACCGGCGTATTGATCGAGCACAAAGCCCACGATTTGGCCGGACTTCAAGTGCCGCATCACGTCGCGCAGGGTTTTGGGCTCATAGGTCGCCGAGACATTGCAAAGGGCGCGGGCCCGCTCGATCAGCCGATGCAGCCACTCTGGCTGAAGATGTTTAGTGACGAGCAAAACCCGAAGCCCCGAAATCTGCACGCTCGAGGCCGCCATCACTTCCCAATTGCCGACATGGCTGGAGAGAAAAATCCCCCCATGGCCTTCGCTCAGCGCGCGACGCAGATTGTCCTCCCCTTCGATCCTGACCGACTTGCGGGCAAAACGCGGCATGGGGCCGAACAGGAAAAAAATCTCCACCGCGAGCCTGGCCAAATGCCGGTAACCCTCGCGGACCAGCGCCTTTTGCCGGGCCGGATCCTTCGGATAGGCCAAGGAAAGATTTCGAACCACCACTTCCTTTCGAAATCCCAGCTGCCAGAGCAACGCGCCGAGCGCGTCGGAAAACCAGAAGCGAAGCCGCGTCGGCATCCAGTAAAAAAACCACCCGAGCCCCGCCATCAAGACGCCCATTACGTGGTCCATACGATTTGCTCCCAGCGCCGGCGGTCCGAATCGGAAATCTCGATCTCGGGCTCAAACACCGTCACTGCGGATGCCGGCACGCCGAGCTCTCGCCACTTGACCCAGTC
Source organism: Oligoflexia bacterium (assembly GCA_031292385.1). Lineage (GTDB taxonomy): Bacteria > Bdellovibrionota > UBA1018 > UBA1018 > UBA1018 > JARLHE01. The sequence continues at coordinate 44,632 of JARLHE010000042.1, forward strand.
TTTGCCGGTGAGGGCGACTTTCAGATCAGCGCGCTTCGCTTGATCCAATATGGAATCAATTTCTTTTCGGGAATAACGAGCATGATCGGGGAAGTTGAGACATTGCTCGATCTTCATGCCGGCGTCGACGGCCGATCGGCGCGCTTCTTCCCCGTCCGCGAGCCCGCTCACGAAAAAAAAGCCCTGATCCGGGCTCAAACCCGCGGGTAGCCGGAGCCGAAATCGCACGCGAACCAGTTTATCTCTCAACGAGGGATCCGAAAGCGGCATCTCATTGCCCTTGGTCCAGACCAAAAGGTCGGCGCCTTTCAAAGCGCCGCTGAAATCCCGAAAAACCTTCTTCGACGGGCTCGCCGAGGTCAGCGCGACAATTTCGAGATCCTTATGCAGCCGGAAATTCTGAAAACCATCATCGAGAATCACCAGGTCGATCGATCCGCCTTTTCTTTCAAGCACGCGTCCGAATTGCCTGACGCGATCAGCTCCCACGCCGATCCAGGCTCGTGGCGCAAGCTCTCGAAGCAGCGCCGGCTCGTCCCCGCACTGGGAGGCGAATGCCGTTTCGCCCGGAGCCAGCACGCCCCCTTCGGATTCCCACGCACCCCGGTACCCGCGAGACAAAATGCAGACGCCGAGTCCCCGGCGATCGGCTTCACGAGCAAACCAGCCCACGAGCGGGGTCTTTCCGGCTCCTCCCGCTTGGATATTCCCGACACTCACCACTCGCGCCGGCAAACGCGTTCGATCGCCGCTGAATCGGCGCGCGAGCGCATTGGCGCTAGACCAAACCAGCGATGCCGCGCCTTCAATTCCCGGCACGCGCATGGGGCTCCTTCACCAAAGCAAGGATTTCTCTTGCCGCGAGCTCGCTCGGGCTCACATCGACTTTCATTTTCTCTCTCAATAAATCCAAACCCGCGCGGATTCGCGCGCGCTTCCGCTCATCGAGAAAAAGCGAAACGATCTCGGCCCGCAGCTGGTCCGCCGTCATGCCACGCTCAATGTACTCGGGAACCAGCCAGGGCTCTCCCTCCTGCCAGCCATGAACCAGATTCACAAGACCTACCGGGCCTTTGAAAGTGCGGCGGATGATGCGGTGAAAAACGAAATCCGAAAGCCAACTGGCTCGATAGATGACGGCGTGAACGCATCCCAAAATCCCAGCCTCAAGAGTCGAGGTGCCGGACTTGATCAACCCCGCATCCGCCGCGAGCATGGCTCTGGGCGCATCTCCTTGCGAAGGGCGAATGTCCAGCCATCGGGCCGACTCGGTGGATCGCGCCTTCCAGTCCTCAATTCTCCGAAGCATTTCCGGAAAATCCGCGGTCAGCGGGAACGGAAGCAAAACAATGAGCCGCTCCCCGCCCTTTCCGACGATTTTCGGAGCCGCGGCCTGGGCCGCGTCCAGCATCAGCACCAGATGCCGCGCGAGTTCCGAAGGACGACTGCCCGGCATCAAAAGTAGAACCCGCGCGTCGTCGGGAACGGAAAGTTCGCGACGCGCCTCCTCCCGGCTCGTACTCAACGGAAGCTCGTCCACTAAAGGGTTGCCGACGTATCGCGCGGGAACTCCCTCCCGGCGATAAAAATCTTCTTCGAACGGCAGAATATTCAGAACCCGGGCAAAACGCTCGCGCAGGATTCTAAGCCGCCCTTTGCGCCAAACCCAAACCTTGGGCGGAATATAATAAGCGATCGGAAACCCCAAAGGCCGCAAAAGCTTGGCGAGGCGAAAATGGAAATCGGGATAATCGATCACGACCGCCACATCGGGCCGCTCGCGAATCGCCGCCTGTTTGAGCTCGCGCATGGCGCGCAGGATTCTCGGAAGCCGTCCCAATATCTCGGTAAAACCCATCGCGAGCAGCTCGCGCGCATCGACGACGACTCGCAACCCCTCGGCCTGGAGCTTCGGCCCCCCGACACCGAAGGCGTCGATCGCTCCCGCCGCCGAATCCTCGCGCGACAGGCGTTTCAACGCGCGCAGCAGCTGGGCTCCATGCTGATCGGAAGAAGTTTCTGCCGCGGAAATGAGAATTTTCAGCGGGTCACTCCCAGCTCGCTTTTACGAATAAAAGCCACGAGGCCCTGAATCTCAGGCACTTCGCCGAACTGGGATTCGATCTCCAAAATGCATTGCTCCCGCTGGACATCCGAGCGCGTCCAAAGCTTCAAGGCTTCGTTGATCTTGGTGATGGTTTCGGCAGGGATACCGCGTCTACGGAGCCCGACGATGTTCGCGCCCTTGATAATGCATGGACGAGATCCCATGGCGATCGAGTAAGGCGGCACGTCGCGGTCCACGCCCGACTGCCCGCCGATGTACACATACGCGCCGATATGAACGAATTGCGAAATTCCGCACATCCCGCCGATCTGCACGTGATCTTCGATTTTCACGTGCCCGGCAAGCCCGCTGCCATTGGAGATAATGACATGGCTCCCAAGGATGCAATCATGGCCGAGATGGGTATAGCCCATGATCAAGCAATGATCGCGCACGCTCGTCACGCCCCCGCCCTGAACGGTGCCCAGGTTCATGGTAACGCCTTCGCGAATCGTATTATGATTTCCGATGATCAATTCGGTCGGCTCGCCCTTGTATTTCAAGTCCTGCGGAACCGCGCCCAAAACCGCAAAAGGGAAAATAATATTGTTCTCGCCGATCGTCGTATGCCCCTCGACGACGACATGGCTGGTCAGGCGGGAACCCGCGCCAATTTTCACATTCGGGCCGATGGTGCACCAAGGGCCGATCTCGGCTGAAGAATGAATCGATGCCTGAGGATGAACTATGGATGTCGGATGAATACTCATTTTGTTTTTTCGCCTCGTCTTGCGATCATTCGGTTGAGCAAAGCCTGAATCTTGAAATGCTCTCTCTGCTCGCGATGGGGATTGCCGACCACGGTCATTCCAGGCGGTACGTCCTTCGAGACCAAGCAATGCGCGGCGACTTTGGCGCCGTCACCGACATGAACGTCATTGGAGAGGCCTGCCGCGCCGCCGATCATGGCGTATTTGCCCACATGAGCCCGGCCCGCGAGCCCAGCCTTGCCGCAGAGAATCGCGCCTTCCTCGACCCAGCAATTATGTCCCACCATCACCAGATCGTCGATCTTGGCGTGATGATCAATGCGGGTATCTCCCAAAGTACCGCGATCCACACAGGAATTGGCGCCGATTTCGACGTCATTTCCCACGACAACCCGGCCGAAGTGATAGATCTTTTGATAGCCGAGTGGGCGCCCTTCCGTGATCTTCGGCACGAAACCGAAACCATCGGCGCCCAAAACCGCGCCCGCGTGAATCCGCGCGCGATCGCCGATCTTGGTTTTTTCGTAAAGAGTCACGCGGGAGAAAAACACGCAATCCTTGCCCACGCTGACTCCGACGCCGAAGTAACAGCCCGGGTACAGAATGCAGCCAGTGCCGATCTTGACGCCATCCTCGATGACACAATGAGGCCCGATTTGGGTTCCCGCGCCGATCTCGGCCCGTGGGCTGACGATCGCCGTCGGATGGATAAAAGTCTCTTCCGCCGAAACAAGCGGCGCGTGCACAATCGCCGAGTGACGGTCGGCCAATTTTTCCAGACAAATTGCCATGGCAAGGTAAGGATCCGCGCAAGCGATGATCGCGGACGATTTCCACAGGGGAAGCCCGGAAGCCTGAAGCGGCTGCACAAAAGGCTCGCCGGTAACCAGAATCCCGGGAGCGGCCGCCAATAGTTCAGTTTGATAGCTTTTTGAGAAAAAAAACGAAATATCGCCAGGCCCCGAGCCGGCGAGCTCGGCAGGACGAACGATCTGAACCGTTCGTCCCGCCTGACTCAAGCTTGCTTCATTCACGAGCCGTCCACGGACGGGGCTAAGCCAGCCCAGGACGTCGCTCAAAGAACATGGCGAAATATGGATCGAAGTCACTGAGGCGACGCCTAGCCTGTCCAGGCTCAGCTCGATCCCTTCTTGCTGTTGAAGGTCTTGATCACATCTTGGGTGATATCATCGCGATCCTGCGAATAAAGAACCGTGTTTTCGTTCTTTTCAAGCACGACCGTAAACCCCTTTTGCTTGGCGATCTCGTTGATGACCGTACGAAGGCGGTTCAAGATCGGCCCGGTGAGTTCCTGTTCTTTCTGTTGGATCTCTTGCTGTGAGCGCGAGAAACTTTCTTGAAGCTTCATGTAACGCTCTTGCAGCTCGCCCTGCTTCTTGGCGCGGGCTTCGTCGCTCATCACGAGAGACTGCTTCTTGAATTCCTGCCCGGCCTTTTCAAGCGAAGCCTTCTCGGCATCAAGCTCTTTTTTGCGGGAATTGAACTCGGACTCCAATTGAGCCTTCGCTTTTCTGCCCGCATCGACCGTCTGCAAAGCCTTCTGCATGTCAACTACGCCGATTTTAATCTCGTCCGAGGCGCGCGCTTGCGCGGCTCCGGCGAATACGAGCATGGCTGCCACAGCGAACGACAACGAAAAATTTTTCTTCACAGTACCCAAGATACCTAAGTTCATGAAATTTCCCCTATATATAGGAATACAAGAGCATAGGCGCGCCCGCTTTTCAAGGCTAGAGCCTAAGCTTTAAAACGGCGGGCCGATAAAGAACGAGAACACAGGGCTCTGCTCTCCGGACCTTGCCGCGATCGGGAAGCCCCATTCGAAGCGCAACGGACCGATCGGCGAGAACCAGCGTACCCCGAAACCATAGTCGCTTCGAATGGTAAAAGGATCTCCGTCACGCGGAAACCGCTCGAACGTGTTACCCGCGTCATAAAACAGGACAAGCTTTAGTCCCGCTTCCTTGATGATCGGGTATTCGAGCTCGAACAGAGAGAAAAGCTCGAAGGTACCGCCGGTCGGAATCAACTCACCCTGCGAACCCGGAATAGATGGACCGAGAGTATAGAACTGGAAGCCCTTCATATTGTTCGGACCGCCGAGATAAAATTTCTCGGAAGGCGGCAAAGGACGATCCGACAGCCCTTCAATATGGCCCACCTCGGAACTGTTGCGAAGCACCAGGTCCCCGACGAGATGGTGGTAGAAGCGGTTATTGAAAATCCACTTCAGGAAGTACTTATCGCCGCCCGGACCCGCCGTTTCAACCGAGGCGCTCTGATAATTCCCTTCGGTCGTTTCAAACCGGTTGTTTCTCTTGTCCCGCACGGCGCTCCAAATAACGCTGGAAAGCACCCCGCTATCCGGTCCGTAGAAGCTCGGAGGCAGGGCAGGATCCACGATATCGAGCGTCTGCAGCCCTTCGAACTTATACGTGATGAATCCGTTGACGAACTCCATCAGCGGGTAACCGGCGCGCACGTCGAAACCGGTCTTCTGCGTCACGTACAAGTTGGGAATGAAGAGATTGACGTAGTAAATGTCGCCGCCCAAAGACCAGCGGCTATCGAACGCATACGGATTGGTGAATCCGAGATTGATACTTCGATTGACCGTATCGGCCGACCATTGGCCGGACAGACTGAGCGAATCGCCCGTACCGCCCAGATTGATCTCGGAGATCGTCGCCGTGAAAAAGAACTTCTGAATACTGCCGTAGCCTGCGCCCAGGGTAATCGTGCCGGTCGAACGCTCTTTCACCGAAATATCGACGTTCAAGAGATCGTTTCTGCCTTTAGGAGAAACAGTATTGAAAACCACCTCGCCCGGGGTGAAGAAACCCAGACGCTCGACGTTTTCACGTGATTGACGGAGCTTGGTGCCGCTGTAAAGCTCCCCTTCGTGGATCTTGAGCTCGCGCCGGATCACCTTGTCATAGGTCTTGGTGTTTCCGATGATGTTGATCTCACCGAAGTAAACCAGGTTCCCCTTTTCGAAGTCGTAATCGATATCGACCAGCTTCGTATCGTCGTGAATGTTCATCTTCGGGATGACGTTCACGAACGCATAGCCCAGGTCCTGATACTTCTCCGTGAGCTTTTGGATGTCGTTGTTCCGCTTCGAAATCGAGAAAACGTCGCTTTGCTTCAGGCTGAGATCACCCTGGAGTTCATCCTTCGAAAAAAGCAGATCGCCGGCGAAATCCACCGTCCCGATGCTGTATTGCTCGCCTTCCTCGACGTAAATCGAGATATAGAGCCAACGCTTATCGTCGCTCACGGTCACCACCGGATTCTCATACCGGAACTTCATGTACCCGTGATCCAGGTACCAATAAGTCAGCCGTTGAAGGTCCTGGCGAAACGCCGACTCTTTGAAATTCCCGCTCCCCGAGACGAACGAGAAGAAGCCGCCCTCGCGGGTCTCCTGAAGCACGCCCTTGAGCGCATCATCGCTGAAGCGCTTGTTGTTCAGGAAAGTGATCTTCTTGATCTGAACTTTGTCGAAGTCGTTGACCTTGTAGATCAGCTCCACTTCGTCCGGCTTCGAGGCGTCGAGCACTCGAACCGAGAAATTCACCTTCGCGAGGTAAAATCCTTTGTCTTCGTAATGCTTTTGCAGCAGGGCGACGTCTTCTTTGACCCGATTGACGTCGAGAATCGACCATTCCTTGACCTTGATGACATCCTTCAGGTCGGAGGTCGAAATTCTCTCGTTACCCTCGAACGTCAATTTCGAAATCACCGGACGCTCGCGCAGCACATAGGTCAAATCGACCGTATTGCCAGCGCCTTGAGCCGCGCGAACTTCGATGTCGTCGAAAAAACCCATCACGAAAAGCGCCTGAATATCCGAACGCACGGATTCCGCGGTCAGTATTCTGCCGGGCTTCGTGGTCAGCTTCGCTAAAACCGCGTCTTTCTCGATTCGCTTCAACCCCTTCGCCTCGATCACGCCCACGGGCCTTCCGGCGAAAGCCGCGATTTGCGCCGTACCATGCTCACTCGCCACTGAGCTCGGAATCGGAGAAGAAATCGGCGAAGGCGCGGCGGTCGGTTGCGAAGAGGAAGCCCCTGGCGAAGGCGCAGGAGACGGAGAAGGCCTTCCGACCGGAGTGGATGAACTCCCATGCCCCAGCGCGGACGGAGGGGGCGGGCCCGGCGGAGCGGCAAAAATTTCGATGGCGGAAAGACTTAGCAAAGTGACCAATCCGAACAGGATCGCCAACGCACGGGCGCGAATGATGAGATTTCGGATTTGATTCACGGCAACCATGTCTAGGGTGGGCGGGTCCGTGTGTCAACTATAAGAGGGAATCGGGACTCACTTTTTAGACGATGCGACCATCTTTCATCGAAAGAACGCGGTGCATCCTTTTGGTCAATTCAAAATCATGGGTGACCAATAAAACCGAAACCCCGGTGCTTTGATTCAGGCGCGCCAAGAGTTCCATCACGTTTTCCCGATTCGCCGAATCCAGATTGCCCGTCAATTCGTCGGCCAAGAGAAGCTTCGGGCGCAGGATCACCGCCCGCGCGATCGAAACTCTTTGCTGCTCCCCGCCGGAAAGCTCCGAGGGACGGTGCGACAAACGATGTCCAAGCCCCACGAACTGCAAAAGCTCGCGCGCCTGACTTTCCGCGGCGGATTTAGGGTGGCCCGCGATCAGCGCCGGCATCATCACATTCTCCAGCGCCGAAAATTCGGGAAGCAGATAGTGAAACTGAAATACGAATCCAAGCATCCGATTTCTAAAAATCGAAAGTTCCCGCTCGGAATACCGAAAAATCTCTTCGTTTCTCGGCCCGAAAAACACTTTGCCCGCGGTAGGCACTTCCAGCGTTCCCAATACGTGCAAGAGGGTGCTCTTTCCGGCTCCTGACGCCCCGGTAATGCCCACCATCTCACCGGCGTGGATCGAGAGGTCCACGCCCCGAATCACCGGAATTTCGGTCTTCCCTTTGAAGAAGCTTTTTTTGATGCCTTCGGCTCGCAGCAAGATCGGTTTTGTCATTCGTACCTGATTCCATCGAGTGGCGAGCGCTTGGCGACCTTCCAACCCGGATAAAGAGTCGAAAGAAAGGAAATCAGCACTGCCACCAGCGCGATCGCTCCTATCTCAAGCCAGCGTTCCACGACCGGCAAAAAGTTGATGTAGTAAATATCCGCGGGCAAATCCACGATATGAGTGTGCTTGAGAATCAAATTCACCCCAAGCCCTGAAAATACGCCCAGTACCGTCCCCACGACCCCCATTCCGACGCCAATCAAGCAAAACAAACCAAAGCCCTGCATCGGACGCAAACCCATGACCTTCAAAATCGCGATCTCTTTGGTTTTGTCGTGAATCATCATCATGAGCGTGCTCACGACGTTAAACGCCGCGACAATCACGATCACGGTCAAAATGATCGCGATCACGCTCTTCTCGAGTTGAATCGCGTAAAATAGGTTCTTATTCAGCATGATCGAATCCTTGGCGCGAAAAGGATATCCGAAGTGATCACCCAAGCGTGCCGCGACCTGCCGGCCATCGGCCCCCGGCTTAAGCCGGATTTTGAATGCGGTCGCCGTCCCGGGAGCGTGAACGAGCGCTTGCACGAACGACAGATCCCCCCAGATGAACTTCGAATCGTATTCGTACATTCCCATTTTCACGATTCCGCTGACTTTGACGTCTTGAGAGCGAGGAAGCGCGGCACCATCCGATTCCGTATCGTCAACCCCGGGAATGATCAGCCGGAACGTCGAGCCCGGCGAGACTCCCAGTCGATCGGCCAGGGCCGACCCCACCGCCACCTCGCCTGACGCCGCCGGCAAACGCCCCTGGATCACTCGATGCGGAAGCTGGGTCACATACTCGACGGTCGAAGGCTCGTAGCCTTCGAGGAGCGTACCGGCAACCCCCAAAGGGCCCGACGCCATCAACTCGACGACCAAAGAGGTCGTAACGGCCTGGGTTTCGGGAGCGGTTTCGCGGATCTTGTTCACGATGGCATCCGGATCGCGCACGGGCTCGGCCCGGGTGTAGAGAATCACATCCCCGTTCATTCCGGTAATGACGCGGGAAAGCTCGCCTTCGAATCCGTTGATCACGCTCGTCACCACGACGAGCGCCAGAACGCCCAAAGTAACGCCGACGATCGAGACCCAACTGATCAACGAAAGGAAGCCGTCCGAGGATTTGGAAAGAAGGAACCGCGATGCCAGCAGCCGGACCGGAGAAACTCGATTGTTTCCCATTCGCTTGCCTTATACCTGCGGTCGCATCAGCGGGAATAAAATCACGTCGCGGATGCTCGGCGAATCGGTGAGCAGCATCACCAATCGATCGATCCCGATCCCCTCGCCTGCCGTGGGCGGCATGCCGTGCTCCAGCGCGGCCACGTAATCCTCGTCCATGTCGCAGGCTTCTTCGTCGCCGGCTTTTTTCGCGTCGACTTGAACCTGAAAGCGCGCCTTCTGATCGACGGGATCGTTCAGCTCCGAAAACGCATTCGCCATCTCGCGCCCGTAAATAAAGAGCTCGAAGCGGTCGACCACGAACGAGTCCGTCTCGTTTTGCCTGGAGAGCGGAGAGACATCGAGAGGATAATGCGTCACGAAGGTCGGCTGGATGAGCTTGCCTTCGACCTCTTCGTCGAAAATCACCATCATGAGCCCGCCGGTCGAATCATTGGTCTTCATCGGAAGACCCCGCTTCTTGCCGTAAGCCAAAAGCGAGTCACGATCCCGAAGCTTCGCGCGATCGCCGATCACTTTGCTCCAATCGGAATATTTCATGATCGAATCTTCGACGCCGATGCGCTGCCAGGCGCCGTCGAGATTGATTTCCTGTCCCTGATAAACGATCTGCCGCTTGCCCAGAACATCGTCGGCCACCCGTTGCACCAGCTTTTCGGTGAACGACATGAGATCCTCATATGTCGCGTAGGTCTGGTAAAACTCGAGCATCGTGAACTCGGGATTGTGCTTGATCGAAATCCCTTCGTTGCGGAAGTTGCGGTTGATTTCGAAAACCCGCTCGAATCCGCCCACGACCAGACGCTTCAAATAAAGCTCCGGCGCGATCCGCATGAAAAGACTCATATCCAACGCATTATGGTGAGTCGTGAAAGGACGGGCCGTGGCTCCGCCCGCCACCGGATGCATCATGGGAGTTTCGACTTCCATGAACTCGTGTTCCGTCAGAAAGCGGCGAATCGAGCTGACGATCTGGGAACGCTTCCGAAAGGTTTCCTTGGTTTCGTCCGTCATGATGAGGTCCAAATACCGCTGACGGTACTTGATCTCGACATCCGCGATGCCGTGGAATTTTTCGGGCAACGGACGAAGCGATTTGGCCGCGAGCACCACGCGCGCCGAATTCACCGACAATTCGCCGGTCTTGGTTTTGAAAACCTTTCCCTCGGAGTAGAGAATGTCGCCGATATCCAATTCCTTGAACTTGGCGTACTCCTCGTCCCCGATGCTGTTCTTTTGGACAAAGAGCTGAATCAGCCCCGTGCGATCCTTCAGGCGGACGAAGCTGGCCTTCCCGAAATCCCGAATCGCCATCACACGGCCGGCGACCGAGCAGGATATCCCCGCCGCCTCGAGCTCTTCTTTGGATTTCTCGCCGTAGGCGCGGTGCAAATCCGCCGCGAGCGCGCTCGGCTTAAAACCGTTCTTATAGGGATTCTCTCCCGATGCCCGGATTCTCGCGAGCTTATCGAAACGGACTTGGACCTGTTCTGAAACCGAGGGCGTTTGAGATTCGACCGACATTTTAATGGCCTTCCAGAAAGCGTTCGGCGTCGATCGCGGCCATGCACCCCGTCCCCGCCGCCGTGATCGCTTGGCGATAAGTTTTATCCGCGAGATCGCCCGCCGCGAAAACGCCGGGGATATTGGTGCGGGTCGTTCCGGGCTCCACGAGCACGTAGCCCGTTTCGTCGCAGCGGATCTGGCCCTGCACGAAGCCCGTATTGGGCTGGTGCCCGATGGCCACGAAAAAGCCCTGCACCGCGAGATCCGAATCCTCGCCCGTCTTGAGATTTTTCAGGCGCAAGCCTTCCACGGCCTTTTCGCCGTGGATACCGACGACTTCAGTGTCCCAAAGAAACTTGATCTTGGGATTCGCCATCGCCTTTTCCTGCATGATCTTGCTGGCCCGCAATTTATCGCGGCGATGAATCACGGTCACGCTCTTGGCGAAGCGCGTGAGGAAGGTCGCTTCTTCCATGGCGGTGTCACCGCCCCCGGCGACCGCGATATCCTGGTTGCGAAAGAAAAAGCCGTCGCAGGTCGCGCACGCCGAGACGCCTTTTCCCATCAGCTTCTTTTCGCCGGGCAAGCCCAGCCACTTAGCCGACGCGCCGGTCGCCAGAATCAAGGTTTTGGTGTGGATGACCTTCCCGCCATCGAGCGTAAGACGGAAAGGACGCTGAGAAAGATCGACGCTTTTGATATTGCCGGTCTCAAAGCGGGTGCCGAAACGCGCGGCCTGCTCGCGGAACGCGGTCATGAGATCCGGTCCCAAAATCCCTTCCGCGAATCCGGGATAGTTCTCCACTTCGGTCGTGATCGTAAGCTGTCCGCCCGGCTGCTCGCCTTCGATGCAAAGCGGGTTCAGATTCGCTCTCGCGGCATAGATGGCCGCCGTCAAACCGGCAGGCCCTGTACCAATCACAGTTACCGACTCAATCGTTGAATCAATTCCCGAGCTTCCAGAGCCCCCAGAACTCATGATCCCTCAGCTTTCTATGAACAAGCCGCCCGGGCTTAGTGTGCGCCGCGCGCTTCTTCGTGATCGTTGGCAAGGTCCATGAGAATGGCTTCCGCCTCCGGCGAGCCATTGGTCGGAACCCGGCGAATATCATCGCTTGCCGCGATCACGTCCAAATTCACCCATTCGGCGCCTTCCGCGTCATCCGGCAAATTTTTCAGGAACTTATCGACATCCGCCGCCGGAACCACTCCGCGTGTGACGTTGCGCTCGACCATACGGGTATCGAACTTCTTATCTTCGCTGGATTCATGTAGCAGGGGCATGGAACTACCTTTCTCAGTAAAATACTTATTCTAGGAAAGGAGTATTTAGATCGGCGGGACAGCCCGTGTCAACTCAATGCCACGTTTTCGGCGTATCATCGGAAGAGTCCATATCGGAAGAGTCCGGCAGGTCGGAGCCACGCCGCTTACGATCCCGATCAAAGACCAGCTTCAGATGCTTGGCATCGCCCTTACGGCGCTTACGCTTCGGGCTAGATTGGGAAGCCTGGGCGTTCCGGCGATACACTGTCCAGGCAGCCCGGCCCCAAATCAGGGCGAAGCCCGCCGCCATTCCCCCGAGATGAGCCACACTCGCCAACGCCGCTCGCCCCGAAAACAAAGAGGTCGTGAACTCAAGCGCGGCAAGAATCCAGACAAAATGCCGGGCCTTCATCGGGAACAGCATCATGAAAAGCAGGACCCGCTCCCCAAAAAGCAGCCCATAGGCCATCAAAAGACCGTAGATCGCTCCAGAGGCACCCACCATCGGAACATCGCGCCATAGCCATAAATTCAGAAGCAGGTAGCAAATCCCAGCCACCGTGGCACAAGCAAAATAAAACCTCAGAAAGCGGGCGGTTCCCCAAGCTGCCTCAATCTCGCCACCGATAAAAGCCAGCATCAGCAGATTGAGAAAAAGGTGCATCACATCGGCGTGCAAAAACGAATAGGTAAACAGCTGCCAGATCGCCCGGCCGTTGATGAAGCTGGAAGGAACAAGACCAAAGGTCTCCATCAAATGCTGGCCGAAAAACTGATCCGCCGTCTGCTGAATGAAGAAAATCGCCACGCAGGCGATCAACAATCCTTTTACGGCTGGAGTGATACGTACAGGCATTGATCTTTTCCTACCGGCTCGCGGGTTCCATAATTTCTATCAAAATCCCGCCCGCAGAAGAAGGATGAATAAAATTGATCCTCATTTGGTGCGCGCCGGGCCGAGCCTGGTCATAGATGAGGCGAAAACCTTCCGCCCGAATCTGCTGACACAATGAATCGAGCTGTCCCGCCGGCACAGTGAAAGAAAGGTGGTGAATCCCGGGCCCCCGCTTCTCGATAAATTGAGCCACCGTCCCTGCCGGGTCGGTCACCTCGAGAAACTCCAGATGGCTGCCCGTCGCGTCGGGCAGGATCGGCAGGAAATGCGTCCTGACCCCTTGCTCCGGAACCGCTTCTGTATGGTCTATTGCCAGTCCAAGCAGCTTAAAAAGCTTGGAAAGCCGTGGGAGGTCCTGAACCGCGATACCGATGTGATTGAGACGGATCATGTAACTGAGGAGTGTAGCCTAAGAAAGGGACGAGGACCACCACGACCTGTGCTGTACCCAGCTCTCCACCTCGGAAGAACCAGCAAGCCGTAGCGGCCCTCAGTCAAGTTGCCTAAGCTTCGAGTACCCACCAAAGTTCCTCTGACCTAGACGTTAATCTCATCGGTAATCGCCGGTACGACTTGAAGGAAAAATGAGCTGCCGGGCTTAAAAACCGGAACCTACGCCGCCCGTATAGTTAAAGCTGCCATAACCGCCGGAATAGCCGCCGCCAAAACCGCTATAACCCCCCATACCGCCATAACCGCCGCCATAGCTTCCGACCTGAGCCAAGCGGGCCTGAGCCGCGTAAGCCTGCTGCTGGGCAATCATGTAGTTATTCGAGGAAGACCCGTACATGCCGAAACCACTAGAGGCGTACGAATTCGTTGGCATGCCCCAGCCCGAAGTGAAAGGCGAGCTCGCGTACCCAGCGCCTGGATAAGTACCGCCCGCGCCGGCTCCCGGGTAATAGCCTCCCGGATAGTAGCCGCTGCTCGGATAGCCGGAGCCGTAGTTGCTTGGAAACATACCGGTTCCATAGCCCATGCCACTGCTCGGATAACCGTAGCCAAGACCTCCGCCGATTCCTGCTCCGATTCCAGTGCCTGGATAGCCCATGCCCATGCCCATGCCCATGCCGGGATAGCCGTAACCCGTACCCATTCCAGGCATACCCATCCCACCGCCGATTCCGATACCGCCCGGATATCCCAGGCCGGCTACTGGATAGCCGTAACCCATACCCATTCCAGGCATACCCATTCCAGCACCGATTCCCAGTCCACCGCTCAATCCAAGCCCACTCGGATAACCGTAGCCCATGCCCATCGGCATACCCATGCCGTAACCCATACCCGGCATTCCGAGACCCAGTCCACCTGAGATCCCCATCGGCATACCCATGCCATAACCCATGCCCGGCATTCCGAGACCCATTCCGCCTGAGATCCCCATCGGCATACCCATGCCATAGCCATAACCCATGCTCGGCATTCCCATACCAATTCCGCCGGAAAGACCCATGCCGTAGCCCATAGGCATGCCCATTCCGTAACCCATCGTGGGCATACCCATTCCATAGCCCATGCCGCCATAGCCCATGCCGCCATAGCCCATGCCGGTACCTAAGCCGAGACTGAGTCCTCCAGAGAGAGCCAAAGGCATCCCCATCCCGTAACCCATTCCGCCCATTCCGTAGCCCATGCCGCCCATTCCATAGCCGACCCCGCTCATCATTCCACCGACGGCCATCGGTCCACCTTGGCAAGGAACGCCGATCGTGGAGCATTCATTCAGGTAGTTATTATAACCTTTGTAATATTGATTGGTGGCACTCATGCTGGTCCAAGCGCTCAGCCCCAGTCCCAGCGCGGGCGTCAAAGCCTGAATACCGCCGATGATTTCTTCACCCAGGGTCGGCTTCATAGCTTCAGCCTGGATCTGCGCCGCTTCGCAATCCGGGCAATCCTTTTGAGCTTCGGTCAAGCCGTCAAGAGCATCCTTTAAATCCGACTTGTCTTGCGCGAGCTGACCATCGAGATCTTTCAACTGCTTATTGTCCGCATCCACTTGCTTGAGGCATTTCACTTTGCCGCAGCTATCCGCCGCTCTCTTGCAGCTAGCGGACAAAGAAGAATAAGCCGTCGTGCTGCTCGCATAATAATCACTGAAGCAGCTATCATCGTTCGATGGATCGATACCGGCGCCGGTGATCAACTGCGTGTCCGCGTCGCTGCAGCTCGCGCTGTTCGAGCAAGAGCAACTCCCTCCGTAAGTCGGGTCCGTCGGATCCAAATTCGTACAGGCAGAGCTGGCGTCGCCGTTGACGACCCCCAGTTTCAACAGGTCGGCCTTAATGCCTTTTTCCTGCTTTTGGACGGCCTTGATGTCATCCTTCTTTTCCTTAACCTGGCTTTGAAAATCGCCGATCGTCGATTCGTCCGCGAAGGCTTGATTTGCAACGAAGCCTTGAAGCGACACAGTCGTCACCAGCGACACAATCATTGTCGATGGCAAGAGCGCCCGCTCAATCAAAGCCCGATATTGACGTACGAAATTCATAGCCGTTTCCCCTCTATTCAGGTGTATCGGCTAGGATTGACTCAGAATTGATGAAGATTCACGAGATCATGCGGTTCATCTGAAGAGCCATCCTAGCTACAGAGTCCAAAATAATTCTAGGACATACCGAGTCGGACGACAACTTTTATCGATTCAAGCATGACCAGGCGGCGCCAAAACCAACGCTACCCGGTTTTTGTCAAAAAAATGGCGCCCATAAGGCGCCATTATCACTGAATAAATATTCAAAAGAAGTGAATTAGCTGGCGCGCGATTTGCGGACCGCTTCGGTGCGCTTCTTAATCCGGCTCTTTTTCGCCGCCTGGCGTTTGCGGTTTTTCATCTTTTGATTCTTTGCCTTACGTCCACGTCCCATGAGAATCCTTTATATCGATATAAAAGTTAATTAAACGGTCATTTAAACAGCTCGCTATTTAAACGACCTATCGCTGCTTGCTGGGGCCAATTTGAAATGAAAGGGCTGAATGCGCAAGAGGATTTGTCATTAGGCCGGTAGAGGGCTTGAAACCCCGTGTCTAAAGGGAGTACAGTGAGGGTGGATAGCCAATGACTGGCTAACCCGGAACTACGGGGAGAGATACGCATGGAAACGCATTTAAATCGTCCTGCAAGTACTGCCACTCCGATTTTTCAGGCGGGAACGACTGTGATTTACCCAATGCTGGGTAAATGCACCGTGATCGGCTGCGAAGAAAAATCGATCGGGGGAAAAACCCTGGCGTTTTATAAGCTCGAAGTTCAGAGATCCTCTTTTTCTCGCTCCTCACGGCAGGATCCTGCCGTTTGGATCCCCGTTAACGCGGCAAAAGAGCAGGGATTGAGGGCTCCGCTACAAGCTGAAAATGTCCCCGAGATTTTCGCGATTTTCGCAAGCCGCGAATATTTCTTCGAAATTCAACGCCCCTGGAATCAACTCCAGCCGGAATTGGAACGGACCATTCGCCTCGAAGGGGCGATCGGCTTGGCCAAAGTCTCCAGCTACCTTTTCGTGCTCAAGAAAAAACAGATCGTTCCAAGCCCGGAAGTGAACCGTTTCTCCGAAGCGGTCGACCGCCTGCTCTACCGCGAGCTCTCTGAAGCCACCGGTGAGCCCATTCGCGCCTTGGAAGAAAAAACCAAAAAACTGATGCGTCCCAAACTCACGCTCGACCACTAAGCGCACGCGCGTGAAGATTCGCGCGGATTCGCCTGCGCGGCGCGAGAGCCGAGCTCACGAAGTGAGCGGAGATTCGCGCCTATAAAAAAAAAGCCCTCTATCGATATTTCGACAGAGGGCTTTTGAAATAAATGGGGGCATCGAGCTAGGTTAGCGCCGAGCTTCCTCGGTACTAGGATCGCCGTGCGCGGGCTTAACTTCTGAGTTCGAGATGGGATCAGGTGGAACCCCGCGGCTATAGACACCCCCAAACTGGTTGA
>JARLHE010000043.1 GCA_031292385.1 Oligoflexia bacterium
AGCAGCACCCGTTGCGCCGGTCACACCGGCGACACCCGTGGGGCCTGTCGCGCCATTCGTTCCGTTCGAACCTGTTGGGCCAGTAACACCCGTCGCACCCGCAGCGCCCGTCGCCCCTGTAGCTCCCCCTCCGCCCATCGTACCGAGCCCGATCCACGCTCCCGTAGGACCGATCACCGGCGTTCCGTTTTGAGAAAGGATGTTGCCCGTCGTGCTATCCATTTTCGTCAACTGTGTTTCGTCGTAGCCACCTACGGTTTCCGCTTGAAGAGCGAAAAGCGATGAAGAGACCTGGAAATAAGGAAGAAGCTGCTCGTAGCCGAGCGAGCTATCATAAACTTCAAGCGCCACTTGGACCGAGGTCGCGGAAGTGACCATCGAGATCAGAGAATCCGTGATGGGAAGGTTTGCATTGGATTGAGGGGTACCGGCTCCTGCCGATCCGCAAGAAGCAACCATTTCGGATTGCCCGCCTTGAGCAGTCGATCCCAAAACAACCGAGTATTCACCCGAGTTCACGGTCACGGAGCTGTAAGAGGCGCACCAGACAACGCTGCCTGAAACGAGAAGAGAGAACCTGAGGCTGTACGTGCCGTTCAGGGGGTTGGCGGATGCATCCGTCAGATAGCCAGAGAAATTCATCGCATGAGGCGCGTTGTTGGCGGAAGCCCAAGCGGCCTCCCCGGGAAAAGCGCCGCTCAGCGCTCCCGCAACAAAAAGAGCAATCAGTGCTTTGGAGGGTTTAACGAACCCCATTCACACCGCCTTGGGTTGAGAAGTGGGCGCTTTTCGCCGTCGATTGGGCGACGCTCGAGCCGAACGCAGCTCGCGAGCCGTAGCTTGCGCTCGCCACGCGTCCCGCGCCCTCAAGGGTCGTATCGGAACGAATATTTCGCGTCGAGGTTTGCGTAGGCGGCGTATGCGCGCCGGGCGCCACCGAATGACCGATCAAGGTCGGCTCGCAGGCCTCGAAAGCAAGAAGCGCGAATGCCGCTAGAAATATTCTAAAACACCTTAAAAATTTAGCATCAATCAATAAAATCATGGCCTACGTTCCGCTTTTATTGCACAATTCCATTTTTACTCTTCGTCAGATCTCGGATAAAAATCGAAATTAAAAACATCAAAGAGAAATAGTGCTAATATTTATTATAGTATATTAATTTATTCAGACTTTAAATTGCGTCAAACAGGACGCGCGGATCACTAACGACACATCGCGCGACATGCCGTTAAAACAGAGACCACTCACAAAGCGTCGTTCACAAATGTCTATAAAGACGCTAGATGCCCTTCAGCCAAATTTCGACGATTCGATTGCCGGCAGGAAGAGAAGAAATAGTCGTTGCCGGATACCTCGCGGGTGATGCGACAGATACCGTGACCGTTGGAGCATTACATGTGGAACTTGCGATACTGAATTTATTTTCAAAAAGGCACCGCATGAACCGTCGCTGGACACCATGAAGCGACAAATTCATGGCACAAGGCCCGCTCTAACCGAGAACACTGAAAGCGCCGGACTCATGATGTCAACAACAACGAATCCGTTGCCGGAGTCTTCCGCCTTGATTACAATAAGTTCATCCTTTTAGGTAAAACCGGGAGACATCGAAAAATGAGATCGAAAATCCGCTCATTGACACTGGCAGCCGCTTTGCTAACCGCAGCTTTTTCCGGCTGCACAAAATCGAGCAAGGAAGCCGCGCCGGCTGGGCAGCCTGAGAAAAAGATCGTGGCAGCCAAACCCGACGAACACGGAGTGCTGAAATGCCCGGATGGAAAGGAGCCCACGCACCTGGCCGGCAAGTGCAAAGGGACATGGCACGCGGCAAAATCCAAGACCGGCAAACCGACCAACTACTGTGAGTTCGATTGGTCATCTCCGATTTCGTGCGCCTCCGAAGGATACGCGGACGACGCCCATGCGGATTGCTACGGCCCCCCGTACGTAATCGATACGGGCGCCAACCTTTTGACGGAACATGATTGCGCACAAAAGTACCCAACTCCGCCCAACGGAGCCCAGTACAACCTCAACTGCTGCGCTAAATAAAGAAAGCCACATGAAAACATTAAGCGAATTTTTCGGTAAAAATCTGCGGGCACTCGAAGAACAACTGCCCAAAATCAGCCAAGAAGCCACTCAATCCGCCGAAGAAGCACTGAAGGCCGAAGGCAAATCCGAGGAAGAGATCAAAGCCGCTCTCCCCGAGGCCACCCAGAAAGCGGTTCTTGCAAAGCTGACCGAGCTAACCAAGTACGAAGGCGACAAGGCCGTCTGGCTTAAAAATGCCCTCTCTCTGGTTCATGGCAAAAGAGGAAACCTGAAGCGCGTGATCGTGATGGAAGCCGCGGAGGGAGAGAAATCGACGCAAAACACCCAGCTCGTCGACGGAAAATATTTTGCGATCGAGTTTTACCCGGATCCCTCGCGAGCCGCGGCTCCTCGACCCTCAAAAGACGATCAATCGGGCGGCAAACGCCGCGGACGCCGAGACCGTGACAAAAAAGGCGGGCGTGGCGCCCCTTCCGGCGAGCGCGGCCCCGGTCGCGGCACTGGCCGGGAAAACCGCCCTCCCCGCCCCCGGAATGAACCCCTCGCAGCCGGAACCGGTAAAACTTCGTCGCTGATTATTTTGAGCGGCCAGAAAAAGGCCCCGGAACCCAAGACGGAAACGCCTTCGGAAAATACGACGCCGAATTCATAACTCCTTAAAAGGGCAGGCTCCGCGCAAGCAGAAGCCTGCCCTTTTCAACGCCCACCCTCTTTCAGATTACTGCTTCACGAAACGAACATCTTCGCCGGCAACCGCGGTGTTGTTTTGGTAGTAGATCGCGTGGATCGTGGCTTCAGCCGGGAAATCGATGCCGACGATCTTATTGTGGGCCTTGTTGAGGACCGCTTCCCAAGCGACGTGCGACGTCAGGCCGTCGAGCGTCAGGCCCTCGGTCACTTGACCGGAGGAATCGGTGTGCGCTGAAAAGCTGGTGACGCATGAGAATTGGGCGCCGTTTTCAAGCGCTTCGCCGACCAGGTCGTTAGCCAGGGTGGTCGTTTCCCCGCGATAAGACACCGTAATGGTTCCGATTTCCGACTCGTAAGTCGTCGGGACGTCGACCGTGCCCATTTCAGGGTCCTGGTATGCCCCGCCTGGCGTGGTGTGGATTGCGCCGGGGAGGCGGACTTCAAGGCGCAGGGTGATCGGGCGATGATCGAACTCGCCTTTATAGACGACGGTTTCCGCCTGAGACAGGACAGGACTGATCAGAGCCAGGGCGACAACGAGGGATTTCATATTATTCTCCAATTATTAGTTAATAATTCCGGGACGCGGGGACTGTTTAGCACCGAGCTCAGCGGCTGACTAGTTAAAAAAGAAAAGAATGTTCCAAATTAGTTTTTGTACATTTATTTAACATATTAATTTGGAACAGGGCGTTCTTTTTTGTTTTATTAACGCCTCCGGCTCTGTTAGAAGATGCGCCCATGAGTGCCGATCAGGATGTGAATGACGCGCTGAAGGCGCAGCACCAGATCGTTCAGATGATGCGTGATACGCTCAATGAACGGCAAATGCGCAGAGGGAGTTACTCTCTCCGCGCGTTCGCGCATTCACTGAAACTGACTCCCGCCGAGCTGTCCGAGGTCTTCAGCGGCAAGCGCAAAATCACCCGTAAGATGGCGAAGAAGGTATTCTCCTCATTGAGCGTCGACCCCCAGCGGGAGCATCGGCTGATGAGCGGGCTTCCCGAGAAGCAGGTTCGGCGCAAGCGTTCGCTTTTCGCGCCCCAGGCTTTCCCTGCTTCGACGAAGATCCATAAAAGGGTCAAAAGTTCCGATCACGGGCCAGTCAGAAGCTTCATCCAGTTGTCCACCGATGAGTTTCGTGTCGTTGCCGATTGGTATTATCTCGCCATTCTTTCTCTAGGGGAGACCGAGTCGTTCAGGCCCGACACAGCATGGATCTCAAAACGGCTCGGCATCACCAAGTACGAGGCCAAAGGTGCCGTCGAAGCCTTGATCCGCCTTGGCTTGCTAGCGAAAGACGGCCGAGCCGGACTTCGGGTCACCGGGAAGCAGTTCACGACGACCAATGATGTACCGGATTCTTCGATCCGGAAAAATCACGCACAAAGCCTTGAGCTCGCGCTCGATGCGCTTGAGTCCGTGCCCATCGAGCTTCGCGAATTCAGCGGCATGGTGATCGCCGCCGACCCGGACCTGCTGCCCGAGGCGAAAAAGCGAATCCGCGAGCTTAGGCGCGAAATCATGGAAATTTTGGAAAGCGGGAAAAAGAAGGAAGTGTATCGCCTGTCTGTCCAGTTGTTCCCGTTGTCCCAGGCGATGGCGAATCAGTCGGAAGGAAAGTCACTATGAGTAAAGTCTTGATTGCAGCTTTATCGGTCGGTCTTTTCACGCTCATGGCTCCGGCCGCTCGCGCGGGTCACGAGATCGAGAACGGCGGGGACATTTGCGAACAGCGCTTCTTGGTCGTTCGTGACGATATCCGATCATGGATCGAGCAGGGCGGAGCCAATCAGCTCGTTTTACCCAAAGGGTTATCCATCACCCAGTATAAAACGAAAATGCTGGCGGAGATCGCTCAAGCCCAGATCAGCTGCGTGGACAGCGACATCCAGGTCGATGGCGTTGAAAAAACTTGCGAGAACCTTTCGGATGACGGCAAGTCCCCTCGAATCATCTGCAATCGCCAGCGCTTCATGGAGACGGATGAGTCCGACCAATATGTGCTTGTCCATCATGAGTACGCGGGATTGTCGGGATTCGAGGTGAATCAAGGCCTGCGCTCGCAGTACGAGATTTCCAATCAGATCACCGGCGCCTTGCAAGAACAGGCGACGATGAAATTGGTCGTGAACAGGCGCTTGGACGCGGGACTTGAAACGGACTTGCCCGCGATCGAGGCGATCAAACTCATTGCTCCCGAACGGAGTTATTCAGGAGTCGTTCCGAAGACAGGCCAGCCCTGCCAAGTCTCTTTCGATAGCTTCGGAGGACTGGACGTGACGATCAAGACCCCGGGGGCTTCCGCAAGTTCTTCTAAGTCCGTGTGGTTCGAACTGAGAAGCTATCCGGACCAGATCTCGACTAGTCTGAATGGCGACCTAGACCACCTTGAGCTCAAAGTCGTCGCCCAGTACACGATGGCGGGCGGTTCAAACGGAAATTCGGTTCAACAAACCTATACCTTGCTTCTTTCGGGGAAAGACGGATCTCCGTCCAGCATTCAGATCTTAGTGAGTTCGAAAGGCCCCGGGGCGCTGAATGAGGAGACGAGCGCTGCCTGCGAATTCCACTCAAAGGCTTAAGCAATCCCGACGTTTATCCGATAAGGAGCCATGAAGAAGCGCCCTGAGAGCGTCATCTTGCCAATCCTTCTCGTGCTCGTTTCTACTGAAAGCTACTCTCAAGGTCACGACCCAAACACCGCTGTCTCGTCCGCTGCAGTAGACGGTTGCGCCGCCGGCGCAGACGAATCGTATCAGAACATCACGAGGGCCGCTAGCGAGTACGAGGTGTTGCAAGCGTGCCAAAGCGCCATCAACAAAGAAAACAAATACGATTTCTGGGGCGCGGGCGAGAGTTGTTTTTGCGGCGCAAGCCGTGGTGCGGGATCCGCTTCAAATGGGTTGAGCGATGTTCAATCGACCGAGCAATCCTATGAGTTTTTTAGCCGCTTTGATACAAACGCGAAAGTCGTCCATAACGCTCTGACTGATGCGTTTTCAAAACAACCGGGTCTTACCTCCGGCGAAAAGCAGGCAATCTCCTGCCAGGCGCTAGTGAATATCGGATTCCGCGGAATGAGCGTAAGCACAGGGGTTCGGCTTGCATTTTCTAAAATCAAACCAAGCTCAAGCACGAGTTTGAGCGACTGGGAGACCGCATCTTTCGGTGTCGAAACGAAATCGTACCATCTTCCTACCGCGAGAATGAAACCTGACGCAAAGCTCGGCGTTGACTACACAATCGGCGCGGACGGCACCATACATCCGGCAGCAGGGAAGGCGCTCTCGGACTTGATGGAATTGGTGCCGGGTAATAACTCAGACAACCCGCAGTCCATGATCGATACCTACGATGTAATGCCACAACAGCGTATTATCATCAGATTGAAGCCTGGCGCCAAGCCCGGGGTCGACTACACGATCGACAAAGACGGCGTCATTCAGCCCGTGAAGGGCAAGAAATTTGACGATATCTTTGAGATCAAAAAAATCGAGAACACCAAAGTCTGTGAGGGAGAGGGCTGCAGCTGAGCCTCTTACGCGATCTTTCTTTCCGACTGGACGCGGGGAATGAAGTTTCTCGGCTCAACGACCTTAAACAACCTCACGGTGCCTTTCTCATCGGTAGCATTCACTGTAGGATGGCTTCTGAGCTCGAGCAAGTCTTCTGAGTCGTCCAATTTTCCGTCGAACAGAGCGTCAGCAAATAAAATGCGGGTTCTCTCATCTCCCCCGGGAATACTTTTCTCCGTGTCCATAAGGCGCTTGGATTCAACTAAGCAATCGCCCTCGAAGCCCGGCCGAACTTTCGACCCAGTGGGCTTCCAAACAGCCTTGAGATCCGTAGCCAGTATCACGCTTCCGCGAATTTCGATGCGCGATCGAAGCCCGAGCCTCTTTTCGAGCTCGCGATGAATCCCCGGGAACTGTTGAGTCATCAGGTAAACCGCCTTAAGAGGGTCCTTGTTCTTTTCGAAATCAAATGAGATCAGCAAAAGATCGCCTTCGTCACTCAGAACTTCGCCGCCCATACTGGTTGCGAGCCGTTCCACCTCAAGGTACCAGGAATAACTCAATAGCGAATATCCCGATTTTTTCACGGCCTTCCGGTTGCTCATCCTGCCCGCTTCCGCCGCGCCTGCCGCAAGTTGCGCTGCGAGGCCCTGCGAGCTCTTCATATCGAATTGAAAAAGAATCACCTCGAGCGGGCGATCAATAGTCCCGTTCAAATGATATCGCGTGGCCGGCGACTCGCGAATCGCCTTTTCGTGTTTATGGTATTCGAGAAGCATAATGGCGGTTAGAAGCTGAACTAAAAACAGGGGCGCTATGCGGTGAAATGTCGCTACGGCCGGGGATAGAATATTCCATGCCCCTACTTGGTAGATGCCCGATAGAATCAGCATCATGAGTCCGTAGGAGAAGAGTTTAACGATACGGCCCTTCATTGCCCCTGAGGCGGAGCTCGCCCTCGCCAGGGCAAAAGACTGGACCAGGCAAACCATACCGCCGAGCGCATAGGCAGGGCTGACAAAGAAGATCCCGACTTGCTGACTTAAAAACAGCTTCCGCTCCGGATCCGTAACGCCGAACCCAATGAGGGCGCCGAAGAGCAGCAGGGGCGGTATGCCGTAGGTGAACCAGGAGCGTCTTGCGCGCGCGAACGACAGAGCGGCAAATGCGCCGAAGGTCCCTTCGGCCACTCTCAAGACCAGGTCAAAACTATAGGACAACTCTGCCCCGATGGACCTGGAGAGAATGCCGAAGTACCTCAGTTGAATCGCGGAGAGAATCAGACACCAAATTGCCATGTACGAGAACTCTTGCTTACCGACGGAACAGAGCCAAAGCGTAAAGAACACGCAGGACAGGCAGAAATAGACAAGACTGAGCGATCCGGGTTTTGAGATCGCCCACGTCCAATCATTCAACGCAATGAGCCTTGCGTTGGCCTCGGTCGCGAACCCTTCACCGCCGGTTCCGTTAAAAAAGTCGGGAAATGGATTTCCCGGCTCAGGAACGATTCTGATCGCGATTTCGATCGGCTGTTCTGCCTTCAGACGCGAAAACGAAAAGGCTAATTTAGCGGTATCAATGCTCTCGTAATCGCCCTCGGTGACGAGATCCCCGTCGATATAAATTTGATAAACGCCGTTGATGCGTCCGATGATGAAATGATTCGCCCTTAAACTAAGTGCCTGTTTCAAAGTAATCGGGTCGATCACGGTTCCTATCCAAATAGGCATTCCACGGGGAACTTTGGCGACGATATCGCGGTACCGGGGATCTGCCCTCGTAAGCGAGCTTGCCCATAATTCGTGAGGAGGACCCGATAAAGCCCTCGATCCGACGCTCACAGGGAACTGAGGCAGTAATAATTTCCACTGAAGCGGTTTAATGACGATCGATGGTTTAGCCAGATCCCAGGCGACAATTTTCGGGAAAACGACTTTTACGGCGGCGATGCCCATGAATAGGGCGATAAAGACGAAGAGCAAAACTTTAGAAAGAACGCTCGGCAGATTGCCCAACTTCTCGGATTCTCTTTGGGTCCGATAGAGAAAATCTGAAACGTTTCGCCACAATCTCATAGCCATTTCTGATCGGCCGTTGCGGCGACGCTCTTGAACTCAAAGATTGGCCTGACGAAAACAAAACGGACGCGGGCACCGAACCACTTCGCGCTTTCCGTAGGTCGTTTTTGACACATTTTGCCTGATTCGAATTTTTGAGATGATCGATAATTGGGAGATCGGCGGAAGTTCCGCTAGATGATCGTCATGAGAAACGTGCAGACCGAGTTTTTGCGGAAGCTGCTTCTGTTTTTCACGCTTTTCATTTCTCTCGCCGCGTGCACCGCGAAAATGAACTTCAAAAGCCCGGTAGCCTCCTTGTCCGGCTCTAGCAACCCCGTGGCGGCAACGAGCTCGAACTCAAGTCCTTCTCTTGCCGACGGATCGGTTGTCACCTTCGTCAACGAAAACAGCCATCTTTGCATCGACATCCCTGGCGCCAACGCGGCGCCTGGCACCAAGATCTGGCAGCACGATTGCAGCTCGAATATCGCCCAGAACTACCGGGTGAGCGTCAACTCGGACGGAAGCTACACCTTCACGAACCGCGGCACCGGTCTCTGCATGGACGTCGTGGGCGCCTCGAAAAGCCAAGGCGCCGCCATCGACGAGTTCACTTGCAACGGGACGGTCGCCCAGAAGTTCTCCCTCTCGGCGATGCCTGACGGCACGGTATCGATCGCCAATCCCAACAGCGGGCTGTGCATCGACGTGCCGGATGCCTCGACGGCGTCCGGGACTTATCTCCAGCTTTGGGGCTGCAATCAGACCGAGGGGCAGCGGTATGAGATCAATTACAACGCGGGCATCCCGAATGGAGCGATCGTAGCGCTTTCAAACGAAAACAGCGGATTTTGCATTGACATCCCTGACGCCAACCCGACGCCTGGAACCCATCTCTGGCAGTACGAGTGCAACGCGACCAATGCCCAGCGCTACGTCACGAGCGTAAACTCGGACGGGAGCTATACTTTCGCGAACGTCGGCAGCGGGCTCTGCATCGACGTCGTAAACGCCGCGGAAACCGAAGGCACGGCCATCGACGAGTACACTTGCAACGGGACGGTCGCCCAGAAATTCACGCTTTCGGCGCTCGGCGACGGCACGGTATCGATCGTCAATCCGAACAGCGGGTTATGCATCGACGTGCCCGACGCCTCGACGGCGTCTCAAACCTATCTGCAGCTTTGGGGCTGCAACCAGAGCGCGGCCCAGGGGTTTAACGTGCTGGCGTTCCCGCCTTTCAACTACCCCGTTATCACGCCGCTCAGTCAATCGGTCGGGCGCTATGCGGTGGCGGAGGTGAACGTCTCCCGCCGCAACGAATCCGTATTCCCGAACGTCTGGGAATCCGATCCGATCGCGGTCACGCTCACCGCTCCGTCGGGAACGACTTTCAACATCAGCGGGTTCTATTATTCCGACGACCTTTGGAAATTCAGGTTCGCTCCGGAGGAGATCGGGACGTATCAATGGCGCATGACCTGGACCGATCCGACAGGGCCGCAGACTTACAGTGGCCAGATCACCTCGACCGCGTCCGCCGATAAAGGGTTCATCCGGAAAAACCCGGTGAATCCCTATCGCTTCGTCTATGAGGCCGATGGATCGACCTACTATCCCATGGGGATCGGCGATTGCATTTGGAACGACCCCAACGTGCTAGGGACTTTCGGGATGGACGCCTCGACCAATGGAGCCCAGTTGTTCAACAACATCGATAGCGCGGACTATAACGCCGTCACGATGGACACGTACTTCTCCCGGTACGGCAGCGGCGGCGGCGACCTCAACATGTTCCGCATCTCGGACAACAACTGCGCCTTCAGCGTGATCGACCGGATCGACATCGAGAGCAACGGCGGCAACAGCTACAACGGGACGGCGTTGATCTGGGATGACGAGCTCATGCAGGACGAGCGCCGGTACGGGATACGGACTTATTTCGGCTTTTTCGGCACGACCGTACCCTTTCTCGGTTCTTCCGGGAACGCGGCGGAGATGGCTCAAGTGAGCCGCTACGTCAAATACGTCGTCGCCCGCTACGGAGCGATGGTCGACATCTGGGAGTTGATGAACGAATCCAACCCCAGCGGAGGGAACCTGGACCCCTGGTACTCGATCGTCAGCGGCTACCTCAAATCGATCGATCCCTATCACCACCTGGTGAGCACAAGCTGGCAGGTCACCAATAATCCCGCGATCGACGTCGTCTCCCCGCATCTCTACCACGACGAGGCCGAGCTCGACTCCGACGCCTACATCGCCCAGCAAATCGACCAATATCGGGTAGGAAAGCCGGTTATCTACGGCGAAAACGGAAACGGCTTCTCCGACCAGTACCCATACAGCTCCGGAATGTCCGTTTCCTCCCTCAACGGAACCGACGCGAACTGGGATCCCGGCTCGGCGACGCGGATGAGGCTCAGGAACTGGTCCGCTTTCTTCAATGAGGCGAGCCTGCTGTACTGGAATACCTCGTCCTACACGTTCTGGATTCCCACGACCGGATCCGCCAATCTCTATGTCGGCCCCGTCGAGCGGGGCTATCTTAGCGTGCTCGCGAAATTCGCCCAGAGCACGGATCCCGACGTGGAGATAACGCAACTGACCCCGGCCGATACGAACGATATCCGCGGCTACGGCTTGCAAGGCGCGCATAACCTGGTGGGCTACTTCACGCACTATACGAGCCACTCGACGGCGATCAAGTCGACCGTCGCCGTGAAATTGCCCGGCAGCGCCACTGTGCAATGGATCGACCCAGCGTCGGGCAACGTGCTGCAGTCGTATATCGTGGGCAGCGGCTCGCAAAACCTGAGCATGCCCTCGTTCACGATCGATCTGGCACTCTCCCTCCGATACTGATGCGGTCAGGACTTCGCGTTTCTCCCCCGAGTCAGATTCCTCAAATAAAAAAAGCCCCCGATCTTTCGATCGGAGGCTTTTTTTATTTGGTGGACCTGAACGGGTTCGAACCGATGACATCCAGCTTGCAAAGCTGGCGCTCTACCAACTGAGCTACAGGCCCCCCAATTGAGACGCTTACGAAATGCGTCCGATACTCTTATGAGAATCATTGGATCTTGGCAAGTCACAATTTAACGCAGGTAGCGATAATTTGTAAATTCTGTTAGAAATGACACCATGTCGGAACTCCCTAAACTTACAGAAGAAAACTACTCCAAGGGATTCCTGGTGGATGAGGAATGGATCGGCGGGATCACGGCCGACGCCGAAAGCCCGGGACGGTTTGCGGCCTATGTGCTCAGGCATACGACCGGCGAAACGGTCGCCTATCAGGAATTCGAAAGCCTCAGTCAAGCCATCGAGCTTCTCAACGCGGTACCGAGAAACTGGGCCTATGAAGCCCTGGGCGGATGCGCCAACGGAGACTGCCAAAAGGGCAATTGCCGGTCAGGAAAGTGCGCGGTTTCGCGCGCGGCCAGCGGGCTCGCCTAATCGTTTTGATCGAGCTCGAGCTGTACCAACTCGAGACAATGCAGGTAGCGAGCAAGCGAGCTATAGGCCTGGTTGCCCGACAAATAAAGCATCACCAGGAAAAGCGCTAACCCGACGAACTGCGCCGCATTCGAGGAAGAGGCTTCGAACCAGCCGAGAATATAGGGCCCGGGGCGCATGGGTTCGCTGATATCGAAAACATCGAGCCCCTTCATTAATAAGAAAAAAACCGCTCCCGCCAATGCCGTTAAATAGCGCGTCCGGTGCTGAAGGTTTTCGAGGTCGGTCTGGAACGTTTTCACGAGCCAAGGCCAGTTGTCACGGTTCGTGGAGACAAACTGCGTCTGCAGTTCACGGCAAACCCGATCGCGCCAGCGGGCCTCTTCGAGCGCCCGGCCCAAGGTAGCCGCGATTCCGCCCCGGCGGAACGCGATCGGCAATTCATGCAGGATATCGAAGCTGATGATCTGAAGCGCGTAAAGCACCGGGAAAACCACGATGAACCAGTCCGTGTAGCGACCGAAGCGCCGAGGAATGATTCCAAAGCGGATCAGGAGCACGTACAGGAACGTAGTGAGAGCCGGGATGACAAAACACCAAAGAAAAACCCCGAACATGCGGCGATTGGCCAGCTTTCGCTCTCCTTGAATGTCCCGCCGGACGAATTCGATGAAATCACCGTAGAACTCGAGAGAGGGTTTCGCTTCTGCCGCCATGTCCTCAATTTAACCGGCTGCTTCAGGCGTGGCAATGGTTTCCCGAAGACGAAGAATGGAGCGGGCCTTGCCGCTCGACTCGTCGATATCGATAATGACCGCCCCGTAACCGCCCGGACCTTCGGCGGGCTCGTACTTGATGGGTCGTTTGGTCAGGAACTTCTGGATCGAAATTTCCTTCTTCACGCCGATGACCGAATCGAAACAGCCGCACATGCCGACATCGGTGATGGCCGCCGTGCCACCGGTAAGAACCCGCTCATCGGCCGTCTGCACGTGGGAGTGCGAACCCACGACCGCGCTGACCTTGCCATCCATGTAGTGGGCGAACGCCTGCTTTTCGGAGGACGCCTCGGCGTGGAAATCGATCAGAATCGACTGCACTCCCAGCTCATCGAGACGATTGACCTCTCGCTCGGCCACTTGAAACGGGCAATCGAGCGCGTCCATGAAAACGCGGCCCATCACTTGTATCACGCCGAGCTTCAAACCGGGATTGCGCTTGGATTCAACCACCGTCACGCCGCGGCCGGGCACGCGGTGAACCGGATGATCCGGGTAATTGGCCGGACGAATGAGACGCGTGGTGGTCGCCATAAAGGGGATGATCTGCTTCTGGTCCCAAGCATGGTTGCCGGTCGTAATGACGTCGACTCCGAGATCGAGAAACTCCTGCGCCATGTCGGGCAGGATGCCGTTTCCGTGAGCCATATTTTCGCCGTTCATGATGACAAAATCGATCTGATGGCGCGGCATGAGTTTTTGCATGGCGATCTTGACCGCCGCGCGGCCCGGACCTGAAAAAATATCGCCGAAATAGAGAACCTTCATCTGCTTATTCGAACCTCACGCGTTTCGGTTACGATCCAGTCGACGGGCTGATCCCAGGGTTGCGTCTGGATTCGCTCGAAGAGCTGGAAATCATAGGCCAGGGCTACCCTAAGCGGCTTCGTAACGCGAGCCAGAAAACGATCGTAATAGCCCTTCCCCATCCCTACGCGCTCGCCCTGAAGGCCGAAGGCGCTGCCGGGCACGAAAATCATGCCGATTTCGGCCGAACTCACCGCCGGCAATTCGTGATGCGGCTGCCGGATTCCGTAAGGACCTTCTTCCCATCGCGCGTTTTGGGCGCCCATCTCCACGAATTCGATTCCCTCGAAGGGTTCTACAATTCGCGGAAAAAAAAGCCGCACCCCCGCCGCCTGGAGTTTCTCCTCGAGCAAGGAAAGATCCAACTCTCCGGGAAGCGCCTGATAAAGCGCGAAGCCCAGGCCCGTTAAAGCCGAATTGAGCAAGCCCGATGACTCGAGAAACCGGCCGATGACATTTCGGCTCAACGATGCGACTTGCCCGGAAGAAAGCTTTTTCCGAAGCCCCAGCGCCTGCGCACGCGCCTCGGCCGCGCCAATCGGCACGCCAGGCTTCACGTTCGAGCTCACGGGATCTGATCGACCTGGGCGCTGAGCTCAGCCTGAAAGCTCGCGACGCGGCGCTTGGCGCGCACGTATTCCTCAGCCAAGTCCAGCAATGCGAGCAAAGTAACGTTCTGCACGTTTTTCTGCGTTTTGAGACGGCTTTCAGCTGCTTCAAGGCGGCTGGAGACGAGCGCGAGAACTTCGGCCGAAAGGGAAGCATCCTCTTCGACGACTCGAAGAGGAATTCGCTGCCCTAAAATCGTGACTCCGCTGCTCATCAGAGCACCTCGACGATCAGCGCGATGCCCTGCCCCCCGCCGATGCAAGCGGAGACAAGCCCAAAGCGCTTGTTTCGGCGGCGAAGCTCGTAAAGCGCGTGCTGCGTGATCCGCGCGCCGCTTGCGCCCAGAGGATGGCCGATGGCGATCGCGCCGCCGCTCAGGTTGAATTTTTCATCCGGGATGCCCAGCTCCTTTTGCACCGCGAGCGCTTGGGGAGCGAAGGCTTCGTTCACTTCGATCAGATCCATCTGCTCAAGCTTCATGCCGGCACGAGCCAGCG
>JARLHE010000044.1 GCA_031292385.1 Oligoflexia bacterium
ACGTGAGAGCGGATTGTCACTGGACGTCCGATGAAAACCCTCACTACCCATCTCACTTGATGCGCCATCACCCGTCCGCAACTCACACGCGTGTGAAAGGGGCACGAGGGGCGATTACGGGCCAAGGAGAGTTAAAGAAGCTTCGGTTTGATCCGCTTTTTTCTCTCAATCATACGTGTGCGATGCTCAGGGCCAATCTCAATCGGCTTTTTCGGAGAACGTGGTGCACGACAAAAACCAAGCAAGGCCTGATTGACCATCTGAGCATGTATGTCTCGTTTCACAACCGGGTGCTCACTCCGCCCATCAGCAGTTAAAGGGGCCAGTTTGAGAGGGGCAGCTTGACGATAAACGTCGCCCCTTCGCCCTGCTCGCTTTCCACGTAAACCTCCCCGCCGTGCGCGACCGCGATTTGGCGAGTAATATAAAGCCCGAGGCCAAGGCCCGAGATGCCGGAGTGGGATTCGCCCCTTTGGAACTGCTCGAAGATCGCATTCTGTTCGGCGGCCGGAATTCCGGGACCCGAGTCGGCGATCCGAATCAGAATTCCGCCCTCGCGCGTTCCGGCCGAGATCAGCACCGGTTTTCCCGGGGCGTATTTGAGCGCGTTCGAGATCAGGTTTCTGAGAATCTGGGTGATCCGAAGAGGGTCGAAGTTCGCCATGAGCGGCTCTTCCAGTTCGATCTTGATTTCGCATCCTTGGCGGATCGATTCCGTCGCGAACAGCGAGGAGGTGTCTCGAATCAAGGCTCCGATGTCGCAGGTCTTCCGATGAAGCTCGAATTTTCCGGCGCGGATTTTCGTCAGGTCGAGCAGCGTATCCACGAGTTCCGCGAGCTGCATGGAGTGTCGCAGCGATTTCGCGGCGAGGTCGCTCAGCCGGTTCTGGTTGTCGGGGCTTTTTGCGAGCCGGGCAAGCAGCTGGACTTGAAGCGCCAGGCTCGTGATGGGCGTTTTCAATTCGTGGGAGGCGATCGATAGGAATTCATCGCGATGGTAAAGGGCGTCTTGCGCTTCGGTGTACAGTCTCGCGTTTTCCTCGGCGAGGTTCCGGAGTTCCAGGGTCCTGGCTTGAACCCGGTTTTCGAGCTCATTGTAGGTCTCGGAGAGGAGCTGTCCCATTTTATTGATGGCGAGCCCCACTTTTCCGATTTCGTCGCGGGATTTAATGGCGATCTTGGTTGCGTAATCGCCTTGTCCAATTCGTGCCGCCGCGTTTTCCATGTCGCGAAGCCCGCTCGACAAGGCCCGTGAGGTTAAAAAAGTGAGGGCCAGGCCGATTCCGTCGGCCATTAGAACCGAGGTAAAGAGCAGTATGAAAACGAATCTCTCACCTTGGCGGGCGCTGTCCCCTAAAACGCTTGAAAAGCGGACTTCGACCCTGGTGAGTTTTTCGTTGGTCTCCGTTATTCGCGCGAATGCTTCTTCGGGGTCGAGTTTTTCGCGGGCAAGGATTTTCGCCCGGTAGTTCGCCGCGTTTTTCATGAGCTCGGCGAGATTGTCGTCGGCTTCCGCCCAGGTTTCGGTCGCGCGCTTGATGTAGCTGACCCAGTAGAGATTCCTCAAAAGTTCGATCATTCCCGGGATGTCGGCTTCGGCAACCTTTCCTTCGGCGAATCCGCGGTGTGCGGCTTCCACGTCCGGATGGGGCCCCAGAAGTGAAACGCGCGCATTATGGTCGCCGATGGGAATCCGGAGATCTTCCTGAAAGGCTTGATAGGCCGCTTCTTTGCGGCTGATGACATAGCGCTGAAGATTGATCACCGCGTTTTTTTGGGCCTTCGACCAGAGGCTTTCGCCCTCGATAAACGCTCGCATGGCCGAGAATTTGTGCATGGCGTAATTTAAGGTCAGGAGCTCGCTTAAAACCAGGACGGTCATAATGCCGACGACCGTGTAGAGCTTTTTCGATATCGATAGGTCTTTCCATTTTGTCGATAATGAAAGCGCGGGCATCGTTACAATTTAGTCGCGTTGTATGATCTTGCAAAGGAAGTAAATTATGAATAGTTGGGATCAGTTCATTTCAGCTAGCGGCGGTGAACGATGACCACGCCGCCGCTCCACCATACCGGACCCCAGCCTAGCGCATAGGGGTAGGGCTCGTAAGGCCAGTAGTAGGGGTAGTCCGTGGCTGCGTATTCAGGCACGGGAACCCGGTCGAACGGGGTAGTCTCGGTTATGGTCCTATCGCCGGATTGGAGCTTCCAGTGAAAATTGAATTCGGCGAGACCGGCTTCGTTTTTCTCAGTCTCAGGAAGCGAAAAGTAGAGATCGAGTGTGCGGAGCTCGCCCGGATTGATGTCCAGAATCGGAATGCTCGTGCTGTCTGAGTTGGCGAACTGAGGCCAGACCTGGCCTTGATTCGGGAAAGATACGGATTGTTCTTGGACGTCCAGGGTCCATTTTTGATTCACGCTCTGGTTCGCGATCGACATTCTCAGGTGAAGCGCCGGGGTTTTCTTTCCGTCTTGCTTGGGCTTGATATCCACGATTCCCATGGACATCACTTTCACGGTGCCGGTCGGGGCATTGGCCGGCTCGGAGTAGATGGCTTCCCCTCGTCGTTTACTGAGGTCCGTCGTCTGATGATCTGATGGAACGTAGCGGTAAGGGGGGCTTGAACAGCCGGCAAGGCAGACGAAAGCAGTCCATAGCGCAAATGCGCCGATTGCTCGAAAAATTCTTCCGAAAAGGCTTTTCATACGGTGCTTGAAATGAAGGGTGCAATAAAAATGCTCGGACTGCCGGCGTCCGTGGAACTTCGTTTGCAGTCTGCAAACGCATGCTCACGGTCTTTCGGAGGGTCGGCTTCGGTTCCTTGCTTTTATCGCTCCTGCTGTCTCAGGCGTCGCTTGCTGAAGTTACCGGCGCGGCGCCTTCCACCGTAACTCCACCGCCTGGAGGATATGAAGTCATTCCGCGCGGCACGCCGGTGCGAGGTCACTTCTGGATCAGTGACGGTATCGCCGATGTCAGTTCATCCAATCAGTCGGCGGGCAACCGCTTCAGGATCGGAGGCGAGGCCCAGCTGGGCCCCGACTATCGTTTCATCCTCGGCATCACGGCGTTCGACCTTCTTTCGTCGGGCGAGTCCTCGACCGACGTCGGCGATATTTCTCGTTACAACTGGGATTTCAATTTCGGCCTTTTCATCGTGCCCGATGTGCTTTGGGCCGAGTACTCGTTCCAACTCGGCAATGTTTCCGGAAGCAATATCGCCGGCGATGTCGGGACGACGGGCCATGGGCTCACCGTGGGCTATCGGTTCTACGACAAAAATAAAGTGAACATCGGGGTGGAGTTCGGTTATCAGCATATCTTTTCGGAAAACGTAAGTACTTTTAATTGGGCGACTCAAGCCGTGGGCAATGCCACTTATCCGGGCGCGAATGTCTATAGCCTTTCCGTGGTCTTCGGTGTTGATGTCGGTGGTCGCTAGTCGCTAGCGGCTTGCTAACTTGCCGCGTGATGAACTATGGGTGATTTATGACTTCCACTCCTTATAAGCCAGTTGATACCGACCTTATTGATGATCTGGAGCATTTCGCGAGCGATCGGATTCACGTACGGATCGTGTACTTGGATCACACGCAAACGCGCGTGGAGCTTCGCGGCCACATCGCCGAAGTCTTCACGAAAGACCATCAAGAGTTTCTGCGCATGGACGACAAGCGCGAGGTGCGGCTTGATCAGATCCTCGAAATCCACACCGAAAAGCCGCATTATATCCGTAAGCTTTATACGTAGTATTACGGCCAGAATTCATTAAGTTCCGATAATTAAAGAAGCGGCGGGAAATTCCGATACGGAATCGTTGAGGCTTTGCATCTTTTGAATCGGCACCCATGAATCGGCTTCCAATTCTTTTTTTCATGATCGTCGCGGCCCAAGCCAGTCCTGCCACTTTTGCGAGTGACGAGGCCTGTGTGGCCCATGCCCTCAAAGAATTCCTGAAGGCGACCGCATCGGTTCGAGGCTTTGAGGGCCTTTCGCCGACAGAGCGTCTTCGTCTCGCCGCCCAGACTCTCAGTTCCATGGAAACACGCGGCCGTGAGCTTCAGCACTTGCCGGGAATGAAGGTCGTTGAATATGTCAACGCCCGGGGTGATCGGTATCTGAAGCTCGAGGAGCTCCACACGGACGCGAGCGGGAACAAAACGTGGGTTGCCCGGGAGCTGATGCTCGACGGCAACACGAACGCGTTCGATGCCAACTCGGACGTGGGGCGGAAGCTGGTGAAAAGCGTGGTCGAGCGGTCCATCGGTAAATCATCGATTATCTTCATCGACGTCAATAATCTCGGAAAAGTGAATTACTTCCAGGGCGGCACCGAGTCGGGTGACGCGCTTCTGGCTGCCCTCGGAAGCACAATCAAGGCCAACCTGCGGCAGAATGACCTGTTCTTCAAGACCGGAGGCGATGAGTTCGTGGTGATCGCCCAAACGACGGATCCCGCGCAAGTCAAGGCGGTCGAAGAGCGTTTCGTTCGGGGGATCGACAGCAATCCGAACGCCCGTGCGATTTTCCGCCGCGAGGTCATCGCGAAAGCGAACCTGTATCGATCGATCGCCGCGGCCCGGTCGCCGGGCGAGTTACCAGCCGTAGTCCGTGACCGCCTTTCGTTGGACGAACTTCGTTTGGCGGCATCGGATTTCTCCGCCCTTAAAAACGAACTGCTCGCGCGACAGAAACAGTCGCTGATCGATCAGGCCCGTTATCGGCCCTCTATTTCCATCGGTTCGAAGGTGCTCTTGCCCGGCGATACTTACGCTTCGGCTAAAAGCATCGCCGAACAGCAGGCGGCCCAGGTCAAGTTGCGGTACAAGCAGGAGATCGGGCTGGACGCCGCGAAGTACGGAGGCACCGGCACGCGAGTAGGGGCGCCGAATCTCAAAGCGAAGCCCGTCGTGCTCGATCCGGTGATTGATCCCGAGTCTACTCATGCGGATCACTGATTCCGCGGATGAGCTGTGCAAGGGCTTTGCGGGACTTGGCTTCCGCTCTCGGCGCTACTCGCGCCTCGGCTGCAGCCCGGCCTCGCAAGCCGCCCAGGCAAGCTGGGCACCCGGCTTGCTCCGGCATTCAAGTCCTGGTGTGAGGTACAAAACGCATTCGCGTTTTGTCTTTTTAATGCCCACCATCCATTCGCGCAGATGGCTTCGAAAAATATTGAGGGGGCTTAGTAAAACGTGCGCGCGTTCAGGCCACTTGTTACTTGGCGGAGCTGCGCGAATTGATGGTGGGCCCACCAGGACTTGAACCTGGGACCAATCCGTTATGAGCGGACCGCTCTAACCAGCTGAGCTATGAGCCCCCAGCTCAGGGTCTACCACGAACTTTTGGATGTCGATAGTAACTGAGTTTGTGCACGACGCGCGTCGTCGTGGATTCCCATCGTTCAGATGAATTTTCCCAGGATCGATGGTACGTTTCAGCGGTGATCCGTTATTTTTCCGCGCTCTCATTTTCCGCGCTTTCTTTGCTCGTTTTTGGGCTGGCTTTTGCTCCCGTGAGGGCAGGGGCCGCGCCGGTCGCGGGTCCGCATACGCATTTGGAGCTGATTTCGGAAACGCAATCGGTTCAGCCGGGCAAGCCCGCGAGCGTGGGGTTTGAATTCCAGCTCGACGAGGGCTGGCATATCTACTGGGTCAACGCCGGCGATTCGGGGCAAGCGCCCCAGGTCCAATGGACCCTTCCTCGGGGCGTGACCGCCGGTGAAATCGCCTGGCCTGCTCCGCAAAGATTGCCGGCTCCGCCGCTCGTGAACTACGGCTATGAAAATCATGTTTTGCTGGCGGTGCCGCTCAAGGGCACCGAATCACTCAAGGCCGGGCAGGATTTGCATTTAACGGCAAGCGTTCGCTGGCTGGTTTGCCGGGAACTGTGCGTTCCCGGAAAGGCGAAAGTCGAGCTCACGCTCCCCGTTAAGGATGAGACGCCTCGGCAGAATTCCGAAACGAGCCCGCTTTTCGACGAGGCCGGAGCCGCTCTTCCTCGTCCGGCTCCGGCGGCGTGGAAAACGCAGGTGGAAGCCCATGGGAATGACTGGGTTTTGCGCGTTAGCGGCGATCCGCATCTGAAGAAGATCGCGAAAAAGTCGATTTTCTTTCCGCTCGATCCCGATCAAGTCGAAAACAGCGTTCCGCAAAATCCGCGTGAGCTCCCGGATGGAGTCGAGTTCTCGCTCAAGCGTTCCGAGCAGCTCACTCAAGCGCTGTCCCATCTTCGCGGAGTCTTGGTCGTGAATAACGGGGGCGCGCCCGCCGCGTTTGCCTTGGATGCTCCGGTTCACGTAGAGGCGGGCCCTGTCAAGGCCGGTACGCCCGCCGCGCCCCAACCGGCGCCTCAGGCTACTTCTAAGAACTTGGGGCTCATGCTGGTTTTCGCGTTCTTGGGCGGATTGATTTTGAATCTGATGCCGTGCGTGTTTCCGGTGCTTTCGATCAAAATTCTGGGTTTTGTTTCCACGCCGCGAAATGAGAAGGCGCGGCTGCCTTGGCAGGGGCTGGCTTATACGGCCGGCATTCTGGTTTCGTTTTGGGTGCTCGCGGGAACGTTGATTGCGTTGCGCGCGGGCGGTCAGCGGTTGGGTTGGGGATTTCAGCTACAATCTCCCGGCTTCATCGCCGTTCTCTCGGTTTTTCTTTTCGCCTTCGCGCTGAATCTAGCAGGAGTTTTCGAGTTCGGTTCCTCGTTCTCGAACGTGGGTTCCGGGCTGGCTCAAAAAGAAGGCTTGAGCGGTTCTTTTTTTACGGGCGTTCTCGCAACCGTTGTGGCGACTCCCTGCACCGCGCCTTTCATGGGTTCTGCGGTCGGCTTCGCGCTTTCTCAGGGCGCGTTGGTGGCGATGCTGGTTTTCACGATGGTGGGAGCGGGGCTGGCGCTTCCTTATTTGATTCTCTCGATTGAGCCTTCCCTGGGCGGGGTTTTGCCTAAACCCGGACGCTGGATGGAAACCCTGAAGGAGCTCGTCTCATTCCCGGTTTTCGCAACGGTTCTTTGGCTTACCTGGGTTTTCGGGATGCAAGTCGGCATGGACGGTCTTTTTCGTCTTTTCGGCGGACTGCTCCTCGTGGGTCTCGCGGCATGGGTCGCTGGGCGATGGTTCGGCAGCGGGCTCGCCCGGTCGATCGCGGCGCTGATTGTCGCCGCGGCATTGGCGGTTTCGCTTTCCGGCGCGCACGTATCGGCCGAGGCCCCTGTTGAGGTTTCGTCTTCCGCCGCCCAAGAGGGATTGGAGTGGGAGAAATTTTCGCGGGAGAAAATTGATTCGTATCGTGCCGCCGGGCGGCCGGTCTTTTTGGACTTCACGGCGGCCTGGTGCGTCTCCTGCAAGGTGAACGAGCTCCTGGTTTTTCGCTCAAGCGAAGTGAGATCCGAATTGAGGCGCCGGAACTTCGTTTTGATGAAAGCGGATTGGACGACCTACGATCCCGCGATAACGCAGACCTTGGCCGATTTCGGCCGAAGCGGAGTGCCGCTTTACGTGATTTATCCGGCAGATCGCGGCCGTAACCCTGTTGTTTTGCCCGAGATCATCAATGCCGGAATCGTGCTTCAAAGCTTGAAGGATTTGCCCTGAAGAATTTGTAAAGAACCCTACGAAAGGACCACCATGTTGAAAAAAATTAGCGCCGCGCTTTTGGGCGGCTTCCTTCTTTTCGCTCTTCCGAACGCCCACGCGGTTCAAGTGGGTGCTGCTGCTCCCGATTTTCAGGGAACCGATAGCAATGGCCATGTTCACAAGCTTTCGAGTTACCGCGGAAAATTCGTCGTTCTGGAGTGGCACAACCAAGGCTGCCCCTACGTGAAAAAACATTATACGAGCGGCAATATGCAGCGTTTGCAGAAGCAGTGGACGAAGAAAGGGGTGGTTTGGCTCTCGATCCTTTCGTCGGCGCCCGGTAAAGAAGGCTACGTGGACGGAAAACAAGAGAACATTTATTTGAAGAAAATCAAGGCCGCGCCGACGGCGGCGATTCTGGATCCGACCGGCGCGATCGGCAAGCTATACGGCGCCAAGACCACGCCCCATATGTTCGTGATCAACCAGCAGGGCAAGCTCATCTATAACGGCGCGATCGACGACAAAGAGTCCACCGATATCGCCGATGTGCCGAAATCGCGGAACTACGTTTCAGAGGCCCTGAGCGCGGCGTTCGCCGGAAAGGCCGTCGAGGTTCCCACCACGCGTCCCTACGGCTGCGGCGTGAAGTATTGATATGTTCGGGATCAGGCAATTTCGTTCCGAAGGCTTTCTTTCTTACATCGTTTACGATCGCGCGCTCGCGGCCGTCTTGATCGATCCGCGGCTCGATCTCATGGGTGATTACCGGGAGTTCTTGCTTGAGCGGGGACTGAAGCCCGTTTGGGCGGTTGATACCCGTTTGCACGCCGACCATCCCTCGGCCATTCATTTGGTCGCAGGGGAGTTCGGAGTTCCGAATTCGCATCCGCCGCGGAAGCTCAAGCAGGGGGATCGTATTGAAGTGGGATCGCTGGCTTTCAATGTGCTCACGGTTTCAGGCCCGACCGAGGATTCGATCGCTCTGTACTTGGAGAAGGCCGGCGATGGGCGAGAGGGAATCGTCTTTTCCGGTGAGGCCGCGGGCCAAGGCTTGTCTGATTCGTTGAAGAAGCTGCCGCCTTCGACTTTGCTTTTTCCCGCTTACTGTCTGGGAGATCTGCTTTTTTCGACGGTGAAAGCGGAGTTAGAGGGCAAAGAGCCGCTTTCGCCGTCATCCAGCATCGGCGTGACGAAATACGCGCTCAAGTTGAAGGAGCAGGGCGCGGGGTGCCTTTTCCTGGACGTTCGGGAGCCGGGGGAATTTCAGGCCGGTCATATGCCGGGGGCTCGGAACATGCCTCTTTCCGAAGTCGCCCTTCACCTCGATGAAATCTCCAAAGCGAAACGGGTTTACGTCTCCTGCCTTTCCGGGGGAAGAAGTCTTTTAGCTGCAAAGACGCTGAGTTACCTGGGCCTGCCGGATGTCGTTAACGTCACCGGTGGTTATAGAGCATGGCTTCAGGCCGAACTTCCGACTGAAAAAGGATAAGCGTCCTAAGCTGCAGATCATGCAACTTAGGACGCTGGAAATTTAGTTGACAGGAGTGGTCAACTTATATACAGTGCCGCCCGTTGAGGTATTGAGCATGACAGTGATGAAGAAATTAAAGCGGCTTACAATCAGCAGTCTCAGCCTTTTGGGGGGAATAGCGCTGGCCATCACCCTCCAGGCCGTTTTGGGTAGTATTTTTGATAACTTGTAGACAAAATCTCCTTATCCAACCAAAGTTGCGATGACGGAGACAATGCCAAATACAACACTGAGTGATGCGAGAACCTTCATACGTTCAACCTCGCTAATTATAGAGTTAATTGGTCAACTATTATTAGGCTAATCGAGGCCTGGGCCGAATTCAAGTAAAATAATGCGCAATGTTAAGGGTTCAAAAACAAAGCTAATTTCTGAAGTGATTTCGGAGCTTGAGCGGCGTGCGCCGTCCGGGACCGCGGAAAATTGGGATAACGTCGGCCTTCTTGTCGGAGATCCCGGTTGGAAAACTTCCGGTGCGGTTGTCACGGTCGATTTGACCGAAGAATCCCTCGAAGAGGCAAAACGCCGCGGCTTTCGCCTGATTATCAATCACCATCCCTGTATTTTTCCGAAGTCCAAAGGGCTTTCGCGAGTCGTTGCCGGCGGCGGGTCTAAATCCTCTTTGGTTTTTGAGGCGATTCGAAGCGGAATCGCCGTCGCGGCCTATCACACCAACTTCGATCGATGTGCCCTTGAAGTGATCGAGAAGATTTCAAGCGGATTGAAAATCACCCCGCGCGGCCGTTTGTTCGATCATGCCCGGGGCACGCTCTGTAAGCTGGTCGTTTTTGTACCCGAAAGCCATGCGGATGCGGTTCGTGCGGCGGTGACGGGAGCCGGCGCGGGCCATATCGGCGATTACGATTCTTGCAGTTTTGAAACGGAGGGAACCGGGCATTTTCGCGGATCTCCGCGAAGCAGCCCGTTTTTGGGGAAGCCTGGCCAGGCCGAATCGGTGCCCGAAGTGCGCATCGAAACGGTTTTGCCTCGCGGATTGGAATCATCGGTGGTGCGGGCAATGCGAGAAGCTCATCCTTACGAGGAAATCGCCTACGATATCTATCCCGTCGATCAAGCGCCGGCGGCGATCGGGCTCGCTCGAGGGGTGGGATACGGATTTTGGGGTGACTTCGATCGACCGAAACCCTTTTCAGAGGTGGTCAAAGGTGTTAAGAAACTTTTCGAAGCGAGCGGGTTTTTGCTCACGGATCCACCTCCCAAAACGGTGCGGCGCTTGGCGTTCGCGGCGGGGAAGGGGGCGTCTTTCGTGGAATCAGCCGCAGCTTCCGGTTGTGATCTCTTGATTACCGGCGAAGCGGGATATCATGACGCCCTAAGCGTCTCGAAATACCGCCAAGCCAGGGCTGTACCCATGGCAGTGATGGAAGTCGGTCATCGTGAGAGCGAGCGGTTTTTTTCGGTGGTGGTCGGCGATTGGATAAAAGAGGCCGGTTTGAAGGCGGTGCCGCTTGAGACCCGGACTCAGAGAATTTACCGATTTTAGTCAATTTATTTAAATTTATAACGTATTGAGAGAACTGTGACGCAATCAACTCGACTTCTTACTGAGCAGTTTAAGGCATTGGAAAGCATCCAGGAGCTCGATCTTAAGATCGATCAGCTGAAAAAGAACCAGGGGGCCCTGCCGGAGTCTTTGCGGGTG
This sequence comes from Oligoflexia bacterium, assembly GCA_031292385.1. Taxonomy (GTDB): domain Bacteria; phylum Bdellovibrionota; class UBA1018; order UBA1018; family UBA1018; genus JARLHE01. Next base: position 10,766 of record JARLHE010000044.1, read on the forward strand.
ATGGAGCAAGCCCTCGCGAAGGTAGGTCAGTCGATTGCGCAGAAAAATCATGCGATCGCGGAAGCCGAGAAAGTCCAGCGCCAGACGCAGGCGGCCCGCGAATTGAATAACGATCGCCTGGCCCGTTCGGAGTCGCGGCTCGTGGCCGTTCAAAACTCGCAGGAATACCAAGCCGTCAACAAGGAAACCGAGCAGCTCAAAAAGCTCGCGATAAGCCTTGAGGAGCAGTTCAAAAAGGCCGAGGCCGACATGGAGCCGCTGAAAAAGGCGCTGGGCGAGCTCATCGCCCAACAGGAGAAGCTGAAAGGCGAACGCGATGCCCAGGCTAATCTCCTGTCTTCGCAGAGCGGAAAGTTCGAAACCGAAATTACCACCCTTACGAAGGAGAGGGCTCAGTATACGTCCCAGGTGGATAAGCCGCTTTTGGCGCAATACGACCGGGTTCGCGGCGCTCGCCAGGGGCTGGGCTTCGTTCCGGCGATCGCCGGCCGCTGCAAGGGCTGCAATATGATGGTTCCGCCTCAGATGTTTAACGAAATCCGTAAGCGCAATGCGGTCCATGCTTGTCCCAGCTGCCATCGCATTTTGTTTGTGCCGGCGGAGTCTTCGTAAAGTTTTTTAAGTTAGCGCAGGACGGGTGATCGCTGGCGTCGCTTTCGGGCGGCGCGGGAGGAAAGTCCGGGCTCCTAAAAGCAAGGTACTGGTTAACGACCAGGCACGTGCTGGCACGCTCTCGGGCGTGTCAGTGGGCGCGTGACGGAAAGTGCAACAGAAAGTATACCGCCGGGAGAGCTTGTCTCTTCCGGTAAGGGTGAAACGGTGGGGTAAGAGCCCACCGCGTTTTCGGTGACGAAAACGGCACGGCAAACCCTACCTGGAGCAAGGCCAAATAGGGAGGCGTAGTAGGTCTGCTCGACCGATGCCTCCGGGTTAGGCCGCTTGAAGCTTGCGGCAACGCAAGCTCTAGAGGAATGGTCATCTCCATTGTATGATTTTCATATAGTGAAGACAGAACCCGGCTTACAGTCCTGCGCGCCCATTTCCACATAACGAGTAGATTTTGCAGATCGACAGTGGTAGGCGTGGTGCATCAAGAAGTTCAAGGTTCAGGGGGTTTGCATTAGATGAAATCTTGGGGCGTATCGGATTCTTTGAAGCTCTACAATATCGAGAACTGGGGTGATCAGTACTTCAGCATGAATCCCTCGGGGAATCTGACCGTGCATCCTCGCCGTGGCGAGGGGCCTGGCATCGACCTGACGGCCGTGATCGAGGAAATCCGCTCGCAGAACGTCGAGCTTCCGGTTGTTATCCGCTTTCAAGATATTCTCCGCCATCGCGTCGTCGCGTTGAACGAGGCGTTCCGCAAGTCGATCGCCGAGTTCGGCTACAAGGGACGCTTCATGGGCGTCTATCCGATCAAGGTGAACCAAATGCGCGAGGTGGTCGAAGAGATCATCGATGCGGGACGCCCTTACGATTACGGCCTTGAGGCCGGTTCCAAAGCGGAGCTGACCGCGGTCGTAGCGATGAACACCTCCCCGAATGCCCTGATTCTTTGCAACGGCTATAAGGATTACGGCTTCATCAAGACGGCCCTCATGGCCAAAAAGCTCGGCAAGAACGTCATTATCACGATCGAGAAGCTCTCCGAGCTCTATCAGGTGATCGCGGTCGCCCGCGATCTGGGCGTCACGCCGGAGATCGGCGTTCGCTGCAAGCTTTACTCCAAAGGCAGCGGCAAGTGGGAGTCGAGCGGCGGCGAGTTCGCCAAGTTCGGCCTCACGACCCCTGAGATTCTTCAGGCAGTCCATATCCTGCGCAAAGAAGGTCTCGAGAAATCGTTCCGCCTGCTTCATTTCCACGTGGGCTCGCAGATCACCAACATCAAGACCGTGAAGGACGCGGTCAAGGAAGCGACCCGCATCTACGCCAAGCTCCGCAAGATGGGGCTGAGCCTGGATTTCCTGGACGTGGGCGGCGGCCTCGCGGTCGATTACGACGGCTCGCGCACGAGCTTCGACAGTTCGATGAACTACTCCCTGCAGGAGTACGTGACCGACGTCGTCTATTCGATTCAAGAGATCTGCCAGGCGGAAGAGGTTCCGGAGCCGAACATCGTCACCGAAAGCGGCCGCGCGATCGTGGCTCATCACTCGGTGCTCGTGGTCGATGTTTTCGGCAGCATCGAGGTGGGCACCACGCCGTTCGCGATGGAAGAAACGCCCGACGAAGACGACGTCGTCAAGGAAATGCGTTATCTTTCGAAGCATCTGTCCGCGAAGAACGTGCTTGAGCACTTCCACGATGCGGCTCAACGCAAGGACGAAGCCCTCAGCATGTTCAAGCTCGGCTTCCTTTCGCTCGAAGACAAGGCGAAGGTCGAGCACCTGTTTTGGCAGATCTGCAAGACGATTCATAAGGCCTCGGCGGGCCTCAAATACGTGCCGGACGAAGTGGAAGTGCTGAATAAGCACTTGGCCGATCAATACCTTTGCAACTTCTCCGTGTTCCAGTCGATGCCTGATCACTGGGCGATCCAGCACTTGTTCCCGATCGTGCCGATCCATCGCCTGGATGAGGAGCCCACGCGGAACACGACCCTGGTCGACATCACTTGCGACTCGGACGGCAAGGTTTCTAAGTTCATCGACTTGCGTGACATCAAGGATACTTTGCCCTTGCACACGCTTCGCCCCGGCGAGCCGTACTATCTCGGTTTTTTCCTGATGGGCGCTTATCAGGACATCATGGGCGATCTGCATAATCTCTTCGGGCGCGTCAACGAGGTGCACGTGTTCCTCGACGAAACCGAAACGGGCGGCTACTACATCGAGGAAATCATCAAGGGCAATAACATCGCCGGCGTGCTCTCCTGGATTCAGTACAGCGCGACCGATCTCGCCAAGAAGATGAAAGAGCAGATCGACTCGAAGGTTCGCGAGGGCGTCATCAAGCCGCGCGAAGGCGTTGAGCTGCAGAACTTCTATGAGAACGTTCTGCATGGCTACACTTACGTCGATTACGGCCAAGGTCCGAAGGCTGTCGTTCAGTCATTGCCTGAGCCATCTCTCGCGATCGCCATGGACGAAAATGACGGCGGCGGCACGCCGATGCTCAACTAAGCCCGAGCTTGGCCTTTCGTCGCTATCTCAAGACGGCTATCATTGCCTTCGCGGCCTGCGGGGTTCTGGCCCTCTGGCTTTTGGTCCTGCGCCCCTATCTGATCAACGGTTTTTGGGACGACGATGCCCTGAGCAGCGTCGTGCGAGGCGAGGTCGGGCGTAGTCAGACGACGCTCGCCGCGTTCATTCAACTGGTCAACTCAGACTGGATTCGGAATGCCGGACGGTTTTTTCCTGTCGCTTTGGTCATCGACTACTCGGGTTTTTATTTCATCCGCCCGCTCGAGTATTTTCGATTTTATCAGGTCTCGTTGGTGCTTCTGAACGTGGCGCTATTCGGATGCCTGCTTCGGCGCATGGGCGCGGGCCGGGCTTTCTCGGGGCTGGTTTGCCTGAGCTTGCTCGGTTCTTTTCAGGTGCACCGGCATTACGATCCGGTCGGAAGCTACGCGCCTCTGATGCAGACGACGGGGATTTTGTTCTCCCTGGCGTGTTTGCCGCTCACGGATCTAGGCACGGGCCGGGTTTGGCTGAAGCTCTTGGTTTCGGCTTTTTTCGCGTTCGCTTGTTTGCTGAATTACGAGGTCGGGCTCGTTTTCCTGCCGGTCTATCTGTATTTGATTTTGAGCCAGCGTCGGGATTGGAAGCTCGCTTTGCCACTGGGCTCGGTGTCGATGGCGTACCTCGCGATCGTGCTCTACTGCCGTCATCGTGCGCTCAGTATGTACCCTGGGATCCGGGTCGGGACTTTCTTGGGGTTTATCGATACGTTTTTCAAGCAGCTGACGGCCTCGCTTCCGTTGATTTCGTATCTGGGAGTGCTTCATCGCGACCCGAAGATGATCCGAGCGATTTCCGAAACCTTTCTTCGGCCCGAGTCATGGCTGATTTTTCTGGCCTGCGCGGCCTTGTTCTTTGCCCTGCTTCGGCGGGTTGGGACTCAAAAAGCGCCGCGACCGGTTCTCGTGACGGCGGCCATTCTCGCCGTCGGGCCTTCTTTTCTGGTCGGCGCATCCGGTAAATGTCAGGCTGAGCTCGATTGGAGCGTCGGCTATCTTCCAGTCTATCTTTCGTATTTCGGTACGGCGATCCTATTAGCGCACTGGCTAGCCCATTGGATTTGCCGTCGCCGCAGGACGGGGCGAACGCTGCTTTTGATTTCAATGGGCTTGGCCTGGGTTGTGGCCTTGACTCAGACGATTAACCTGCGGGTCGCCGCCAGTCTTGATGAAGGGCAGCAGTTTCCGCGCTTCGCCCTTGAAACGGCGCTTGAAAACGGGCTTTTCAGTGGCCTGCGCGACGGTGACCGCGTCACGACGAATTTCGAGTACGCCTGGGCGAGCTCGGCTTTTATCTACGAGCATTCGGGCAAGCGGGTTTTCATCGTCGGTCATCCCGATTATTCATACGACGCGAAATCGCCGTCGGCGGATACGCCGCTTTACGCCTTGCGATTGGACGTTCAGCCTGATGGCGGCTGGAGGGCCGAGCTTTCGGACGCACGTTCGAATCGTGTCGCGATCATGGAACAGGCGGGCTCACCGCCAAGCGGCATGTCCGAGCGCTCATTCCATCTTTTTTGGTTGCGCGCGCTTTATCATCCTCAATTGCCAAAGCGTCTTTTTATGGCTCAGGGCACCCACAAGTAGCCATGCGGTCGATCCATCGCAAAATAACCGTATCCATCCACCGTACACCCGCCTTTGAGAGCGGTTGCCCGATGAACGCGACATGGCCGCCGTGGTTCGTCACGATGACATCCACGCCGGGAATGGGGGGCAGTTCGCGCACGCTGTCGGTATCGACGACGGGGTCATCGGCGGAAGTTAAAATGAGCGTGGGGATCTGGATGGACGCGATGACGGGAAGCGCGGCTGCCTTCGCGTAATAATCGGCGGCGTTCAAAAAGCCGCTATGAGGCGCGGTATAGCTATCGTCGAAATCGCTGACGGTCATTCCTTTCCAGGGCTTGAATTCGGGGACGTCGGGGTAGGCTTTCTTGACCTGCTCGACGTGTTCGATGACTTTTTCCATGAAGAAATTAGAAAATACCCGGGTGTTCGGGTGGCAAAGTTTTTTGGCCGAGGCAGCCAGATGCGCCGGAGGGGAAACCGCGGTGACGCTGTCGAGGTTACCCGTCGGATTCGCGCCGTCTTCTCCCGCGAGCTTCAGCACGATGTTCGCGCCCAGCGAGAATCCGCTCAGCGTGACCGGCGCGTTGGGGTAAAGATCGCGATAGCGCGAAAGCACGGCCCGAATATCTTCGCTTCGGCCGCTGTGATAGGGCTTTCGAGCGCGACCGACGCCTTTTCCGCATCCGCGCAAATTCACCCGGACCGTGAGATACCCGTGCGAGACCAGTTTTCGGGTCATCCGAATCATGTATTTGGATTGGTCGCTGCCCGCCAATCCGTGGACCAGTACCAGGATGCGATCACGGGGCTGCCAGCCGGCGGGGCGGTTTTCCAGGCAAACGAGCTGGTCCCCATCCGGAAGATCAATGATTTCGGTGCGGGTCGGGCGGATGTCCGGAAGCTGCGGCCAAAACGAAGCGGCGATGGTCTGGGCCCGTCCGCCGATAAAAGGCGGGAAGGGGCGAAACTCGGGCAGTCCCAGTCGAGCGAGTACGGGATTTCTTTTAACCACGATTCGGGAGGTTAGCATACGCCGTTGTCCTTCGGAATGGACTTATGTAAAGTGCGGCAATCATGCTAAAAAAAGAGGTTCCTGGATTTTTCAAAGCGAGACGAGAAGCTCTTCTTCGAGCCCATCCCGGAGCAGCTTTCATCCTGCCCGCGGCTCCCGAGGTCATACGTAACCCGGACGTGCATTATCCCTATCGGCAGGAAAGCGGTTTCTATTACCTGAGCGGTTTCGAAGAGCCGCAGAGCTGGCTGGTGGTCGCGCCTAATAAAAACTCGCCTGGCACGAGCCGCATGATTCTGTTCGTGCGCCATAACGACCCCGAAAAGGAAATCTGGGAAGGAGCTCGTTACGGCACCGAGGGTGCCGCGCGCGTTTTCGGCGCGGACGCGACTTATCTTTTCGATGATTTTTCCAATAAGCTTCCCGAGCTCTTGCAGGATTGCGAGAGGATATTCTATCGCTTCGGCCATAGCGCCGAAAACGATCGAGTGGTTTTCGGGGCATTGGAGCCGTTTCGCCGTGGCTTGGATCGTGCCGGAAAAATCATGCCCGCGCTCCAAGACCCGAGCGAGGCGCTGGGCGAGATGCGTCTTTTCAAGTCGGCGGAAGAGGCGGCGCTTTTGCGCCGGGCTTGCGAAATTTCGGCGCTCGCCCACAAGACCGCCATGAAAGAAGTCCGGCCTGGAATGAACGAGTACGAGATCGAAGCTTTGATCGACTATTCGTTCCGGCGCCAGGGTTGCGGCCGCGTCGGTTACTCGAGCATCGTGGCGGGAGGCAAAAATGCGACTTGCCTGCATTATCATTCGAACAACGAGAGACTCAGGGACGGCGATCTGCTTTTGATCGATGCGGGAGGCGAGTATGATTACTACACCGCCGATATCTCGCGGACCTTTCCGATCGGGCGCGGCTTCAGCGATGCGCAGGCGACCGTTTACGATCTCGTGCTCCGCGCGCAAAAAGAAGCGCTTGCCGTGGCGAAGCCCGGAGCTTTGCTGCCGGACATCCATCACCGCGCAACGGAAGTTCTGGTCGACGGGCTGCTCTCGCTCGGATTGCTGAAAGGCAAGACCGAGGAAATCATTCGCACCGGCGAGCACCGCCGGTTTTATCCCCATGGCACCAGCCATTGGCTTGGAATGGATGTCCATGATGTCGGGCTTTACCGGAAAAACAGCGAGCCTCGGCCGCTCGAGCCGGGGATGTGCTTCACCATCGAGCCGGGTCTTTATTTTCAGTCGAATGACCGGGATGTGCCCGAGAAATTCCGTAACATCGGCGTTCGGATTGAGGACGATATTTTGATCACCGCGAATGGCTGCGAAAACCTCACTATAGGCGCTCCCAAGGAGCGCGCTGAAATCGAAGCGCTTCGCTCATGAGTATTCGTCTGGGTCCTTTCACGCTTGATCATCCGTTTATTCTCGCTCCGATGGCGGGAATCACGAATTCGCCTTTTCGCCGGCTCATGCGGCGGATGAAGAGCTCGATGGTGGTTTCGGAGCTCGTTTCGGCCAATGGCATCGAATACGGCGGCCAGAAAACTCTCGATCTTTTGCGGTTTCATGAAGAGGAGAGAGTCGTGGGGCTACAGGTTTTCGGGGAACGCACCGAAAACCTCGTCAAAGCCTGCCAGGTCGTCGAGCGCTTGGGCGCCGATTTCGTGGATTTGAATTTGGGTTGTCCGGTTCCCAAGGTGGTATCGAAGGGCGCGGGTTCGGCTATGTGCCGCAATCCCTCCGAGCTGGGACGCGTGCTGGCGGAAATGGTCAAGTCCGTGAAGATCCCGGTCACGATCAAGATTCGCACCGGCTGGGACGCGAATTCGCGAAACGCGCTCGATGTGGTGAATGCCGCCGCGGATGCCGGTGTGACCTGGGTCGCGATTCACGGGCGGACCCGCGCGCAGGGCTATAGCGGGCTGGCCGATTGGGAGTTCATCGCTCGCGTGAAGGAGAAAAGCCCCATTCCGATCATCGGCAACGGCGATATCCACACGCCCGAGGTCGCGGTCGAGAAAATGCGCCACTACGGAGTGGATGCAGTGCTGATTGGCCGGGGCGCGCTTCGCAATCCTTTCATCTTCGAGCAAGCGGCGGCGCTTTGGGCGGGTGAGTCTTATCTTTTGCCCGAAGCCTCTCGTTACATCGCGCTGATCGATGAGCAGAAAAAGATGCTCCATGAATGTTACCCGGCCCGGTCGGCCATGATTCATGCTCGAAAATTCCTGGCCTGGTATTCATCCGGCTTTCCTGGATGCCATGAGTTTCGGGGTAAGGTTTTCGCCACCCCTGATCCGGACGTGCTTTGGGAGGAGGCGCGCCTCTTCTTTGAAAAGAGCGCAAAGGAGCGCGACCTGCGTTTTATGGCCCAGCCCTTTCTAATGGGCGGTCACGGATAGGCTATATAACTATTTGTAATTAAAGGCATTTAATTTTAACGCGCAGCGCCAAATACTGTTTGCGCATCTGTCTTCAATAGTGTACTTATTGCGTCGGTTATTAATTGGGAGACCAGCCGACTTATGAAAAAAAGACATCGTTGGATCATCAGCTTAAGCGCAGCCCTGGGAATGATTTTCTCCATGGGTTCGAATTCCGGCTTCGCGGCGGACGCCCCCGCTCATAGTTCGCTCTTTGATTCCGTATCCGTACGATACAACGCCATCGTGCTGGGAATCGATTTTCCTTACTACACCCAGCAGATGCGCATTCAAACGATGACGGATTTGCTTCGGTCTATCCAGTCGGACTATTCGCTTTTGCTTTATAAGCAGCACACTCTGGGCGTCGATGTCGAGAAGCTCGGTGAGGCGGCTTTGAGCGCGGAAAATGCCATTCCTGATGTTTACGATGAGCCGACCCAGGCCAAGGAAAACCTGGAATTCCTGGATCGCGCGCGCGCGTTGGTTTCGAATTTCAAGGACAGCCATTTCTATCTGAACGCCGCGCAGCCGCCGAGCTCGGTCGCGCTGGGAATCGATGTGACTCAAATTCAGGGCAAATTCGTGGTTTCGACGATCACGGGCATGCTTTTGAAAGACCAAAAGAGCCAAAAGGATTACAGCGGCGAAATCTCGATCGGGGATGAACTCGTTTCGATCGACGGAAAAAATCCGGAAGAGCTGGTCCGTGGCCTGGAAAATTATATTCCGGGAAGCTCGGAAGCGTTCCGGCAGTCTTTTGCCGCACGCTCGATGACCCAACGGGATTTTCAGCTCCCCGAGAAGGGGACCGCGGAGGTCGTCTTGAAGCATCAAGGCAAGACGGTTTCGCTGTCGCTCCCTTGGTACGCGATCGCGACGAGGCGTTCGGATGAAGCGGCTGTTTTCAAGAAGCTCGGAATCTTCATCGTCAACCAAGATACGATTTCGACGGTCAAACCCGCCGGCGCGGAAACGCTCTATAAGAATGCCCAGTGGGAAACCGCGATTCAAGGCCTTCAGAACGAGATGGATTTCGTCGATGCGACCGATCCGACTTCCACTGTGGTGAAATTCGGCGTCCTTGGGGCACCTTCAAATTCTGCGGCATTCATTCAAATTCAAAGCTTCGACGTGGCGAGCGTCGTCGACGCGGCTTCGTTGAATCCTCCGGCTCCGAGCGCATCGCCGTCGCCGGGCGCGTCCCCAGCGCCGGCGGCGCAGCCGACGGTCTTGAGTTTTCCGGTCTTGATGAAGGTGCTGGTGACCGTGGCGAAAAACGCCAATCTTCCGTTGATTCTGGATATTCGGAATAATCCCGGCGGAAATCCGGATTATTCCGCGGCGGTTCTGTCGGCGCTGACGCCGACCGGACAGCAGTACGCGCCGCTCAGCGAGATGTATCGCATCACCGAGCTCGCGTGGGAAACCGAAGACGCGATGTCCATGAAGGGTTTGACCGATCCGGCCGAGCTCGCGGTCCAGAAGGCCACGGATCAAGCTTTCCGCGACGCGATCGCAAAAAAGCGCGACTATTCCGAAGTCATGCCCGCGGCTCCGATCATGGCCGATGACGATGTGGGCGGCTTCAGCGGTAACGTGGTTGCTCTGACTTCGCCGAATTGCGTGAGTGCTTGTGACATCATGGCGATTCTGCTGAAGTCGTCCGGTCGCGCGAAGCTGATCGGGCAGCCCACCAACGGCACGGGCGCTGGGTTTTCATCCTCTTTCGCGATTCCGGACTGGACCGATACCAATCATATCCTGACCGCGAAAGTGCCGAACTTCATTTTCGGAAGGCCTTTGAAGGCCGGGGAGTCGCCGGCGACCGTGGATATCGAGAGCATCGAGGCTGAAAACCGGCCTACTCAGCCCGACATCGCCTACGAGCCTGATCTGAACGACGTGACCTCGGGCAATGCGGACCTCATTCAATCCGCTTTGAAGCAGCTTGCGAGCGAGGCGCCTGCTCCGGTCTCCGTGGTGCGGTTACCGTCCCAGTGAGATCCGCTCGACCCCAGAAGGTGTGCGAAGGGTGAGGAAGTAGCCTTGCGAGTCTTGTTCGAGAAAGCTCAGGATTTCGGAGTACGGGGCGAAAAGGAATTTCGCCTCGTAACCGCTCGAGCCGATTCGGCAGGTCAGTCTTCCGGGTTGGTATTTCAGGGTTTTGGGGTTGAGCTGCTCTTTTGAGCCGTCGCTGAGGCTGAGTAGAAAGCCTTGTTCGGGCGAACCATCGATTCTTTGGACGAAAAAGGCGGTATCTTCCACGACAATTCGCTTGGTTTCGTGGCCGATCCGGATGAGCCAACCGTTTTCGTCTAGTTTCAAGCTCCGAGCGAAAAGCTTGCGGGTGGGCTCATGGGTGATTTCCTCTCCATCGGCGAGCCAAATTCCGTTTTTATTGAGGGTCAGAACTTCCTGGGTCATTTTGATGGAAGTTAGCCTGAACGCGCCAATAATTTCGAGATAAAACGTGCGAAATTGGCCTAGATTGAGGCAAGCGAGCACGCTTCGAGATGGGCCAATTGCGCGCGAGCAAAGCGGTTTTAGCCGAAATTATTGGCGCGTTCAGGCTAGTCAGCCTTGCGTCGGTCAAGTTTGGCGGGTTAAAAGGTCAGTATTACAGGCCCGGGAGTCCAGTGAGCGTAAGCGAACGGAGAGCACCGGGCGAAAAAGGATACAATGATTAACCCAAAGTTATTAGCAACCTTCGTCGAGATTATCCGTAAAACCTCCACCGAGCTGCCGAAGGACGTCATTGACGCCATCGAGGCCGGTCGCGCGCAAGAGCCAGCCGATTCGCGCGGCGAGTACGCGCTCAAGATCATCGAGAAAAACATCGGTCTCGCCAAGGTCAAGAGCCAGCCGCTTTGCCAGGATACGGGGAGCATTCTCTTTTTCGTGCACTATCCCAGAAAACTCGATGGCGAGGTCCTCGCCAAGGTCATCAAAAAAGCCGTGGTGACGGCGACGAAGAAGGGTTACCTGCGGCAAAACAGCGTGGATAGCCTCACTGGAAAGAATAACGGCACGAACCTGGGCCCGGGCTCCCCGACTTTGCACATGGAGCCGTGGAACAAGGATTACCTCGACGTGCGCCTGGTTTTGAAAGGCGGCGGATGCGAAAACGTGGGAGCGCAGTACAGCCTGCCGGACGGCCGCGTCGGCGCCGGACGCGATTTGGCGGGCGTGAAGAAGTGCATGCTCGATGCGGTTCAGCAGGCGCAAGGCAAGGGATGCGGTCCCGGTATTTTGGGCGTGACCATCGGTGGGGACCGGGCGACGGGCTATCTCCATTCGAAAGAGCAGTTCCTTCGCAAGATCCTCGATAAAAACAAAATTCCCGAGCTCGCGAAGCTCGAAGAGGAAGTCACGGCCGAGGCCAATACGCTCGGTATCGGACCGATGGGCTTCGGCGGCAAAACGACTTTGCTCGCCGCCAAAGTGGGCGTGTTGAATCGCCTGCCGGCTTCGTTTTTCGTGAGCGTTTCCTACATGTGTTGGGCATATCGCCGCCAGGGCGCGAAGGTCAGCGCCAAGGGCGAAATCCAGAAATGGTTCTACTAATATGATTCAAATCTCCGCACCGTTTACCAAGGAAAAAATCCTCGCGCTCAAAGTCGGCGACATGGTCGAGCTTTCGGGCATCGTGTTCACCGGCCGCGACGCCGTTCACAAATGGCTGAGCGAAGGCAACGAGCCGCCGGCGGATTTCAGTTTCCGCGACGGGATCATCTACCACTGCGGCCCGGTGGTGATGAAAAAGAAGGGCAAATGGGTGGTCACGGCCGCGGGCCCGACGACGTCCATTCGCGAAGAGCCTTACCAGGCCGGTGTCATCGAGCGCTTCGGCGTGCGCGCGGTCATCGGCAAAGGCGGCATGGGCGAAAAGACGCGCCTGGCGTGCCAGAAGTTCGGTTGCGTTTATCTCCATGCGGTCGGAGGCGCGGCCCAGGTTTTGGCGGAAGCCATCAAGGAAGTCGAAGGCGTTTACGGCCTCGAGAAATTCGGAAGCCCGGAGGCGATTTGGAAGCTTCGGGTCGAGAATTTCCCCGTGGTGGTGACGATCGATGCCCATGGAAACTCGCTTCACAAGGATATCGAAGCGCAATCCAGCGCCCGGTTGGCCGAAC